>NZ_BSSY01000013.1:0-269076 GCF_030269225.1 Actinoplanes sp. NBRC 101535 | reverse complement strand
TTTCCGCTCGACTTGCATGTGTTAAGCACGCCGCCAGCGTTCGTCCTGAGCCAGGATCAAACTCTCCAACAAAATCTTTGGAAAAGCGTCCCGGCAACAAACAAATGTTGCCAAAGGAATCTCCAACCCACCACCGAAATGATGAGCCGGGGTATTGCCATAATTGGCACTGGCTTATCAAGCACCCTGTTGAGTTCTCAAAGAACAACCGCACACCATCTCACGACCCGCTTCCGCGGCCCGTTGCCCGGGGCACTCGCTCAACTTTACTCTCTCGTTTTCCGCCCCGTCAAATCCGCGTTTCCGGCGAATTCGATCGGCTGAGAAATCCGTTCGAGTCCCTCGGAAGATTACACGGTGAACCGTGCGCTCTTTCCTCGGGGTCCTGCAGGACGACCGATTCGGTTCGCTCCACTCAGTGGAGGTCTCCGGTTTGTCTCGCCCGTTTCCCTGCTGGCTCGGAGAACTTTACCCGCCCGCCCCCGCAACGCCAAATCGGCCCCCTCCCCCGAGCGAAACGGCTGTGACCAGCGCGTTTCGAGATCATTAGTGAGAGGGAATTACATTCACGAGATCGCGCAATCACCGAACGTCACGAACAGTCAGAACTTTTTCGCGCGGGCGGTGAATCGGACCGGCGGGACGGCCGGGAAGCTGGCCCACACGTGCTTGGTCCGGTCGGTCTTGTACCAACCCACGTCGACCGCGAACGTCCGCGTTAGAAGAAGGCCGAGACCGCCGCGGCCGGGCGGGCGGTCCGGGTCGAGCCGGGGCGCCGCCTGGACGTCGTGGTCCGCGCAGTCCAGCACGAAGCGGTCGTCGACGCGGAGAAGGCGGATCACTGTCGGCGGGAGCCCGTGGCGCAACGCGTTGGTCGCGAGCTCGGTGGCGACGACCGCCATCCGGTCGGCCAGGTCACCCAGATCCGCGGACGAGACCTCCACGACGGCCTCCCGCAACTCGGCCCGGAGGTCGCGCAGACCCTGGTAACCGTCGAGCGTCCAGCCGCGAAGCTCGAGGGCCCCGGGAAGCGGCGCTGAGGTGGGCAGCGCGGTCATGACGTCCATCTTGCCCGCCACACCGGGGAAATCACTGGGCCGGACGGTTGACCCCTGAAGCGGTGTCCCGGCTGGGCCAAACACCAGGTGGCACCGCAGGTGGGCTAAATACGATATCCCTTTTCGAGTGGTTTGGCATGTTAAAGGCATCGTACTTTCGGCTAGTCTTCTCTCGACCTGTCGGATAGAGTCCCTGTAACCGAACGGCCCACTGCGTCTTGTGGTGGGAAACAACCGCCGCGTCACGGATACGGATTTGGACGCCCGACCGACCGGGTCCCGCACTCAGGGACCGGCTCTCCGGTCAGGTGCCAGGGAGGACCAGAACCATGACTGTTACCGAGACCGCCACGGAAGCGCCGTCGAAGACCACTACGGCGGTGCCGTCGAAGACCGCCCGCAGCGCCGAGGCTCCGGTCGACAGCGCTGCTGAGCTGCTCGGCGCGATGGCCGCCATGCCGGTGGGTCACCCGTCCCGCGCTTCGCTGCGTGACCAGGCGATCGAGGCCTGGCTGCCGCTGGCCCGGCATCTCGCCCACCGCTACTCCGGTCGCGGCGAGCCCACCGACGACCTCGTCCAGACCGCCACCGTCGGCCTCATCAAGGCGGTCGACAAGTTCGACCCCGAGCGCGGTGTCGACTTCGCCGGCTACGCCATCCCCACCATCATCGGTGAGATCAAGCGCCACTTCCGGGACCGCACCTGGTCCGTCCGGGTGCCCCGCCGCCTGCAGGAACTGCGCCTCTCGATCACCGAGGCCAACAGCACCCTGACCCACAGCCTGG
This sequence comes from Actinoplanes sp. NBRC 101535, assembly GCF_030269225.1. Classification (NCBI taxonomy): domain Bacteria; kingdom Bacillati; phylum Actinomycetota; class Actinomycetes; order Micromonosporales; family Micromonosporaceae; genus Actinoplanes; species Actinoplanes sp. NBRC 101535. Next base: position 267,232 of record NZ_BSSY01000013.1, on the reverse strand, counting down.
GCCGGTCGCCGACAGTCGCCGACATCGCGGTCCACCTCGGGATCACCGAGGAAGAGGTCCTGGAAGGCCTGGAAGGCGCGCGGGCGTACAACGCGACCAGCCTCTCCACCCCGATCAGCACGGACGGCAACACCGAACTCGGCGACACCCTCGGTGGCGACGACCACGAGTTCGAGATCGCCGAGACCCGGGTCGCCCTGGGCCCCGCGCTGGCCACCCTGGACGAGCGGGAACAGAAGATCCTGACGCTGCGGTTCTACGGCAACCTGACCCAGTCGCAGATCGCCGACCAGATCGGCATCTCCCAGATGCACGTCTCCCGGCTGCTCACCAAGGCCCTGACCAAGCTGCGCGGTCAGCTGTCGGCCGACACCATCTGACAAGCCCTCCCCACGGCGGCGTCGATCCGGTTCGGATCGGCGCCGCTGTTCTTCCCCGGCCGCGTCGTAAGGGCCGCGTCGTAAGGGCCGCGTCGTAAGGGCCGCGTCGTAAGGGCCGCGTCGTAAGGGCCGCCTCGAAGCAGCGTCGTAAGCCGAACCGAAAGACGAGCCGGAGGCCGGCCAGTCAGGGCAGAGCAGCAAGGCCGAAGCGAAAGCCGAGCAGAAGACCGAGTCCGAAGCCGGACCTCCTGTCCGCGCGAAGACGAACGAAGCAGCAGATCAGACATAGGAAAGGCACAGCGTGCGCACAGAAGCAAGGCTGACCCCGAAAGGTCTGACTCCCCTTCCGGAACAGGTCAGTGTGGTGCCGCTCCCGGCGGCAGCTACCGTGTAGCGGATGCCACCTTCAGCCGAGCTTCCCGGGTTTCTGCACGGCGTAGCCCCGATCCTGGACCGCTGGGGATACCTCGCCATCGGCGGCGTGATCGTCGTGGAGAGCTTCGGCGTGCCGGCGCCCGGCCAGACGATCATGGTGGCGGCGGCGATCTACGCGGGCTACGGCCGGATGGACATCTGGCTGGTCGCCCTGATCTCGTTCCTGACCGCGGTGATCGGCGACAACATCGGTTACTGGATCGGTCTGCGCGGCGGCCGCAAGGCGGTGCACCGCTGGGGCAAGTACATCTTCATCACCCCGAAGCGTCTGGAGCAGGCCGAACAGTTCTTCGCCCGGCGCGGCAACCGGATCATCGTGGTGGCCCGGTTCATCGACGGCCTGCGACAGCTCAACGGCGTGATCGCCGGCATCACCAAGATGCCGTGGAAGACCTTCACGCTCTACAACGCGATCGGCGCGGCGCTCTGGGTCGGTTTCTGGACCACGGTCGCCTACCAGCTCGGCGCGAACATCGTGACGCTGATGGAGCACGCCCACCGGTATCGGTGGATCGCGATCGGTGTGGTGGTGGCCGCCGTCGCCATCTACGTGACGTTCCACGTACGGCATGTCCGCCGCCGCCGGGCCCGCAACGAGGCCGCGGCCGCCGCCTTGCTGGAGGAACCGCACGCGTAAGGCGAGAGCCTGAGGTACCACGCGTGTGAAGCTCACGGAGGCGGTCCCCGCCGCCCACGACGGGAACCGCCTCCGCTCCTATCCCCCGAACAAGGTCTCAGGTGCCCTGCGATGCCTGCGCGGTCGGCGCGGCCCCCTCGGGTGCGGTGCCCTGCTGCCCACCGGGTGCGCCTTGCTGACCGCCGTCCTGGCCGGGAACCCCGGCCTGACCGTTCGGTGCGGCCGGCACACTGCTGCTGCTGTCCCCGCCGGTGAAGGCCATGGTGATGCCCGCCCCCACCCCGGCACCGGCCAGCGCGGCCGCTACCAGCGCGGCGACCAGCGCCATCTTCGGTTTCCGGACGATCGCCGCGACCGGGCCGCCGCTGTCACCGGACTTCGGCGGCGACCAGGGCTCCGGGCTGCCGGCCGTCTCGGGCTGACGCTGCGGTGCCGGCGAGACCGGGTTCGGCGTCCAGGGTGCCGGCATCCCTCCGGTCGGCGGCGCGGCGGTCTCCGCCTGGGCGGGGAAGCCACCGGCCGGGGCCGGAAAGCGGCCGGACTCGGCCGGGGCGGGGAAGCCACCGGCCTGGGCGGGGAAGCGGCCGGACTCGGCCGGGGCCGGGAAGCCACCGGCCTGGGCGGGGAAGCCGACGGAGGTGCCGTCGGAGGTGAAGGTGGAGGTGGCCTCACCCGCGGTGGTCCAGGAGGCCGGGATGCTGTCCGGCACCGCGTCGGCGTGTCCCGACCAGGACGGCGGGACCGCGTCCGGCACCGGGCCGGCTGCGCCGCCCCAGGATGCCGGGCGTGCGTCGTGGGGTGCGCTCGCGGTGTTGCTCCAGGATGCGGTCGTCGTCTCGGGTACGCCGCCCGCCCCTCCACTCCACGACGGCGGGACCGAGTCCGGCACCGGCTCGTGCCAGGTCGCCGGGTTCGGGTCGGTCCGCGGCGGCCCGGCCTGCGGCGAGCCCCAGTGGGCGGTCGGCTCGTCGGCCTGTTGCTGCCACGATCGGGTGCTTTCCGCGTACCCGGCAGGGGTGTTGCCGTTGTGGTTCGGCTCGGTGTTGCGGGGCGGCCAGGCGTTGGGCGCGCCGCCCGGCTCCATGGGGGAGGCGGGCCAGGCGGCGTGCGCACCGCCGGGTTCGCCGGACGTCGCGGGGGTGGAGGGGGACCAGTCAGTGGAGGAAGTGGCGGCGGAGGACCAGTCAGGGGAGGAGGCGAAGGAAGCGGAGGAGGTGGAGAAGGCGGAGCCCGAACTCTGGGTCGGCTGCGACCAGTCCCCGGGGACGGAGCTGGGAGCGGACGGCGACCAGTCGGTGGGCACCGAGTCGGGGTCCGGCACTTCAGGCGGCCAGGTGGACGGCTCGGCGTGCGGCGTGCGCGGGTGTGCGGCTGCGGGCCATCCGGCCGGGCCATTCTGCGCGTACAGCGGGACCTGACCGGTGCGGGCGGACGGATCGTGCTGAGTCATCGGGGCTCCTGAAGGTGGTTGCTGCGCTACCGGGAGAAGATTGACGAGCCGGGCTATGCGGGTCCTGTGCGGTTCTTAGGCGCCGCATATCAGAGCGGCCGGGATAATCGTTGGTGACGGTGCGCGTGGAGTTGCTTACGGAAAGGCGTGGTGCCGGTGCGACGGTTCAGCTTCGCGGGACGGACATGCGTGATCACCGGGGCGGCGAGCGGGATCGGGGCGGCGCTGTCGCTCGATCTGGCGAAACGACGGTCGGTGCTGGCCCTGGTCGACCGGGACACCGAGGGCATGGAGCGGGTCGCCGGCCTGTGCCGGGAGCTCGGGGCGGCGGACGTCTCCACGTACGCGATGGATCTGAGTGACGGGGGCGACCGCCTCGACCTGGCCGCGATGGTCGCCACGCGCCACGGCCCGGCCGATCTTCTGATCAACAACGCCGGGGTGACGCTGAGCGGGACCTTCGAGCAGAACTCGGTGGCCGATGTGGACTGGCTGCTCGAGATCAACCTGCACGCGGTGATCCGGATGACCAAGGCTTTCCTGCCGCAACTGCTGGAGCGGCCGGGTTCGCACCTGGTGAACGTCTCGAGCCTGTTCGGCCTGGTCGCGCCGCCCGGTCAGGTGGCCTACGCGACCAGCAAGTTCGCGGTCCGCGGCTTCACCGAGGCGCTGCGCCACGAGTTGGAACCGCGCGGCCTCGGCGTGACCGTCGTGCATCCCGGTGGGGTGCGCACCAACATCGCGGTGAACGCCCGGATCAGCGGCCCGGATCCGGACGGTGAGCAGGTCGCCCAGTCGCGCCGGTTCTCCGAGGCCGCGCTGACCCTGCCGCCGGAGGAGGCGGCCCGGCAGATCGTCGCGGCGATCCAGTGCCGCCGGCCACGCCTGGTGATCACGCCGGCGGCACGGGCCGGGGATCTGCTGGCCCGGATCACGCCGACCTGGTACTGGGCGATCAGCGAACGTGTGGCCCGCAGCCGCGGACTAGCCTGAGAAGCGGGCGAACCGCCGGCGGTCGGATCCGTCGATGGTGGTGAAGTCCCCACCGGCGTCGAGGGCGTCGGCGGCGCGGTCGGCGTTCAGGACCCGGACCCCGATCACGCCGTTGGCCTGCGGTGCCCAACCGGTGAGCGTGCCCTCGCCGGTGATCGCGGCGAGTTTCACCCGGGGCAGCGAACCGTCCAGGCAGGAGCCCTGGGGACCGTTGCGCGGGGTGAGGCAGGCCCGGTCGAAATGTCCGCCGACGTAGGTGACGCCGTGCCGGCGGGTGATCGCCACCGCGTCGCCGTCGAAGACCCGCTGCCAGCGGACCGTGCCGTCGAAGCCGTACGCGACGGCCCGCCCGCCCTGCCCGCCGCCCGCCGTGTAGATCCCGGACGGGTCCACCGTCAGCGCGTTGACCTCGGCGGTCACCCGGGGCCGGAAGTACCTGTCGAGGTCACCGGTGACCGCGTCCACGGCTGCCAGGCGCAGGGTGTGCTTCTCCCCGTTGACCCGGTGGAACGCGCCGCCCAGGTAGACCTCGGCGCCGTTGGCCGCCAGGGTGTGCACCCGGTCGTCGGTGCGCGCCGCCCAGCCGTCGTCGAGCAGCCCGGTCGCCAGGTCGAAGGCGGCCAGGTTGCGGTGTTCGCGACCGTCCACGGCGGAGAAGCTGCCGCCCAGGTAGAGCCGGCCGTTGCCGGCGGCCAGGGCGTACGCGGTGCCGTCCAGGTCGTGGCTGAATCCGGCGACCTCGGCGGTGACCGCGCTGATCCGGGCCAGCGAGTCCCGCCGGTGCCCGTCGACGGTGTGGAAGCCGCCGGCCGCGAAGACGTCGTCGCCGGTGGCGGCCAGCGCCCGGACCGGGCCGTCGGCGGCCGGCGCCCAGTTGAGCAGCGCGCCGGTGCGGGCGTCGAACGCGGCGAGGCGCAGCCGCCGGTAGGTCCGCCCGTCCCAGCTGGCCCTGGTGAACGACCCTCCGACGTAGACGGTGCCGGCCAGGTAGGCGATCGCGGTCACCGTGCCGTCGAAGGTCGGCGCGGACCGGACCTCGGGTTCCGCGGCCCGGGCCGGCGCACCGGTCAGCACCGTGACCAGGGTCAGGAGGACTCCGATGATCCGCACACTGGCGTTAACCATCGTGACTCAGCGAAAGTCGCGGCGCGGAGACCTGCTCCGGGTCGGGTTTGCGCAGGCCCAGCATCTCCAGCCAGGCGACCAGCTGGCGGTGTACGGCGTCCGGGCCGGTCAGGTCCGCGGCGACCGGCCAGCCGGCCGGGTGCACCAGCATCGCGTCGGTCTGCCAGCCGCCGAGGCCGCCGTGCGAGCCGACCAGCTCCTCGAACGCGCCGACCTCCTCGGTCACCGGGTCCACCGCGCTGATCACCACGAGGTCGCCGACGTGCACGGCCTCCTGGTGGCGCAGCAGGTCGTCGCGGGTGCCGGGGCCGTACGCCAGCAGCGGGTCGTCTCCGGTCACCACCCCGTCGCGCAGCCGGTGTGTGCCGTCCGTGCCGTACACGACCGGCCCGTCCACGTCCCGGACCACGACCATGCCGACTCCCGGGTGCGCGGCCAGCCCGCTGATCAGCCGCGGATGGGCGTGCTCGATCGCGGCCCGGTCGGTGCGCCGGTCGATGTCGGTCAGGTACAGCATCGACAGGTTGCCCGAGGAGACCACCTGGACGGGCCGGCCGGTCTCGGTGAGCCGGCCGACCACCTCGTCGAGGGTCTCGCCGTGCCGCTGGCGGAAGGTGGCGCCCTGGCTCTGCCCGTGGTCGGAGAGCACCACCAGGTGGTAGTCGCGCGCCGCCTCCGGCGCGAGGCGCTGCAGGACGCCGAGCATCCGGTCCAGGCTCTCCAGCTGCCGCATCGACTCCGGGCGGGCCGGTCCGGCGTGATGCGCCACCTCGTCGTAGTCGACCAGGTCGCAGTAGACCGCCGGGACACCGCGGGCCATCTGCTCGGCGACCAGCGACACGTTGACGTCGCGGAGCAGCATCGACGCCGGGCGCAGCGCCAGGAACGCGCCGGACCGGCTGACCCGGGGCAGCAGGTTGCGACGGCGCTGCAGGCGGGCCTGGTGCAGTTCGGTGAAGACCTCAGCGACGCCGAGCACCAGGGCGCGGGTGAAGCCGTACGGGGACGCCATGAATGCCGCCCAGCCCCGGGCGGACCGGCCGGGCAGCGCGGCGTGGCTGATGGTCAGCAGGCTCGTGGCGGCGTCCCCGCTGAACGCGTTGCTGATGCTCACCCCGCCGTCGCGCAGCAGGCCGTTGCCGTCGCTGAGGCGGGACTCGATGATCGCGGCGTCGCGGGGGCGGTTGGAGACCATCAGGCGGCCGGTGTCCTTCTCGTACCAGCGGAAACCGGGAATCTGGCGGCTCGCGCCGTGCAGGATGCCGGCCTGGGAGGCGGGCGTGGTGGACGGCAGACCGGTGTGCCATCGGCGGACCGTGTGGGTGCCGTCGCGCAGCCAGGCCCCGATGGTGGGCAGGTTGCCGGCCCGGATCGCCCAGCGCAGCACCGGCTCGGCGACCCCGTCCAGCTGCACCATGAGCAGGCCGGGTTCGCTGCCCGGCCGGGGACGGCGCAGGGCGAACAGCGGGCCACCGGCGCGGCGGGCGGCGCGGCGGCGTACGCCCCGCATCAGCCGCCGTGCCTCGCGGACGAACGTGTCGTCGCTGCCGCTGTCGGCCATCCAGTCCAGCAGGGCGGCCACCACCACCGCCACGATCGCCGCACCGATCAGGGTGGGCAGGCCGCTGATCTGCCCGGCCGGGTCCAGTTCCAGCGCGACCACCATCACCACCACCTGCGCGACCACGCCGAGCAGCATCGCGCCCCAGCCGCCCAGGGCGGTGACGCCGAGCAGCAGCAGTGGGCGCAGTACCGCGCCGACCACCGCGACCAGCACGACCAGTCCGAGGACGTCGAGGATGTCGGTGCCTTCCACCCCCGGCATCAGCCAGAGGGTGAGGGTCAGCACCACGAAGGTGGTCAGGGCGCTGCGCAGCACCGCGCGCGTCCGGTTGAGAACCCAGCGCCAGGGTACGGGCGGTGTGACAGGCACCGACCGACCATCGCACAGCCGGGTCCGGGTGGCCCACGGACGTCACCAAGGACACGTTCCGCTCCGGTGGGCGCGGGCACCCTAACGGGGGAACGATCCGGCGATGTCCCGGAACTGCGGATACCTTCGAGCCGGTGCGCTTCCCACCGGCGTTGCTGTTGCTGTCCGTCCTGCTGACCGTCGCGTCGTGCGGTTCCCCACCGCGTCCGGCACCGGATCCGGCCCCGAGTCCGCCGTCGCGTGTGGTGGCCGGCTACTTCACCGAGTGGAGCGTCTACGGCCGCGGTTACCGGGTGAAGGACCTGCAGACCTCCGGCGCCGCGCAGCGGCTCACCCATCTCAAGTACGCGTTCGGCAAGGTCACCGGCGGGCGGTGTGCGGCCGGTGACGAGTGGGCCGCGGTCGGCAGGCCGGTCACGGCGGCGGAGAGCGTGGACGGTGTCGCCGACGCCGCCACCGCCGCCCTGCGCGGCAGCTTCGGTCAGCTGCGCAAGTTGAAGGCGGCGAATCCGCAGCTCAAGCTGCTGTGGTCGTTCGGTGGGTGGACCGGTTCGCCGGCGTTCACCGCGGCGGCCCGGGATCCGCAGCGGTTCGCCGAGTCGTGCCGTGACCTGCTCGCCGATCCGCGCTGGGCGGGACTCTTCGACGGTGTCGACGTGGACTGGGAGTACCCGAACGCGTGTGGCCTGGCCTGCGACACCAGTGGGCCGGACGCGCTCACCAGGGTGCTGGCGGCGTTGCGGGCCGCGCTCGGGGAGCAGTCGCTGATCTCGGTGGCGGTGCCGGGGGACGTCGGCAAGCTGCGGGCCGCCGACTACGCCGGGGCGTCGCGGTACGCGAACTGGGTCGGGGCGATGACCTACGACTACTTCGGTGCCTCCGTCCCCTCTGCCGAGGAGGGCGCGGTTCGGACGGCGCCGCACTCGGCGCTGACCGCGTATCCGGGGATCCCGCGGGACACCGCGACCACCGAGGCGACCGTGGCCGAACTGCTGGCGCTGGGCGTACCGGCGGAGAAGCTGTTGATCGGTGTCGGTTTCTACGGCCGTGGGTGGACCGGGGCGACCGGGGACGGACCGGGCGCGGCCGCCACCGGGCCGGCGCCGGGCCGGTACGCCGAGGGCATCGAGGACTATCGGGTCCTGGTGGACCGGTGCCCGCCGACCGGCGCGGTGGGCGGGACGGCGTACGCCCGATGCGGGTCGCAGTGGTGGTCGTACGACACCCCGGAGACGATCGCCGCGAAGGTCGCCTATGCCCGGGAGCGGTCGCTGGCCGGCGTGTTCGCGTGGGAGTTGTCCGGCGACACCGAGGACGCCGTCCTGCTCCAGGCGCTCAGCGGCTGACCGATGCGTACCCAGATGTTGTCGAGGACGCCGTTGAACTGGTCGTTGTTCGGGCCGGCGCCTTTGGCGCCGATGCTCAGCGGCCGGTTGTTGTTCACGGAGAGGCCGGGTGGCACCAGCGCCCAGCCGCGGGGTGCCCGGTCGACGACGACCATCAGCAGCACGCCGGTGCGCCGGCAGAAGATCCGGTGCCAGCGTCCGTCGGCGACGCCGATCCGGCTGCGGGCGATCCAGATGACGGACGGCCCGCTGACGTCGGCGAGCACGCAGCTGGGCCGGCCGCCGAGGCCGTCGATCTGCAGTTTGTACTGGCTGCCGAGCGCCGAGTAGCCCTTCTGCAGGATGTTCTGGCCGGGGCTGGTCCGGTCCGGGGCGAGCAGCACGTCGGCGCCGTAGGCGAGGTCGTTGGCGCCCGGGTTGAGGTCGGCCGAGGAGGGGCTCTGCAGCACCACGTGCGGGCAGTGCGGTCCCCGGCACGGGCCGGGGAAGCCGAGGGCCCAGCCGGTGCCGTGCGGCACGGCCTGGACCCGGCCGCCGGAGGAGGAGCGGATCCGCAGCATGCGGGCTCCGCCGGTCGCTTCCAGCATGGTGCCGGCCGGGGTGTCGAATCCGTAGTGCGTGATCACCGCGGGGGCGTCGGCGCGGGCCTCCGCCGGGACAGCGAGCATCGCGAGTGCCAGCGGCACCACCGCCCACCAAGATCTCATGAACCGGATTATCACGACAAAACGCGCTTATCACGGCAGGACGGTGTCAGTCTCCTCCTTGCGGCCGAACAACTTCCAGCCCCGCTTCTTCTTCTCCGGCACCACGATCGCCACGCCGTTCAGCACGTCCAGCCGGTGCTTGGCCACCGGGTTCTCCGGCTCCAGGCGCAACGAGGTGAGCAGCGCCTGCCGGGCCTGGTCGACGTGCCCCAGTGCGGCCAGCGCGACACCGTGCGTGAAGTAGTAGTGCGCCTCGTTCGGCTCCAGGCCGACCGCGGCCCGCGCCGCCTGCTCCGCGTCGGCCAGATGCCGGTCCGCGGCGAGCAGCGCCCAGGCCACCCGGTCCTGCCAGAGCGGGTTGCGCGGCTCCACGATCACCGCCCGGTACGCCATCGCGATCGCGTCGTCGTGCCGCCCCAGCAGGGTCAGCGCGCGGCTCGCGATGGCCGGCGGGCGCGGGTCCTCGGGCGCCAGCTCGAGCGCCCGGGTCGCCGCGGTCAGAGCCGGCTCCACCTGGTCCAGGGTCAGCCGAACCCGGGCCAGCAGCGTCCAGCCGGACGCCGACTCCGGGTTCGAGGCCAGCATCGGTTCCAGCACGGCGACCGCCTCGGCGGGCTGCATGCTCTCGAACAACGCGGCGGCCCGGGAGACCAGTCCCTCGGACGGGTCGGCCAGCGCACCCGTGAGTCCGGTGAACGAGCGGTCGGCCAGTTCCGTCATCGGGCGGCTCCACAGGGCAGGTGGACGATGATCACAGGGATGTCTTCGGCCGAAAACGGACGGTCCTGAGATCGAATGGCCTGGCTCACACCCGCCGGCGGCGGATCACCAGCAGACATCCGATCGCTCCGGCCAGCGCGACCGCCGCGACGGCCAGACGCCAGGGCGGATCACCCTCGCCGGTGGTGATGGCCAGCCCGGTCGCGGCCGCCGCACAAACCCCGGCGATCAACCGCAGCGCGTACGTGGACAGCCCGCGCCCCGGCTCGTCCTGGTCAACCGCCGGGGCCGTCAGCAGGCGTACCGCGAACGCCGCCGCCGTCGCGATGCCGAGCAGCATCGGCAGCCACCCGGCCGGGGCCACGATCGCGACCAGCAGCAGCGCCATCGCGACGACGGCCGCCGCCGCGGCGATCCGCTGCCGGCCCTCGGTGAGCAGGTTCCGCAGGTAGGAGCGGAGTCCCGGATCGAGCCGGGCGAGGAAGTACCCGGCGTACGCGCCCGGGGCCAGCACCGCCGCGGCGGCCAGCGCGCGGGCCGCGTCCGGCACCGAACCGGCCAGCCGCCAGCCCACGTACGCCAGCAGCACCTGGATGATCGCGGTGTAGACCAGGAACTGGCGCAGCGCCACGTCCAGCAGGAACCGGCTGGCCTCCTGTCCCGGGTCCGCCCGCAGCGCGCCGACCAGCCCGGACGCGCCCCGGGCCAGCCGGCCCAGGGCGAACGGGTTGTGGTGCACCACGTCCAGCGCGGCCAGTTCGTGCCGGGCCACCGCGTTGTCCGGCTCCAGCGCGAGCGCGTCGCGCAGTGCCTGCCGGGCCCGGTCCAGCAGGTTGAGCTGCTTCATCACCATCGCGTACGTGAGACGGAAGTCCGCCTCGCTCGGATCGAGACGGACCGCCTCCCGGGCCGCGTGCTCGGCCTCGACCGCGCTGCGGCCGTGTTCGAGCAGCGCCCACGCCAGCCGGTTGTGCCGGTACGGGTTGTCCGGCTGGCGCAGGACCGCCTCCCGGGCCGTGGCGATGGCCTCGTCGTGCCGATCCAGGGCGGTCTGCACCCGGCTCAGCGCGCCGAGAGCGTCCGGCCATTCCGGCGCGTGCTCGACCGCGCGCCGGGCCGTCTCCTCCGCCAGTTCGGGACGTTTCAGCGCCAACTGGGCATGCGTCATCAGGACCAGCGCGGTGACGTCGTCCGGCTCGGCGACCAGCACCGGACCGAGCAGTTCCGCGGCGGCTTGGGGCTCCCCGCGCTGGAGCTGAATCCGGGCCATGTCGAGTTGCCGGGTCACACGCCGACTCCCTATCGAACTTCGATCACACCCTCGGTGATCAGCCAGATGCCGAAGATAGCGAAGAGCGCTGCAGCACCGTACTTGATGACCTTCTCCGGCAGGTGCCGGCCGAGGTAACGGCCGACCACGATGGCCAGGGCATCGGCGGCCACCATGCCGACCGTGGAACCCACCCAGACGCCGAACCAGCCGTGCTGGGTGGCCAGGGTGATGGTCGCGAGCATGGTCTTGTCACCCAGCTCGGCCAGGAAGAACGCGCCGCCCACGGCCCAGATCGCCGATCCGGTGGAGCGCTCGGCCTTGGTCTTCTCGTCGTCGGTGAGCGAGTCGCCGCGCAGCGTCCAGGCACCGAATCCGAGGAACGCGATGCCGGCGACCAGCGAGATCCAGCCGGTCGGGATGGCGGCGCCGAGTCCGTAGCCGATGCCGACCGACACCAGGTGGACCAGGGCGGTGGCCACGGTGATGCCGATCAGGACCGGCACGGTTTTGAAGCGGGTCGCGAATGTCATGGCCATGAGCTGCGACTTGTCGCCGAGTTCGGCGACGAAGATGACCGCGAAGCTCACGCCCAGCGCGACCAGAAAGGCTTCCACAGATGTCTCCCGGTGATTCGAGGACCGGGTTTCAGACGCAGGGCGACCTCGACCCGGCCGTCGTTGACAACAGCCTGGTCGAAGGTCTCGCTCGCCTTGATGAGAGGCCGCGCGGCCGGACACCGGAACGGTGTCAGTATGTCGACCGCGACATTGGGAGCTACTCCCCTTCGCGGGGACGAGCATAGCCCACCGGGCAGGGCCCCGGCAGCGGGCGAGCCGCCGAGGCCCTGGTCACACCTGGGTCAGGGGCGGACCACCAGGTGCTGCAGGCGCAGGCGGTCGTTCACCGTGCCGCTCTCGGTGGCCTTGGCGTCCGGGGTGACGCCGATCGGCACGGGCTGCGCGATCGGGGTGCACCGCTTGTCGGAGCCCTGCGGCTTCTCCCGCTTCGGCAGCGTGCCGGACATCAGGTAGTCGGCGATCGTGTCGTCGACACACTCGTTGCCGAACAGCGAACCGGCGTGGGTGGTTCCGCCCACCCCCTCCAGCAGCGCGGACTTCGGGAACAGGTCGCGGACCCGCAGGGCGCCGGAGAACGGCGTGGCCGCGTCGAGCGTCTCGCTGATCAGCAACACCGGCGGGACCTCGGTGCCGTCCACCTTCACCGGCGTACCGGGGGAGGCGGGCCAGTGCCGGCAGGGCGCGTTGTACCAGGCGTTGCCCCAGGTCTCGAAGGGCGCCGTGTGGTGCACCCGCCAGTTGTCCTTGCGCCAGCGCTTCCAGGACGACGGCCACTTCGCGTCGGTGCACTGCACGGCCAGGTAGATCGCGTAGCCGTTGTCCGAGCCCTCGGTCTGCGGGTGGTTCTCGTCGTAGAGCTTCTTCAGCAGAGACGGGTCCTTCTTGGTGATCCAGGCGGAGAAGGCGTTCGCGGTCGCCTCCCAGCCGAAGATGTAGTAGCCGGGCTGCAGGAAGACGTCGGTCAGGTCGGCCGGGCCGATCTCCCCACCGGCCGGCTTCTCGGCGAGTACGGCGAGCTGCCGGTAGTAGAGCTTCTCCACCTCGTCGGCGGTCTTGCCGAGGTGGTAGACGGCGTCGTACTTGGCGAGCCAGGTGAAGTAGACCCGGATCGCCTTGTCGAAGGCCAGGTCCTGGTCGAGGTTCGAGTCGTACCAGACCCGGGTCGGGTCGACGACACCGTCCAGGACCATCCGGTGCACCCGCTTCGGGTACTTGGTGGCGTAGACCTGACCCAGGTAGGTGCCGTACGAGAATCCGTAGAAGCTGATCTTCTCCGCGGACAGCGCCTGCCGGATGTTCTCGATGTCCTTGACCGTGTCCGTGGTGCGCAGGTGGTCCAGGAACACGCCGCCCGACTTGGCGCAGGCGGCCGCGTACGCGGTGGTCCGCGCGTGCCACTCCTTCTCGAGCTCCGGGGTGCCCGGCACGTACGCCGGACGGCCGTACCCGGGGTACTTCGCGTCGCATGTCAGTTTCGGCTTGCTGGCGCCGACACCGCGCGGGTCGAACCCGATCCAGTCGTACTGCGCGCCGGCCTGCTTCGGCACGTGCGAGCCGAGCGAGGCCATCGCCCGGCCGGCGCCACCCGGTCCGCCCGGGTTCACCAGGATCACGCCCTGGTACTGGCTCTCCGGCGAGGTGTGCTTGATCCGCGACACGGCCAGCTGGATCTGTGTTCCCTTGGGCCTCGTGTAGTCCATCGGCACCGACACGTAACCGCATTCGGCGTCCTGTGCCCGCAGCGACGGTTCGGTGCAGGGTCCCCAGGTGACCGCTGCCGGAACATCGTCCGACGCGGCGCGCAGCGTCTCGGCCTGCGCCCCGGTGGCCACCGTGGCACCGGCCGCGCAGAGCGCGACCGTGGAGGCGGCCGCCCAGAATCTCTTCATTATCAGCCCCTTGTGTCCGTTTCACCCCATATGCTCTGGGGCTCGCGGGCACTTTTCACCCTTCCACGCCGCTCGCCACCTCATAAGGTGGTTTTTCGGGAATTTCGCAATAGGACACCCGAACGTGGGTGTGGGATTTGAGGCAATGTCTGCTTCGTTCCTGCCACCATGCGAACCATGAACGAGTTCCGGTTTCCCGCGCGATGGCTCCATCCGCGGCTGGGGGCGGCGACTCGGGACGGTCGGGCGCCACGTCACTACCTCGTCGCACTGCAACAGGCGGTGCAGACCCTCGACGCCGACCCGCACTGGCAGCGGTGGTGGGACGTGTCCGGCTTCTCCGGCTGCTGCGAGCTGGGCATCGTCACCGAGGGCCAGGACCACCTGCGGCCCAGCGCCGACATCCACGGCGTCGACGACCAGCTGCGCGCCAACTTCACCTGCGCGCTGCCCCGGGCCTGCTCGGATCCGGACGAGCTGGCCCAACAGGCCGCCAGCGAGGTGCGGACCATGTTCGAGGTGATCCGGGAGGCGATGGCCCTGCCGGACCTGCCGCCCGCGCCGCAGACCTCGGTGCCGCCGAGCGACGTGCTGCCGGTGACCGCGAAGGATCTGCCGGCCGTGCCGCACGAGCTGAAACCCCAGGGCTACCTGACGCTGACCCAGGTCCAGGAGTTCTTCAGCTAGCCTCCCGCTCCACCCGCTCGGGGCGGTGCGCGCCGGGCACCCGCTGCCGGGGAATCCGCGGCGGCGCCCCGATGGCCGCCACCGGTGCGGCCGGTGCGGCCGGCGACTGCGGCGTCACCACCACGGCCGACCCGCCCAGCCCGATCCCGGCGTAGACGACGGGACGGGTCAGACGCAGCAGCAGCGCGTGCGCCGTCCCCAGCACCACCCCGGCCACGATCGCCCCGGCCACCGCCCGGACCAGCGGATATCCCGGCGGCATGGCGAGCAGCGCCGGCAGGTCCCGGACCGCCAGCCAGGTCAGCACCCCGAGGGACACAGTGGACAGAAAGGGCGCGGCGAACCGGACGAAGGCCCCCTCGTCCGCCGGCACCCGGTTGAGGTGCACCAGGGCGGCCAGCGACGCCATCAGGAGCACCAGCAGGACACTGAGCGCGCCGCCCACGATCAACCAGCGCGCGGTGCGGAGTCCCGGGTCCGCACCGGCCAGGTAGGCACCGGTCATCGCCGCGCCCGCGACCAGGGACTGGGTGACCGACGCCGCCCGGGGAGCACCGGTACGCCGGCCGGTGTGCCCCAGCACCGCGGGGAGCACGTGCTCACGGCCCAGGGCGTACACCAGACGGTTGATCGTGTGATGCAGCGCGAGCGCACCGACCAGGACGCCGGTCAGGAAGGCCACCCGGCTGAGGGTGACCGCCCAGGGAAGAAGGCGCTCCTCCCCCATCGCGAAGAGCAGCTCGGTGCCACGATCGCGGGCCACGCCGGCGATCCGTCCCGGCCCGGCGGCGACGATCAGGCTCCAGCTCACCCCGCCGAGCAGCAGCCCGAGCAGCGCGACCGATCCGAATCCGCCCAGGCCCGCGGTGCGACGCGGCAGACGGGACTCCTCGGCGTAAGCGGCGGCGCTCTCGAAACCGGCGAAGGCCAGCACCCCGGCGGCGAGCAGCAGGCCGAGCAGCGGCCGGTCGATCCGGCCCGGCTCGCCGAGGACGATCGACGCCTCGGTGACGCGCCCGCCGAAGGGCCGGAGCACGTTCGAGGCGGCCAGCCCGGCGAGCACCACGACCTGGCCGACCGCGAGCAGGGCGACCACACCGGCCGCGATCTCGACCCGCATCGGCCCGCAGAGCGCCACCAGTGCCCAGCAGGCGGCGGCCACCATCCACCAGGGCACGCTCAGCAGCGGCTGGGCGGCCACCCCGGCAAGGGCGTAGAGGCCGAACTGGATCGCCTGATACCCGGAGATCGCCAGCCAGGCGGCGGTCACTCCGGCGGGGCGTCCCAGGCCACGGGCGATCTGGGGGTACGCCGCACCGGCGCGCGGCGAACGGCGGCCCATCGCCGCGTACCCGCAGGAGAAGAGCAGAAGGGTCAGGGCGAGCCCGGCGAAACCGAGAGGAAGGAGGGGTCCCGCACCGGCGGCCAGCGCGGGTGGGACCAGGGTGACCAGCGTGACGATCGGGGCGGCGGCGGCCAGTCCGAGGAAGGCGACGGAGGCCGCGCCGAGGCGGCCGGGGGCGAGCTCTTCGGGCATACCCACGAGTCCATTCACGCGCATGACGCCGAATTTGACAACCATGGGTAATGGTCAACTGACCGTTCGTGACCAGATTGGCACGATGCCAGGTTTTCCTCAACTGACGGGCACCGCCGCCGACTGCAACCACGTGCTCGCCACCCAGCAACTGACGGACTTTCTCGCCGTCGTAGCCGACCGCCCCGACGAGGCCGCCGCTCAGCACGCGGCCGTCGAGTGCGCCATCCGTGCCATCGGCGCCGACTTCGCGGTGCTCCTGGTCGACGGTAGCGTCGCCGCGTCCGTCGGGCTGCCGGCCGAACGTGTCCCGGTGCACGCTCTGACCGAGATCGCCGAGGGACGGCACACCTCGCTGGAGATCGGTGGCGCGGAGTACGCGGTGACGGTGGCCTCGCTCGAGGGCGAACCGTCCGGGGTGCTGGCCCTGTGCCGGCTCGGGGGCACCTTCAGCATCGAGGAGATCTGCCTGCTCCGCGGGCTGGCCCGGGTGCTCGAGCTCAGCCTGCAGGCCCTTCAGCTGATCGAGTCGGAACGCGTGCAGTCCGAGGAGAACACCCGGCTGATCGACTCCCTGCAGCGGCGGCAGCGCCTCTTCGACGAGCTGACGACGGTCCAGCGGTCGATCGCCCGGCGCGAGCCGCTGCGCAAGATCCTCGAAGCTCTCACCAACGGTCTCGTCGTCCTGCTCGACGTCGACCTGGCCGGCCTGACCCTGCTCGACGAGCCGAACCGGATCAGTCTGGTCGCCGGCGCCGGCATCCCGGACGTGTCCGCGGCCAAGATGAAGCAGGTGCCGATCGCCACCCTCGGCGCCGTCGGCCTGGCGATCATGGGGAACGAGCTGATCGCCGTCGACGACTACGCCAACTCGCCGATCGCCGTGCCCGAGGTGACCACCGCCCAGATCAAGAGCGTCATGGCGGTCCCGGTGCACGAGAACGGGGCGGTGATCGGGTCGATGTTCGTCGCCTCGCACACCGAGGCCCGGGAGTGGGACAAGCCGCTGCGCGACGCACTGACCGCCTTCGCCGAGCACGCGAGCCTGGCGATCACCGACGCCCGCACGCTGCGCGACATGAGCCAGTCGTTCCACGACTCGCTGACCGGGCTGGCCAGCCGGTCGCTGTTCATGACCCGGATGGAGAACGCCTTCGCCACGTCCCGCTCCGGCGGGGTGACGACGCTGCTCGTCGACCTCGACCGGTTCAAGGTCGTCAACGATGCGCTCGGCCACAAACACGGCGACCAGCTGCTGGTGGCGGCGGCCGACCGGCTCCGCGACTGCCTGCGGACCGACGACACCGCGGCCCGGCTGGGCAGCGACGAGTTCGCCGTGCTGCTGCCGGACACCGCGGACGAGGAGGCCGCACTGCCGGTGGTGCGGCGCATCCTCGCGGCCATGCGCGAGCCGTTCGACCTCGACGGCCGGGAGACCTTCGTGACCTGCAGCGTCGGGATCGCGTACGGCGCGACCGGCGAGGCCGACGCCCAGGAGCTGCTGGTCCGCGCCGACCTGGCGATGTTCGAGGCGAAGAAGAAGGGCAAGGACCAGTACGCCATCTTCCAGCCGGCGATGCGCGAGTCCTTCCAACGGCACCTGGAGATGGAGGCCGACCTGCGCCGCGCGGTCCTGCGGCACGAGTTCCAGCTGCGGTTCCAGCCGATCGTCCGGCTCCGCACCGGGGAGATCTCCGGGCTGGAGGCGCTGGTCCGGTGGAAGCACCCGGAACGCGGCATGGTCCCGCCGCTCGACTTCATCCCGCTCGCCGAGGAGACCGGCATGATCGTGCCGATCGGCGAGTGGGTGCTGCGTGAGGCGTGCCGGCAGGCGGCCGGCTGGAACCAGCAGCGCCCGCCGGACCAGATGCTGACGGTCAGCGTGAACCTCTCGGCGGTGCAGCTGGAACGCCCGGACCTGCCGGACGTGGTCCGCTCGGCGTTGACCGACAGCGGTCTGCCGGCCCGGTGCCTGGTCATCGAGCTGACCGAGTCGCTGATAGTGGACCACCGGGCGGAGACGCTGGAACGGCTGGAGGCGATCAAGGAGCTGGGGGTCCGGCTGGCGATCGACGACTTCGGCACCGGTTATTCGTCGCTGGCGTACCTGCGGCGTTTCCCGGTGGACATCATCAAGATCGACAAGTCGTTCGTCGACGACGTCGGGGACGTGCCGGCCGCCGCGGCGCTGACCCACGGCATCATCCAGCTCGGCCAGGCACTGCAGTTGTCCACCATCGCCGAGGGCATCGAACACATCGGTCAGCTCAGTGAGCTGACCGACGGCAACTGCGAACTGGGCCAGGGGTACTACTTCGCCGAGCCGCTGACCACCGACGCGATGCAGCAGCTGCTGTTCCCGGTGGCGGAGCAGAAGCAGGGGTCCGAGGACTGAGCCGCGTCCCTCCCGGAACGGCGACGGGACCACGAGAACGAAAGGTCGACGGCGGCCCGGGGACGAACGTTCCCGGGCCGGTTCGCGACGAGGATGTTCGTCGATTGGTCGGTCAGATTTGTCTGTGACGTAGATCCCCGACACATCCGGTTACCCTGCGCTTCACCATCGGGGCCGACGGTTGCGGCATGGATGTTCTACTCACCGTCGTAGTGCCCGTCTACGCGGTCGAGGGCTATCTCTACCAGTGCCTCGAATCGCTTCGTGCCGGGTTGACCGCTGAGGAGAACGCTCAGGTCGAGGTGATCGCGGTCGACGACGCCTCCCCGGACGGCTGCGGCCTGATGCTCGACGGCTACGCGGCCCGCCACGGCGACCTGCGGGTTCTGCACATGGACGAGAACGTCGGCCTGGGGCCGGCCCGCAACGCGGGTCTCGCCGAGGCCCGCGGCCGGTACGTCTGGTTCGTCGACAGCGACGACTGGCTGCCCGTCGGCTCGATGCGGGCCGTGCTGGACCGCCTCCGCGCGAACGAGCCGGACGTCCTGCTCGTCGACCACCTGCGGGTGCACGAGAACGGCCGCCTGCAGCCGGACGCCAGCTCACCGCTGCTGGCCGGGCCGCCCACCCTGGAGAACGTGCTCGGGGTGCAGCACACCGCCTGGAACCGGATCATGAGCCGCGAGTTCCTGGCCAAGAACGATCTGCGCTTCCCCGCCGGGTGGTACGAGGACGTCCCGTTCAGCAACCCGGTCCTGATCGCCGCGGAACGCATCGATGTGCTGAACCGGGTCTGCTACCACTACCGGGTCGGCCGGGACGGCGCGATCACCGCCACCCGCAGCGACCGGCACTTCGAGGCCTTCGAACAGTACGACCGCCTGCACGCCTGGCTGACCGCGATGAACGTCGAGCCCTGGCTGCGGACCCGGATGTTCACCTTGATGATCAACCACCTGCTGGTGGTGGCCGGCAACGAGAACCGGGTGCACCCGAGCCGTCGCCGTCCGTACTTCCGCAAGGTCGCCTCGCTCTACCGGCGGCACCGCCCGGCCGGCTATCTGCCGCCGGACGGCTCGCGCGGCATCAAGCACCGGCTGGTCGCCACGAACAGCTATTCGCTCTACGCGACCCTCCGCGCGGGGTACCGGGTGGCGGGCATCCGGCGCCGGTCCACCGAAAGGACACCTCCGGTTTCCCCTGACCACCCCTGTGCGCCACAGGCGGTCCAAACCACATCCCTACGTTGACGGCGTGCTTCGACCCGCTGACGACAACGACCGTGACGTGGTCCTGACCTGGCGCAACCATCCTGAGGTGCGCGCGGTCAGTCTGACCACGCACGAGATCCGCCCGGACGAGCACGCCGCCTGGTGGGCGGCGCGCACCGCCGAGGTCCTCATCTACGAGGAGGACGGCATCCCCGCCGGGGTGGTCATCTTCAACGGCACCACCTGGTCCTTCTACCTCGACGTGGACGGTCTCGGGAAGCGGCTGTTGCCGGCCTGGATGCGGCTGGAGAAGGAGGCCGTCGAGTACGCCTTCGGCACCCTGGGCCTTCCGAGCCTGGGCGGCGAGACCCTCGCCGACAACAAGCAGGTCCTCGCGTTGCACCGGCGATTCGGGTTCCGGGAGACACGCAGATACGAACGACTGGTCGACGGTGTGCCGAAGACGGTCGTCTGGACAGAGAGAACACCATGAGCGAGAAGAAGCCGTACATCGTTGCGGAGATGTCGGGCAACCACAACGGTTCGCTCGACCGGGCGTTGCAGCTGGTGGATGCCGCTGCGGACGCCGGCGCGGACGCCATCAAGATCCAGACGTACACCGCGGACACCATGACCGTGAACGTCGATCACCCGCGTTTCCGGATCTCCAGCGGTCACGAACTGTGGGGCGGTGACCACCTCTACGACCTCTACGAGCGTGCACACACGCCGTGGGACTGGCACGCGCCGATCTTCGACCGCGCCCGGGAACGGGGCATCACCGCGTTCTCCAGCCCGTTCGACCGGACCGCGGTCGAGCTGCTGGAGAAGCTGGACGCGCCGATGTACAAGATCGCATCGTCGGAGATCACCGACCTGCCGCTGATCCGGCTCTGCGCCGCCACCGGCAAGCCGATCATCATCTCCACCGGCATGGCGTCGCTGCACGAGATCACCGCGGCCGTCGAGGCGGCCCAGGGCGCCGGTGCCACCGACATCACGGTGCTGAGCTGCACCGCGTCGTACCCGACGCCGCCGGAGTTCACCAACCTGCGCCGCATCCCGGTGCTCGCCGAGGCGCTGCGCCTGCCGATCGGCCTCAGCGACCACTCGCTCGGCATCGGCGTACCGATCGCCGCGGTCGCCTTCGGCGCCGTGCTGATCGAGAAGCACGTCACCCTCAGCCGCACCGACGGTGGCGTCGATTCGGCCTTCTCGCTCGAGCCGGGCGAACTCGCCGCCCTCGTGGTGGAATCGGAACGGGCCTGGCAGTCGCTGGGGACCACCCGTATCGGTCCCACCGAGGCGGAGAGGGAAGGCCTGCGATTCCGGCGCTCGCTCTACGTCGTCGAGGACGTGGCGGCCGGCGATCCGGTGACCGCGACGAACGTCCGTTCCATCCGACCGACCGGCGGCCTGGAGCCGGACACGATCGGCGCCGTCATGGGCCGCGTGTTCCGCACCGATGCGGCCAAGGGGACACCACTCACCTGGGACCTGATCTGACGTGTTTCTGAATGCGAACAAGCAGGAGTGGAAGCACTTCCTCACCGCCGCCGAGGTCTTCTGGCAGAAGAACCTGCCGCCGGTCACCGACGACGGGGTGATCCTGGTCGAGGCCTTCCACCAGGACATCCGCGTCACCCTGCGGAACCTGGCCGTGGCCAACGCGATCCGGAAGATCCAGCCGGCGCGGCTGGTGGTCCTCACCGGCGTCGAGGAGGCGTGGGCGACCACCCTCTGGAAGGACTTCGACGTCTCCCTGGTCCGCGAGCTGGCCACGGCGTACGGCGCGTCGGAGACCATCGACGTCTGGGACATCGTCCGTAAGTCGGACAGGACCCCGACCTTCGACGTCTCGGCGAACGTGGCCGCGACCCAGGCCCGGCTCGACAAGGTGCCCCGCCTCCCGGCCCGGCCGTCGGAGACCCGGCTGCGCTACGGCAACGCCCTCGCCGCGTTCTACGAGGAGCAGTTCCGGCAGAACGTGGTCGCGCTGGTCACCAGCCACGTCGACTACGACCAGTGGGGTCTTGCGGTGGACGTGGCCCGGCGCAGCTCCGTGCCGGTGATCCACACCCAGCAGACCGGCTGCCTCAAGGCGTACGGGCTCTTCCCCGAACACGACAGCGGCGCCGGCACCTTCCGTGAGGAGCTGACCCGGCAGATCGGGCAGGTCTTCGAGGAGCAGGTCTGGCCGCGACGGGAGAAGCTGCGCCCGGTGACCGAACTGATCGCCTGGCGGGCCAAGGTCAACCTGGGCCGGCCCAGCTGGTGGCGCGGCGGCACCTCGGCCTCGGTCGACCTGAGCAACGCGGCCGAGCGGGCCGTGCTGCGCGGGCACGCCGCGGCCCGGTTCGGCTTCGATGCGGACCGGCCGATCGTGGCGGTGTTCAACCACGCCGTCTCGGACGCCCTCGGCACCAACCGGGAACTCTTCCCCACCCTGGCCGACTGGTTCACCGAGACCGCCGCCTTCGCCGCCGGGCACGACGAGGCGCAGTGGCTGTTCCTGGACCACCCGAGCCAGTCGCTGTACGACTCGACCGGCTTCTTCGACGGCCTGGCCAAGCAGCACCGCGGCCTCAAGCACGTGCAGTTCAAGCCGAGCGCCGCGATCAGCAAGAACGCGCTGTGGAGCCTGACCGACCTGGGCGTCACCGTCCGCGGCAGCGTCAGCAACGAGCTCCCGGCGTACGGCATCCCGGTGATCCAGGCCGGCTGGTCGGAGTGGAGCTCGTGCGGGCTGTCGACCGTGGTGGACTCGACCGAGGGCTACTTCAAGACCCTCGACGAGAGCATCAAGGCGATCCGTGAGGGTGCCACGCTGGTCACCGAGGAGCAGGTGCAGCGCGCCCGGCTCTGGCTGTGGCTGTACCGCAGTGGCTCGGACGTGGTCACCCCGCAGATCCCGCAGTGGGAGGTGTGGCCGGTGAACACCCTGCTCAAGACGATGCGGGCGACGTTCCGGCACATCGAGAGCGACGCCGACCCGCTGTTCGACACGGTCGAGCGGATGTGGACCCGCCGTGAGCCGCTGCTGACCCGGTCCGACCTCTCATGAGCGTCGGCTCCTGGTTCCGGACCGACTTCGACGAGCCGTCCGTACCGGCCGCCCTCCCGCTGAACCTGACCAGCGGGTCCAACCCGGCGATCACGATCCTCGACCAGGTGGTCCGGGGCAACGGGATCGTCGGGCGGGTCACCGGCGACTACGGCGCGGTCGCGGTCAAGGTGCACGGCACCGGCGCCCCGGCCCGGGTCTCCGTCGCGATCGGACTGGACGAGCTGGCCACCCGCTGGTGGGCGGACCGGCTGCGGCCGTCCCGGTTCGCGCCCGAGCTGCCCCGGGCGGTCGCCGTCCGGGCCCAGGGCAGGATCCGCGGTGGTGCGGTGCTCGCCCGCCGGCAGGGCTGGCGAGGTGCGGCGAGCGCGAACGCCACGGTCTCGTTCGACCTGGAGGCCGGCGAACTGGACGCCGACGGCATGCTGATCGTGGAGATCGCCGAGACCCCGGTCCCGGACTGGGCGAGCGGCCGGCTCTCCGCCCGCGCGCCGATCGGCCTGCGGTTCAACGGCATCACCGTACGGGACCGGACCGAACCCGCCGCCGCGGCCGGACCGGACGGCTACTCCGGCTGCGACTTCACCGTCGTCCAGCCGGGCAGCTCCGGCACGCACCGGCTGGTCACGGTCGGCGTGCCGGCCGCTCCCCCGCTGCCGATCACCCCGCGCAACCGGCTGACCCGGCAGAAACCGGCCCGGGCGGTCTTCAAGATGACCCGGGCGGCCCGCCGGGTGGCGGTTCGCGCCATGCCACAGCGAGCCGGTGAGGTCGTCGGCGTGCTCGCCGCCGACCTGGTCACCGGTGAACCGGTGGCCGTGACGGTCGACCGGGAGGCGGACGGTCTCGCCGTCCGGCTCGCCGAACCGGCGGCCGGCCCGGTGCTCCTCGGCTCGGCGGAGCCGCAGCCCACCCTGTCCTGGCGCCTGACGTAAGGGAATCCATGAATCACCGCCCGGCACTCGGGACCGACCCGGTGGCGAACCACCGGATCCTGCAGGACCTGTTCGACACCGTGCCACCCGGCAAGCTGGAGTTGGCGCCGGGCCGGCACGAGCTCGCGGACGGTCTGCGAGTGCCGGGCGGCTGGACCGTCCGGGGCGCCTCGGCCGGGGAGACCTGGCTGGTGGCCCGGGAGCGGACCGGTCATCCGGTGCTGCACGTTCTCGGCTCCGGCGTCTCGGTCAGCGATCTCGGACTGCGGCCGGCACCGTCCGACCCGGGCGAGCACGGCGGCGACCGCGGCACCGGCCTGACCGTCGGCGAGTACCTCTACGCCGGCCCGGTCACCTGGATCAGTGACGTGGACATCCGCCGGGTGCACGTCGACCACGGCGAGCTGCGGACCGCCAACGCGATCGGCGTGATGGGCGCGGTCCGCGGGACGGCCCTGCACGACGTATCGGTGACCGGCGGCTACACCGGTGTCGCGGTGCACTGGGGCGCGGCCGGGGCGGACGTCTCGTCGATCACCGGCCAGACGTACCACCCGCACGACCTGACCATCTCCGGCCTGCGGGTCCGCGACGCGGTCGAGGGGTTCTACCTCAGCTCGGTGCACGACGTCCGGGTCTCCGGCGGTTGCCTGCGCGACGTCGAGATGGGCTTCCGCCTGCTGCCCGGCGACAACACCGACCGGTTCGTCTCGTCGTCGGCCGGCCTGGTCGGCGCGAACATCGAGATCAGCGACGTCTGCGTCCGCTGGTCCGGCCCCCGCTACGCGGTCCGTGTCGCCGGGTGGGGTCGCAGCGAGGTGGACGGCCTGGTCAGCGTGCTCACCTACCGGAACGCGGTGATCCGGGACTGCCGTCTGATCGGCGCCGGGACCCAGGAGTCGTGGTCCCCGGTCCTGGTCGAACGCGCTCCCGGCGTGGCGTTGCGGGGCATCGAAGCCGCCACCGAAGGGCCCGGGAAGTGCTGTGAACTCGGCCCCGGGGGCCCCTGAGGGCCGATCAAGATCTTCGCCTACAGTGGACGGTGAGCATCTCCGCGAGGAGTGTGCCCCCGAGCCGATCGGGGGGACGCCGCCACGTCCCCCCGATCGCCGGTTACCGTCTTCGGTGATGAGACTCGACGTGGACCGGCCCGTTCTGGTGGCCGTCGCCGCCGGTGGCGCGCTCGGCGCCCTGGCCCGCTACGCGATCGCGTCCGCCGGGCCCGGTTCGGTCTGGACGACGTGGCTGATCAACGTCTCCGGCTGTTTCCTGATCGGCGTGCTCTACACCCTGCTGCCGCGTCTGCGCCCGCAGGACCGCCTGTTGCGCCCGCTGCTCGGCACCGGTGTCCTGGGCGGTTACACCACGTTCTCCACCGCGACCGTCGAGGTCTACCTGGCTTCACCGCGGACCGCCCTGCTCTATCTGGCGGCGACGCTGGTGGGCGCGATCCTCGCGGTCGCCGCCGGCAGCGCCGTCGCCCGGATCGGCACCCCATGACCCCTCTCATGGTGATCGTCGGGGCGGCGATCGGCGCACCGGTCCGCTACCTCACCGACCAGGCCATGCGGAAACGCTTCGGCCCGGATTTCCCGTGGGCCACCCTCACCGTCAACGTGGCCGGCTCGTTCATCCTCGGCCTGGTCCTCGGCCTGCATCTGCCGCCTACGCTGGTCGCACTGCTCGGCACCGGTTTCTGCGGCGCCCTCACCACGTATTCCACGTTCGGTTGGGACACCCTCACCCTGGCCCGTCGGGGTGCGCCGGCGGCCGCGACCGCCTACGTCCTCCTGAGCGTGCTGGCCGGCCTGGGCGCCGCCGCCCTGGGTCACTCCCTGTCGCAAGCTCTCGCCGCTTAGCGGGTACGCCGCCGCGGCGATCTCAGGACTGGAGGTAGGCCAGGACGGCCAGCACCCGGCGGTGCTGCTCCTCGTCCTGGTGCAGTCCGAGCTTGGTGAAGATGTTGCGGACGTGCTTCTCCACGGCACCGTCGGTGACCACCATCTTGCGGGCGATCGCGCCGTTCGACATGCCCTCGGCCATCAGTTCCAGCACCTCACGCTCGCGCGGGGTCAGGCCGCGCAGCGGGTCGTCGCGGCGCCGCCGGACCAGCAACTGGCCGACCACCTCGGGGTCGAGAACCGTGCCGCCCTCGGCGACCCGGTGCAGGCCGTCCAGGAAGTCGGCGACCATCGCGACCCGGTCCTTCAGCAGGTAGCCGATCGCGCCCCGGCGGTCGGCCAGCAGGTCGGCGGCGTAGGAGACCTCGACGTACTGGGAGAGGACCAGGATCGGGGTGCCCGGCACCGCCGCCCGGGCCTCGACCGAGGCGCGCAGGCCCTCGTCGGTGTGGGACGGCGGCATCCGGACGTCCACGATCGAGACGTCCGGACGGTGTTCCTTGATCGCCGCGACGAGGGACGGCCCGTCGCCGACGGCCGCCACCACGGTGTGGCCGTTCTCCTCGACGAGCCGGACAAGGCCCTCTCGCAACAACACCGCATCGTCGGCAATCACCACACGCATGCGGTCATGCTGTCAGACCTGCTGCACCGTCACAGGGGCAGTGCCGCGGTGAGACGGGTTCCGTCACCTTCCGGACTGTCGACCGCGAGCACACCGCCGGTGGCGCGGACCCGGTCGTCCAGGCCGGCCAGCCCGTGCCCCTTGGCCAGGCTCGCCCCGCCGACACCGTCGTCGGCGACGGTCACCACCAGGCCGGTCTCGATCCGCTGCACGCTGACCTGGACCTCACTGGCCTGGCTGTGCTTCGCCACGTTGGTCAGCGCCTCGGCCACCACGAAGTACGCGGCCGACTCGACGGCCGGGTCGAGCCGCTCGCCCAGCGGCGCGTCCAGATCGACCGGGACCGTGCAGCGCCCGGCCAGTGCGGTCAGTGCCGCCTGCAGGCCGCGGTCGACCAGGATCGGCGGGGCGATGCCGCGGGACAGGGCACGCAGTTCGTCGAGGGTCTCCCGGGTCTGGGCGATCGCCTCGGCCACGGTCGCCCGGGCCGCGTCCGGGTCGGTGCTGAACTGCTGCTCGGCACGGCCCAGGTCCATGGCGAGCCGGACCAGGCGCTGCTGCGGACCGTCGTGGATGTCGCGTTCCAGTTTGCGCAGGGCGACCGCCTCGGCGCTGACCGCGGCGGTCCGCTGCTCCTGGGCGACGGTGCGGGCCGCGTTCGCGTCGGCGACCTGCTGCCGGAGTTCGCCGACGCCGCTGAGCAGTGCCCGGGCGAACAACGCCTCGACCAGGGCGGCGCCCCGGACCACCGGGCAGAGCGTCGCCGCGAAGATCAGACCGACCAGCACGTTGAGCGTGATCCGGGCGAACGTGGTGTCCCCGAAACCGAGCAACTCGGCCAACTCCACGTTCTCCGGCGGGTGCGGCAGCGCCCAGTCGTAGAACGGGGTCGCCAGTCCGGCGAGGGCGACCGCCCACCAGACCACCGTGACCACGAAGGCGAACAGGCTGGGCACCAGCCGGATCAGGCCGTGCAGCAGGTCCAGCCAGGCCTGACCGTCGGCGAGCGGCGACACGAGCTTGCCCATGAAGCTCTTGCCGGCCGTGGACCGGTAGGCGGGGTGCGGGATCGGCCGCCGCAGCACCGCGCCGATCCGGTAACGCTCCAGGAGCGCGAAGCCCCGGGCCATGAAGAGGGTTCCGACGAGGATCGGCAGGCCGATCCAGATGATCGTGGTGCTGACGCCGACGGCGAAGCCGGCGATGCACAACGGCAGCGTGAGAACGGCAAGGGGCAGGCCCAGCAGCGAGTACTGGGTGTCGATACCCAGTTGGCGCAGGTAGCGGCCGATCGGGCGGGTGCTCACCGTGCCACCGGCGAAGGTCGTCGTCATGTCGTCGACGCTAGGCAATCGGGGCCCCTTCCGTGATCCCGCGAGCCGCCCGAACGGCAGTAGGGTTAACCCGACCATCATCGGATCCGGTGGATGGTCACCGGGCCGCCCCGGACGCCCCGCCCGGCGCGAAGACCCACTCGTTGAGCCGGTACGTCGCCGGGCCGGCGGCCGTCATCACATCTGCAGTGTGGTGAGCCGGGTGAACTCGGCGGGCAGGTCGTACCCGTCCCAGAGCGCGCCGAAGGTCAGTGCGGAACCGAACGGCACGATCCGGTCGACGCCACGTCCGCCCAGCTCGGTGGCGAAGTCCCGCAGTTCGGCCGGGGTGAAGCCGAAGTGGCTCACCGTCTGGTCCTGCCGGTTCATCGCCGGGACCAGGTCGCGCAGCGACGGGACCTCGGCGAACGGGAACGCGCCCGCGCCGATCCAGCGCCGCGGTGCGGTGCCCGGGCCGGCCAGGGTGACCGCGGTGATCCGGTTGTCCGGGAAGTCCAGCGTGCGGGCCGCCCCCGTGGCGGCCAGCCCGTACGCGTTGACCCGCTTCTCCACCGCCATCGCCGCGTCCACCGTCCAGCCCCGCTGGTCGACCACGTCGAGCAGCAGGTCCAGGAACTCGGTGCGGACCCCGTCGGCGTCGCCCGCCCGACCGCCGACCAGGAACACGGTCCGCGGCGAGGAGCAGGCGGCCTGGTCGAACCAGTACGCGTCGTTCGCGAACCCGACCACCGCGGTGCGCCGTGCGGCCGGGTCGGCAGCCCGCCAGCCGGGCACCGAGAGCACCGCCCAGGAGGTCCGGTCCGGGAAGGTCAGGTCACGGGCCGAGGGCCGCAGCGGGTGCTTGCGGATCGCGTCCACGGCGGCGTCGCCACCCCAGACGACCCGCAGGTCGCACCACTTGCTGAGACTCGCGGTGACGGCGTCGTCCCGCCCGTACGTGACCATGCGCTGGGTCCGCCCGATCACCGGGTCGGCCTTCACCGCGTTCATCGCGTCCAGGATGACCTCGGCGGCACCGGCCGACCGGGACGAGATGCGGACCACGTTGTGGTTGCCGGCCAGCGCGGAGATCGCCCAGGAGTAGACGAAGATGGTGTCCACGTTGGCCGGTGGCAGGTGGAACACGTTGCCCCGGGGGAAGACCAGCGCGTCGTCGCGCCGCATCTTCTCCACGGCCCGGTTCAGTTCGGCGGGACGCAGGAAGTACCCGAGCGAGCCCAGCTCCGGGTGCCGCCGGGCGACCGCCGGGGCGAGCAGCTTGCGGGCCAGTGCGGCCAGGAAGTCGACCACCCGCGGGTCGCCGACGCTCAGCCGGTCATCGGAGGGTGCCGTCAGATCTCCGTCGGCACCGAATCGGAAGATCACGCCGCCTCCCGGTACGTGTCGGAGCAGCCCCGGGCCTCGGCGCGGGGCAGCCGGCCGAGCACCGAGAACCGCTTGCCGGGCCAGTCGCCGTCGTCGATCCCGTGCACCACGCCCAGGTCCTCGGTGAGCAGCACATGCCCCGGGTACGACGTGGGCAGCGTGCTGATCACCTCCAGGAGACCCGGCTTGCCGGGCGGAAGCTCCGCCCAGGTCTGCGGATCGCGAACCACCACGTCCGCGAAGTCCGGGCAGTACAGCGAGCCACCGGACGGTCCCTCCAGGAAGATCGTGCCGATCTGCTCGACCATGCCGTAGTAGTTGTGCACCTTCGTCAGGCCGACACCGGCCAGCCGGGCGCGGAACTCGTCCGGCGACACCGCCTGGTCGATCAGCTTCTTCCAGCCGCCGGAGTGGATCAGGATGCCGTTGCTCAGGTCCAGCCCGTGCCGGAGTGCCACCTCGTAGAGGTGCAGCCAGACCAGGAAGGTGAAGCCGAAGATCAGGAACGGCCGGTCGCCGTGCTTCTCCAGGAAGCCGCGCAGGGCGGTCAGGTCGACCTCGCCCTCCATGTCGAGCGCCCACACGTGGTCGCGGCCGAAGGTGGACATGCCGAGCACGCCGGCACCGCGGGCGCTGAACGACGTGCGGTCCTTCAGCATCGCCCTGGTGTCGACCAGGATCATCGGCAGGCGCTTCGGGCCGAGCACGGTCTGCACCGTGGCGGCGAGCCGCCGCTGCTGCTCGGCCGCGGCCGCCTTGTCCAGGTAGATCCTGCTGACGTCCCCGGTGGTGCCGCTGGACGTCAGGGTCTTGAAGACCTCGTCGTCCGGGATGCTCTTGAGTTCCAGGGTCTTGAACAGCCGGACCGGCAGCCACGGCAGATCCGCGATCGAGGCGGCCTCGGTGAAACCGGACGCGGACAGGATCCGGTCGTACGGCTCGCAGTTCGCCCGGTGGTGCGCGGTCAGGCCGGCGAGTTCCTTGAGCAGGACCTCTTCCTTCGCGGCCTGGGACAGGGTGAAGACACTCACAACGACGCCTCCAGCGCCCGATAGTCCGTCTTGCCGTTGGGCAGCAGCGGCAGGGCCTCGATGCTGCGCACGTCCACGCCGGTGTAGTGGCTGCCCAGCCACTCGGCGATCTTGGTGCGGAGCGCGCGGGCCTCGTCCGGGTCGATGCCCTCGGCGAAGACGTGCAGCTTGTCGTCGCCGGCCACAGCCGCGACCGGGAAGTGCTTCTCCACGTCGTCCAGGTTGATCCGGACGCCGAACACCTTGCCCATCCGCTTGAGCCGGCCGGTGATGAACAGGTAACCCTCGTCGTCGAGCCGTCCCAGGTCACCGGTGTGCAGGACGCCGCCCTGCTCGTCGCCGCGGGCCAGATCGGCGCCGGTCTCCGCGTACCCCATCATGACGTTGGGCCCGCGATAGACGACCTCGTCGTCCTCGATGGTGAAGGTCGCACCGGGCATCGGCAGGCCGACCGAGCCGGACTTCTCGGCGAGGCGCTCCGGCGGCACGGTGGCCATCCGGGGCGCGGCCTCGGTCTGGCCGTACATCACGAAGAACCGGCCACCGGCGGCCGCCATCTTCTCGGCGAACTCGGTGACCCGCTCGGCGCGCAGCCGGCCGCCGGCCTGGGTGAGGCTGCGGAGCGTCGGGTACTTCGCCGGGTCGAAGCGCAGGCGGCGCAGCATCTCGTACTGGTACGGGACGAACGCCATCGAGGTGACGCCGTGCTCGTTCACCGCGGTCCAGAAGTCCCGCTGCATGATCCCGGTGCGTTCCAGCACCACCGTCGCGCCGCGCAGCAGGTGCGAGTGCAGCACCGACAGCCCGTACGAGTAGAAGAGCGGCAGCGTGGTGATCGCCACGTCGTCGGCGGTGACGCCGAGGCTCTCCGCGACCTGTTCGGCGTTGGCCAGCACCGCCGAACGGGACAGCCGGACCAGTTTGGGGTTGCCGGTGGAGCCGCTCGTGGTGAGCAGCAGCGCCAGGTCGGGGTGCACCTCGTCGGTGGTGTACCGGTGGATCAGGTCGGTGTGGCCGGTGTCCGGGTCGAGCAGCACGACCGGCTTGCCGGCCCGCAGCGCCGCCAGGTAGGTGGCGACCGACCGCACCGTGGTGTGCATCGGCAGGAAGACCACCGGTCGATCGCCCAGAACCACCGAGTCGATCAACGCGGGCGTCAGTTCCTCGCCGGTCTCCGCGTCCACGACGCGGGCATCCGGGTGGAGCAGATTCACAGTACGAGTCCCCCGTCGACCCCGATCACCTGTCCGGTGACGAAACGGGCCTGGTCGGAAAGCAGGAAGGCGATCACGTCGGCGACGTCCCCGGCGGTGCCGAGCCGGCCGAGCGCGGTGTCCGCGATCCGCTCCTGCCGGCCGGCCTCGTCCAGGGTGTCCAGCATGTCGGTGGCGATGAAGCCGGGCGCCACGGCGTTCACCCGGATCCCGCGCGGGCCGAGTTCCTTGGCCGCGGCCTTGGTCAGCCCGATCACCGCGGCCTTGGACGCGGCGTAGACGGCCTGGCCGGCGACGCCGTGCGTACCGGTGATCGAGGCGGTCAGCACGACCGCCGGGTTCTCGGCGCGGGCCAGCAGCCGGACCGCGTTCTGCAGGGTGTGCGCGGCGCCGGCCGCGTTGACCGCGAACAACCGGTCGACGGTCGCGTCGGCGGTCATCCCGAGCATCCCGGCGGCGTGCGTCCCGGCGTTGACCACCAGGGCGTCCAGCCGTTTGAAGTTCTCGAACGCCAGCCGGACCAGTGCCTTGCTGGTCGCCGGGTCGGCGATGTCCCCGGCCGCGTGGTGGACGCTGACACCGAACTTGCCGGCCAGGGTCGACGCGGCCTCGGCCACGCCGGTCTCGCCGTGACCGTGCAGGACCAGGTCGTGGCCCTGCTCGGCGAGGCGGTGCGCGGTGGCCAGGCCGATGCCGCGCGACGCCCCGGTCACCAGCGCGACACTCACTTGACGTCCACCCCGTATTTACCGAGGATTCGCACGGCCTCGGTGAAACTGGACATATTGATGACATCGTCGGTATCGATCATTACCGAGAATTCATCTTCGATAGCCGCGACCAACGACATGTGAGCGAGGGAATCCCACTTCTCGTTGTCCTGGTAGCGCAGGTCGTCCACGGGAGCGTCCGCCGGAAGATCGAGTGCGGAACGGAACGCGTCACGCAGTTTCTGCAGCTCAGACACAGGGTAACTCCAGTCGGGGGGTAGCAAGAGGAGTCTACTTTCCCGCAGCTCCCCGGTCGTCACGACCAAGAGCGGCTGAACTGAAAATGAACTGACATTGGCGTTTCTCCGCTCTTCCGGAAATTGCTGTTCCGGTGGTTATGCTTCCGGCTCGTACCGGCCTATCGCTGATCCCCCGGAGAAAACACGTGTCTGAAATCGCCGGCTCCTCGATCCTTGTCACCGGCTCCACCGGTTCCTTCGGCAAGGCCTTCCTGAGGTACGCCCTCGACAACCTGGACCCGCAGCGCATCGTCGTGTTCTCGCGTGACGAGCTGAAGCAGTACGAGGTTCGGCAGATGTTCGGCGACGACCCGCGCCTGCGGTTCTTCATCGGCGACATCCGCGACCGCGACCGCCTGGCCCGCGCCATGCACGGCATCGACCACGTCGTCCACGCCGCCGCCCTCAAGCAGGTCGACACCGCCGAGTACAACCCCTCGGAGTTCGTCGCCACCAACATCAACGGCACCCAGAACGTCATCGACGCCGCCATCACGGCCGAGGTGAAGAAGGTCGTCGCCCTCTCCACCGACAAGGCGTCCAGCCCGATCAACCTGTACGGCGCCACCAAGCTCGCCGCCGACAAGATCGTGATCGCCGGCAACCACTACGCCGCCACGCACCCCACCCGCCTCGCGGTGGTCCGCTACGGCAACGTGATGGGCAGCCGCGGCTCGGTCGTCCCGTTCTTCCGCAAGCTGGCCGCCGAGGGCAAGAGCCTTCCGATCACCGACAAGCGGATGACCCGCTTCTGGATCACGCTGGACCAGGCGGTCGAGTTCGTCGTCGACTCGTTCGACGCGATGCGCGGCGGCGAGCTCTACGTGCCGCGGATCCCCAGCATGCGGGTCACCGACCTGGTCGAGGCCGTCGCACCGGACGCCGCCACGCACGAGATCGGCATGCGCCCGGGCGAGAAGCTGCACGAAGAGATGATCGCCGCTGACGACAGCCGCCGCACGCTGCGCTTCCCGGACCGCTACGTGGTCCAGCCGGTCGCCGCGAGCTGGGGTTACGAGTCGCCCGCGGGTGGCGAACCGGTCGCCGACGGCTTCAACTACCGCTCGGACAACAACGACCTGTGGCTCTCGGTCGACGACATGCGCGCCCTCCTCGCGGAGAAGTGATGCTGCCCTACGGACGTCAGTCCATCGACGGCTCGGACGTGGAGGCGGTCGTCGCCGCCCTGGGCAGCGACTGGCTGACCACCGGTCCGCGGGTCGCCGACTTCGAGGCGGACCTGGAGCAGGTGGCCGGCGCGCCGTGCGTGACGGTCACCAACGGCACCACGGCGCTGCACGCGGCGTACGCCGCAGCCGGCGTCACCATCGGCGACGAGGTCGTCACCACCCCGATGACGTTCGTGGCCACCGCCTCCAGCGCCGCCATGCTGGGCGCGAAGGTGGTGTTCGCCGACGTCGAGCAGGACACCGCCAACCTGGACCCGGCCGCCGCCGAGGCGGCCGTGACCAGCCGGACCAGGGTCGTGGCCGCGGTCGACTACGCCGGTGTCCCGGCCGACTACGACCGGCTGCGCAAGGTCTCCGAGAGCGCCGGCGCGCTGCTGCTCGGCGACGCCGCGCACTCGATCGGCTCGACCTGGCGCGGTCGCCCGGTCGGCACCCTCGCCGACCTGACCACGTTCTCGTTCTTCCCGACCAAGAACCTCACCACCGGCGAGGGCGGCGCGGTCGCGTCGACCCGGCCGGAACTCGTCGAGCGCCTGCGCACGTTCCGGACCGTGGGCGTGACCCGCGACCCGGCGAAGCTGCGCCGCACCGACGAGGGCGGCTGGTTCTACGAGGTGCACGAGTTCGGTCTCAACTACCGGCTGCCGGACGTGCTCGCCGCCCTGGGCAGCGCGCAGCTGCGCCGGCTGGGCCGGTTCAAGGCGCGCCGCGCGTACCTGTCGGCGCGTTACGACGAGCTGCTGGCCGGCGTGCCCGGCCTGCGCCTGCCGGCGCAGCGGGCGGAGGCCGACCCGATGCGGCACCTCTATCCGGTACGCATCCTCGACGGTCGCCGCCGCGAGGTGTACGACCGGCTGCGGGCCGCCGGGATCGGGGTGCAGATCAACTACATCCCGGTGTACTGGCACCCGGTCTTCGAGGATCTGGGTTACCGGCGGGGCATGTGTCCGGTGGCCGAGTCCTTCTACGCCGAGCAGCTGTCCCTCCCGCTCTTCGCCGACCTCAGCGACACCGACCAGGACCGTGTGGTGGAGACACTGCGCGGCGTTCTCGGGAGCTGAACCGGAGTGCACCACGGGAACCACTTCTACGGCCACGCCCACGTCCTCGCCGAGTACTGCGGGCTCGACCCGTCGCGCCCACCGCGGATCGACGGATACCTGCAGCACGGCTGGAACGTGGTGGACGGGCTGGGCGCGGGGACCCCGTACGCGCCCGGCCTGCCGATCTTCGTCTGGTCCGAGCGGACCCGCCGCCGGGCCTGGTCGATGGGACGCCCGGAAGCCACCGTGATCGGGGCACCGTTCCTGTACCTGGTGGAGTCCATCCCGGACACCGCCGGTCTCACCGAGGTCCGCGACGGCACCCTCTGGTACCCCTTCCACGGCTGGGAGGGGCAGCACGTCACCGGCGATCACCAGCGGCTGATCGACGAGATCACCGCGACCGAGCCGGGGCCGATCACCTTCTGCCTGTACTGGCAGGAGTTCCAGAACGCCAGGATCAGGGCCGCGTACGAGCGGGCCGGCCGGGTGATCTGCCACGGCTACCGCGGGTACATGCGGGAGCGGACCGACGAGCGGTTCCTGCACAAGCAGCTGGCCGAGCTGCGCCGCCACAAGCGGGTGGCGTCCAACCGGCTGAGCAGCGCGGTCTTCTACGGGGTGGCGGCCGGGTGCAAACCGGCCGTGTACGGCGACCCGATGTACCTGCACGGCGAGAACGAGCCGACCGCGGCCCGGATCCGCCGGGAGTGGCCGGAGCTGCACGGCGTCGCGCCCGACCCGGAACATGCCCGGGCCACCGCCATGGACGAACTGGGCGCCGGGCGTCTCGCCTCGCCCGCCGAACTGCGCGCGGTCCTGGGCTGGAAGAACGTCACGACCGAGGAGCGGGCCGCCGCATGATCCAGATGATCGGCGGGGAGATGCCGGAGTTCACCGAGCAGCGCCCGCCCGCCGGCGGACCCGTCCACCGGCACCTCGCCGGGCGGCTCCCGGCACACACCCGGATCCTGGTCGCCGGGCCGCACGACGACGCACTGGTCGACGCCCTCGCCGAGAACCGTGAGGTCACCTGCCTGCTGCGCTCGCAGCCGGACGCCGAGGCGCTCGCCGCACGCGGTGTTCGCGTGCTCTGCGGCAGCCTCGCCAAGCTGACCGAGACCGAGCGGTTCGACACCGTGATCGCGTTCGACGGCACCGGACGGCTCTGCACCCCGGAGGGCCCGCAACTCGACTGGCCCGAGTCGGTACGCGCCCTCAAACGCACCCTGCGCCCCGGCGGCACCCTGCTGCTGACCGTGGAAAACGAACTGGGCGTGCACCGTCTCGTCGACCCCGGCAGCCCGACCGTGGCCCGGGACGGCGAGTGGCGCCCGCTCGGCGAGTTCGCCACCGCGCCCGGACGGCCGGACCGTCTCGCTGCCGCCCTCGGTGCGGAGGGCCTGCCGGTCGCCGGCCTGGCCGCCGTCTGGCCACTGCCCGGACAGCCGACGCTGCTGGTCACCCCGGAGACGCTGCGCTACGGACCGCTGGACGCGCTGGCCGCCTCGGCAGCGTCGGCGGTCGCCACGGCGTACACCGCGAGAGAGGTCCTGAGCGACCCCCGCCGGTTGACCGCCGCGGCCGTGCGCCGGGGTGTCGGCGCCGAGTTCGCCCCCGCCTGGCTGGCCGTGGCCCACCTCGCGCCGCGCCCGGCGCAGGCGCTCGTCCTGCCGCCGGTGCTCGCCGCGCCCGGTCCGGAAACGATCACCGAGGTCGCGGGCAGTCCGGACGGTGTCTGGCTGCGCCGGGTGATCCGCGGCGACGCGTCCCTGAACGGCCCGCTGCCCACCGGCCGCCTGCTCGAGGAGTTGCTGCTCGGCGCCGCGGTCGACCACGACCTGCCCGGCCTGCGCCGGCTGCTGGCCCGGTGGATGACCGTCCTGCCGCAGGCCATCGCGGAGAACGTGGTGGTCGACGGCGACACGTTCGCCCCGCTGGACCCGTCCGCGCCGGACCGGCCGGACGCCCTGACCCGATTCGCCCACACCCTGCTGACCGGCGGATACACGCATCCCTGGCCCGGTGTCACCGACGTGTCCCGGATGATCGCCGTCCTGGCCGGTGCCGCCGGCCTGGCGGAGACCCCGCCGGAGACGCCGGCCGCACCCGGCCCGGACGTCCGGCGCGACCATGCGGAACAACTGGCCGCCCTGCGCCGGCGTCTCGCCGACGCGGAGGCCCGCAACCTCTTCTTCGAGACCGAACTGGAGAAGCGCGATGCCGAACTCGGCCGCGCCAAGACCCAGATCGCCGCGTTCAGCGGATCCCTCGGCTATCGCGCGGCCAAAGCCGGGCTGGTCATCGCCCGCAAGGCCCGCAACCGCCTCCGGAACTCCACCTCCGGTTCCACCGACAAAGGACAGTCGCCATGACCACCCTCGGCATCGTTCAGGCCCGGATGGGCTCCTCCCGGCTGCCCGGCAAGGTGCTGCGCCACCTCGCCGGACGGACCGTTCTCGACCGGGTGGTCCGAGCCGCCCGGGACAGTGGCGTCCTCGACGACCTGGTCGTCGCGACCACCACCGAACCCGATGACGACGCCGTGGTCGCCGAGTGCGCGCGGATCGGCGTGACCTGCCACCGCGGACCGGTCGACGACGTGCTGACCCGGTTCCTCGGGGTGCTCGAGACGCACCAGGCGGACACCGTGCTGCGGTTCACCGCGGACTGCCCGCTGCTCGACCCGCGACTGGTCGAACGGGCCACCCGGGTCTTCGAGGCGGCCGGGGTGGACTACCTGACCACCTCGATCACCCGGACCCTGCCGCGCGGGCTGGACGTCGAGGTGGTCCGGGCGTCGGTGCTCAAGGAGATCGACAAGCTGGCGTACGACCACCACCGCACGCATGTGACGTCGTACGTCTACTCGCACCCGGCGGACTTCGACGTGATCGGCCTGACCGCGCAGCCGGACCTGTCCCACCTGCGGCTCACGCTGGACACCGAGGACGACTGGAAGCTGATCGAGGCGGTCGTCGGCCACTTCGGGGACGCGCCGGTCGCGATCACCACGATGGCCGGATGGCTCGACGGCCGGCCCGAGCTGGTCTCGGTCAACTCGCACGTCCGGCAGAAGGAACTCGAGCAGGCATGACGGTCATCGGGATCCGGTGTG
Organism: Actinoplanes sp. NBRC 101535; assembly: GCF_030269225.1. NCBI lineage: Bacteria > Bacillati > Actinomycetota > Actinomycetes > Micromonosporales > Micromonosporaceae > Actinoplanes > Actinoplanes sp. NBRC 101535. The sequence continues at coordinate 230,107 of NZ_BSSY01000013.1, read as the reverse complement.
ACGCCGGGACGAGGACCGGAGTCGGGCACCTGATCCGCTGTGTGGCGCTGGCCGAGGAGCTGACCGCCCGCGGTGCGGACGTGCACTTCCTCGCCGACCTGGGCGGGCTCGCCTGGGCCGAGGCACAGTTGCGGCAGCGGGGACTGGCCTGGCATCCGGCGCCCTTCGACGCGGTCGGCCTGGTCGCGGCGACCCGGCGTCTCGGACTGGACGCCCTGGTGATCGACTCGTACACGCTGTCGCCGGAGCAGAGCGTGGCGGTCCGGGCGGCCGGGCTGCCGACGCTGGCCATCGTGGACGGTGACCCGCGGGGGCAGAGCGCGGACATCTACGTCGATCAGAACCTCGACGCGGTGCTCGACCACGGTGACGTCCGACTCGCCGGTCTCGACTACGCACTGTTACGTTCATCGGTGCGCCACCTCCGGCCTTGGAGGCAGCCGGTGCATGCCGCGACGCGTACCCCCAGGATTGTCGCTTTCTTCGGCGGAACCGACGCCTTCCGGGCCGCGCCGCAGGTGGCGCGGCTGCTCACCGAGGTCGCGGCACCGTTCGACGCGACCGTGATCGCCGCTGACGAGAGCCTGCGCGCCGAACTGCTCGCGGTCCGGGCCGGTCCGGGTCAGCACTTCGAGATCATCGACCCCACCGACCACCTGCCCGAACTGCTCGTCGACGCCGATCTGGTGATCAGTGCGAGCGGCACGTCGACCTGGGAACTGCTGTGCCTGGGCCGGGCGGCGGCGTTGCTCTGGGTGGTCGACAACCAGATTCCGGGGTACGAACGGACGGTCGCGCGCGGCTTCGCCGCGGGGATCGGCCGTCTCGGTGACTTCGATCCCCGAGCGGCTGACGTGCTGCGGGAACTCCTCACCGACCCGGCGGCTCGGACCGATCTCGCCGGGCGTGGATGGGCAGCGGTCGACGGCCGTGGGGTCGAACGGGTCGCTGACGCTCTGCTCTCGGCCAGTGACCGAAAATAATCACTGATCGGCGGCAGCAGACGCAGCGGCTCACCGCGTTCATCGGGTGGAGTTGTCCCGCACCCCCGAGGAGCTGCAGTCATGGCGTCGAAGCGCAAGAAGATGTTGATAGGTGCGGCGGTGGCGGCCGCCACCGCCGTCGCTCTCGCCGCCGGGATCGGCACCGCTTCGGCCTACACCAGGCCGGCGGCCTCCCCGAAGCCGTCCAAGTCGGCGACGGTCAAGCCCAGCACCGCCAAGCCCACCACGGTCAAGCCCACGACGGCCAAGCCGACCGCGACCAAGAGCGCGTCGGCCACACCGTCGGCGTCGAAGTCCGCCACGCCCACGAAGACCACCGCTTCACCGGCGGCGACCACACCCACCAGCGCCACCGGCACCTGGACGGCCCCGACCGGCAACGCCGGCTTCGACTACCAGATCGGCGGCGCCTACACCCCGCCCAGCGGCGTGACCGTGGTCAGCCGCGACCGCGAGGCCTCGCCGGCCGCCGGCCTCTACAACGTCTGCTACGTCAACGCCTTCCAGGCCCAGCCCGGCGACGAGTCGTGGTGGAAGACCAACCACGCCGACCTGCTGCTGCGCGACAAGAACGGCGCCCTCGTGATCGACGAGGACTGGAACGAGCTGATGTTCGACATCTCGACCGCCGCGAAGCGCACCGCACTGATGACGGTCGTCGGACCGTGGATCGACGGCTGCAAGACCAGCGGTTTCCAGGCCGTCGAGTTCGACAACCTGGACTCGTACACCCGGTCGCAGAACCTGCTGACCCAGGCGCAGGCCATCGAATTCGCCACGTTGCTGTCCGATCGTGCCCACACCAAGGGTCTCGCCTCGGGGCAGAAGAACCTGGCCGAACTGACCACCGCGAACGCCAAGAAGATCGGCTTCGACTTCGCGGTCGCCGAGGAGTGCGGCGCCTGGGACGAATGCGACGCCTATACCGCTACGTACGGTAACAAGGTGCTGGTGATCGAGTACTCTCAGGAGGGCTTCACCAAGGCGTGCAAGGCACACGGCAGCACGCTCTCGATCGTCCTGCGCGACGTCGACGTCAGCACCAAGGGCTCCGGTTCGTACGTCTTCCAGACCTGCTGAGGTTTCGCTCCCCCCTTCATGACCGATTTTGACGACTTCGTGCACGGCCGCGGGCGGGCGTTGCTGCGGTTCGCGTACGTGCTGTCCGGCGACGCGTACCTCGCCGAGGACCTCGTTCAGGAGGTCCTCGCCCGGATGCACCGGCGCTGGGACAAGATCACCAAGATGGACAGTCCGGAGGCGTACGTCCGCACCGCGATCGTCCGTCAGTTCCTGTCCTGGCGCCGGCGGCGGGCCTCCCGCGAGGCGATCCTCGCCGAGGTGCCCGAGCCGCCCGGATACGACGAGCCGCAGCAGCGCGTACTGGCCCGCGACCAGATGTGGCAGCTCCTGACCGGCCTGCCCCGGTCCCAGCGGGCCGTACTCGTCCTGCGGTTCTACTGCGACCTGCCGGACGACCAGATCGCGACACTGCTGGGCTGCGGCGAATCCACGGTCCGCTCCCAGGCGGCGCGGGCGCTCGCCAAGATGCGGACCATGATGAGTGAGGGAGGGGTGCGCCGCGATGGATGACCTGGACCGGTTGCTCGCAGAGTCGATGCACACCGCCGCCGACCGGGCGCCCTCCGAATCCGGCCTGCTCGGATCGGTACACGACCGGTCGCACCGCTACCACCGGCGCCGGGTGGTCACCGGGTGGGCGGCCGCCGCCGTGGCGGCGCTGGCCATCGGCGTTCCGTTCGCGGTGACGAACACCGACACCCCGGCCCCGGTCCCGGCCGCCGACACCCTCGTCGCGGGCTGGACGGCGCCGGTCTTCCCCTTCACGCTGCCGCAGACCGCCGATCGCAAGACCCCGGTCGCCACCATGGTCGACGGCGACCTGATCGGGTTCTTCGAGACCACCGACTACGACGAGGCGGACGTGACGATCACCGTCGCGGACTCGGCGCCGGTGTTCACCGGGGAGGCGACCACACGGGACATGACCGTTCGCGGGCACAAAGGGACGTTGCGGACTGTCAACACCAAACCAGCGAAACGGCTCACGCTCACCTGGCAGGAGTCGGCGGGCACCTGGATCCTGCTGGAGACCGACGACACGTACAAACCGAAGGACGTGGTGGCGCTCGCCGACGCGATGACCGCGGCGTCGATCGCGGTGCAACCGCCGTTCCGGCTCGACCTCACCCCCGCCGGACTCCAGACCGACACCGTCACCGCCTCCCGGATGACGTTCCGGACAGCGTCCGGGACCACGGTCCTGCGCACGATCCTGCGGAAACGGCAGACCCTCACCGGCGTCGACCAGAAGGTCAACGGGTACGACGCCGCCCTCACCCGCGACGCCGCCGGCGTGACCCTCGCGATCGACGTCACCGACTGGCAGGCCACGCTCGAGGTGACCGTCGACGCGGCGTTCCCGATCACCGACGCCGACCTGCTCCGGTACGCCACCGGTGTCCACCTGCTGAACCGCTCCGACCCGGAATGACCCCGCCGGCACGCTGACCCGCTCCGGCCCGGAGCAGGACTCAGGCCGCGGTCACCTCGACGACGACCTTGCCGACCGCGTGGTTCTCCACCGCCTCGTGCGCCTCGGCGATCCGGTCCAGCGGAAACCGGATGATCGGCAGGCCGGCCTCCTCCCCCACCCGGAAAGCACCCGCGTTGACCGCCTCGGCGACCGCCGCCACCGCGTTGGCCTTCTCCTGCGGTGTGGTGGTGTAGGTCAGCACGAAATTCAGGGTGGCGTTCTTCATCATCGCCTTGAAACTGGGCACGCTGAACCGGCCGGCCACGTAGATCGCGATGTGCCCGCCCGGCGCGATCACGTCCAGGTCGAGATCCAGATTGGCGGTGTCCACCTCGACGACCAGGTGCGGCCCGGTCTCGCTGAGCTCGCGGATCCGGGCGGCCACGTCGTCGTCCCGATAATTGATCACCGCGTCGGCGCCGGCCGACAGCGCCAGATCGGCCTTCTCCTTCGACGAGACCGTGGCGAGCACCGTCGCCCCGGCCCACTTGGCCAGCTGGATCGCGGCGTTGCCGACCGCACCCGCACCGCCGGCGACCAGCACCGTCCGGCCGTCGAGCGCGCCCGGCCCGAGCCGCTGCGGACCGTCGGCGGCCACGGTCAGGCAGCGGTGCGCGGTCAACGCGGGGATCCCCAGCCCGGCGCCGACGGTCAGGTCGACGTCGTCCGGCATCCACACCACCTGGCGGCGGGGCAGCACGACGTATTCCTGGGCGGTGCCGTCCGCCCGGCCGAACCCGGCGTCCCACACCCAGACCCGGTCGCCCGGCTCCAGATCCGTCACGCCCTCACCGATCGCGTCCACCACGCCGACACCGTCCTGGTTCGGCACGCGCGGTGGCGCCACCCCGTCCGGCACGCCCCGCCCGGCCCTCGTCCCGGTGTCGGTCGGGTTCACCGCGGAGAGCACGATGCGGACCCGCACCTCCCCGGCGCCGGTCAACGGCAGGTCACGATCGACGATCTGGAAGACGGTGGAAGCGGGACCCGGCTCGTTGAAAACGGCAGCGCGCATGCCTCTCACCTTAGGCGAACAGCCACCGGTCTAGATCTCACGTCGCATCACCAGACGGGGCCATCGGTCCAGCCCGTGCGCGTTCTCCTCGGCCCTGATCGCCCGCAGACCAGGGGTCACCGCGTCGTCGGCCAGCCGCCGGAAACCAAGCCGCTCGTAGTAGGGCGCGTTCCAGGCGACATCGGCGAACGTGGTCAGCGTCAGCGCCGGCGAACCGTGCTCCCGTGCCCAGCCGGCGATCCGATCGATCAGGGCGGCGCCGATCCGGTGACCGGCATGATCCGGGTGGGTGGAGACCTGCTCGACATGCGCCAGGCCGTCGACCCACTTCGCGATCGCGTACGCCACCGGCCGATCCGCCGCGTCCACGGCCACCCAGGCCCGCCCGTCCCGCTGGTACTCCGACAACTCGTCGACGGGGAGCGGCTCGTCGCGGGCCACCGCGTCCATCCCGATCGCGGCGAACGCCCGTCCCGCCGCCACCTCGATCTCCTGCAGCACCACGAGATCGTCGGCCCGAGCCGCTCTGATCATGTCTCCTCCAGAACCTCACGACAGCGCGCGGCGTGCACCGCGAGTGGCATCGACAGGGAGAGCGGCAACGCGGCCGGTGAGGTGCGATATCCCTCGTCGTACGTGACGGACAACCGGCCCTGCTGCCCCCGGGTGAGCAGGCCGGCGACCCTCCCGGTGATCAGCACCGTCAGCTCGATGGTCATCGAGGACCGTCGAATCGCTTCAGGTATTCGTCGAGGTCGAGGTCGCGGGGCGGCTCGGGCTGGACGTCGACGTACAGGTCCAGGGCGGCGGTGACGCGGAACATCAGGCCGGCCTCGGCGGTGGGTTTGCCGGCCTCGAAGGCGGCGAGCCAGCGCCGGCTCACTCCGGCCCGGGTCGCCAGCTGCTCCTGGCTGAGGCCGGCGAGCCGGCGACGCTCCCGGATGTGGAGACCGAGGTCGTGGGCGTTCGAGATCCGCATCGCCACCTCCTTGTGCACGTTCGTGCACATCGTCGCGCCTGTGCACGTACGTGCACATCACGTCGAATGTGCACGTACGTTCCCACTACGAATGGCGTGCACGTACGTGCACGCCGAGGAGCTCAGAAGTGCGCCACGATCCGTTTCGCAACGGCGTCGACGGTGACCCGGCCGCCGTACGGCAGCACCCACTGCGGGTCGGTGTGCCCGAAGTCCACCCCGAAGACCACCGTCGCCTCCGGGTTGTAGACGGCCAGCGCCCGCAGCACCGCGTCCCGCTGGTCCGAGCGGTACTTCGCCCGCTCCTCCTGCGACTTCGAGTCGGCGAAGTGGCTGCCCTTGGCGGCACCGACAAGCACCACCGGGAACTGCTCCAGCAGACCGCGCTCGCCGAAGGCCACCAGCATCCGGTGCACCTGGGACGCGGACGGCATCTCCTCCGACGTCTCCAGCAGCAGCACACAACCGGCGTAGTCGGCGGACGGCCGGATCCACCGGTTCGCCGCCAGGTTCCAGTGGGTGATCTCCAGGCTGCCGCCCCAGGTCGGCGCGGTGACCACCCGTTGCGGCCCGTGCCACTCCCAGCCGGGGCTCGGGTGCATCGGCGCGGACTCGGTCAGCGACCGGGGGTCCTCCCAGCTCAGCTCCTCGTCGCCGAACTCGGCCACCGGGGTGATCTCCAGGTCACCGCCGTCGAAGAGCGCGGCCCGCAGCGAGGTCAGATGTTCCGGGGTGATCCCGGCGCCCCGGCCGAGGTGCACCATGGTCGAACCGCCGTGGTAGCCCGCAACGCCGTGGTTCCAGAGCCAGTTGAGCAGGTTGGTGTTGTCGGAGTACCCGAAGAACGGCTTGGGGTCGGCCTGGAACGGCTCGGGGTCGAGGTGCGGCAACACGGTGATCTGGTCGGCGCCACCGATGGTGGCGAACACCGCCCGGATGTCCGGGTCGGCGTAGGCCGCGGTCAGGTCGGCGGCCCGGTCCTGTGGGGAGGAGTGCTTGCGGGTGGTGGGGTACTCCACCGGGATCAGGCCGAGTTCGTCGCGGATCCGGCGCAGGCCCAGTTCGTACACCTCGGGAAAGAGCACCGGCGCGGCGAAAGCGGGTGAGAGGACCGCGACGCGGTCGCCGGAACGAAGCTTCGGGGGCAGGCTGAGATCAGGACGCATGCCCCTCATTCAACCCACCCCCGCAAGTGGAATCGACCGTCAGGTGACGCGGGCGGTGCCGAGCACCGCGCCGCCACTGTCGGTTATCACGATCTCGGCCACGTCGCCGGCCTGCAGCGAGCTGGCGCCGGTGACCTCGGCGCTGCCGTTCGGGGTGTCACCCCAGACGGCCGCCTGCTCGGTCTTGCCGTCCTTGCCCTTGACCAGGCAGAGGAACGGTCCGTCGCCGCTCATGTGGTCGACCTCCAGGGCGACCGCGACGCCCCAGCCCTTCGCGGTGAGGACCGCGTCGCCGGTGAGCTGGCTGCCCGGTCCGGCCTCGAAGGTCGCCGAGATCGGGTTGCCGCTGGGCCCGGCCACCGGTTCGGTCGGTGTGCCCCGGTTGGTGAAGATCCCGAAGCCGACCGCGGCGGCCGCGATCAGGACGACCGCGGCGGCGGCCAGCCACCGGACCCGGCTCACCCGGGTCTCCCTGGTCTTCTCCGCCCGCATCCGGCTCAGCAGGGTCTCGATGTTCTGCGGGCTGGGGCGGGCGGTCGGCGCGACCGCGAGCGGTGCGCCGCCGGCCAGGTGCCGCGCGTCCGGCAGACTCTGCAGCATTTCGGGTACGGGCGCGAGCCGGTCGAGTTCGGCCCGGCAGTCGGCGCAGTCCCGCAGGTGCTCGTCGAGCCGGTCGGTGTCGCTCTCGTCCAGGCCGCCGAGCAGATAGCCACCGAGCAGGCGATGCAGCGCGCCGTGCTCGTCGAGGTCGCTCATCGCAGCATCCCCATCTCCTCGAAGACGGTGCGCAGGGCACGAACCGCGTAGTAGGCACGGGACTTCACCGTGCCCTCGGGCACCGACAGTTTCCGCGCCGCGTCGGCCACGCTCTGCCCCTCGTAGTACATCGCCTGGATGACGGCCTTGTGTTCCGGGGAGAGGCGCTCCATCGCCTCCGCCACCAGCCAGCCTTCCACCATCTGATCCACATTGTCTGCCGACGGCGCTGAATTGACCGCGTTCTCATCGGCGACCAGGCGTGGACGGCGTTGTTCCGCCCGCCAGGCGTTGGTCGTCACGTTGCGGGCGATGGTGAGCAGGTACGACCTGGTCCGGCCCGGCTCGGGATCCAGATGGTCGATGTGCTTCCAGGCGCGCAACAACGTCTCCTGGACGAGGTCCTCCGCCTTGTGCCGGTCGGAGACGTACCGCGAGACGAAGTTGATCAGAACGGCGTAGTGCTCTGTGTAGAGCGCGGTCATCAGTTGCTCGTCGGGATTGACCCGTCGCTTCATCGGCGCCGGCTCCTCTCGGGTTCCGCCCGGCCACCCGGATGTACATCCTGGCATGAGGATCGGTTCACCGGTGTCCCGGAGATTCACGGAAAGACGGACGCCCGGCACCACCGAAGGGTGACCGGGCGTCCGGGGAACGCTTGTTTCAGCAGGCTCCGGGCCCGCCGTAGCGGAACGTGCGGCTGCTCAGTTTCGAGACCTCGTACCAGTCGCTGGTGGTGCGGACGCTGAGTTCCACGGGCGGGCCGTTCAGGTAGGCCACACTGCCGACCTTGGCGGAGGTGGTGTCGTCGGCCGCCTTGCCGTTGCCCATCTCGGTGCACGGGCGGGGCGTGGACGCGGCGACCTCTCCGAAGACCTGGACCAGGCCGCTCTTGGTGAAGGTGTTGTTCCACAGCTTGCCCGGGAAGTACCCCACCCACTCGGTGTCGTACGCGATCCACCAGGCACCGCCGAAGTACTGGATGCCGAAGCGCTTGGTGGTGTCCTGCACGAGGGTGTCGCCGGGCGTGACGTTCTTGCTGTACTGCACGAAGCCGCAGCCGTTGTAGCAGGTGGTCTGCCGGTCGATCCAGTGGTAGACGAACAGGTGCGGGTCGGCGTCGCCGTTGACGACCCGGTCCACGTTCCAGCCGACCTCGACGATCTGGGCACCGTCGGCGGACTGCACGGCCACCTCGGCGAGGGTGTGGTAGTCGGTGCGGGCCAGGTCGGGCTTGCTGATCGTCAGGTTCGCGTAGACGCCGTCGGCCTCGGCGGCCTGGGACCCGACGTTGTACAGGAAGTTCACCGTCGGACGGCTGCTCGTGCCGCTGGACGTGCCGGTCGGTGCCGGCTCCGGCGGCACGACGTCGGTCTCCTCCGACTTGAGGTACGTCGTCCGGGAGGTCCGGCCCTTGGGCGCCTCGTCACCGTCGGCGGGGACGTCGACGTCGTCCGGGGCGGCGGCGCTGAACCCGGCGGCCTTGAGCGACTTGCTGCTGGCGCCGTCCTGCCCGGTGCGCAGACGTGCGGGGCGCTCGCCCCACGGCAGGTTGGTCGGCGGCTTGAGCACCGGTGCCGCGGCGACCGGGGTGGCGGTCGTCTCGCCGGTGAGACCGGGGATCTGGTCGGCGACCGCGTTGAGGGTCGAGGACGCCACACCGATCGCGCCGATCATGACGGCGGCGAGGCCGGCGGCGAGCAGACCGCGATGCGATTTCGACACGTGTCCGTCCTCGTTGATCGACTGTCGGTGGCGCCGGCCGGTTCGGAAGCACCGGCCGGGAGTTCCACGGCCGTCGCGCTGCCGTATCCGGGCGGCGACGCTCACCATATAGCGTCCTGGATTAGGCAGGGACCGTCTGAGCTGCAATTTTCGCCGTATGGGCGGAAGGGGTCGGCCGATCCGGTGACACATCGGCCGCTTTCGACCACAGAGCGTGGCATAGCGGTTGCGGATCGCAGTTTTTCGCACCAGTTCCCGAAAGAGGCAAAGCTCGACAAGCCTCTTTCAGGGTAGTCGGTGACGACCATCCCGTCTCCGCGATTCGCGACCCGCGGCGGCCGTTCGTGTGGTAAAACCTATCGGGTCTATAGGTTTTATATGCACAGCTGGAGGTTCGCATGTCCGCCACCGGAGTCCGACTCGACCACCTCGCCATCGCCCGGGAGTACGCGGACGCCGCCCACGAGTGGCCGGTGGCACCCCGGTTCAATCCGGTGGACCGCTGGTACCACCGCCTCGCCGCCGCCGACGACCACGAGGTCTGGCTGCTCACCTGGCTGCCCGGACAGGGCACCGAGATCCACGACCACGGCGGCTCCGCCGGCGCGTTCCACATCTTCGGCGGCACGCTGACCGAGGACACCGTCTCCACCGCCGGCGGCACGCCCCGGATCGTCTCGCGGGAACTCGGCGAGGGCGCCGGACGACGGTTCGGCGGGCACCACATCCACCGGATCATCAACAACTCGATCCGGCCGGCGGTCAGCGTGCACGTCTACGGACCGGCCCTGACCAGCATGACCAAGTACCGGATCGGGCCGGACGGACTCGAGGTGCTGACCGTGGAGAAGGCCGGAGTCAGCTGGGCGTGACGATCCCGGAGCGTCCGGTGTAGAGGTGGCGGGTTCCGTCCACTTCGTACCCGGTGCCCGGGGCGTCCAGCCAGACGATGTACGGCGCGCCCGGCACCAGCCCGGTGATGGTGGTGCTGACCGTGCACGCCGTCGTGGCCGGGACGCTCTGCCAGGGCGGCACCGGTTGCGCACCGGAGACCAGCTGCTGCGGCACCGCGACCACCCGGTACGCCGAGTCGTACTGCCGCGGCCACTCGACCTTCAGCGAACCCGCACCCGGCGTCACCTCGATCGGGATGAGCACCTCCTCGGTACGCATGAACGTCTTGGTACAGCCCGGTGACGGCGCCGGGAGGCTGAGCGTGGGATACGGCGACTCCCGCCAGCTGGGCCCGGTCATCGGAGTCGCGCTCGCCAGCGGCGCGGTCCCGTTCCGCACGTCGATCCACTGACCGCCGGGTCGTGGTGTGCCGGTGGCCGTACCGGGGTCGTGCGTGTCGAGCCCCAGCGCACCACAGCCGCCGAGGGTGAGCGAGATCACCGCCAGAGCCGTGCCGGCCGTCGTGAGCCGCATGGTCACCCCCTCGATACGTCCTACCGATCGGCCGGGGCCGGCCGTTCCTTAGGGAGCTTCGGCGGCGTCAGGTCCCAGCCCGCGGCGAGCATCCGGTCCACCGCCGCGATCGCGGTACGCAGGCGGTCCGCGTACCCACCGGTGAGCTCGACGAACGGCCCGGAACCGGCCGTCAGCAGGTCGCGGAAGCGTCCGGTCATCCACTCCCGCAGGTGCTCACCGTCGCGCAGGCCGTCGTCGACGAAGGGCACCCCGGCGACGTCGGTGAGCAGGCGCAGGTCGGCCGGGCGGGCCAGCGCCGCGACCGCCGGCGACGTGTCGCCCAGGTAGCGCTCCTCCCAGACCGTGGTGGCGAACGCGTCGGTGTCGCCGAACAGCACCGGTGAGCCGTCCCGGGCCGCGGCGTCCTCGGCCGCGCACTGCCGCGTCGCGACCGTCACGAAGTCGTCCCGGTCCCAGGTCACGTCGAAGGCGGTGGCCGCCGGCCGGTCCCGGCGCAGCGCGGCCAGTTTGCGTTCGGTCAGCTCACGGCCGAACTCGGGCACCCAGCGGGTGCCCGCCCAGATCCCGCCGCGCAGCCGGTAGTGCCGGGCCAGCGCCCGGGCCATGGTGGTGGTGCCGGTCGACTCGGCGCCCACCACGATCACCCGGCGGGTGAACCAGGCGCGCGGGCCGGGACCGAGCAGGTGCCAGTGCGCGACCGGGTCGGCCCGGACCGCCGTTCCGGAGACCGGCATCCGCAGCCGGTCCTGGTCGACCAGGACCGGCTCGGCGTGGAAACGGCGGGCCAGTTCGGCGCCGTACTCCTCGGAGGAGAACACCGCGTCGAAGCGGTCGGTGCCGGCCGCCCGCCGGAACACCGCCACGTGCAGGTCCCAGACGGCCGGGTCGGCGTAGTCGATCGGGTGGTCGTCGTGCACGCCGACGAACCGGACCGACGGCCCGTGCGCCTCGCGCAGCCAGCTCAGCCGCAGGCCGAGCGGGATGCTCTCGGTGGAGGCCGGGGCGACCACCACGGTGACCCGCTCGCAGGCGGCCGCCGCGGCCTCGATCAGCGCGTGGTGCCCGGCGTGCGGCGGGTAGAACTTGCCGATGACCAGGCCGTGACCGAATCTCATCGCAGCGCCCTCCGCCAGGACCGCAGGCCCAGCATGCACAGGACCAGGAACGCGACGTAGAGGATCGCGGTCAGCCACAGGCCCTTGTAACCGTAGAGCGGGATGTAGATCAGATCCGCGGTGATCCAGATCCACCAGTTCTCCAGCAGCTTGCGGGTCTGTCCGTAGGTGGCGAGCAGTGACAACGCGGTGGTGAGCGCGTCGGCGAACGGGACCGTGGAGCCGGTCAGCCGGTCGAGGAAGAGCCAGAGGCCGCCGGTCAGCACCGCTCCGGCCACCGCCAGGCCGAGCCACTCGGCCCGACTGGTGACGCGGACCACCAGGCGGGTGCGGTCCTGCCCGCCGAACAGCCAGGCCCACCAGCCGTACAGGCCGAGGACGATGTAGACGATCTGCAGGCCGGCGTCGGCGTAGAGGCCGGCGGTCCAGAAGACGACCATCAGCAGCATGACGTTGAGGACGCCGAGCGGCCAGTTGAGGATGTGCTGCCGCACCAGCAGGCCGACGGTGAGCAGGCCGGTGGCGAAGCCGAGCACCTCGGCCCAGGAGGTCGGCACTCCGAACGCCACCACGGCCGGGCCGTTCAACCAATCGATCACGATGAACAGCATCCCGGCCGCGGGCCGGTGGTGGAAGCCGGTTTCTCAGACCGGCAGCAACCGGTGGCCGGCCATCTCCAGTTCGCCGTCGTGCACGATCACCGCGGTCTGCAGCCCGGAGGCGCCGTCGCGGAGCACCACCGAGCCGCCGTCCAGCTGGTAGGTCCCCCGGGCCGGCTGACGGCGTCCGGCCACCCCGCCGGCGTACGTGCCGTCGGTGCGCAGTTCCAGGCGGACCGTGCCGTCCGGGCTGCGCCAGGCACCGACCAGGGGCGCCCCGGCCGACACCCGGGGACGCCCGTCCAGCGGCACCGCCATGGCGCCGGCCGAGCGGCCCAGGACGATGGCCAGGATCGAGGAGGCGTCCAGGACGGTGGCGTCGACGCGGTGGTCACAAGGAGAAGTCATCTGCTCCGGCTCCGTGGTGGGACGGTGTCGGACTTCTCCTTCGGCGGGCGGACGCCGGCCGCCACGGTTTCCCCCGGTGCGATCCGGGTGCCGCTACGACGCCCTCAGAGCCGCCGTGACGGCCGCGGTGAGCTTTTCGAGATGGTCGTCACTCAGCGGCTCCCGGGCCACCGCGAGACGCCAGTACAGCGGGCCGAGGATCAGGTCCACGGCGAGGTCGGCGTCGGTCCCCTCGGGCAGCTCACCCCGGTGGATCGCCTGGCCGACCAGCTTCTCCCCGACCGCCTGCTGGTGGGTGCGCAAGGCCCGCTGCAGGGTTTCGGAGATCTGCGGATTGCGTGCCGCCTCGGCCATCAGGTCCGGGATGATCTGCGACGCGATCCGGTGCTGGAGCGCCTTGCTCACGATCATCATGAGCAACTCCAGATCACCCGCGAAGCTCCCGGTGTCCGGTAGCGGCACCTTGCGCTCGGCAACGTCCGAGATGATCTCCATGACCATCTCGAGCTTGTTGCTCCAGCGCCGGTAGATAGCGGTTTTGCCGACCCCCGCGCGGCGAGCCACGGCCTCGATGGACAATCGACCGTAGCCGACCTCCGCGAGCTCGTTCATGACCGCGTTGCGGATCGCGACGGTGATGTCGCCTCGGAGCACCGCGGCTCCGGCTGGTGCGCGTTTGACTGTCGCCACCCGTCGACTATACCGCTACGACGTAACGGTTGCGTTCCGCCGTTCGGTCGGCTAACGTCACTGCACGTCGATACGAACCCGTTCCATCGACGCCTGCGGGATCCTGCCATGCTGCTTGCTGTGTTCTCGCGCAAGTCAACGGAGCCGACGAGATCGGAGCACCACTCCATGCCAGAGACGGCGGTCGCCGAGGCCGGCGCTGGGATCTCCCTCAAGGAGCTCGCCCGGCGCAACGGCCTCACCGCGTCGGGACGGCTCCCCAGCCTCCCGGAGTACACGCGCCAGCTGTGGTCCTACCGGCACTTCATCGGGGCGCACGCCAGCGCCAAGATGACCTCATCACTGGGCAGCACCAAGCTCGGCGCCGTGTGGCAGGTCCTCACACCGATCTTCAACGCCGCGGTCTACTACGTGATCTTCGGCGTGATCATCGGCACCAGCAAGAATGTCGACAACTTCCCCGCGTACCTGTGCATCGGGGTCTTCGTCTTCCAGTTCACCCAGTCGATCGTGCAGTCCGGGATCAACGCGATCACCGGCAACCTGGGCATGATCCGGGCGCTGCACTTCCCCCGGGCCAGCCTGCCCCTGTCGGTGGCCCTGGTCGAGATCCGCAACTTCATCGTGGCACTGGGCGTGCTGATGGCCATCGTGCTGCTGACCGGTGAGCCGATCACGTGGCAGTGGCTGCTGGTGGTGCCGCTGCTGCTCCTGCAGTCGGTGTTCAACACCGGCCTGGCCCTGGCCGGCGCGCGCTTCGGCTCGAAGCTTCGCGACGTCAAGCAGCTGATCCCGTTCATCATGCGCTTCTGGATGTACGGCTCGGCCGTGCTCTACCCGGTGACCATGTTCACCGAGAACGACAAGATCGACGGCTGGATGCTCACCCTGATCGAGTCGAACCCGATGCTGATCTTCATCGAGCTGATGCGTCACTCGCTGATGGAGGACGTGCCGCTGGCCGGCACCCCCACCAGCCTCTGGATCGGCGCGACCATCTGGAGCGTCGTCGTCGGGCTCGGCGGTTACGTGTACTTCTGGCGCGGAGAGAAGGGCTACGGCCGTGGCTGACAATCGGATCCCCACCGTCGTCGCTGACGACGCACACGTCATCTACAAGGTCAACAGCTCCGCCGCCGCGGGCAGCGGCAGCCCGCTGGCCAGCTTCAAGCGACTGGTGACCGGCTCCTCCCCCGCCAACGTCCGGGAGGTGCACGCCGTCAAAGGGGTGACCTTCGTGGCGTACCGGGGTGAGGCGATCGGCCTGATCGGCAGCAACGGCTCGGGCAAGTCGACCCTGCTGCGCGCGGTGGCCGGCCTGCTGCCGGTGGCCCGCGGCTCGATCTACGCCTCCGGCCAGCCGTCGCTGCTCGGTGTGAACGCCGCCCTGATGAACGAGCTGCCCGGCGAGCGCAACGTCGAACTGGGTTGCCTGGCCATGGGCATGTCACCCGCCGAGGTGAAGGCCAAGAAGGACGGCATCATCGAGTTCTCCGGCATCAACGAGCGCGGCGACTTCGCCTCGCTGCCGATGCGGACGTACTCCTCCGGCATGGGCGCCCGGCTGCGGTTCTCGATCGCCGCGGCGAAGCAGCACGACGTGCTGCTCATCGACGAGGCGCTGGCCACCGGTGACGCGAAGTTCCGCCGCCGCAGCGAGCAGCGGGTCCGTGAGCTGCGCGCCGAGGCCGGCACGGTCTTCCTGGTCAGCCACAGCGAGCAGTCGATCCGGGACACCTGCGACCGGTGCATCTGGCTCGAGTCCGGCCAGATCCGGGCGGACGGCGCCACCGACGACGTGATGAAAGAGTACGAGGCCTTCATGCGCAAGTAGCGCACGAAGGCCTCGCCGTGGGGCCGGTCGGTCAGTTCACCGAGAGATGCACGTGGTTCGTGTGGTCGCTCGAGGGATCGCCACCGGCCCCGCTGTACGACTTCCAGCCGCTGCTCGGCAGCCAGATCCGCCGGTACCAGATGACGTAGAGCACGTCGAGGGCCTCGGCGTTCTTGATGAAGTAGTTCGCCAGGTTGTTGCCGTAGGTCTTGTCGGCACCGGTGGCGTCGCCGCCGAAGGTGCCCTTCTCCGCGGAGAAGTCACAGGCCCGGCCCTTGGGGTGCTCACCGCTGTTCTGCTCGCGGAAGCACTTGGTGTACCTGGTGAAACCGTCGCTCTTCGCCTGCTTCAGAGCGTGCAGGGTGCGCGGGGTGAGGCAACCACCGGTGGTCGGGTCGTCCTCGGTGCACCCGCTGCCGGATCCGCTGGGCGCCGGATCCGCCGTGGCACTGTCACCGCTGCCGCCGTCGCTGCTCGACGAGGCGTCGGCGCCCTGGTTGGCCTTCTTCAGCGCGGTCTCCGCCTGGACCTTCTTCTTGGCCATGACGTTGACCTGCTTCGCCTGGTCACGCACGGCGGCGTCGATCGCGGTCTTGGCCTTGGCCTGGGTGTCGCGGGTCGTCTTGAGGTCCTCGATCGCCTGGTTCTGCTTCGAGGCCACGGTGGCGAGCGATTCCGCCCGGTCGACGAATCCGCCGGTCGAGCTGGCACCGATCAGGGCGGTCAGCGGTCCGAGCCGGCCGTTCGTGTAGGCCTGCCGGGCGATCTCGTCGAGCACCGCCTGCTTCGGACCGAGTTCGGTGTCCAGGCGCTTGACCTCGGCGGTCAGCTTGACCTGCTGTTCCTTGGACTTCTTCAGGTCGGCCTTGGCCTTGACGTAGCCGCTGGAGGCGTCCTCCAGTTGCTCGATCAGCGACTTGGATCCGCCCTCGCCGTCGTCGCCGGAGTCGCCCGGGGCCGCAGAGGCCGGGGACGCGGCGAACACCAGCCCGCACACGGCGACCAGTAACGCCGTGATCGGGGCGAATCGCCGCGCAGTCGGTTGCTGCACAGGTAATTCCTTCCGTCGGCCGCCGACCGGGTTAGCTGACGGGTTCGGGACGAAGGAAATCCCTACCGCTGGCGCGGATTCACCCCGAGGAAAATGGTTCCCCGGTTCGCCGGGGGGTGGCGATTAGGCGGCGGCTCCCATACGGGAACCGCGTCCGACCATACCCACTCGGGCCAAGGATCGACAGATCTCGTACGCACCGCAATGGGGTGACGACATGAGGTGATTCGATTACCGAAAGTCATTGTGAGGTAACGCATTTCGCCGTTCTCAGAGCCTGATCCACGGCGATATCTCAGGTAAACTCGGCGCCGGTCCTGCCAGGACGGCACCGCCCCCGAGTTGCCGGCAGGCCGCCGCCCAATCGCCTCCCAGGCGAGCCGGGGACCCAGGTCACTGGGGTGAATCCGCCTGACAACGGCGGTAGGGATCGCTTCCGTCCCGAACCCGTCAGCTAACCCGGTCGGCGGTGACAAGGAAGGAATGTTGATGACCGCACGTCCCCGCCGGTGGCTGACACTCGCCCTGGCGCCGCTGATGGCGACCGCGATGTTCGTGGGCCCCGTGGCCCCGGCTTCCGCGGCACCCGGCGGCAGCACCACGGCCGAAGAGGAGGACGAGGACGCCAACCTGTCGACCGTGCTGGAGTCGACGAACCGGCGTTACGTCTCCGCCAAGGCAGCCGTGGCCAAGTCCGTCAAGAACCAGAAGGAACTCGCCTCCGGCATCAAAGCCGCCGAGGCACGCCGGGACGTCCTCATTCCCGAGGTCAACTCGATCGCGAAACAGCAGTACATGACCGGCGACGTGAGCGCCCTGGGCTTCCTGCTCAGCGCGGACACGTCGAACGATTTCCTGAGCAAGGCGGTCTCCCTGGAGGAGATCAACCGGCTGCACGACAGCAAGCTGAGTGAGCTCAACGACGCCCTCGAAGAGATCACCGCGAAGAAGACCGCGCTGGACGCCGAGCTCAAGAACGAGCAGGAACAGCTCGCCGTTCAGAAGAAGCAGAAGGAAGCGGCCGAGAAGCAGCTGACGCTCCTCGGCGGTGGCACCGGGATCAACAGCACCATCACCGACGGCTTCGTCGCCGCGAAATCGGCGACGGCCAAGGCGGCACCCCGCAACGCCCAGGGCGGCTTCTCCGCGGAGAGCTGCAACCAGGACGACCCGACCACGAGCGGCTGCATCACGAAACGCACGCTCAACATGTACAAGGAGACCAAGAAGGCCGGCTTCGACCTGTTCGTCGGATGTCACCGCACCGGTGGCCCGTTCGAGCACCCGAAGGGCCGGGCCTGCGACTGGTCGCTGCAGAAGAGCGGATTCTCGTCGGCGCACAACGACAAGATGATGAAGTACGGCAACGACCTGACGGCCTTCCTGGTCCGCAACGCCGACGCACTCGGCATCTACTACGTGATCTGGTACAAGCAGATCTGGTTCCCGGCCAGCGGCTGGAAGCAGTACCACGGGGTCAGCGACCACACCGACCACGTGCACGTCTCGATGCTCTGACAGACCCACCGAAAAGCCCCCGTCCCTCGCTGCCGGCGAGGAACGGGGGCTTTCTCGTGGTACGGGGTCAGTGCACCGCGCGGCGCACCGGGGCCCGTCCGGCCGGCTGAACCGGCGCGGGGCCGACCGGCAGGGCCGGCGGGATCGCCATCGTCACCGGGCGGACCTGGGTGACCTCGATCTCCTTGCCGTGGTGGTGCAGCGTCAGCCGAGCCGAGCCGCCGCCGTTGCGCAGGGAGTAGGTGACCTCCTCCGCGGTGACGTTCACCCGCAGCCGCAGACCGTGCCAGAGCAGCGAGAACTCCAGGTTGTTGATCCGGCTGGGCAGGCGCGGCGCGAACGACAGCTGACCGTTGAAGTCACGCATGCCGCCGAGACCGGCGACCAGCGCGATCCACGACCCGGCCAGCGACGCCACGTGCACGCCGTCCCGGGCGTTCTGGTGCAGGTCGTGCAGGTCCATCAGGGCGGCCTCGCCCAGATAGTCGTGCGCCAGCTCCAGGTGCCCGGTCTCGGCCGCCAGCACCGCCTGCACGCAGGCCGACAGCGACGAGTCCCGGACGGTCCGCGCGTCGTAGTAGGCGAAGTTGCGCGCCTTCTCCTCCGGCGTGAACGCGTCACCGCGGATGTACATCGCCATGACCAGGTCGGCCTGCTTGATCACCTGCTTGCGGTACAGGTCGAAGTACGGGAAGTTCAGCAGCAGCGGGTACGCCTCCGGCGGGGTGCCGTCGAAGTCCCACTCCGAGAGCCGGGTGAAGCCCTCGCACTGCTGGTGGACGCCGAGTTCCTTGTCGTACGGGATGTGCACGGCCGCCGCCGCGTCCCGCCACGACGCCGTCTCCTCGTCGTCCACACCCAGCTTGCGCGCCAGGTCCGGGTGCCGCTTGCAGGCCTCGACCGCGGTCATCAGGTTCTGCTGCGCCATCAGGTTGGTGTAGATGTTGTCGTTCACCACGGCCGTGTACTCGTCCGGCCCGGTGACACCGTCGATGTGGAACCGCCCGTGCCGGTCGTGGTGACCCAGCGAGCGCCACAGCCGGGCGGTCTCCACCAGCAGTTCCAGGCCGACCTCACGCTCGAAGTCGTAGTCGCCGGTGGCCTGCACGTACCGGCGGACCGCGTCGGCGATGTCGGCGCCGATGTGGAAACCGGCGGTGCCGGCCGGCCAGTACCCGGAGCACTCCTGGCCGCGGATGGTCCGCCACGGGAAGGCGGCGCCCTGCAGACCCAGGGTCTGCGCCCGCTCCCGGGCCAGGTCCAGCGTCGAGTGCCGCCAGCGCAGCACGTCCGCCGCCGCGGCGGGCTGGGTGTAGGTCAGGGCCGGCAGGACGAACGTCTCGGCGTCCCAGAAGGTGTGGCCGTCGTACCCGGGGCCGGTCAGTCCCTTGGAGCCGATCGGGCGCTTCTCCGCCCGGGCACCGGCCTGCAGCGTGTGGAACAGGCCGAAGCGGACCGCCTGCTGCACCTCGGGGTCACCCTCGACCTTGACGTCCGAGTGGTCCCAGAACGCGTCCAGGTATTCGCGCTGCTGCTGCACCAGACCGTCCCAGCCGTCCAGCCGGGCGCTGGCCAGGGCCGCACCCACCTGGTCACGCAGGGCGGGCAGGGAGCGCATGCTGGACCAGCCGTACGCCGCGATCTTGACGACGCGCAGTTTCTGGCCGGGCTCCAGGCGGCAGGCCACCGTGGTGCGCAGCCAGTCCGGGTGCCCCTCGGTGGTGATGGCGTGCCGGCCCGGCGTCTCCACCGAGTGCTCCATGGCCGCGGCCATCCGCAGGTCGCTGGCCTTGGTCCGGTGCAGCAGGATGCCACCGGTCGGCTGCTCGAGCATCTCCTCGGCCTGCAGCGGGCGGTCCAGCACCGCGGCCACCCGCGGATCCTTGCTCATCGGCGGCAGCTGCTCGTTCGCCACCAGCTCGGACTGCAGGATCAGCCGGGCGGAGGTGTCCAGCGGCTCGACCTCGTAGAGGAAGGCGACGACCGCGCGCTGGGTGAACGAGACCAGGCGCACGGTACGCACCCGCACGCCCTGACCCGACGGGGACACCCACTCGACGACCCGTTCCAGGGTGCCGGCCCGCATGTCCAGGCAGCGCTCGTGGGAGCGCAGCTCGCCGTAGCGGACGTCGAACGGCTCGTCGTTGACGAGCAGCCGCATCAGCTTGGCGTTGGTGACGTTCACCATCGTCTGGCCGGACTCCGGGAAGCCGTACCCGGCTTCGGCGTGCGGCAGCGGGCGAAGCTCGTAGAACGAGTTCAGGTAGCTGCCGGGGAGGCCGTGCGGCTCGCCCTCGTCCAGGTTCCCGCGTATCCCGATATGGCCGTTCGAGAGAGCGAACACCGACTCCGACTGGGCCAACAGGTCCAGGTCGAGCCGGGTTTCCCGGATGTGCCATGGGTCGACGGGGTAGGCCCGTTCACGGATCACGATCGTGCCTCTCGTTACTGAAAGAGGAGGTCTTGAGAAAGATTACGAAAGCTCGGAGAGGTCGGTGACGACCACGTCGGCGCCGTGCTCACGCAGCGCCTCGGCCTGGCCCACCCGGTCCACCCCGATCACGATGCCGAACCCGCCCGCCTTCCCGGCGGCGACTCCGGCCTGGGCATCCTCATACACCGCGCAGTTCTCCGGAGGAATGCCGAGTTGCTTCGCGGCGAGCAGGAAGGTGTCGGGGGCGGGCTTGCCGGGGAGGCCGAGCTCGCGGGCGACGACACCGTCCACGCGGACCTCCAGGAGGTCGGCGATGCCGGCGGCCTCCAGGACGTCCTTGCAGTTGGCGCTCGCGGAGACCACCGCGCGGCGGAGACCGGCGGCCTTGGCGGCCTTCAGGTACTCCACCGATCCGGGGTAGACCTCGACGGCGCCTTCTTTGATCTTCTGCAGCACGAGCAGGTTCTTACGGTTGCCCACGCCGTTGACGGTCTCCTGGTCGGGGCCGTCGTCCGGATCGCCCTCGGGCAGGGTGATGTCCCGTGAGGCGAGGAAGCTGCGGACACCGTCGGCCCGCTGCCGGCCGTCGACGTATCGGTGATAGTCGACGCCCGCATCGAAGGGGACGAACGGCTGGTCATGACGTTCCGACCACGATTCCAGGAACGAGTCGAACGTTTGTTTCCACGCGGCACCGTGCACCAGCGCGGTCTGCGTCAGCACGCCGTCGAGATCGAAGAGACACGCGGTCACCTGAGATGGAAGTCCGAGCACGCGCCCAATGTAGCCGGACCCCAAGACCGGTGAGTGCGGAAGGGCGGGTTCACATTTTCCCGACTGTTTACCGGTCGGCCGACCTGCTGTTTCTCGAGGAATCAGGCACGGCTTCAAGAGCCATCCGCAATCCGATCGAGGTACCGATGGGCCCTGTCGCGGTCGTCACCTCGTCGCACAGTTGGTGCGTCAACCACAGTCCGCGACCACCGATGTCCAGTCCATCGGGGGCCTGCGGCTCCTCGAGACGGTCGCCGGGGATGCCCGCGCCGGAGTCGGTCACCACACACCACACCGAGTCGTCCTCGACCCGCAGCACCAGACGGCCGGTGCCGCCGGCGTGCAGCACCACGTTCGTGATGATCTCGTTGATCGACAGGACGTAGCCGTGCACCCGGTCGCTGTCGAGTGCCACGTGGGTGAGCGCCCGGGTCACCGCGTGCCGGAGCACCGTGATGTCGGTCTGCCCGAACGGCCGGTCCAGAAGCACCGATCCCACCCGGAGGGAGGCACCGTCGGACCGCGACTGCCCATCGGCAGCCGAACGCACCCGCGGGCTGATCCTCTCCTCCACCGTCGTGCAGCCTACGCGCTGTGGCCGGCCGGTGGCAGAAGCCATCGGTGATCCCGCCCGGAAGTGGCGCGCCGCACTGTTCTCATCGCCGGCCGACATCGATTCGATCACCCGTCTCGTCGAAGAAGTGGATCGCGTCCATCCGCACCGCGACGGCGAGCGGATGCCCCGGGGAGACGGCCGGGTACGGCGCGAGCCGCACCGCCAACTCCGCCGGTCTGCGATGGTGCCGTCCCAGGTCGTTGAGGATGCTCGCGCGGGTCGCGCGGGCCTCCGTGCCCGGTTGTTCGTCCGGCCCCGGGCGGGTCAGCCGTTGCAGCCGCCCGCCGAGCCGCCTGAGCGCCCCGCCGGCGGCCGTGGCCGGCGCCGGTGCGCTCATCTCGTCCACCACGATCGCGGTGGCGCCGACGTCCAGGTACGCCAGCGATTCGTGCCCGTGGTGCTCGAGGTACCTGATGTGGCCGCGGAGGACGTGTCCGGGCGTCTCCGGGGTCACCGGGACCAGCGCCTCGGCCCGGATGCCGACGACGATCCGCTCACCGTGGTAGCGCGCCACCGCCCGGGCCCGCGGATCGTTCCACGGCAGATAGAGCGCCTGCTCGCCGAAGGCCAGCGCGATGTACTGATCCAGGTGGACGTAGACGGACGCCTCGAGCAGGTTCATCCGGGGCGAGCCGAGGAACGCCGCGACGTAGAGCGTGGCCGGCGCGCGGTAGACCTCGGTGGGCGTGCCGACGTCCTGCAGCACGCCTCTTCGCATGATCGCCACTCGGTCCGCCATGGTGAGCGCCTCGGCCTGGTCGTGGGTGACATACATGGTGGTGACGCCCAGCTCGCGGGTCATGCCGGTGATCTCGGCCCGCAGCTCGGCGCGCAGACCGCTGTCCAGGTTGGAGAGCGGCTCGTCCATCAGGAAGATACCCGGCCGACGCACTATCGCGCGGCCCATGGCGACCCGCTGGCGCTGCCCGCCGGAGAGCTGGGCGGGTTTGCGGCCCAGCACCTCGCCGATGCCGAGGGCGCCGGCGACCGAGCCGACCCGGTCCTGGCGGGGGCCGGGGTCGACGCCGGTGAGCTTGAGCGGGAAGCCGATGTTCTCCGCCACGGTCATGTGCGGATAGAGCGCGAAGTCCTGAAACACCATGGCGATGCTGCGGTCGCGGGGCGCCAGGTCGAGGACCGGATCGCCGTTGAGCAGGATATCGCCCTCGGTCGGGTCCTCCAGCCCGGCGATCATGCGCAGCACCGTCGACTTGCCGCAGCCGGACGGGCCGAGGAGCACCATGAACTCGCCGTCCTGCACGTCGAGCGTGAGGTGGTCGACGGCGTAGGTCCCGTCCGGCCAGATCTTCGTGACGTCCTTGAGCGCGACGGTGGACACCGTCAACCTCCCGCGGCGAATCCTGGGCGTTCTCCTGGTGTGCTCGGAATCCGACCACTCCCGCGACGGGCCGCGATCGGGTCATAACTCTGCGAGAGCCGTCGATGCTTTAGCCATCACCCGAAAGGTCCAATCGCGCATTGTGATCAATCAATCACTGACGGATGGTTTCGGGTGGTCGGGTGTGCACGTTCACAGCCGGAAGGCACTTTTCCGAAATAAACTCTTTATGGGCTCGGCTGCCGCCATGACGGTTTTCCCGGTGCAGGCACAAAAGAGCCATTCCCATCAGGGGTACGCGTAAAGACCCCGTGCCGTTTCGTCCGCTTTCACGTTCGCTCGTCCCGGATCGACCCAGCACCCGAGGGGTTCTGACACGATAAAAGTGGGCATGCCCGTCGAGGCTGACAAGTCGATCCTGTCGCCTTCGCACGTTTCCGGCCGAGGTACCGCCGCCAAGCTCGCGATCGCCCACCACACGGAAGGCGCGATTGTCGTTTTCCCGACACGGGACGCGCCAATTCGCGGCATGTGCCGCAGACCGGAACAGCCGCCGGTCACCGCGCCCGGGAAGCCCGCCAATCGGCGACCGTCTCATACGCGAAAACGCCACCGACCAGCGCCACGATTCCCAGCACGCCCACCGTCGCGTACCCACAGAGGGCCGCCACCAGAAGGACCAGAACGCGCCCCTCCCAGCCCATCACGGCACCGCCGGCCCCGACCGGAGCGCCCTTCTCCATCCGGGCCGTCAGGTCGTAGTGCCGCAGGGTCAGCGTGAACAGCAGCAGGAAGGTGACGGCCGTCGGCACCGAACCGTAGACCCCCACCGCGACCACCGTCAGGTATTCGGCGGCCCGCAGCGCGGACGGCACCAGCCAGTCCAGCGGGCCGTCGTGCCGCTGACGAGCCGCCGCGGCGGCCAGCACCACCGGAACCACGGTCAGCGCGAGCACCGGCCACTGAGCCGCCGCGTCGCCGGCCAGCATCAGGGCCACGGTCGCCACCGCGAAGACCGCGAACAGGGCTGCCCACACCACCGGGGCGCGCAGACCGATCCGGCTCAGCACCGACCGGGCCAGCGGGCCGTCGTCACGGTGCCGCATGGTGTCGACCGTGTTCAGCACGCCGACCCGCATGGAGAGCGCCCGCAACGAGCGCAGACCCAGCGTGTACGCCGCCGCGAACAGCCCGATCCCGACGACCGCGCCGAGCACCACCCGGCCGTTGGAGACCGCCGCAAGCACCGAGATCAGCGCCCAGCGCTCACCGATCGGGAAGACCACGATCCGCTTCGCCCAGTAGATCAGCGAGCCGCGCTGGCTCTGCGCCTTCACCGAGGCGGCGGTGAGACGGGCGCCCACCCCGCCACCGGCCGGCTGCGCCGACGGGCGGGCGGCGGCCTCGTCGTGCAGCGCGCCGTACCACGTGTCGGTCATGTGCCGGGCGGTCTGCAGAGTGATCGCGGCGATCGCCAGCGGCCACGCGTAGGGCAGGCCGATCCGCTCGGCACCGGCCGCCAGGCCCGCGTAGACCGCGTACTCCTTCGCACGGTCGGCCATCGTGTCCAGCCAGCCGCCGAACGCGTCGAACCGCCGGGTGTACCGGGCCAGCTGCCCGTCCACACAGTCGAGCACGAAACCCAGGTAGAGCAGGATCCCGCCGGCGATCATCGCGACCCGCGACGCCTGCCAGAACGACAGCGCCGCGGCGACGGCGAACAGCACCGACAGCGCGGTCACCCCGGTCGGGCTCAGACGCAACCGGGCGGCCGCCTTGGTGACGATCGGCGACCAGCTGCTCACCGCGTACGTCGTGAAGAAGTCGTCCTGTTCCTTGACGGCCAGCCGCAGCAGGGCCTTGTCCTCGTCGACCGCGTCCACCGCAGCACGGGCGGCGGCCAGCTCGGCCTCGGTGCCGACCTGCTCGGCGTGCAGCAGCCGAATCCGGGTGGCCACCGGGACCAGGCCGGCGTCGATCAGGGCGGGCAACAGGTCGGGCCGGTCCGCGACCTTCTCCAGCAGCGGCAGGTCGGCGGGGGCGATGCACATCGCGCCGAGGAACCGGACCGTGCCGGTGCCCGGCTCCGCGGCCACCACCCGGCCACGGTCCTCCTTGAGGTCGCCGGTGGTGTCCGGCGCGACCAGGACGCTGCTGCGCCCGGCCGGATCGGTGGCGAGCGTCCACAGCAGGCTGGCGTGCGCCACCAGATTGTCCGGGCAGATCAGCAGCGGCCGGCCGGTGTCCCGGGCCCGCCGCGCGAGCTCACGCAGGTGTCCGGTCAGGTCGCCGCCGGCGGCCACCCGGTCGATCTCCACGGCGCCGGCCGACCGCAGCGCGGCGGTCAGGTCGTCGGCGAGACCGAGGGTGCCACCCGAGGCGGCGCCGCCGGGGGCGTAGAGGAGGGCCAACGTCACGGATTTTCTCCTCGTCACCCACCCGGGGACTGCTCACCGGCCCGAAATCGGGTCCAGGTTAACAGCGGGCGTCAAGCGGGTACGGGTCACCCTTACGGGAGCTTGACCGCCGGTATCCACCTGGGGACCGAGGGCGGGACAGGTACCCGGGACATACCGTCGAAGTGGCCGCGGCAGAGAGCCGCAGCCACAGCTGAAGGAGTGGATGATCGTGTCCCGCACCATCACGAGCAGCACCCTCACCCGCCCCCGCGACAACCGCATGATCGCCGGCGTCTGCGCCGGCCTGGCGCGGCGCTTCGGACTCTCGGCCGGAGTCGTCCGGATCCTCTTCGTCCTGTCCTGCCTGCTGCCGGGCCCGCAGTTCATCGCCTACCTGGTCCTCTGGGCCCTGATGCCCAACGAGTGACCCGCCCCTCCCGTGGTGATTTCAGGCGCACCAGCCGCCCGAATTCCCCACACCCCCAGCAGCGTGGTGACTTTGGGCACCCACAGCGCCCGAAAACACCACACCCCCAACCGCGAGCGGCACTGCTGGGTGGAGCGGAGACGGCACGCGCCTGAACTCGGAGATGAGTTCAGGCGCGTGGACGTCGGGGCCGGTCAGGGACTGGCGAACGACACCGTGACCGTGGTGTAGCCGAGACGGGCGAAGAGGCTCTCCAGCATCCGCTGGGTGTTCTCCCTGGCCCGCTCGTCCAGCCCACTGGCCCGGGCCGCCTCGGTGATCCGCTGCTGGGCCTGCTGATAGACCTGCTGCTGCTTGCCCGCGTCGTTGCGGAACGCGTCGCCGATCCGGTTGAACAGACCGCGTTCCTCGGCGACCACATAGCTGCGTTCCATGTCCAGCGCGGCGGCGGACTGCTCCGGCGCCGGCAGGGTCAGCGTGATCGTCTTCTTCTCCTCGTCGATCACCATCGCCTCGTCCGCGAGCGAGCTGAAGTCGACATACGTCTCCACCGTGCCCGATCCGACGAACAGCGTGCGCCGGTTGACCAGGAAGTCGGGGATGTTCTCCTTGTTCTCCTGGAGGTCGACGATGACCTGGAACGTGCCGTCGGCCGCGACGTACCGGTGCAGGTCCCGCATGGACTGCAGGAGCACCGGCTGGCTGCGGTCGGTGGTCTGGTCCTCGAACGGGTTGTCGAAGGTGGGCAGCACGTTGATCGCCCGCAGGCCGAAGCAGGAGAGCACGATCAGTGCGAAGACGAAGCCGATGAAGATGAGCACCCGGGCGAAGCCGCTCGGCTTGTGCTCGGGTCGTTCCTCCACGGGAACGACAGTGTCCTCAGGAGGCGCCGGCGGGAACGCCCGCGTCGGTTCGTCCTCGCCGTCCGGTGAGTTGGCCATGCCCATACGGTAAGGAGTGGGTACGACAGTCCGCATCCGCTACCGCGCGAATGCGTTCAGTCCGGTCAATTTCTGCCCGATCGACAACTGGTGGATCTCGGACGTCCCCTCGTACGTCAGCACGCTCTCCAGATTGCCGGCGTGCCGCATCACCGGATAGTCGCGCAGGATGCCGTTGCCGCCGAGGATCGTCCGGCACTGGCGGGCGATCCTCAGCGCCTCCCGCACGTTGTTCAGCTTGCCGACGCTGATCTGCTCCGGGCGCAGCGGCCGGTCCTGACCGTCCCGCAACCGGCCCAGGTGCAGCGCCAGCAGGAAGCCCTTCTGCAGCTCGACCGCCATGTCGGCGAGTTTGGCCTGGGTGAGCTGGAAACCGGAGATCGGCCGGCCGAACTGCTCGCGCGACGCCGCATAGTCGAGCGTGGCGTCCAGGCAGTCCCGGGCCGCGCCGAGCACACCCCAGATGATGCTCAGCCGGGCCTCGGTGAGACACGACAGCGGCGCCATCAGGCTGCGGGCGCCGGGCAGCCGGGCACTCTCCGGCAGGCGTACCCCGTCGAGAAGGATCTCGCCGGTGCTGGAGGCCCGCAGCGACATCTTGGATCCCATGTCCCGGGTCCGCAGGCCGGGAGTGCCGGCCGGGACCACAAAACCGGTCACGCCCTTCTCCGCCTTGGCCCAGACGATCGACATGTCGGCGATCGCCGCGTTGAGGATCCAGGTCTTGACGCCGTCCAGGATCCAGTCGCCGCCCTCCTGGCGGGCCCGGGTGGACATGCCCGTCGGGTCGGAGCCGTGATCCGGCTCGGCCAGGCCGAAGCAGCCGATCTCCCGGCCGGCCGCCAGTTCGGGGAGCCAGCGGTCCTTCTGCTCCTCGGAGCCGTAGCGCCAGATCGCGTACATCACCAGGGAACCCTGGACGGAGACCAGCGAGCGGACGCCGGAGTCCGCCGCCTCCAGTTCCATGCAGGCCAGCCCCAGTGCGACCGACGAGGATCCGGCGAGGCCGTGGCCGGTCAGATGCATGCCGAACAGTCCGGCCTTGCCGAACGCGGCGGCCAGGTCGCGGATCGGGGCGGAGCCGTTCTCGTACCATTCGGCGACGCCCGGGCGGACGTGCTCGTCGGCCACCCGGCGGGCCAGAGCGCGAACCTCGCGCTCCTCGTCACTCAACAGTCCGTCAAGATCCAGCAGGTCAAGCGGTCGGACACCCATCCATGCAGGCTAATGGGTAATCAGTCATCCACGATGAGTACACGAGCGTGAATCTGGTTCCGCTGCTGCAACGCGGCACGGAGCGCGCGGTGCAGACCGTCCTCCAGGTAGAGCGCCCCGCGGTACTCCACGACGTGCGGGAACAGGTCGCCGTAGAACGTCGAGTCCTCGGCGAGCAGCTTGTCCAGCGCCAGCTCACGCTTGGTGGTGATCAGGTCAGCGAGCCTGATCGGCCGGGGTGGAATCTCCGCCCAGGATTTCAGCGTCGTGTTGTGGGCGGGGTACGGGGCTCCGTCCCGGACCGCTTTGAAGATCACGGCGGCTGCCCCTCTCCCTAGTCAGGTGTCGCATGCCAGCGTAGCCGCGCACCGCTCAGACCTCGCCGACCGAAGTCCATCGGCCATGATGCACCACATCCTCGACCGGCCGGTGGCCACGCTTGAGTGATGGTGACCTCTTGTCGTCACCGCGGTAGCCGACCGTCAGAACACCGATCGGCGTGAACTCCGCCGGGACGCCGAATGCCTGCTCGACGGCGTCGAGACGGTCGGCCGGCAGCCCGAAGAAGCAGGATCCGAGGCCCTCGTTGACCGCGGTCAGGTGCATGAGCAACGAGGCGAAACCGGCGTCGATGTCCCAGTACGGCACGGGCCAGCGTGACTCGTCCCGATCCGTCCAGCCTTTATCAGACTCGGCGTAACGGTCCAGATAGACCGATTTGTTCGAGAAGGCCACGATGATCAGCGGCGCGGTCCGCATCCGCCGGAGCCAGCCGCCCGCAGCACCGTCCTCGGCCGCCGTGACGGACCAGAACAGGTCCCGGTCGGCGGGCTCGGTGAGCACCAGGAAACTCCAGCCCTGCGAGAAACCCGCGGACGGGGCCCGCAGACCGTGCCGGACGATCTTGTCGACCAGCTCCGCCGGCACCGGACGGTCCGGGTCGTACCCACGGACCATCCGCCGCCGGCGGATCACCTCGTCGAACTCCATCAGGAGCGGATCCCCCACGCGGTCGTCCAGGGCCGGCCGGGCTCCAGCACGATCAGGTCGCGGCCGGTGCGGTACGCGTCCGGCGGGCAGGTCATCGGCTCGACCGCGACGGACCGGCGGAACCGGTCGCCGTGCAGGGTGTCACCGGAGAAGACCTGCCAGTACTTGAACTTGTCGTCGGCCCAGAGCACCAGCCTGGTGTCCGACGACGGGTCGGCCAGGGTCACCGAGGTGATCCCGTCCGCGTCGAAGTCGATGTCGCCGAACGTGGTGTCCAGGACCAGGTCACCGATCCGGCGCGCCTCGGAGAAGTCGAACTCGGTGCCGGTCACCTTGACGGCCCCGATCGGCAGCAGCCGGCTGTCGGCCTGGATCCGGGTCTTCGCCGGCACGTGCAGCACGGTGTCGTCCACCGAGACGCCGGGCAGCTGGAGGTACGGGTGCACCGAGAAACCCCACGGCGCGTTCGTCTCCGAGGTGTTGACGACCTCCTGCTCGCTGCGCAGGCCGTCGGCCGACACCGACCAGCGGGTCCGCAGGGTCAGCGACCACGGGTAGCCGATCTGCGCGGGCAGCTGGAACTCCAGGGTGACGGCGTCGGCGCTCTGCTCCACCGCGTGCCACCGTGCCCAGTTGACCAGGCCGTGGATGGCGTTGTGCCGGGCCGGCTCGGTCAGGGCGAGCTGGTACGCCTTCTCCTCGAACGTGTACTGCCCGTCCCGGATGCGGTTCGGCCAGGGCGCGAGGATCTGGCCGGCCGATCCCGGCGAGATCTCGTCCGTGGAGAAGCCGTCGACCAGGTCGACCCCGTTCACCGAATAGGCGCGAAGCGTGCCACCGACCTCGGCGAGGACGGCACGGTGCCCGTCCGCCTCGATGGTCCACTGGGCCCCGGACTTCGCGACTTCCTCTGCGCTCATACCGCGACACTATCGGTCCGCGGCGGCCTCCTGGACGGGCCGGTATCGGATCAGCGCCGGCGAACTCGCGGCCAGCACCACCGCGAGACCC
This sequence comes from Actinoplanes sp. NBRC 101535, assembly GCF_030269225.1. Taxonomy (NCBI): domain Bacteria; kingdom Bacillati; phylum Actinomycetota; class Actinomycetes; order Micromonosporales; family Micromonosporaceae; genus Actinoplanes; species Actinoplanes sp. NBRC 101535. The sequence continues at coordinate 200,113 of NZ_BSSY01000013.1, read as the reverse complement.
GCCGCGACGAACCCGCCGCCCGCCCAGGACCCGGTCACCCCGGTCAGGTCGGCGGTGGCGCCGGCCCGCAGGTCACCCAGCCGTGGCCCACCGGCCACCACCACGGTGAACACACCCTGCAGCCGGCCGCGGAGCCGGTCCGGCGCGAACGTCTGCATGATCGACTGCCGGTAGACCGAGCTGACCAGGTCGGCGGCGCCGGCCACCGCGAGCAGCAGCACCATCAGCCACAGGTGGGTGGCCAGCCCGGCAAGCCCGATCGCCACGCCCCAGCCGACCACCGCCACGATCAGCGCCACGCCCTGCCGCCGGACCCGGCCGATCCAGCCCGAGGTCAGGCCGCCGAGCATCGAGCCGATCGCGATGGCGCTGTACAGCCAGCCGACCGCCGCGCCGTCACCGAACTGCTGCTCGGCCACCGCCGGGAACAGGGCCCGCGGCATCGCGAAGATCATCGCGATCAGGTCGATCGCGAAGGAGAGCAGCAGCACCGGCTGGGTGACCAGGAACCGCAGACCCTCGGCGATGCCGCGCAGCCCGGCCGTCGGACGTTCCTCGCCCTCGGCGTGCTCGGCCGGTGGAAGGGCCGGCAGCCGCCACGTCGCCCAGAAGGTGACCGTGAACAGCAGCGCGTCGACGGCGTACGCCACGTCCACGCCGGTGTCCGTGCTCCAGATTCCCATGATCACGCCGGCCGCGAGCGGTCCGAGCACACCGCCGGCCGTACTCGCGGTGAAGTTCAGCGTGTTGGCCGCCGGGACCTGCTCGGCCGGCACGATCCGCGGGACGATCGCCTGCCGGGCCGGGGAACTGATCGCGAAACCGGCCGCCTGCACGGCGGTCAGCGCCAGCAGCAGGTGCCCGCTGCGGACCCCGAGCAGCGCCTGGACCAGCAGTCCGACGGTGATCACCCAGGTCAGCAGCGAACCGGCGAGCAGCAGCCTGCGGCGGTCCACCACGTCGGCGATCGCACCGCCCCACAGCCCGAAGACGAGCAGCGGGACCAGGCCCGCCACGCCCAGCAGGCCGACCCAGGTGGTGGAACCGGTGACGGCGTACATCTGCACCGGCACGGCGACCGCGGTGAACTGGAAACCGAAGTAGGACGCCGCGTTGCCGACCCAGGTACGCCGGAACGTCGGCACCCGCAGCGGCCGGACGTCGATCATCCAGCCGGGAGAGCGGAAGCTCACGGAGCGAGCCTCTCCACGAGCCATCGCTCGGCGTCCGGGTGAAGACGGCGGAACCTCAGCCGGTCGTGCAGGCGGCTACTGCGGCCCTGCCAGAACTCCACCGTCTCCGGGACCACCCGGAACCCACCCCAGTGCGGCGGCGCCGGGACCGGGCCGGCGGCGAACCGCTCGGCGGCCGCCGTCAGCCCGCCCTCCAGCGCCTCCGGTCCGGGCAGCACCCGCGACTGCGGACTGGCCCAGGCGCCGAGCTGCGAGCCGTGCGGACGGGACGCGAAGTACTCCTCGGTCTCGGTGCGGGCGACCCGCTCGACCCGGCCGGCCACGATCACCTGGCGCTGCATCGGAAACCACGGGAAGACCAGGCTCGCGTACGGGTTCGCGGCCAGCTCGCCGCCCTTGCGGGACTCGTAGTTCGTGAAAAAGACGAAACCGCGTACGTCGTACCCCTTGAGGAGGACCGTCCGCGCGGAGGGACGCGCCCCCGCATCCGCGGTCGCCACGATCATCGCGTTGGGCTCCGGCAGGCCGAAGGCCGACGCGTCGGCGAACCACGCGGCGAACTGGCTGGTCCAGTCCGCGGCCAGCCCGGATTCCAGCAGCGGCGGCCACTCGGCATAGTCGCGCCGCATGCCGGCGGGTGACGGAGGTTCCACGGGACTCCCAATCTTTCGGCTGCGACGACGGTAAGTCGCCCGACAGGATCTCGTCGGTGAACCAGGATGGGTGTCACCGAGAGCACAATCGCCACGGGTCGACCATGCCGTCACCCGCCGGGCAAGATGAATCACTCACCGCAGTTCGGTATCCCAGGGAGCGCCGTGTCCGACTTCAAGCCCGGCCTGGACGGCGTCGTCGCGTTCGAGACCGAGATCGCCGAGCTCGACGAGTCCGGCACCTCGCTGCGCTACCGCGGCGTCGACATCGAGGACCTGATCGGACAGGTCTCCTTCGGCAACGTCTGGGGCCTGCTGGTCGACGGCCGGTTCGGCCCCGGTCTGCCGCCGGCCGAGCCGTTCCCGGTGCCGGTGCACTCCGGTGACATCCGGGTCGACGTGCAGTCCGCGGTCACCATGCTGGCGCCCTACTGGGGGCTGTCCCAGCTGCTCGACATCAACGACGAACAGGCCCGCTCCGACCTGGCACGGGTGTCGGTCACCGCGCTCTCCTTCGTCGCGCAGGCGGCCCGCGGGCTGGGCCTGCCGGCCGTGCCGCAGAAGGACATCGACAAGGCCGAGACCATCGTGGAACGGTTCATGCGCCGCTGGCGTGGCGAACCGGACCCGCGGCACGTCAAGGCGGTCGACGCCTACTTCATCGCGGCCGCCGAACACGGCCTGAACGCCTCCACCTTCACCACCCGGCTGGTCGCCTCCACCGGCGCCGACGCGGCCGCCTGCATCGCGGCCGGCATCGGCGCGCTCTCCGGCCCGCTGCACGGCGGCGCCCCCACCCGGGTGCTGCAGATGATCGAGGCGGTGGAGCGCAGCGGCGACGCCACCGGTTACGTCCGTGACGTGCTGGACCGCGGCGAGCGGCTGATGGGTTTCGGTCACCGGGTCTACCGGGCCGAGGACCCGCGGGCCCGCGTGCTGCGCCGGATCGCCAAGGACCTGGGCGCGCCGCGGTTCGAGGTGGCCGAGGCACTGGAGGCAGCCGCACTCGCCGAGCTGCGGGAACGCCGGCCCGACCAGGACCTGTTCACGAACGTGGAGTTCTGGTCCGCGGTGGTGCTCGACTTCGCCGAGGTGCCGTCGCACATGTTCACCTCGATGTTCAGCTGTGCCCGGGTGGCCGGCTGGAGCGCGCACGTCCTCGAACAGAAACGCCTCGGCCGGATCCTGCGCCCCGGACTCCACTATGTGGGACCGGAACCGCGCAAGCCGCAGGAGGTCGAAGGCTGGGTTCAGCTCACGCATAATGTGTGACCGTGGACGACATCCGGATCCCCGACGCGATCAAACCAGTGGACGGCCGGTTCGGCTCCGGCCCGAGCAAGGTCCGGCCGGAAGGCGTCGAAGCGCTCTCCGCGGTGTCCCGCACGTTCATGGGCACCTCACACCGCCAGGCCACGGTGAAGGAGCAGGTCGCCCGTCTGCGGCGCGGCCTCGCCGAGTTCTTCGCCGTCCCGGACGGCTACGAGGTCGTCCTGGCCAACGGCGGCACCAGCGCGTTCTGGGAGGTCGCCACCTTCGGCCTGATCCGCAACAAGGCGCAGTTCGCCGAGTTCGGCGAGTTCGGCGCCAAGTTCGTCAAGGCGGTCACCGACGCGCCGTTCCTCGACCGGCCCACCGTGCACCAGGCCCCCGGCGGCCAGGCGTCCTACCTGCGGGCCGAGGCCGGCGTGGACGTCTACGCCACCGTGCAGAGCGAGACGTCCACCGGCGTGGCCGTCCCGGTCCGCCGGGTCGAGGGCGCCGACGAGGGTGCGCTGCTGCTCACCGACGCCACCTCCGGCGGCGGCAGCCTCGACGTGGACGTCTCCCAGACCGACGTCTACTACCTGGCCCCGCAGAAGGCGCTCGGCTCCGACGGCGGTCTCTGGCTGGCCGTGATGTCGCCGGCCGCGATCGAGCGGGCCTTCGCGGTCAAGGCCACCGGGCGGTACATCCCGCAGTTCCTCGATCTGGTGACCGCGATCGAACAGTCCCGGCTCGACCAGACGTACAACACGCCCGCCCTGGCCACGGTCTTCCTCGCCGCCGAGCAGGTGGACTGGATGAACTCGCAGGGTGGTCTCGCCTGGGCCGTCAAGCGCAGTTCGGAGAGCGCCGCCGCGATCTACGGCTGGGCCGACCGGTCCACGTTCGCCACACCGTTCGTCACCGACCCGGCGCTGCGCTCGTCGGCGGTCGCCACCATCGACTTCGACGACAGCCTGGACGCGGCCCGGATCGCCCGGATCCTGCGGGCCAACGACATCGTCGACACCGAGCCCTACCGCAAACTCGGCCGCAACCAGTTGCGGATCGCGCTCTACCCCACGATCGAGCCGTCCGACGTCGCGGCGCTCACCGCCTGCATCGATCACGTCGCCGAGCGTCTCTGAGAACCGGTGGGGGCCGCTCTTCGCGGCCCTCTTCCGGCTTTCTCCGGTGTACGCGGTGACGACCGTCCCCACCTGCCCTTACGGTCGGTTCGCCCACCCAGCGCAACGGTCGAGTGACCCGGGTCATTGCGGAACGCCGACGTTTACCCGTACCCCTGAACAGGGTTGTTGGGTTTAAATGGTCTGCGGTCACGGAACTAGAACCTGAAGATCATCGTCGCTGGTCAGGGAGTTCGGCGGCGTGGCTTACCCCCATCGGGTGACCAAGGCGCGTACCGTGTTCCGAAACGCGCCCGGGTGACTGACTCTCGGGAGCACAGGCCAACGCGACGGGACGGAGGCAACGCATGCGGCCGGTACGCTTCGTCGCCCTCTCCGAGGACGGTCAGGCTCTGGTGCTCGCCGACGAGGTCGGCCGACTACTGGCGCTCCCCATCGACGACCGGATCTCCGGAGCCCTCCACGAGGGTCCCGCCCCGGCCGGCACGGCACTCGCCGTCATCGCCCCCGATCATGCGCCTGCCCTCTCCCCGCGCGACATCCAGGCCCGCATCCGCTCCGGCGAGTCCGCCGAGGACGTCGCCCGCGTCGCGGGTGTGCCGGTCGACCGGGTGCTCCGCTACGCCGGCCCGGTGCTGCAGGAACGCGCCATGCTGGCCCAGCACGCCCGCCGCACCCGGCTGAAGAGTTCCGACTCCGGTCAGCCGCTCGCCGAGGTGGTCGACAGCCGCCTCGCCCAGCACGGCATCGACACCGAGAAGATCTCCTGGGACGCGTTCCGGCGCGAGGACGGCACCTGGCGCATCGTCGCCACCTGGCCGTCCGGCAAAGCCACCGCCCAGGCCATCTGGGACCTCGACAAGAGCCGCCAGGCCGTGTCACCGCACGACGACATGGCGCAATACCTGTGCGCCGAACGCCCCACCCAGATCCTCGGCCAGGACCCGGCCCCGGAACGCGGCGGCCACGGCCTGCCCGGTCCGGCCCGCAGCGCCGAACCCAGCCGCGGCGGCCACGGCCTGCCCACCGCCGACCCGGCGGCCCCGTCCCGCCCGGGCCTCGGCCGCGACCCGATCCGCGCCGGCCGCGACGCCCTGCTCGCCTCCCTGGACCGCCCCCTCGAGAACAACGGCGGCGGCCGCGGCCTCGAGCCGGCCACCCGCCGCCCGGTCGCCGGCGGCGCCGCGGCCCTACTCGGCGGCGGCTCCGGCTCCGCGTTCGACGACGACGCCGACCTCCCCAAAGAGGTCCCGGCCGTGCCGTCGCTCGCGGTGCTGCGCCCCCGGCGCACGGTCGGCCAGTCCAACGCGGCCACGGCAACCACCGAGGGCGGCGACGAGGGCAAGCCGCGCAAGCGCCTCCCCAGCTGGGACGACGTGCTCTTCGGGGGCGGCCCGGCCGCCCGCGAGTCGTCCTGACCTGGTTCCACCGGCCTCATCACTTCGTGGAACCCCGCTGAGCAGCCTCTTCGTGGCCGTCCTCCCCTGTGAGGAAGCCCGCTCCCACCTGCGCAAACGGCTGCCCTCCGGCGTCCGGTACACCGCGCCGGAGAAGTGGCACATCACCCTGGCCTTCCTCGGTGACGTCCCGGCCGACCGGTTCGGCGAGGTGACGCGGGCCCTGGACGAGGTGCCCCCACCGGCCGACCTGACCCTGCACCTGGCCGAAGGCGGCAACTTCCGCGACGCCGTGTGGGCGGGCGTGGCCGGCGACGTCCCAGCCCTGGCAACCTTCCGAACCGGGATTCATACGGCCCTGAGCGAGGCGGGCTTCCCCCTGGACGAACGCCCGTTCACCCCACACCTGACGGTTTCGTACCGTTTCAGCCGCCCGCTGTTGCGCAGCTTGCAGGGCTACACGGGCCCGTCGTGGCCGGTAACGTCCTTCACCCTGCTCCACAGCGAGGCCGGCGTTCACGTCCCGATAGCCGGATACGGCCCGGTCACCGCTTAGCGCGAGTCACCGCCGCACCACGTCACGCGAGTCCCCGTCGCCGCAGCAGCCGAGTCATCTCGTGCGTCGGCGCCGTCGAGTCACTCGCGGCCTCCCGGGGCCGCCGCCGAGATCGGAACGGGTTCGGTGGCATTCCGGCCGCCCCGGCCGTCGGCTGTGGTTCGTCTGCGAGCCGAATGCGGCCGTGGGCGACGGCCGGATGGCCCCGAGCCGTCGCCAGCGGCTGAATTTCGCTTCCCGAACAGCCGTGAACGACGGCCGGGGTCAGGGGGTTCGCGGGGAGCGCAGGATCAGGCCGGCCTCTGCCAGGCAGATCTCTATGCGGTCGCGTTCCTGTTCGCGGTCGGCGCCCTGGAGGGGCTGCAGCTTCTCGGGGACTCCCAGACGGCTGCATGCCAGTTGCAGGCGGATGTCGTAGGCGCTCAGGACCGCCGCCAGCCACACCTCCGAGTAGCGGGCCGGGCCTTTTCGTCGCTCGCGGTCCAGACGGCGCAGGTCGAAGGCCAACTGTTCGATCGAAGGGGCACCCAACGCGTTCAGACGCTGGGTCATCTCCGGGCCGCGGAAGGCGCGGTCCAGGCGGCGCAGGTCGCGGCACTCCCGGCGGCTGTGATGGTCGCCGGGCCGGCTGCCCACGGGGCCCCGGGGAATGGGAGCGCCGACACCATCGACACCACCCGCGCTTCCCGTTCCATTATCGCCGCTGCCCTCGTCGTCGTTGTTGCGGCCACCGCTGCCGCCGCTGGTGCTACTGCCGCCGTGAGGACTCCCGCCGCTGTGATGCGGTTCGCCGCTGCTGTGATGAGGGTGGGCCGTGTGCTCCGAGGCACGGGAATGGCCGGCGGACCGCAGCGGGCGCAGACGACCGGACATCGAACCGGCCGAGCGGCCGGACGGCGAAGACGCCGGGCCGGAGCCGGCCTGATGACACGCCGGACAAGAGCCTGGCTGTGGACACGCCGAGCCGGGACCGGACTGGGGAGACGCCGAGCCGGGACCGGATTGTGGAGACGCCGAGCCGGGGTCGCGCGACGGGGACACCACATCAGGAACCGGCGGCGGTGATGCCGACGGCGGCCTTGACGCCTGCGGGAGAGCACGGGAAGCGGAAGAGCCGGGATGGAGCGGACGAGCAGCCGAGTCACGGGCCGCGGCGGCGCGGGCAGCGGCGCGGCGACTCAGGAACCTGCGTAGGTCGCGGGAGTCGCCGCTGAGGACCGCTGCGGCGCACGGCAATACGAGCAGCGCTGAGAGCGCCGCCGAGAGCACAGCAATGTGCGCGATCGCCACGTTCTGACGCTAGGCCCTCAGCGGGCGGGCCGGAATACCCGTTTGGTTGACGAAACCTGCCAACGTCGGAGATCAGACTCTGGCGGCGCTCTCAGGGCGCGCGAGTGCCTCCGCGTGTCCCCGGCGCACCCCACGATCCGGGCCGGGGGACGGCGCCGGAATGGGGCCGGCCGCGGGGGCGAGGGACGGGACAGCGCCGGAATCGGCCGGAACGACCGAAGCAGCCGGGGCGGCCACAGCGGACAGGGGCGAGCCAGTGGGAGCCGCGGAATCCTGGGGGGCCGCGGGCGGGGTGCTTTCCGCGTACACCTGAATCAGACGCACTGCCGGGCGCGGACGCACCCGGATCTCCAACCGGTCGCCGCTGGCCTTGAGCTGCCAGATCAGGGCACCCACCGCGGCGGCGAAACTGACCAGGCCGGCCGCCCAGATGCTCGACGGCACGCCGAACCGTTCGCCCCACCAGCCGGCGAGGGATGCGCCGATCGGGGTGGTGCCGAGGAAGACCAGGACGTAGAGGGCCATCACCCGTCCGCGGAACTCCGCGGAGACCCCCATCTGCACCCGGTGGTTGGCGCCTTGGGCCAGGTAGATCGAGAAGAAGCCGGTGGGGACCAGCAGTATCGCGGCGACGATGAAGTTCGGGGCGAAGCCGACGGCCACCTCGAAGAGGCCGAAGAGCAGAGCCGCGCCGATCACCGGGTACGCGCTGGGCCGTGCGCGACGCCCGCTGCCGGCCAGGGCTCCGCCGAGGGCGCCGATGGCGAGGGCGGTGGTGAGCAGGCCGAACGAGGACGGTCCGGCGTTGAAGTTGATCTTCGCAAGGGCGGCCAGGGTGACCGGGAAGTTGAAGCCGATCATGCCGACCACGGCCATCAGGCCGATCGGCAGGAGCAGGTCCTGGCGTTTGCCGACGTAGCGCAGGCCGTCGATCACCCGGGCGTCGCCGCGGTTCTTGCGTTCGGTGCGGTAGAGGTCGGCGGGGCGCATCCGGATGTAGGTGAACACCGGGGCGATCGCCAGTGCCGTGGAGAGCAGGAAGACGCCCGGTGTCGAGATCAGCGACAGCAGCACGCCGGCCAGGGCGGGCCCGCCGATCCGGGCCATGTTGAAGGTGGCCGCGGAGAGGGCGAGCGCGTTGGGCAGCAGGCGCATCTCCACCAGTTCGGAGACGAACGACTGGCGGACCGGCGTCTCCACCGCGTTCGCGATGCCGAACAGCAACGCGAACAGGAAGACGTGCCAGAGTACGACCACGCCGGACGCCACCAGGAGGGCGAAGACGACCGCGGTGACCGCGAAGACGGCGTTGGCCCCGATCAGCAGTTTGCGCTTGTCGTACCGGTCGGCGAGGCGCCCGCTCCACAGGGTGAGGGCCATGACCGGGACGAACTGGAACGCGGTCACCGCGCCGAGGGCGGCCGGGGAGTCGCCGGAGAGTTCCAGCACCAGCCAGTCCTGGGCGGTGAACATCATCCAGACACCGACCAGCTTGACCAGCTGGCCGACGGTGAAGAGCCGGTAGTTCGGTACGCGGAGTGAGATCAGTGTGCTGTTCAGGACTGCCCGCACGCGGTTTGCGCCCCCTTGTGGTCGTACGCGTCATCGTCGTGTGACGAAGCGGTGCGACCGGGCTGCGAACTCTCAGCCGCGGGCGACGCGCTGCAGAATCTCCGCGGCGTGCGCCAGGGTCTCCCGTTCTTCGGGGGTCAGGCGCTCCAGCTGTTGCGACAGCCAGTGATTGCGCGCCTGCTCATATTGGGCGTAGACCGCGCGGCCCTCATCGGTGGCGGCCAGGATCACCTGGCGGCCGTCGGTGGGGTGCGGCGTACGCGCCACCAGCCCGCGTTCCTCCAGTTTGCCGACGATTTTGGTCATCGTCGGCGGCTGGACCCGTTCCACGTCGGCGAGCTCACGCGGAGTCAGCGCGCCCGCCAGCTGGAGGCTGGTGAGCGCGGAGAGTTGACTGAACGTCAGGTCGCCGACCGGGCGGGCTTGGCGGACTCGCCGGTTGAGCCGGGTGATCGCATCCCGCAGCGACTTGGCCAGCGGTTGTTCCGCTGTCTCCCGCTCCGTCGTCATCACCCGCTCCATCACTCTCGTTAGCCTAGCTAATGAGCATGGCTAACGACTCGTTTTCGACGTATGACCACCGTCACCGGGCACGGTAGTCCGTGCCGGCGACGGTGACCATCAGCCACGACCTCAGAGAATCCAGGTCTCCAGCGGACCCCTGGCGAAGTAGAGGACGAACAGGACGGCGACCCCGTACAGGATGGGGTGCACCTCACGGGCCTTGCCGGTGGCGGCCTTGAGGATCACGTACGAGATGATCCCCGCCCCGATCCCGTTGGAGATCGAGTACGTGAACGGCATCAGCGTCACGGTCAGGAAGGCCGGCACCGCGATGGTGTAGTCCGACCAGTCGATCTGCCGGACCGCGGTCATCATCAGGAAGCCGACGACCACCAGCGCGGTCGACGCCGCCTCGAACGGCACCACCTTGACCAGCGGGGCGAAGAACATCGCCAGCAGGAACAGGGCACCGGTCACCAGGTTGGCCACGCCGGTACGCGCACCCTCGCCCACACCCGACGCGCTCTCCACGTACGCCGTGTTGCTCGACACGCTCGCCGCACCGCCGGCGGCCGCCGCGATCGAGTCGACCAGGAGGATCTCCTTGGTCTTCGGCGGCATGCCCTCCTCGTCGAGCAGTTCGCCCTCCTGCCCGACCGCGACCATCGTGCCCATGGTGTCGAAGAAGTCCGCCACCAGCAGGGTGAAGACGAACATCAGGACGACCAGCCAGCCGGCACGCGACCACGAGTCGAGCACGTTGAACTGACCGAGCAGGGACAGGTCCGGGGTGTCGATGATCTGCTCGGGCAGCGTCGGCACGTTCAGCGACCAGCCGTGCGGGTTGGTCACCACCGAACCGGCGCCGGCGATCGCCTCCACCACGATGGCCAGCACGGTCGTGCCGAGGATGCCGATCAGGATGGCGCCCCTGACCTTGCGGACGAAGAGCACCAGCGTGAGGATCAGGCCGATCACGAAGACCAGGGCCGGCCAGCTCACCAGCTTGCCGCCGAGGCCCAGCTCGACCGGCACGGTGGTGTTCGCGGCGTCCGGGATCCGGTGCACGAACCCGGCGTCCACCAGCCCGATGATCATCAGGAACAGGCCGATGCCGACGCCGATCGCGGTCTTCAGCTGGGTCGGGACGGCCTTGAAGACCGCGGTCCGCAGACCGGTGAGCACCAGGATGGCGATCAGCACACCCTCGATGACGACCAGGCCCATCGCGTCGGCCCAGGTCATCTGCGGGGCGATCTCGTACGCCACCAGCGCGTTCACACCCAGGCCGGCGGCCAGGGCGAGGGGGAAGCGGGCGACCACGCCCATCAGGATGGTCATCACGCCGGCGACCAGCGCCGTTCCGGCGGCCAGGGCGGCGATCGGCAGGTGGGCGCCGGTCTCGTCCGCGCCACCGGACAGGATCAGCGGGTTGAGAACCACGATGTAGGCCATCGTGAAGAAGGTGACGAATCCGCCGCGAATCTCACGGCTGAGGGTGGACCCTCGTGCGGTTATCTCGAAATATCGGTCGAAGCCGTTCTTCGCCGAAGTGGTGGAAGTTGACACGCGCGCATGTTTTCAGACGCACTTGACCACAGCAAAGCGCTGCGATGTTACAACTCTCACCTGCTCCGGCTATACCTTCCGTGAGGGCCGTACTCTGGCGGAGTGAGTGACCTGTCTCCCGCCACGAAAACCGGTGCCCCGTTGCCGGCGCTTGCCGTGGTGACCGGGACGAAACCACGCCCCGAACCACTGGACCCGCCGATGGTCCCGTTCGCGCTGGCCGGCGACGCCGCGTTCGCCGTCGCGCTCGCCGTCCTGCTGCTGACCGGTGCGCCGCAGCAGTGGGTGGAGGTCGCGTTCGCGGGCCTGGTGTGGGGCATCCCGGGCACGCTGAGCATGGTGCTGCACGACCGGAACCGCAAGCAGCGCCGGGCGCTCTCGCACCCGGAGTTCCGCGTCGACAACCCTTAGCTGTGGCCGTAATCCTCGGCCGGCTCGCCCGACTCCACCGAGCCGTGTCCGCGGCTGACCGCCACCGACTCGACCTCGCTGTCGTCGTACACCGTGGGGAGCTCGTCGACGGGCTGCGGTTCCGGTGTGCTCAGCAGCGCCTCGGAGTGCGCTCCGCAACCGTGGTCGGCGCTGACCGCGCGGCCGTCGTCGGGCGCGTAGAGGTTGCCGCAGACACCGAACATCGGGCGCATCGCCCCGGCCAGCGGAAGGTAGAAGCCACAGGTGCCGCAGCGGGCGTTGCGCGGCGCGGCGGTGGAGATCGCCGCCTCCGGGCCGGCCTCGCCGTCGTACCACCGCTGGGCGGTCTCCATCCGGCCCTCCTGGGACATCACCCGGGACCGGCCGAGGCCGAGCTCCCAGGAGACCTCCTCGACGGCGGCGTCGTCGCTGAGCACGTAGCCCGGCGTCAGACGGTCGTCGTCGGGCGCGGTCGGCATGAGGTCGCCGACGCCCAGGTCACCGGGCTGCACCCGCTCGTTCCACGGCACCCAGCCGGGGGCGAGCAGTGCGTCCGGCCCGGGCAGCAGGACGGTCTCGCAGACGGTGACGTGCCGGCTGCGGGGCACCCGCGTCACCGTCACCGCCCAGCGCCAGCCCTGGTATCCGGCGAGGAAGCTCTCGAAGAAATGCGTAACGGTGCGGTCCCCCTCGGGAACCGCTTCCAGGTGGTCACCGACGTCAGCCGGGTCCACTTCGGTGATGGCACCCCGGGCCACTCCGACGGCATCGGCACAGACCTGGTCGAGTCGGACGGCGCGGGTAGTGGTCCTGGAGGTCACCCGCCCATTGTTGCCTACCGGGCCGGGTGAGCCGCAACGACTCCCCATATACCGCATCGAGCGGGCGATCGAGGCACACATGGACGGGCGCGGAACGCGACGCGGGGTGCCCGCATCAGTCAGGATGGTTCCCATGCCGCTGCTCCCCACACTCGGACGCACCGTCGGCACCGGCGTGAAGGCCGTTCGCCTGCTGGTGCGTGGTTCGGTGCGCGGCAGCGCGTGGGCCACCCGCCAGGTCGGCTCGGCCCGGGCCCGGGGTGCCGCCAACGAGGTCGGGATGATCCGGCTCTTCGATCTGCACGCCGTCTCGTGCGCCGGTGACGCACTGATCGCCATCGGTCTGGCCGGGACGATCTTCAGCGTCCCGCTGGGTGAGGCGCGCAGCAAGGTGGCGCTCTACCTGCTCATCACGATGGTGCCGTTCGCGCTCCTGGCGCCGGTGGTCGGCCCGCTGCTCGACCACTTCCGGCACGGCCGCCGCTACGCGCTGGCCACCACCATGCTGGGCCGGGCCTTCCTGGCCTACGTGATGGCCGACAACCTGCTCGGATGGGGGCTCTATCCGGCGGCGTTCGGCGTGCTGGCGCTCTCCCGCGCCTACGGGGTGGCCCGTTCGGCGGCGGTGCCCCGGCTGTTGCCCGAGGGCGTCGGACTGTCCCAGGTGGGCGCCCGGGCCAGCGTCTATGGCACGTTCGCCGGCATCCTGGTGGCACCGATCGGGCTGCTCGCGTTCAAGTTCGGGCCACAGTGGCCGCTGCGCGTCGCCACGGTGATCTTCATGGTCGGGGTGGTGGTGTCGCTGCGCCTGCCGCCGCGCGCCGACTCCGATCCACCGGAGGAGATGCCACGGCTCTGGCGCGCGGTGTTCCGAACCGGTCAGGCCGCCGAGCGGCCGCTCGCCCGGCCACTGGTGATGGCCACCCTGATCGGCAGCAGCAGCCTGCGTCTGCTCTACGGATTCCTGCTGCTCTTCCTGACTTTTTCGATCATGGGCGGGCAACTCGGCACGACGATCCTGGGCGCCGAGGTCAGCCCCAGCGTCGCGGTCGGGGTGGTCGGTGCGGCCCTGGCGATCGGCACCTTCCTGTCCACCGCCGCCGGCACCGGCCTGCGCATCCGGCGACCGCTGGCACTGCAGTTCAGCGGCCTGGTGATCACCGCTGGGCTGGCCGTGCTCACCACCGTCTTCCTGAACCTGGTGACCGTCACGGTGCTGGCGCTGTTCACCGCGATCTTCAGCGGCATCGCCAAGCTGGCGGTCGACGCGAGCATCCAGGAGCGGGTGCCCGAGACGCAGCGTGCGACCGCTTTCGCCCACTCCGAGACGGCTCTCATGTTGGCCTGGGTGGCCGGCGGCGGCCTCGGTCTGATCCCGCTCGCCGGACGCTGGGGGCTCGCGCTCGGCGCGCTGCTCGCGGTGCTTGCCGCGGCGCGCGCCGGGTGGTCGGCGACCCGGTTGCGCAACGAGCGTCTGGCCGGCCGGGCGATCTTCGAAGACCTTTCCGAGGTACGCGCTGCCGAAAAGCCGCCGGCCGAAAGAGGCGATCCGCCTGCTCTCACCTCGGGCCCGGAGGGGTCCGGCACGGGCGCGACGGCCGGCGCAGGCGTGCCGGGCGATCCGCGGCCGGACGCTCCCGCTCCCCCGTCGCAGCGACGGGCTCCTTCCCCGGAGCGGAAGATCGAGCCGCCTTCCCCCGAGCGGAAGGTCGAGGCGCCTTCCCCGGAGCGGGCGGTCGAGGCGCCGAAATCGAAGTGGTGGCAGGGGCGCCGCAAGGACCGGCCATCCACAGAACTTCCGACAAAACGGCCGGAGCCCGCGGAGACCCTCATCGCCGACGAGCAGCCGAAACAGCCCGAGCCGCCGGTCGCACCGCCCGGATACCACGTCTATCGGCCGTCCTCCGCGAGTTCCGGGGCGCGAAACGGCGATCCTGCGAAGAACGAGGACCCGTGAACGCGTACGAGATATTGGTCGTGACCGCGGTGACCGCCGAGGCCGACGCCCTGCGCGGTGACCCGCACCTGGTCGTCGAGGCCGTCGGCGTCGGACCGGCCGCCGCGGCCGCCGGCACCGCCCGGTTGCTGGCGCAGGGCCGCTACGCCGCGGTGATCAGCGCGGGCATCGCCGGTGGCTTCACCGGCCGCGCACCGGTCGGCGCGACCGTGCTCGCCACCCGCAGCATCGCCGCCGACCTGGGCGCGGAGACACCCGACGGTTTCCTGCCGGTCGAGGATCTGGGCTTCGGCAGCAGCGTCCTGGAGTGTGACCCGCTCCTGGTCGAGTCGCTGCGGGAGGCCCTGCCCGCCGCCCGCGCCGGCGAGATCCTGACCCTGAGCACGGTCACCGGCACCGCCGCGACGACCACCGCCCTGGAGTCGCGTTTCCCGGACGCGGTGGCCGAGGCGATGGAGGGTTACGGGGTGGCCACCGCCGCCGCCGCGTTCGGTGTCCCGTTCGCCGAGCTGCGCACGATCTCCAACCCGATCGGCCCGCGCGACCGTGCCGCCTGGCGCCTCGCCGACGCCTTCGCGGCCCTGCGGGCGACCGTCCCCGCCCTGCGGGACCTCAGAAATTCCATTCGGTAACAGGGAGGGCATTGCTGTTGTCGATCGAGGGCGGCATGCTGCGCTGACAGGTCGTACATCGGCCAGTGTCAACGCCACCGACACCGAAGCGAGGCCCGATGCCAGACGTGAGCGGGACCGCCATGACGGCCGCCGCACGGGCCCGCCTGATCGGCGCCGGATACGCGGCACAGGGCCTCGGCTACGCGGCCGTCGTCACCGCCCTGCCCGCGTTCAAGGACCGTCAGGGCCTGACCGACGCGATCGTCTCGGCGATCCTGCTGCTGGTCTGTGTCGCCGCGGCGGGCGGCTCGGTGCTCGCCGACCGGATCGCCGCCCGGCACGGCAGCAGGTATGCGCTGGTCACCGGCCTGATCCTGGTCGCGGTCAGTCTGGCCGGCACCACGGTCGGCTCCCCGAACGCCGTCTTCATCACGATCATGCTGGTCTACGGTGTCGGCCTGGGCGCGGTCGACGCCTCGCTGAGCATGCAGGGTGTGCTGGTCCAGGCCCACCTCGGGCGCAGCGTGATGAGCCGCCTGTTCGCCGCCTACACCGCCGCCGCCATCGCCGCCGCGCTACTGATGTCCGGTGTGCTGGCCAGCGGCGCCGGGGCGAGCGTCGCGGTCGGCACGGCGGCGGTGTTCGCGCTGCTGGTGGGTCTGGCCGGGGGCCGTTTCTTCGAGCCGGGACGCACCGAACGTTCGAGTGTGGTGCACGCCGGCGGCGGTCGCGCGGTCCGGCCGGTGGTGGTGGTCTGCGGCATGCTGATCTTCACGGCGTTCCTGGTGGATTCCGCGGTGAGCGCCTGGAGTTCGGTGTATCTGCACGACTCGCTCGCCGCGGCGGCCTCGGTGGCGCCGCTCGGTTACGCCGCCTACCAGGCGACCGTGCTGGCCAGCCGCCTGGTCGCCGACCACGTGATGCCGCGGACCGGACGGGTGGCGGTGGCCGTCGGCTCGCTGATCGTCTCCGGGGTCGGCTGTGCCGTGGTGACCGCGCTGCCGTCGGTCGGCGCGGCCATCACCGGTTTCGCCATCGCCGGCATCGGCGTGGGTGTGCTGGTGCCGCTGGCGTTCAGCGTGGCCGGCGAGGCCGCGGCGCAGAGCAGCGACGAGGTGATCGCCAAGGTGAACCTCTTCAACTACGGCGGCGCACTGATGGGCGCGGTCCTGCTGGGGGCGCTGTCCGAGCCGGTCGGGCTGCAGATCGCGTTCCTGATCCCGGTGGTCGCGGTGGTGCTGACCCTGCCGCTGGCCCGTCGCCTGCGGGATCTGTCGGTGACCCCGGCCGGGGTACGCCCCGCGGTGTGATCCACGACCGGTACGACCGGCGTCGCCGAGAGTGTCCGGTCTTGCTGTCTAAGCTGACGGAGTGCCCAGACTGGTGGACCACGAGCTGCGACGGGCGGAGCTTCTCGCAGCCGCCTGGCGGGTGGTCCGGGCCCGGGGCGTGGAGGGCACCACCACCCGCGCCATCGCCGACGAGGCCGGCTGTTCGCTGAGTGTGCTGGCGCATTTCCTGGGCGGCAAGGACGACATACTGGTCGCCGCGCAGAAGGCGGTCTACGACCGGATCGTCGAGCGGGCCTTCCAGCTGGGCGGTGACCTGTTCGGGTTGGAGGCGTTGCGCGCCGCCCTCGATTCGGTGCTACCGCTCGACGCCGAGCGGGCCGCCGACGCCCACGTCAACGTCGCGTTCGCCGGGGCGGCCCTGTCGCATCCGCGGCTGGCCGAGTCACGCCGGGACTCGCACCGGGCGATAAGAGTCCACCTGATCACCTGCCTGCACGAGGCGCGGGAGCTCGGTGAACTGCGGGCCGGGGTGGACGACGACGCGGTGATCGACGACTTCATCATCCTGGTCGAGGGCAGTTCCCTGCTCAGCCTGGTGGACGGCTGGGCGGAGGAGGGACGCGCCGAGCGGCTGTCCCGCCTCGCCGGCCAGTTCGTCGATCAGCTGCGCCGCTGAGCCGCGATCAAGTCGCGGTACCAGTGGTAGGACTCCTTCGGGGTGCGCTCCAGCGTCGCGTAGTCGACGTGGATCAGCCCGAACCGCTCGTCGTAACCGGCGGCCCACTCGAAGTTGTCGAGCGCCGACCAGACGTAGTAGCCGTCCACCCGGACGCCCTGCTCGACGGCGTCGGCCACCGCCCGCAGATGGGAGTCCAGATAGGAGATGCGGCGCTGGTCGTCGCGGAACGAGGCGCCGTTCTCGGTGACGATCACGGGCGGCAGTGCGGGATAACGGTCCTTGAGCGTCATCAGGATCTCGGTCAGCGCCGTCGGTACGATCGCCCAGCCGAAGTCGGTACGCTCCGCGCTCTCCACCGGCACCGGTGAGAACGGCAGCCCGTCCGGGATGTCCACCTCGAGCACGCCGCTGTAGTCCTTGCCGGCCCGGGGCGCCTCGATCATCGTCGGCTCGTAGAAGTTGACCCCGTAGAAGTCCAGCCGCGCCTTGATCAGTTCCAGGTCCCGGTCGAGTTGCGCCCCGGACGTCCCCACGCCCGCTTCGATCATCTCGTTGGGGTACGCGCCGAGCAGGATCGGATCGGAGAACGTCCAGTTGGTCAGGTCCGAGAAGATCGCGGCCGCCGCGACGTCGGCCGGGTCCTCGGTCGCCGCCGACACCGGGAAGTGCTGGCTCGCCACTCCGACCGTCCCCGCGCCGTGCGTCCGCAGCACCTGCACCGCCAGCCCATGGGCGAGCAGCTGGTGGTGGGCGGACGGCAGCGCGCCCAGCCCGAGGCCGCGGGCCGGGGCGTGGTCGGTGAGCGCGTACCCGTAGAGGGTGTGCACGTTCATCTCGTTCATGGTGATCCAGTCGCGGACCCGGTCGCCGAGGCGCAGCACGAGCGTGCCGGCGTAGTCGGCCAGCCGGTACGCGGTGTCCCGGTTCATCCAGCCGCCCGCGTCCTCCAGTTCCTGCGGCAGGTCCCAGTGGTAGATCGTGGGCACCGGCCGTAGTCCGGCACCGAGGATCGCGTCGACGAGCCGGTCGTAGAAGCCCGGGTCGGCGAGCACCCGGGTCCAGGAGAACGAGAACCGGTAGTCGTGCACACCGGCGGCGGCGATCAGGGCGACGTCGTCGGCGTACCGGTGATAGTGGTCGGTGGCGACCCGGGCGTCCTGGCCGTGCCGCACCACGCCGGGCCGCGCGGTGAAGGTGTCCCAGATGCTCGGGCCCTTCCCGTTGACGTCGGCCGCACCCTCGATCTGGAACGCCGAGGTCGACATGCCGAACCGGAAACCCGGGGGGAACTGGGGATACACGGTGGTTCCTTTCAGCGCAGAGCTCTCAGTCGGGGAAGCACGGCCAGGGCCAGCAGGGCGATGGCCGCGGTGACGAGGTAGAGGGTGCGGTAGTCGCCGGGACCGGTGACGATCGGCGCGGCCAGCACCGGGGCGAGCAGCTGCGGCAGGGTGCCGGCGATGTTGGCGACGCCGAGCATGGTGGCCCGGGTCTCGGCGTCCGGCAGCACCTGGGTGATCACCGCCATGTCGACCGCGATGTACGCACCCCACCCCGCACCGACCAGCGCCGATGCGCCGATCGCCACCCAGACGACCGGGACCAGGGCCAGCATCGCGGTCCCGGCGGCCAGGGTCACGGCGGCCACCGCCACGAAGATCCGCCGGCGTTCCCAGCGGTCCGAGAGGACGCCGCCGATCGCGCCGACGATCCCGGCGAAGAGCACGTTGACGACGGTCAGGATCAGCACCCAGAGCGCGGCGTCGGTCACGCCGACCCGGTCCGACAGGTAGTAGAAGAGGTAGACCAGGACCAGCGCGTTGACCAGGTTGAGCAGGAACCGGATCAGCCAGGCCCAGGCGAACGGCGCGCTCGGCCGCGTCCATTTCCATGAGACTCTGTCCGCTTTCATCGGTACGTCTCGGTGGATGACCAGCAAGGCCGCGCCCAGTGCCGGGACCGCGATCGCCACCGCGATGTAGCCGATCATGCCCTGGCCGACCGCCACGGCCACCGCGGTGCCGAGCACCACACCGACGATCTGGGCGACCCCGAACAGCGAGCCCACCGTGCCGCGCTGCCGCTCCGGCACCACGTCGCCGATCATCGCGGCGAGCGCGGCCATCGGACCGTTCAGCCCGGCCTGCACCAGGATCCAGCCGGTCACCATCGTCGCGGTGGACCCGGCGGACGCCAGGACCAGCAGGCCGGACACCCCGACCACGGTGCCGGCCACGAAGATCGGCAGCCGGCGGGACCGGATCCGGTCGGAGAGCACGCCCCACAGCGGGTTCGCGACCATCGAGGCCGCCGCGCCCCACGCCGTGACCAGGGCGAGCAGCGCCTCCTTGCCGCCGTCGCCGGCCAGCCGGGCCGCCTGCTCCGGGAGCAGGATCTGGATCGGCCCGAACCAGCCCGCCGCCACCCCGACCATGGCCAGGCCGTAGGCGGTCATCCAACGGCGGCGGACCGGCGTGGCGGCGACCGTGGTCATGCCGGTCGCCGCTCGGTGCGGGCGGTCATGCCCTGGCCCGCTCCCACATCACCGTGTAGGCCTCAGCGCCGCTGAGCAGCTGTTTGCGGAGCACGGTGGCGTCGGAGCCGGACTGGCCGATCAGGTCGGTGATCCAGTCGGCGTAGAGGCCGTACTGGGCGACCCCGTCGGTGTTCAGGTCGAAGGTGCGGGTGCCGTAGACCTGCTTGGCGACGGTGGTGCCGTTGGTGGCGGTGAACGGATAGGTGAGCGGGCTGGACCCGGCATTCAGGCGGGGGGCGGCCTGGGGGCCCAGCCCGTTCACGTCGGTGCCGACCCCGTACCCGGTGATCTTCGAGGCGTTGGTGAGCGCCTGGTGCGCCCGCCACTCGTCCAGGAAGGTCGGCGTCTCCTGGCCGTCGTCGGTCGCCGCGAACGCGTAGCTCGCGACGAAACCACCGAGGCCGAGGACGCGGTTCACGATCGTCGGATCGGACCAGCTGTGCACCGAGGTGACGCCGGGATATCCGGCCCGCTCGGCAAGGTCGAGGACCGCGGTCGCGGTCTTCACCCCCATGTGGTCGATGTGGATGATCATGCCGCGCTCGATCATTTCTTCGATGAGGTACGTACCGAGCGCCGTCAGCCCGCGGACGTTGCAGATCGGGCCGCTCGGGTAGACCGGCAGGATGGTGCCGGCCGGCAGCGCGACGCCCAGCTCCAGCAGACGCGCGAGGTCGTCGCTGACCAGTGGCTGTTCGTTGTCGGACGGTCCGGTGCAGCTGGTCGCCTGCCACCAGTGGCCGCTGGACAGCAGCTGCCCGACGTTGATCGCGGCGCCGGTGACGCCCTCGTCGAAGCGGGTGCCGCCGAGCGCGTTGTCGAACTTGTGCACCGGGTACAACCCGCTGACGCCGAGGCTCTCCAGCTCGTCGAGTCCGGCGTCGATGTCCGCGGTGGTGCACTGCGGCACGTCGTTGATCTCGCGGCAGCCGAAGATCTCGGAGTTCTCCACCCCGATGGTGACCGCAAGTTTGCCCTGCGCGGCGATCTGCCGGACCTGCTCGGGCGTGGTGGCCAGCCGGAACCAGCCCTTGCCCGGTCCGCCACTGCGGGCGTCGACGTAGTCCTGCATCTTCGCCAGGTAGGTGGCCTGCGCCCGGATCTGGTCCATCTCGTCGCAGGAGGTGTGCTCCGGGGTGAGCTCGCAGATCACCCGGTTCGCCACCAGCAGCACGTTGAGCACCCGCTGGCCGGACTGCCAGGCCCGCTCCAGGCTGCGGAAGTAGGACGCCTCGTGCAGCAGCGTGTCGTTCTGCGGCCAGTCGCCGAAGGTGGGCCAGCCGTCCTCGGCCGAGGCGATCGGGTCGGTGCCGGCGATGATCGCCTCGAGCAGGGCACCCCAGCCGAGGGTGCCGTGCGAGGCGCAGCCCTTGAGCGCGACCGGTGCGCCGCCGGGCGCGTACGCGTCACCGCAGTGCAGTGATCCGCCGAACGCCTCCGCGGCGGTGACGTGCGCGTGGGCGTCGATCCATCCGACCAGTTCGCCGTCGGCGTCCACCCCGGCGGCGGGGGTGCCGCTGACGCCGGTGGTGATGTCCGGGATCGCGGCGCAGCCGGTCGTCGCGCCCAGCGTGAAGGTGGAGCTGCCGGCGCCGAGCCCGCCCAGGTAGGTGCCCATCTGCTGGCCGGTCGCGGTGGATACCAGCTTGTAACCGCCGTCGGCGGTGCTGACCGTCCAGTCGGCGCGGTCGCCGTAGTCCGCACCGGCCCAGATCCAGCCGAGCACGCTCTGATAGATCGGCGCTCCGGTCGAGTCCCGGATCTGGTATCGGCCGAGTTGGGTGGCCTCGAACCGGAACTTCTCGGCGCTCGTCGCGCTGCTCGAGAACCCGTATCCGACGCTGTCCTTCACGACGTACCCGGTGGAGGTCTGCAGCGTGACGCAGGAACCCTCCAGTGCGTAGGCCGGCGTCCAGGTCACCGCGGCCTCGGCGGGCGTGGGTAGCCCTCCGACGAGGCCGAGCACCAGGACGCCCGCGACCAGCGAACGTGCCACGGCAACACCCCCTTGGTCGATCACATGATCCAACAAAACGGAGTGTAGGAACATCGGACCCGCGCAAGCCAGAGGGATCCGTAAATATTTTTGAACTGGAATGATGCCAATGTGGGGAGCCAGACACCCGCTGCCGCGAGCGTTCCCGCGTTCGCGGGACTAGCGTGACGGGTGTGACGCTCTCCCTGGCGGTCTCGCCGTGCCCCAACGACACCTTCGTGTTCCACGCCCTGATCCACGGGCTGGTGCCCGGCGCGCCGCCGGTCGACCTCACGTTCGCCGACGTCGACGTCACCAACACGGCCGCCGAGAGTGGCACGTTCGACCTGGTCAAGGTGAGTTACGCGGCACTGCCCTGGCTGCTCGGCGACTACGACCTGCTGCCCTGCGGCGGCGCACTGGGCCGCGGCTGTGGCCCGCTGGTGCTGGCCCGGGAACAACGCGACCTGACCGGCGCGACGGTGGCCGTGCCCGGCGACCGCACGACCGCCTACCTGCTGTTCCGCCTCTGGGCCTCGGACCAGCCGCCGGCCCGCATCGAGGTGGTCCCGTTCCACCAGATCATGCCGGGTGTCGCCGACGGGACGTTCGATGCCGGCCTGGTCATCCACGAGGCCCGTTTCACGTACCAGCGTCATGGCCTGCACGCCCTGGCCGACCTGGGCGAGTGGTGGGAGCACGACACCGGCCTGCCGATCCCGCTCGGTGCGATCCTCGCCCGCAAGGGCGTCGTCGACCCGGCGCAGGCCACCGAGTGGATCCGCGAGTCGCTGCGCCAGGGCTGGCTCGACCCGGCCGCCAGCCAGGACTTCATCCTCGCCAACGCGCAGGAGATGGAGCCCACCGTGGTGAAGCAGCACATCGAGCTCTACGTCAACGAGTTCACCCTCGACCTGGGCAGAGACGGACTCGCCGCCGCCGACGCCCTGCTCGGGCGTGCGGCAGCGGCGGGCCTGACACCAGCGGTGAAGCCGTTCCTCTAGACCTCGAACTCCCGGGCGACGGCGTGCACCAGCTGAGCGATCTTCTGTGCGGTCTTCTTGTCCGGGTGCCGGCCCCGCTGCAACGAGGGCTGCACCTGACTCTCCAACACCTTGATCATGTCTTCGATCATGCTGGCGAGCTCGTCGGCCGGACGCCGGCGCAGCTCGGCCAGTGACGGCGGGGCGTCCAGAAGCTTGACGCCGAGCGCCTGCGCGCCCTTGCGACTGTCCACGACGCCGAACTCGATCCGCTGTCCCGTTTTCAGCTCAGTGACCCCCGCGGGCAGCGCACCCTTGGGCAGGAAGACATCGCCACCCTCATCACTGGTGACGAATCCGAACCCCTTCGTAGCGTCGTACCACTTCACTCGACCCGTGGGCACCGCTGACCTCAACTTCACTCAATGGACACAACTGCTCACGGCAAGGCTATCCAGAGAGGCGTCAGGACCCAACTGTTATCTCAGCCAGTAGTGCTGGGAACACGCTGAGATCTTCGAGCACGTGAGCGGCACCGGCAGCGCGGAGATCCGCCTCGGAACACGGTCCGGTAGCCACCCCGATGCCCGGGATCCCGGCCGTCCGGGCCGCCACCATGTCCGCCACGTGATCACCCACGTACCAGCGCACACCGTGCTCCACCAGCGCGGACGCCTTGCCCTCAGCGAACAGGTCACCGGCCAGCTCATCCACGGGCATGCCCAGGTGGTCGAGGTGCAGGCGGGCCAGACGGCCCAGTTTCGAGGTCACCACCACGGTCCGCAGACCGGCGGCACGCACCGCCGCGAGCGCCTCCACGGCGCCGGCGGTCGGCACGGACGGGGTGATCGCGTGCACCTCGTAGAGCGCGCGATAGGTGACGACCGTCTGTTCGATCTCCTCGGCGGGGAACCAGTACCCCAGCTCGGTCCGCAACGGCGGGCCGAGCCGGGACACGGCGAGGTCGGCGTCGACGTGCACACCGGTCCGCGCGGTCAACGCGCGATACGCCTCACGGATCCCCGGCCGGGAGTCGATGAGGGTCATGTCCAGGTCGAAACCGACCGCACCCGGCATCGCGGCGATTCAGTCGCCCTGAGCCATCGTCGCCCGGTACCGCAGCGAGTCCACCGGCAGGGGGAAGGTCTGGTCGTCACCGAAGGGCGACGGGGCGGCGGCACGGTCGGACACCAGCTCGGAAACCGTGTGAGCCGGGGCTGCGGGCTGCCCGCCCTTGGCCGGCTGAGTCTTCTGGGCCTTCGACGCCACGTTCGGTCCTCCTCTGATCGAGGTCCGGCCACGCCCGGACCCACCACCATCGTCCCATGAACGTTAGCGTTGAAGACGATGGCCACCACATTCGCCGATCAACTACGGTCGCTCCCCGACGAGGCGCTGGGCGCGCTCATCCAGTTGCGCCCGGACCTGGTCGTTCCGGTACCCGCTGACATCTCGGCGCTCGCGGTACGCGCACAGTCCCGCAACTCGGTCTCCCGCTGCCTGGACGCGCTGGACGAGTTCACCCTCCTGATCCTGGACGCGGCCCGCCTCAGCCGGGCCGCCGACACCGCGCTCACCTCCGTCGACGCGATCCTCGAACTGGCCACCGGCGTGGCCGGCGACGACGTCCGCGCGGCGATCGACCGGCTGCGCAGCCGGTTCCTGCTCTACGGCGCACCCGAGGGCCTGCACGTGGTCGGCACGGTCGACGAGGTCACCTCGCCGTACCCGGCCGGCCTCGGGCGTCCCGCGGACTTCCTGGACGCCCGGACCGCGGCCCTCTGCGCCGACCGGGCCAAACTGCGCCGCACGGTGCTGTCCGCCCCGCCCGGCGCCCGGGCCGTCCTGGACCGGCTCGCCGCCGGTCCCCCGATCGGGGCACTCAACCGGGAGGCGATGGCCGAACCGGTCCGCTGGCTCGTCGACCAGCACATCCTGGTCCCGGTCACCGAGGCCGGCCGGGCACCCCGGCCGGACGGTGAACTGGTCGAACTGCCCCGCGAGATCGGGATGCTGCTGCGCCGCGACACCGGGCCGATCGGCGTGCTGCGCCCGTACGCGCCGATGCCGGACGCCCCGATGCGCGACACCAAGGCCGCCGACTCGGCCGGCGCCGGACAGACCATGGAGGCGGTACGCGCCACCGAAGCCCTGCTGGAGGCGCTGGCCGCCGAACCCGGCCCGGTGCTGCGAACCGGCGGCCTCGGTGTCCGCGACCTGAAACGGCTGACCCGGGCCACCGGCCTGGACGAGTCCGGCACCGCCCTGCTGGTCGAGGTGGCGTACGCGACCGGCATGCTCGGCGAATCCGAGGTGCCCTCCAACGGACGGACCGGCACCGCGCAGGAGGTGTTCCTGCCCACCAGCGCGTACGACATGTGGCGGGCGGCCGGCGCGGCACACCGCTGGACCAGCCTGGCCCGGACGTGGCTGATGATGACCCGGCAGACCGGCCTGATCGGGCGGCGCGACGAACGGGACCGGCCGATCAACGCGCTCGCCCCGGACGCCGAACGGGCCGGGGCACCCCAGGCCCGGCGGGAGGCGCTGACCGCCCTCGCCGACCTGGCACCGGGCGCCGCCCCGACCGCCGAGGACCTGCTCGCCCTGCTCAACTGGCAGGCGCCGCGCCGGGCCCGCGGACGTGAAGGCGCCCACCGGGACGCGCTGACCGGCGCGGCCCTGCTCGGGATCACCGGGTTGGGGGCGCTCACGTCGTACGCCCGGCTGCTCCTGGCCGATCCGGAACCGGACGAGGGTGACCCGTTGGGGGTGCACCCGCAGGACGCGCCCGCCGACGCGGTCCGTGCCCTGGACGCCCTGCTGCCCGAACCAGTCGACCACGTCCTGGTCCAGGCCGACCTGAGCGTGGTCGTGCCCGGCCCGCCGGAACCGGAACTCGGGGCCGAACTGGACGTGATCGCCGAACCCGAGTCGGCCGGCGGCGCCAGCGTCTTCCGGGTCACCCCGGCCAGCCTGCGCCGGGCCCTGGACGTCGGCTACCGCGCCGACGACCTGCACACCCTGTTCCGGCGGCGGTCCCGCACCCCGGTGCCGCAGACCCTGACCTACCTGATCGACGACACCGCCCGCAAACACGGCGGCCTGCGCAGCGGATCGGCCGGCTCCTACCTGCGCAGCGACGACGAGGCGCTGCTCGCCGAGGTGCTCGGCGACAAACGCCTGCTCACCGTCGACCTGCACCGGATCGCGCCGACCGTGCTGGTCAGCCCCCGGCCGGTGGCCCGCCTGCTGGGCGCGCTCCGGGAGGCCGGTTACGCCCCGGTCGCCGAGGACGCCGGCGGGGCGACCGTCCTGACCCGGCCCAAGGCGCGACGTGCTCCGGCGCGTACACCCAGAATCGCCGACCCCGGAGGCCCCCCGACGCTGGCCGGACCCCGCCTGGCCGGGGTGGTCGAACAGTTGCGCCGCGGCGACGTCGCCACCCGCGCCGCGCGGCGGGCCCCGGTCACCGTGCGCGCCGCCCAGGGTCAGGCGGTACCCGGTCTCACCGCGGTGCAGCAGCATTCGCAGGCCATGGCGGTGCTCCAGCAGGCGGTGCGCGACAAGGTCCGGGTCTGGGTGGGGTACGTGGATTCGCACGGCGCCACCCTGTCCCGGCTGGTCCGGCCGGTCTCGCTGAGCGCGGGCTACCTGCGGGCCGAGGACGAGCGCGGCGAGAGCCTGCACACTTTCGCCCTGCACCGCATCACCGCAGCCGTCACCGAGGAGTAGCTCTGCCGCTGACGACGGGTACCCCGTTCGGGTTAATAAGGGTTTCCGTCGTCAGCGGAACAGAGGAATAATCGAGACACCGCGCGTTTTGCAAGCCTGTCTCATCTCCAGGACGGCCCGGCATGGACCCAGCCACCGAACCACCCCGCAACGAGACCGAAGTCCTCCGCCGAGCCTCAGCCATCCTCACCGAGCGACTCCCCGCGACGTGGTCCCTGCAGACGACGACATCCGGTTCGGGGCCGGACCTGCTTCTCACGGTCACCGCACCGGACGGCAACGCCGTCACCCTGGTCATCGAAGCCAGGACCACCGTCGAGGGCCGGGACGTCACCCATGTCGCTGCGCAGCTCGACGCACATGCCGGCTCGATGAGCAGGGCGCATGGTGTGCTGGCCGCCCGATACCTGTCCCCGCAGGTCCGCAGACGCCTCATCGAGAACGGCATCTCCTTCGTCGACACCACCGGGAACCTCCGCCTCGAAACCGCCTCACCCGGCCTGTTCATCGCCGATCGCGGGGCCGACGGGGACCCGTGGCGGGGACCCGGCCGGCCCCGCGGCACCCTCAAAGGCGCGCCTGCCGCACGAGTGGTCCGCGCCATCACCGACTTCGCGAGGGACTGGTCCATCCGCGATCTGATCCAGACGGCTCAGGTCTCCACCGGCTCGGTCTACCGGGTCGTCGACTTCCTGGAGAGGGAGGGACTGGCCGAGCGCACCGGCCAGGGGAAGGTCGTCATTCCGCGATGGGACGCGGTCCTGCGCCGATGGAGTGAGGACTACGGCTTCACCCGCTCCGGACGGGTCACACGCTGGATAGCGCCCCGCGGTCTGGACGACCTGCTGGCACGTGTCGCCGAGAACAGCGTGGAGACCTACGCGATGAGCGGGACGATCGCGGCCGCCGAGTGGGCGTCCTACGCCCCCGCCCGGGCCGCCATGATCCACACCGCTGACGCCGGAACGGCCGCCGCCCGATGGGGGCTCCGGCCGGCGGACGCCGGCGCCAACGTGATGCTCGCCGAACCCGACACGGACGTCCCGTTCCTGCGCAGCCTCACCAGCACCAGCCGGCTCCGCATCGCTGCGCCCGCACAGGTGACCGCCGATCTCATGACAGGTCCGGGACGCAACCCCCAAGAGGCAGAACAACTCCTGGATTGGATGACAGCCAATGAACGATCCTGGCGTCTCTGAGCGACACCAGCCGCAGGATCTGCTCGTCCAGGCACGCGGCGCGATGCTGGATGCGTTGGAGGCTCTGAACGAGCACCGCAGCGCTGTCATCGTCATCGGGGCCCAGGCCGTGTACCTCAGGACCGGCAGCGCGCGGGTCGCACTCGCCGAAGCGACCAAGGACAGCGACCTGGCGATAGATCCCCGCCTCCTGAGCGAGGATCCCCGCGTGGATGCGGCCATGCGAGCGGGTGGCTTCCTGCCCGATCCCCGGCACGGACAACCCGGTTCCTGGGTCAACGCCGCAGGCATCCCCGTGGATCTGATGGTTCCCGACGCGCTCGCCGGCCCCGGAGGCCCGTCGGCCCGAGGTGCCCGTCTCCCTCCGCACGATCGCCGGGCCATGCGGCGCGCTCGCGGCCTCGAAGCGGCTGTCGTCGACAACACGACCGAATGCATCAGTGCACTCGATCGCACGGATCCCCGCGTCTACGAGGCCAGAGTCGCGGGACCGGCCGCACTTCTGGTCTCCAAGATCCACAAGATCACCGAACGCCTCGGAACGCCGCATCGTCTCAACGACAAGGACGCCCACGACCTGTACCGGATCCTCATCGCCATCGAGACGGCCCTGCTGGTGGACGGATTCCGCCGTCTGCTCGACGACCCGGTCAGTGCCTCCGTCACCGATCACGCGCTCGACGAGATGAGGGAATTGGCGGCTTCCGGGCCGGAGGCGATGATCCCCGTCATGGCCGGCCGCGCCGAGGAGGGTCTCGGGGAGCCTCCGACGGTCGCCCTGTCGACGTCGCTCCTGACGCACGACCTGCTCGCCGAGCTCGGAAAGTGAACGCGGGGTGCCGGGTCGTGCACCCCCGCTGAGCCACGACCCGGCACCGCCCCCGCATGAGTTACACGTGTGAGTCCACCGGAATGTTGCACCCTGATTTTCGTGTCAGACTGGAGGGTCGGTTTTCGGCTCTGCGGAAGGTTTCACGGGTGAGCGGCGGACCACTGATCGTGCAGTCGGACAAGACCCTTCTCCTCGAGGTCGACCACCCGGACGCGCAGGCGTGCCGGATGGCGATCGCCCCGTTCGCGGAGCTGGAGCGGTCCCCCGAGCACGTGCACACCTATCGGCTGACCCCGCTGGGGCTCTGGAACAGCCGGGCGGCCGGCCACGACGCCGAGAGCGTGGTCGACGCGCTGATCAAGTTCTCGCGTTATCCGGTCCCGCACGCGCTGCTGGTCGACGTGGCCGAGACGATGGACCGCTACGGCCGGCTGCAGCTGCTGAACGACCCGGTGCACGGCCTGGTCCTGCGCGGGCTCGACAAGATCGTGCTGATCGAGGTGGCCAAGTCGAAGAAGATGGCCGGCATGCTCGGCGCCCGCCTCGACGACGAGACCATCGCGGTACACGCCTCCGAACGCGGGCGCCTCAAGCAGGCCCTGCTCAAGCTCGGCTGGCCGGCCGAGGACCTCGCGGGGTACGTCGACGGCGAAGCGCACGCCATCGCGTTGAAGGAGGACGGCTGGACCCTGCGGTCCTACCAGCAGGAGGCGGTCGACGGTTTCTGGGCGGGCGGTTCCGGTGTCGTGGTGCTGCCGTGCGGCGCGGGCAAGACGCTCGTCGGCGCGGCCGCGATGGCCCAGGCCTCGGCGACCACCCTGATCCT
This sequence comes from Actinoplanes sp. NBRC 101535, assembly GCF_030269225.1. Classification (NCBI taxonomy): domain Bacteria; kingdom Bacillati; phylum Actinomycetota; class Actinomycetes; order Micromonosporales; family Micromonosporaceae; genus Actinoplanes; species Actinoplanes sp. NBRC 101535. The sequence continues at coordinate 171,126 of NZ_BSSY01000013.1, read as the reverse complement.
GGTGACCAACACGGTCGCCGGCCGGCAGTGGAAACGCGAACTGCTGGCCCGCACCACCCTCACCGAGGAGGAGATCGGCGAGTACAGCGGTGAGCGCAAGGAGATCCGGCCGGTCACCATCGCGACGTACCAGGTGCTCACGTCCCGCCGCGGCGGCGCCTTCACCCACCTGGACCTGTTCGGTGCCCGCGACTGGGGCCTGGTCGTCTACGACGAGGTGCACCTGCTGCCGGCCCCGATCTTCCGGTTCACCGCCGACCTGCAGGCCCGCCGCCGGCTCGGCCTCACCGCCACCCTGGTCCGCGAGGACGGCCGCGAAGGCGACGTGTTCTCGCTGATCGGCCCGAAACGCTACGACGCCCCGTGGAAGGACATCGAGTCCCAGGGCTGGATCGCCCCGGCCGAGTGCGTCGAGGTGCGGGTCACCCTCACCGAGGCGGAGCGGATGGCGTACGCGGTGACCGAAGCCGAGGAACGCTACCGGGCCGCGGCCACCGCCCGCACCAAACTCCCGGTGGTCAAGGCCCTCGTCGACAAGCACCCGAACGAGCAGGTGCTGGTCATCGGCGGTTTCCTCGACCAGCTGCACGAACTGGGCGAGTTCCTGGACGCCCCGATCGTGCAGGGTTCCACCACGAACAAGGAACGCGAGCGCCTGTTCGACGCGTTCCGGGACGGTTCGCTGCGCACCCTGGTCCTGTCGAAGGTCGGCAACTTCTCCATCGACCTGCCGGAGGCGGCGGTGGCGATCCAGGTGTCCGGCACGTTCGGTTCCCGGCAGGAGGAGGCCCAGCGTCTCGGCCGGGTGCTGCGCCCCAAGGGCGACGGGCGGCAGGCGCACTTCTACTCGGTGGTCTCCCGCGACACGATCGACACCGAGTACGCCGCGCACCGTCAGCGTTTCCTGGCCGAGCAGGGCTACGCCTACACGATCGTCGACGCCGACGACGTCCTCGGTCCGCCCCTCCCCCAGATCGACTGAGACCTCTGCCATCGGCTGCACTGTAGATGATCAACTGCAGTGCGGCCGGTGCCATACTCCCGGGCGTGAACATCATGGGGGAGTATCGATTCGACTACCGTTCGTTCCGGCGGATGGCGGTGCAGGCGCTCGGCCGCCGGGTCATCGCGGGCCGGATCGCCGTCGGCATCCTGGTGCCGCTGGTCGTCCTGCTCGGCCTGGCATCCGACTTCGACTCGCGAATCGTCAAAGTGCTGCTGGCCTGCGCCGCGATCCTCGCCATACCGGAGATCTACGCCCTGCTCGGCTGGCAGGGCCAGCGCTCGCTCAACACCGGCCCGGTCAGTTTCACACTGACCGACCTGGGCATCCGTATCACCGCGGCCGGCAGCGACACCCACCTCGGCTGGACCGCCCTCACCTCGATCACCGCGCGCCGCAGCGTGTGGGTGCTGCGGCACGGTCCCGTCCGCAACCTGCTCCCCCGGGCCGCTTTCACCCCGGACGAGCAGGCCGCCATCGATACTTTCCTGGCCGCCCGGGCCTGACCCGCTCGACGACGCAGCGGTGCGCCGCTGAGCGTGCGCGCACCACACTCCGTCCTCGTCCCGTTCGACGACGATGATCGGCACGGTCAGCTCGCGTACCTTGCGGCCAGGTAGATCACGGCGAAGACCAGGAAGATGACGTTGAAGATCTGGAGGGGACGGTAGCCGGTCGAGACCTGCTCGCCGCGCGGGCCGAGTTTCCCCTTCGCGAAGGTGATCGTCGGCGCCATGTACTCCAGTTGCAGGCCCTCGTCAGGGAGCACCACGTCACGGGTGACCCGGCCGGCCCTACGCGGCAGCACGTACGGCACGAAGACCTCGACGCGGTGCGTTCCCGGGCCCAGGTTGACGTTGCGCGGTCCCCAGCCGCTCACCGGGTGTTCCACGCCGTCGACGAGCAGGCGCGGCGCGGTCATCTTGAACGCCCAGGCGCCCGGTGCGTGCCGGAAGTCGATCAGGAGTGCGGGCATGGTCAGCGCCTCCAGGTCCGGGTGGTCGTCGTGGTCACGTTGCCTGCTTTGTCGTACGCCCGCAGTTGGACCTTGATCGTCTTGCCGTATTTGGCGGTGTTCAGCGTGAACTTGTACGCCGCCTTGGTGTCGGTCGCGACGACCTTGCCGTTGACCAGCAGCTGGACCTTGGCGATGCCGTTCTTGTCACTGGCCGACGCGGTGATCGCGACCTTGCCCTTGATTTTCGCCTTGTTCTTGGGGGCCTTGGCGAACGCCAGCTTCGCCTTCGTGTTGTCCACGATCACGGTCCGGGTGACCATGGTCGAGTTGATCAGGCCGTCCCAGGTGTACCAGGTCAGCTCGTTGCGGCCCTCCTGCAGCGTGTCCGTCGTCAGGGTGCACGTCGTGCAGACGAGGCGGGTGTTACCCGGCACCAGGGTGGCGGTGGTCATCGCAGTCGGGTCGGACACCCGGACCGTGCTGGTGACCTTGCGGCCGCGGATCAGAGCGTTGTTCGCCGGCGACACCCAGGTGACGACGGGACCGCTGACGTCGACGCGGACCTTCGCGGTGAGCGTCGACCGGTTGCCGAGGCGGTCCCAGGCCCGGATCTCCACGGTGGCGGTCCGGTTCTTCCTGCCCCAGCCCGGGTGGTAGTAGGTGTACGCGGTCGAGCGCAGCACCCCGTCCACCCACCATTCGATGCGCCCCGACCCGTCGGTGTCCTGCAGGGCGGCGGTGAGCTCGATCCCCTCGGCGGTGACGACGGAGGGGATGCTCGTGGTGATCCGCGGGCCGACGTTGTCGAACGTGTAGAACCGGCTCGTGGCGGTGAGGTTACCGGCCCGGTCCTTGACGCGCAGGTTCACCGTGGCGCCCGGCCGGGTGATGACGCTGGTGTCCCAGGCGAGGGTCCAGGGTGCGGCGACCGCTGTGGCGACCACCTGCCCGTCGACGCTGAGCTGAAGCTCGGCGGTGTCGCTGGAGACGTCGACCGGGGTGAGCTCGACGGGGCCGTGCAGGACGCTGTCCTGGGCCGGGAGTGTCGCCGCCGGCCTCTCGGTGTCGACGTTCACCAGGGTGGTGGCCTGCCCCTTATTCCCCGCGGCGTCGACGGCTTGGACGGTCACCTCCACCGCATGGTCGTTGTAGGAGTCCGGCGGGGTGAAGCTGATGCCGGCCCGGCCGGCATTTCCGGTGTATGAGCGCCACAGCGTCCCGTCGAGCAGGACGTTGACCTTCTCGACGGCCACATCGTCGTGATAGATCGGGTAGATCCTGCGGGCCTGCCCGACCCACTGGCCCTCGGTCAAGCCGGTGGAGGTGACGACCGGAGCCGAGGTGTCGTCGGCGAGGGCGGGTGTGCCCGCGGTGAGGATCAGAGAGGTGGAGAGCGCCGTGACCACGGCGCTGCGAAGCATGCGCAAGAGGTACTCCCCGTGAATGGCCCCTGCGGGCCCCGCAAACGATACGCCACCGGATCGACGCTGTCGATCGCCGGTCACCGATGGCCGCCCGGAGGTCCGGGCGGCCATCATGGGCTACTTCTTCTTCGTCCAGGTCCGGGTGGTCGTCTTCCGCAGGTTGCCGGCCTTGTCGTACGCCCGCAGCTGCACCTTGATCGTCTTGCCGTACTTGGCGGTGTTCAGAGTGAACTTGTACGCCGCCTTGGTGTCGGTCGCGACCGCCTTGCCGTTGACCAGCAGCTGCACCTTCGCAACGCCGTTCTTGTCGCTCGCCGAGGCGGTGATCGCCACCTTGCCCTTGACCTTCGCCTTGTTCTTCGGCGCCTTGCTGAACGCCACCTTGGGGGCGGTCCGGTCCACGGTCACCGTGCGCCGGGCGACGGTGGTGTTGCCGACCTCGTCCCAGACCGTCCAGACCACCTGCCGCTTGCCTTCCGGGCCGGCCGCGGTGCGGGACGTGAACTCGGTGCCCGGCTCGACCCGGCTGCCGCCCTTCATGCCGGCGCCGACCTCGCCGCTGACGTCGTCCACGGCGATGATCGTGCTGGTCAGGTTGCCGCCGGGGATGATCGCGCCGTTGCGCGGCGTGACCCATTCGACCTCGGGCGCCTGAGTGTCCAGCTCCATCTCGCCGGTGTACGTGGTCAGGTTGCCGACGCTGTCCCAGGCGTTGAAGAGCACGTCGACGGTCCGGCTGGCCCCGGTGAAGGTGTACCGGAAGGATGCGGCCGTCGACCGCAGCTTGCCGTCGATCCACCACTCGACCCGGTCGACGGCGGACTCGTCGGTCACCCATGCGGAGAAGTCGTAGGCCCCGCCGGGGATCAGCGGTTCCAGCTCGATCGAGACGTACGGCCCGGACGTGTCCTCGTCAGCGGCGAAGGCGGGCGAGCCGGCACCGAAGAGCAATGCGGTGGCGAGGGTCGCGGTGGCAACGGTACGCAGAATGTCCAATGTGGCTCCCCGTGAATGTGGCTGCCGGGGAACGATACGACACCGGATCGACGCTGTCGACGGCCGATGTCAATGCGGGACGGCCGGCCCGGGGCGGAACAACTCGGAGAGCAGATCGCCGTGTCCCCCGACCCGCTCCAGGACCTCGCCCGCGCCGAACTGGCGGGCCTCGGCGTCGCCGGTGGCCATCGCGGCCACCTCGTCCCAGGTCATCGGGGTCGACGCGGTGGGTGTCGCGCCCGCGCGCAGCGAGTACGGCGTGACCGTCGTCTTCGCCGCCGCGTTCTGACTCCAGTCGATGAAGATCTTTCCGGGGCGCAGCCGGCGGGCCATGTTCGCGGTGATCGAGCCGGGGACCATCCGGGACAGTTCCTCGGCGACCCGGCGGGCGTATCCGGACACCACCACCGAGTCCTGGGTGCCGGAGATCGGGCAGCACAGTTGCATGCCCTTGCGGCCGGAGGTCTTCGGGAAGGCGGCTATCCCGTCCACGTCCAGGCGGTCGCGCATCAGGACCGCCACCGCGCAGCATTCCCGCAGGCCGGCCGGTTCACCCGGGTCGAGGTCGACGACCATCAGGTCCGGGTCGGCGCCGAGACGCCACTGCGGAGTGTGCAGTTCGATCGCCGCCAGGTTGGCCAGCCAGACCAGGGTGGGCAGGTCGTCGACGACCACGAAGTCGATCGTCTCGCGTCGCCGGGTGGAGCCGGGCACCGGCAGGGTCGCCAGGTGCACCCATCCAGGCGTACCCCCCGGCCTGTTCTTCTCGAAGAAGTGTGCGCCCTCGACACCGTGCGGGAAGCGGATCCGGGTGGCGGGCCGGCCGCGCAGGTGCGGCAGCATGACCGGGGCGACCCGCGTGTAGTAGTCGATCACCTCGCCCTTGGTGAATCCGGTCGCCGGGAACATGATCTTGTCGAGGTTGGAGAGCTCGACGTCGTGGTCCTCGATCGTCACCAGCATGCGGTCACGGGGTGCCATCGCCACACTCCCGGGCCGGTTTGTCGTCGCGGAGCCGCAGGAAGCGGGGGAACCGCAGGCGGTGGTCGGGGGTCTCGTTGCCGTAGCGGATCTCGGCGACCAGTTCCGGGCGGACCCAGTGCACCCCGCGGGAGTCGTCGCGGGGCACCGCGCCCGGCACGAACGGCGACTCGCCCGCGGCGAGCGGTGCCAGCCGGGCCAGCAGGTCGCGTTCCGCGGCCGCGCCGATGCCGCCGCCGACCCGTCCCCGGAAGGCCAGGCCGGCCGGGGTGGGCACGCCGACCAGCAGGCCGCCGAGTTTGCGCGCGCCGGGTCGCCAGCCGCCGATCACGTAGTCGCCGGTGTGCTCGAACTTCACCTTGATCCAGTCGGCGGACCGGCGTCCGGGCAGGTAGACCGAGTCGGACCGCTTGGCCATCACGCCTTCGAGCTGGTTCTCCCGGGCGGCGGTCGCGGTGGCCACGCCGTCGCCGAACGACGGCGGCACCATCCAGTTCGGGCCGGCCATGCCGAGTTCCTCGAGGCGCTCGCGCCGGGCCAGGTAGGGCAGGCCGGTGTAGTCGATGCCGTCGAGATACAGCAGGTCGAAGGCCAGGTAGGTGGCCGGCACGGCGGCTGCCAGCCGGCTCGCCCGGGTGCGGTCCCGGACGTGCATCCGCTCGGCCAGCAGGGGGAACGAGGGGCGCCCGTTCTCATCGAAGACCACCATCTCGCCGTCGAGCAGGGTGCCCTCCGGCAGGTGCAGGCCGATGATCTCCGGGTAGGCGGCGGTGACCGTGGCGCCGGAGCGGGCGAACAGGTCGGGCGGTCCGCCGTCGAACAGCGCGAGGACGCGGACCCCGTCCCACTTGAACTCGTAGCTCCAGTCGGACCCGCCCGGCAGCGGGCCCGCGGTGGCGAGCATCGGGGAGAGGGGTGGTCCCGTCACCCGATCACCATAAGCAGATCCATTCACCTTACGCAGCTGTCTCAGTGATGCCATCCTGATCAGGGGTCCGGACACCGTGAGGAGTCGATCATGCGCGCAATCTGGAAGGGTGCCGTATCCTTCGGTCTCGTATCGATCGCCGTCAAGTTGTATTCAGCGACGGAGGAAAAGGACATCCGCTTCCACCAGGTGCATCGCACCGACGGCGGCCGGATCAAATACCAGCGGACCTGCTCGGTGGACGGGGCCGTGGTCAGTTATGACGATATCGCCAAGGGATATGACATCGGCGGTGGAGAAATGGTGATTTTAACGGACGACGACTTCGCCGACCTGCCGTTGAGCACCTCCCGCGCCATCGACGTTCTGGAATTCGTTCCGGCCGAACAGATCGACCCGATCCTGTTCGCCAAGTCCTACTACCTCGAGCCCGAGGGCCAGGCCGCCAAGCCCTACGTCCTGCTCCGCGACGCGCTGCGCGACGCCGACCGGGTGGCCATCGTCAAGATCGCGATCCGGCAGCGAGAGCAGCTCGCCAGCCTGCGGGTCCGCGACGACGTGCTGGTCCTCAACACGATGATGTGGCCCGACGAGGTGCGCGCCCCGGAGTTCGGCTTCCTCGACGACGACATCGAGACCCGCCCGGCCGAACTCGCGATGGCCAGCTCACTGATCGACTCGATGGCCGGCACCTTCAAGCCCGAGGACTTCACCGACGACTACCGGGCCGCGCTCCAGGAGGTCATCGACGCCAAGGTCGAGGGCCGCGAGGTGGTCCAACCGGAGGAGACCGAGGAGGCCGCGCCCGCGGCGATCGACCTCATGGCGGCGCTCAAGGCCTCCGTCGAACGCGCACGCCAGGCGCGTGGCGAAGACCCCCCATCGGGTACGCGTGACGCGCCCCCACCCGCGAAAAAGGCATCCGCGGCCGCGCCTTCGGCGGCACGGAAGAAGGCCGCTCCCGCCGCCGAGGCCACGACGAACACCACGACCGCCGCCAAGAGCACCACGGCCGCGGCGAAGAAGACGACCGCCAAGAAGACAGCCGCCAAGAAGACGACTGCCAAGAAGACCACACCCGCCGCGAAGGCCGCCAAGAAGTCGGCGTGACTAGGCTCGCCCCGTACGGAATCGTTTCTTGGAAGCGGGTGGCAGGGTGGCACTGACGTGGGCGGAGTCTTACCTCGGGCGGGTGCGGGCGAGCGTCGGCGACACCGACACGATCTTCTTCGTCGGGGCCCGGACGGTGGTCCTCGACGAGCAGGGTCGCCTGCTGCTGATCCAGCGGTCGGACAATCACCGCTGGGCGATCCCGGCCGGGGCGATGGAGCTCGGGGAGAGTCTCGAGCAGTGCGCGGTCCGCGAGCTCTGGGAGGAGACCGGTCTGCGGGCCACGTCCCTGACGCCGTACGTGTTCCACACCGCGCACACCTACACCAACGAGTACGGCCACACGTACCAGCAGATCCTGATGACCTTCGTGGTGCACAGCTGGGAGGGTGAGCTGGTCCGGGTGACCGACGAGAGTGTCGACGCCGGCTTCTTCGCGCCTGACGCCCTGCCCTCGGGGCACTCGCTGATCATCGAGGAGGCACTGGCCGACCTGGCGGCGTTCCGGGAGCACGGGCAGTTGATCCTGAAGTAAGAAGCTCAGGCAGGATGTCACCACGTGACATCTGGCAAGCGCCGTCTCGGCCTGGATCTGACTCCGCTCCGCACCTCCCGGGACTTCCGGCTCGTCTTCACCGGCGGCGTGGTGACGGCGTTCGGCTCGTTCATCAGCTACGTCACCATCCCCTTCCAGGTGGCGCAGCTGACCGACGACCCGCTGATGGTGGGCCTGATCGGGGTCTGCGAGCTGGCGCCGCTGCTGATCATGGCGTTCGTCGGTGGGGCGCTGGCCGACTACATCGACCGCCGGCTGCTGGTCCGCGGTTCGGAGGCCGCTCTCGCCGCCATCGCCGGGCTGCTGTTGTTCAACTCGCTGTCGGACACCCCCCATCTGTGGCTCCTCTACGTCGCCGCGTTCCTGACCGCCGCGGTCGCCGGTCTGCAACGGCCGGCGCTGGAGGCGATGGTCCCGCGGCTGGTGAAGCCGGAGGAGTTGCCGGCCACCATGGCCCTCCAGTCGTTGGGCATGCAGTTCGCCCAGCTCCTGGGCATGCCGCTGGCCGGTGTCCTGGTGGCCAGCTTCGACCTGGCCTGGGTGTACGCGTTCGACCTGTGCACGTACGCCGTCTCGCTGATCTGCCTGACCCTGGTGAAGGCGGTCCCGCCGCCGCCGGCCGCCGATCGCCCGTCGTTGAGCAGTGTGGTCACCGGCCTGAGGTACGCGCGGTCCCGTCCCGAGTTGCTCGGCACCTACCTGGTCGACATCAACGCGATGTTCTTCGGCATGCCGTCCGCGCTCTACCCGTTCCTGGCCACCAAGCTCGGCGGTCCGCAGGTGCTCGGCCTGTTGTACGCCGCGCCCGCGGTCGGTTCGCTGCTGGCCACGTTCGGTTCCGGCTGGACGTCCCGGGTGCACCGGCACGGCCTGATGGTGCTGATCGCGTCGGCGTTCTGGGGTGTCGGGATCATCGGTGTCGGCCTCTCCGGCACTCTCTGGCTGACCCTGCTCTGCCTGGCGTTCGCGGGCGCCGCCGACATGATCTCCGGCATCTTCCGCATGATCATTTGGAATCAGACCATTCCCGATCATCTGCGCGGGCGGCTGGCCGGCATCGAGATGCTCTCGTACACGACGGGGCCGCTGCTGGGGCAGTTGCGGTCCGGCGCGATGGCCCGGACGAGCCTGGGCATCGGCGGCTCGATCTGGGTGGGCGGCGTGCTCTGCGTGGCCGGTGCGGTGGCGCTGGCTGCGGCGCTGCCCAGTCTGGTCCGATACGACGGCAAGGACGGCATGGCCTTGAAGAAGGCCGCCGACGAGAAGTGGGCCGCCGACGCCGCCCAGCGATCCTGACCTTCGCAGAAGCGAAAAAGACGACCGCCCGGGTCGATCGGCAACCCGGGCGGTCGTGTCTTTTCAAGCTCAGTACGTCTGGCGCGGCATCGAGCCGCTTCGGAAAGTCTTCACGCGATCACTCGTCGCTCGCCAGTCCCGGGGCAGAGTATCAGCCCCGCGGACGAAGAGCATGGCCGATCGGTCAACCGAAATGGACCGAATCGCCGCTGGCTCACTCAGGCCGTTTGCTGACCTGCGACGGAATCGATCAGCGCCGCGCAGAACGCCGGCACATCGTCAGGTTTCCGACTCGTGATCAACGTGCCGTCGACGAAGACCTCCTCGTCGACCCAGGTCGCTCCCGCGTTCACCAGGTCGGTCCGCAGACTCGGCCAGCTGGTGAGCGTCCGGCCGTCGACCACGCCCGCCTCGACGAGCGTCCAGGGCGCGTGACAGATCGCGGCCACCGGCTTGCCGGCGCCGACGAAGGCCCGTACGAACCGGACCGCGTCCGCGTCCATCCGCAGGAAGTCCGGGTTCGCGACGCCGCCCGGCAGCACCAGCGCGTCGTAGTCCGCCGGATCCGCCTCCCGCACCGACCGTTCCACCCGGTACGCGTTCCCGGGGTCCATGTGGTTCATCGCCTGGATCTCGCCGTCCTTGATCGAGACGAGTTCCGCGGTGCCGCCCGCCTTCTCCACGGCCTTACGCGGCTCGATGTACTCGACCTCTTCCACCCCGTCGGTCGCCAGGAAAGCCACACGCTTCCCCTTGATCGATACGGTCATCGCCCGTGCCCCCTCCGGATCGCCGCGGCTTGCGCCGTCAGTACGTCCGGTTCCCGGTGGCGGCCCGCGCAAACGCCGGGGCGCGACCGACTGCCAGCCGCCCGATGAACCAGGCACCGAAACCGGCCATGGTCAGCGCGAGCAGTTCGACCATGAGCAGGCCCCCGCCGACCACCCGCTCGGGCGTGTGCACCCGCAGCATCGCGATCACCGCGAAGATCACCAATACGCCCATGCTCAGCAATCCACGAAGAACGCCGAGCCGGCGCTGTTCGGGCATTCGCATGAACATCACGTCGACGGCTCCGGCGAGTATCGCCATCACCCCGATGAAGAGGCCCGCGATCACATTCCAGTAGGCCAGTGCGCCAAGGATGCTAGGACCCCCCATCAAGTCGGCTATATCGAACATTGCGGCCATCGCGAAGAGGCCCAAGGGGAACATCACCAGAATCGGTTGCACCGCCTGACCCGCGATGTTCAATCGGCTCTCCATCCAGCTGCCGCCCTTCCCACCTGCTGCTATGCAGGTTCCCTCCGACATCGACGGTTGTGGCCTACCCGGCCCCGGAGACACTGAAACTCCGCGGCCCCGTCCGATGGCCGACCACAGAGCCCCTGAGCAGCTTGTACGCAATTTGCAACATGGCATTCTGAGTGGTGGCGGACTGCGGGATGGCGTGCTCTACTACCAGTAGAGCAACAAAAGGGCGGAGTTGGAGGGAGAGTCAAACAACGGCACCCGGCGGCAAACGGGTGCCGTTGTCATCTCTGCGGCCATTGTCATCTCGACAGCTCTGCAATCTTGTTGCACAGCGAGGCGGAGATGCGTCTCCCGCGCCAATGATGGCCCGCTTCTCTCCTCCTCGCAAGGCACAGCGAAGAGGAGTTCGCCATGCGCACACGAACCTACTATCGCGGGCCCGATGCCACCGTCGTCGATGATCAATTCATCTGGCGCACGAGTTCGACGTCGATCACTTTCCTCGTTCCCGATCTCCGTCATGTCGGTCTGGTCCAGGCGCCACCGCGGGTCCGCCCGTTCGCGCCGGCTCTCGTCGTCCTCACCGTCTTCGCCGCCATCGCCGGCTGGACCCTGATCCCCGACCCCACGATGTACGTGGCCGGCTTCCTCGCCGTGACCGCGCCGGTGGTGGTCGCCGTCTGGCGCGAGCCACGCCACTGGGAGCTCCACGCGCAGTACCGCAACACGGCGGTGGTGCTGTATTCCTCCGCCGACGCGCGGGTCTTCAATCAGGTGAGCCGGGCTCTGCGCCGCGCGATGGAGGACACCGGACGCTCTCCGTGGGGCTATGGACTCGCAGCAGCTTGACCTGCGACTTTGCCGACTCTCTCGGGTGACATCCGAATTCGATCAAAACCCCGCACGGCACGCTTCGTTCTGATAGGACAGTACTAGCATTTTCCGCGACCTCGCTGACTGCCAAGTGGCATGCAGCGAGGTGGCAGCGGGAGAGCTGGACGGTACGGAACGTCGCCACCCACTTCGACGATGAAGGACTCATGGCTGAGGGTGACTCGCCTACGATCGCGCGCCGACGCGTGCGCCTCGCGCTGCGTGAAGCGCGGGAGCAGGCATCGCTGACTCAGAACCAGGTCGCCGAGGAGATGGAGTGGTCGCTCAGCAAGGTGATCAGGATCGAGAACGGCGACGTCAGCATCTCGCCGAACGATCTCAAGCCGCTGCTGACGTACCTCGGGATCAAGGACCGGGCGGTGGTGACCGCCCTGATCGCGGACGCCCGGATCGCCCGCACCCGCCAGCGTCAGGCGTGGTACCAGACGCCCGAATCACGGGAGACCCTCTCCGACCCGCTCCGCAAACTGATCGAGTACGAGCACGAGGCCCGCGAGATCCGGTCCTACTCGATCTACTACGTTCCCGGGCCGCTGCAGACGCCCGGCTACGCCACCGCACTGATGCAGCGCTACGAGGACGAGCTCAGCGTCGAGACCCGGCAGCGACGGGTCGAGGCCCGCGCACGCCGGCGCGAGGCGCTGCTGACCCGGACCGATCGGGCGCAGATCATGCTGCTGCTCGACGAATCGGTGCTCCGCCGCACGATCGGCGGCCCGGAGATCTTCGCCGAGCAGCTGCACGACCTGAAGAAGAATGTCGAGGACGGACTCATCAAGGTCCGGATGGTGCCGTTCTCGATCGACGCTCCGGTGACCAACAATGCCAGCTTCGACCTGCTCGTCATGAGCGAGGGCGAGGTGCTTTACCGGGAAACCGGGCTGGGTGACGAAATGATCGAAGACCGCGAGACGACCGCGAAACACCGCGCTCGCTACGACAAGGTCTGGCACGAGGTCTCGGATGAAAAAGACACGATCGAATTCATCCGGCGACAGATAGCAATACTCGAGGGATCCCCTCGAGAAAACACATAACCCAAGGCCGCGAGCCCTGTCACGGGCGACACGGCAAGAACCGTGGAAGGTCCACCATGGAAGAGATGAACGTGCCCGCGTGGCGCAAGAGCAGCCGCTGCGGTACGTCGACCTGTGTAGAGGTCGCCCGGGTCGACGACCGTTACCTGGTCCGCGACAGCAAGAACCCCGAGGTCGCGGCACTCTCCTTCACCCGGGATGAGTGGGAGGCGTTCGTCGAGGGCGTGACGGCGGGCGAGTTCCGCTTCTGAGTCGTCGACCACCCGCTCCGCGCTTTCGGCCGTATGCGCGGAGCGGGTTGGTACACAACACTCACAATTAAATACATTTACCACCGAACAGACGTCGCATACCTCACATATGAGGTTATAAGCGGCGTCCTTTCTTTTTCATTCATGCCCACGATCAGTCCGGTCATTTACCGTGGATTCGAACCGTCACGGAGGTGCATTCACACATGATCGGATCGACGGAGAGAGTCCGCTGGCGCCGGAGCAGACACTGTGCCAATGGCACATGCGTGGAAGTTGCACGAATCGGGGATCAATTCCTGATCCGGGATTCCAAGAACGTCGGCGGCGCACCACTGGCGTTCAGCCGGGCCGAGTGGGAGGCGTTCGTCGCGGGGGTCAAGGCCGGGGATTTCGGTTTCGAATGACACCGCTTATCCCAGAGCGTGTGGGTGTCGCGGGCCGAGCGCGGCATACTGCAGAGGTGGACGGGTACACACACGCCACCGACACCGGTTGCTTCGGCTCACTGCACGAGGCAGCCGAAACCCTGCTGGACGACCTGACCTCCCGTTACCTGGTGGAACGGCGGGAGACGAAAGAGGCGCTCGGGCTCGATGACGCGCTCGTGCGAACGGTCCGGCTCATTCCTCGTACACCCACGGCAGCGCCGGTGGCGATCCACTTCACCGACCCCGGCCTGGTCCTGCGACTCGGGCGGTGGTGGGAGGAACCCCTTCCTGCCTGCGCCTGCGACGACTGTGACGAGCAGCCCGCCCGGCTGGTGGAGCGGCTGCACGCGCACAGCGCCGCGGTGGTCGAGGGTGGTCTCTGGGAACGCGTCCGCCGCGGCGTCGGCGGCTCCTGGTTCGAGACGAAACTGATCGGCGCCGGGGTGAAGTCGAGCCGGGAAGGCCTCCTTCCCGCCGCCGACGCCCGCGATGCCCGCCGCGGCGGGTTCGCCTCCCCGATGCAGTGGGCGCCCTGGCAGGTCCGCTCCTGAACTCCACCACCGGCCGGCACGTCAGCACCGCCGGCCACCCCGTCGTGATCGGGCCCCTCAGCCGGCGGCCGGCCGCAACCCCGCCTGCGTCCGGCCGCCGAGCAGGCCCACCACCCGGCCGGCGACCCGGTGACCCGTCACCCGGGCCATGGTCAGGTCACCACGGCAGAACCCGGTGAACGCCCGCCAGCCCGGCGGGCTCGCGAACGCCGCGTGCACCAGCCCCGGATACCGGTGGAAGAGCCCCAGCAGGCGACGGCCGGCCGCCATCTCCGGAGCCAGGCCGTCCGCGACCAGACGGTCGTACTCGCTGAGGTCACCACCGCCGGCCGCGACCGTTCCGGCCCACGTCCCGGAGCGCAGGGCGAAACTGATGCCCTCCCTGGTCCACGGCTCGAGCAGACCGGCCGCGTCGCCGGCCACCAGAACCCGGCCCCGGCGCACCGGCGAATCCGGTCGGCGGCAACGGGTCAGGTGCCCCGAGTCCCGCAGCACCGGACGGTCGTCGAGACCCAGCCGGGCGAGGAACTCCCGCAGGTAACGCTTGGTCTGGTCACCACGGCCACGCTCCATGATCACGCCGACGGTGAGCTGGTCGTCCTTGGGGAACACCCAGCCGTACGAGCCGGGAACCGGCCCCCAGTCCAGCAACAGGCGGCCACGCCAGCGGGACCGGTCACCCGGGGACGCCGCAAGCTCCACCTCCAGCCCGAGATCCTGCTGCTCGAAGGCGACACCGACGTGCCGGGCGGTCACCCCGGCCGAACCGTCCGCGCCGATCACCACGGAGGCCGTCACCGCCTCACCGGTGGCCAGGCTGACGGTAGGCGTACCCCCATCCTGCGAAACGGCCCGGACCACCGCGTTCTGCCGGACGGTCGCACCCACCTCGACCACCGACCGCATCCAGGCGTGATCGAAGTCGTCCCGCCGGACCATGGTCACCACCGGATCGCCCGGTGAGCGGCGGGTGAACGCCCGGCGCCCGTCGTGGGTGAAGGTGACCGCGGTGATCACGTCCCGGGCCGGCACGGCGAGAGTCGCGGCACTCATCCGCAGCGAGACGCCGAGCAGCCCGCCGCCGCAGGTCTTGTAACGCGGATGCTCGGCGCGCTCCAGCACGATCACCCGGGCGCCCGCCGACGCCGCAGCGTGCGCCGCCGACAGGCCGGCGGGCCCGGCACCGACCACCGCCACATCCCATTCCGGCGCGTGCCGCATGTCTGAAGTTTAGTTAGGTTGAACGCGAATCGTATCCATCTCCACGGGGCTGACGCATTGAACAGCGCGACGGCGACCGCTCTGCGGGTACCCACCCGAGCGGTCTATCTGACCTTCATCTTCCTCGGCGTCGCGATGGCGAGCTTCGCCGCGCGCATCCCGCAGATCCGTGACGCCCTCGGCCTCACCCCCTCCCAGCTGGGGCTGGTACTGCTGGCCAGCGCCGCCGGCTCGGTCACCTCGCTGCCGCTGGCCGGGCCGATCGTGGGCCGGTTCGGATCCCGCCGCACGGTCATGGTGACCGCCGTGGTGCTCGGCCTCGGTCTGGGCGGCGTCGCGCTCGGCTACCGGTCCGGCGTCGTCCCGGTGGTCGTCTCCCTCTATGTGTACGGGTTCGCGACCGGTGCCTGGGACGTCGCGATGAACGTCCAGGGCACCATCGTGGAGAGGCGCATCGGCCGGGCGATCATGCCGAGGTTCCACGCCGGGTACAGCATCGGCACCGTGGCCGGTGCGCTGATCGGGGCGGGCGCCGTCGCCGCCGGGATCTCCATCGGGGTGCACGTGAGCGTCTGCGTGGCGGTCGCGGTGATCGCCGTGCTGGTCGCGGTCCGTGACTACCTGCCGGACGACTCCCCGTCGTCGTCGTCGGCCGGATCGTCACCGATGGCCGCCTGGACGGAACCCCGCACCCTGCTCATCGGGGTGTTCGTGCTGGCGTTCGCGTTCACCGAGGGCGCGGGCATCGACTGGATCAGCGTGGCGCTGATCGACGACTACGATGCGCCGGCCGCGGTGGGCACCCTCGCGTTCGCGACGTTCCTGGCGGCGATGACCGTCGGCCGCTGGTGGGGTCCGGCGCTGCTGGACCGCTACGGCCGGGTGCCGGTGCTGCGGGCACTCGCGGTGAGCGGTCTCGCCGGGCTGCTGCTCTTCGTGTTCGGCACGCACGTCGCGGTGGCGTACGCCGGGGTGCTGCTCTGGGGTCTGGGTGCCTCCCTCGGCTTCCCGGTCGGGATGAGCGCCGCGGCGGACGAGCCGTCCCGCGCCCCGGCCCGGGTGAGCGTGGTGGCCTCTATCGGATATCTGGCATTCCTCGGCGGGCCGCCCCTGATCGGCCTGCTCGGCGACCACGTGACCGTGCTGAAAGGCCTCCTCGCCGTGGCCGTCCTGCTGATCCTGTCCACGTCGATCAGCACGGTGATCCGCGAGCCTCGCTAGTCACCTTTCGCAGTCAGGGTCTGCCTCTGTGGTGATTTCGGGCGCTCTGCACGCCCCAATTCACCACACCCACAACAGCGTGGTGATTTGAGGCGTCCAGCGCGCCCGTAATCACCACACCACCAGGGGTGTGGTGACTTGGGGCGTCCAGCGCGCCCGAAATCACCACGCCCCCACGGGTGTGGTGACTTCGGGCGTCCAGCGCGCCCGAAATCACCACGCGGACGGGCTTCGCACCCTGACCACGAAACATGTCTAGTGTTCCGAGTCATGACTGTGGACGGTTGGCTGCAGGACACACGGACCTCTTACGACACGGTGGCGGACAGCTACGCCGACATGCTGCGGGGCCACCTCGAGGACTCGCCGTACGACCAGGCCCTACTGAACCTCTTCGCCGACCTCGTCCGGCGCTCCGGCGACGGCCCGGTGGCGGACGTCGGCTGCGGCACCGGGCGGATCACCGGATTCCTGGCCGGGCTGGGCCTGGACGTCTTCGGCATCGACCTCTCCCCCGGCATGCTCGCCGCGGCCCGGCGCGACCATCCCGGGCTGCGGTTCTCAGTCGGGTCGATGACCGATCTGGATCTGCCGGACGACGCGGTGGGCGGCCTGCTGGCCTGGTGGTCCCTGATCCACGTGCCCGACGACGCGGCCCGGGTGGCGCTCGGCGAGTTCCGGCGGGTGCTGCGGGCCGGCGCGCCGCTGATGGTCGGCTTCTTCGTCGGCGACCAGGTGCGCTTCAAGTCGGAGGGCTACGGCGGCCACCCGATGAACCTGCACGTCTTCCACCGACCACCGGAGCGGGTGGCCGGTTGGCTGGTGGAGGCCGGTTTCACCGTGGAGGCCCGGATGGACCTGCCCGGCAGCGACGGTGTCCTGCCCGGGGCGGTGCTGGTCGCCCGCTGAGGGGTCAGAGGGAGGACCAGCAGTAGAGGGATTCGCCGGCTTCGCGGGCCCGCGAAGCCAGCGCGGACAGCTCGGGGATCACCGTCGCCAGGAACGACGGGTCCCCATGGCCGTGGAACTCCTCGGCAGTGGCCCACTGGGTGGCCAGGGCCGGCACCCGGTCGGCGGGGATGCCGGCCAGGACGTCGCGGGCGTGGTCGCCGAGAACGGTCACCCAGGGGCCGTCGTACTCCGGGTCGGTCTCGGCGCTCATCGGCCAGATCAGCCGGTCGGCGACCAGGCTCATGGTCCACTCCTGGTCGAGCACGGCGGCGATCAACTGCCCGACGGCCACGCTGGGCTCGAGGGACTTCAGATCGAGACCGTCGAAGGTCCCCAGCGGCGACTCGCCCTCGGTGTCGTCCAGGAGGCGGCGCACCTCGTCGAGGGCGGGCGCCCGGAAATAGTCGTACAGCACACCCATGCCGACCTCCCCATGAAAAAACCCCAGGCCATGTGACCTGGGGTTTCTCGCTGAGCCGCCTGACGGAATCGAACCGTCGACCTACGCATTACGAGTGCGTCGCTCTAGCCGACTGAGCTAAGGCGGCAACGAGGACTCATCCTACGGCATAGACCCCGAAGCTCTCACGCGGGTACGGCAGCAGTCATACCTCGTGGCTACTGTGGCTCAGGTGAACCAGGATCAAACGAAGCCGATCGTTCCCCGGCAGTCACGGCCGGCGGAGCAGACCGTTCCGGATCGGCCGCGGAGCATGGATCCCCAGGAGCTGGGGTTCACGCCGAAGGAGCGGGTCGGCTGGCTGGCGCCGCTGCTGCTGCTCAGCACCGGCCTCCGCGCCCTCCTGGCGATCTTCTTCGGGGCGTACCTGGATAAACGGGAACTTCAGCACGCCTTGGACGGCGACTTCTTCGATCACTCCACCACGGCGGACGGCGATCTCTGGCTGGACTACGTGGCGGACCTGGGTGACGGGTTCGACGCCACCTATTCGATCGCCTATCTGCTGGCCCAGCCCGAGCTGGACGTCGACGGCGAGCGGCTGCCGCGTGGCCGGCTGCTGCTGATGGGTGGCGATCAGGTCTATCCGCTGGCGAACGGTGACGGCTACGAGAACCGGATGAAGGGGCCGTACCGGGCGGCCCTGCCCGAGGCACCGGCCGGGGTGCCGCGGCCCACGCTGTTCGCCCTGCCCGGAAACCACGACTGGTACGACGGTCTGACCGCGTTCCTGCGCCTGTTCGCCCGTCGCAAGGACGGTCACATCGGTGGATGGCGGACCGAACAGCGGCGCTCGTACTTCGCGGTGAAGCTGCCGGGGAACTGGTGGCTGTTCGCGGTCGACGAGCAGTTCGGCGCGTACATCGACGACCCGCAGCTGCTGTATTTCGAGAGGGCGGCGCGGGAGGTCGGCCCGGACGACCGGATCATGCTGATGACACCGTCGCCGACCTGGGTGAAGGCGGTCGACAAGCCGGAGGCGTACGACGCGGTCGACTACTTCATCCGGACCATTCTGGCGCCGACCCGGGCCGAGGTGCGGGTGCTGGTCTCCGGCGATCTGCACCACTACGCGCGGTACTCCGGGCCCGACCGGGAACTGATCACCTGCGGTGGCGGCGGGGCCTACCTGCTGGGCACCGAGACCCTGCCGGGGAAGCTGACCGTGCCGCCGAAGGAGACGCTCACCCGCAGCCGGAGCCGCAGCCGCGACTACCAGTTGCAGGCACGGTTCCCGGACGCCCGCACGTCACGGCGCTGGAGCTGGGGCGTGTTCCACCGGCTGCCGCGGCGCAACGCCGGGTTCGCCACCATGCTCGGCATCATCCAGACGCTGACGATGCTGGCGATGGCCGGCGCGACCGTCGTCATGGAGCAGGTGCAGACGCTCGGCGCGCAGGCCGACAGCCCGTCGATCAACATCCAGCGGCTCTTCAGCATCCCGCTGCTGATCATGGTCGGGGTGGTGATGGCCGGCACGGTGCTGTTCGCGAAGCCGCCGGGGGCCGCGTCGGCGAAACACGCCCGGCACTGGCTGCTGGGGATCGCCCACGGCCTGCTGCAGCTCGCCCTGGCGGGTGCCGGCGCCTGGGTGTGGCTGCAGCTGCCGTTCAAGGACTGGGAGTGGCCCGGCCCGCTGGTCGTGGCGGCCGTCGTCTACGGCCCGGTGATCGCGGTGCTGTCGACCCAGCTGCTGGCGCTCTACCTGCTGGTGGCGAGCCGGTTCGACGTCAACCACAACGAGCTGTTCGCCGGTCAGGGCATCGAGGACGGCAAGAGCTTCCTGCGGATGCACATCACCGCCGACGGCACGCTCACCATCCACCCGGTCGGCGTCGAACGGGTGTGCAAGAAGTGGTCGGCCGACCCGGACGGCGAGCCGCACACGCCGTGGCTGCGCCCGGAGACACCACTGACCGTTCACCGGATCGAGGATCCGATCACGGTTTCCTAGGCCTGCTCCTGGGCCGGGTCGGGGTAGCGGGCGTCGTGGGCCTGCCGCGGACCGCAGACCGAGGCACGGCTGCACGAGCAGCGGGAGCCGTCCGCGTCCAGGCGGACCACGACCGAGTCCTTCGGCACGCTGTGCGCGACGACGCGGCCGTCACCCTCGGGCGTCGTGACCCGGCTGCCGACGGCCGGCGCCGACGCCTGGAACGACTGGTACAGCGGGTGCTCGTACTTGAGGCAGCACATCAACCGCCCGCACGCGCCGGAGATGCGCAGCGGGTTGAGCGGCAGATCCTGGTCCTTGGCCATCCGGATGGTGACCGGCTCGAAGTCGGTGAGGAACGTGGCGCAGCACAGGTCGCGCCCGCAGGAGCCGATGCCGCCCTGCACCCGGGCCGAGTCCCGGGCCGAGAGCTGGCGCAGCTCGACCCGGCAGTGCAGGGTCGCCCCCAGGTCACGCACCAGGGACCGGAAGTCGACCCGGTGCGGCGCGGTGAAGTAGATCGTCGTCCGTGAACCACCGCCGCCGGTCTGGTCCAGCACGTGGTCGACGGCGACGACCTTCATCGGCAGCTCGTGGGCCTTGATCAGTTTCTTGGCGGCGACCTTCGCCTCGGCTTTACGTTTGCGCAGCACCTCGTCGCGGCGCACATCCTTGTCGTCCGCCAGACCGGCGACCTTGGGAAACCCGGAGGTCTCCTCGTCGACCCATTGCGGCGCCCAGACGCACTCCGCCACCTCCGGACCGTCGTCGGTCGGCACCAGCACGCGGTCGCCCACCGCCGGCGTGAACCCGTTCGGATCGAGGTAGTAGAGGCGGCCGTACCGGTTGAAGCTGACCGCGCACAGCATGCCCATGCGATCAACCCTACGACGGCCGACAAGCCGCACCAAATGCCGGTTTTGAACTACCCGCGCGGGTTGTCGCATTGATGTCGCGCAACCGGCCCTATCGACCCTCGTTGGCAGGTCCGAAGACGCACTTCCGTCGCCGTCGCAACCGGCGATCCCGTCGCCCTCTGCGGCACGTCCCGTCGCCATCGGCGGCAATCATGTCGCCGTCGGCGGCGATACATGTCGCCGTCGCAAGCGGCACTCCTGTCGAAGGGAACCGCCATGACACCCGCCAGGTCGGTGGCCGCCAGTCTCGTCGCGCTGGGTTTCGCGAGCACGCTCACCCCGCCGCTGCCCGCCGCCGCCGCGCCCCTGCCGTGCGGGCGGGCCCTGCATTACGCCGCACAGTCGGGCGCCGAGGTGCTCCGCATCAACAAACTCGATGCCGGTCGCGCCACAGCGTCTCCGGCCGGGACCCGGGCGTCTCCCGGCCCGGAAGAGAGCGGCGAGATCTTGAAAGATCCGAAAACCGATTCATCGTACGAGCCACCCATGACCCTGGTTCCGTCGGAAGGTCCCGACGTGCTCTCGGATGATGGCGCGGAGCGGCCCGATCCGGTGGCGGAGAGCGCGGGCCCGGACGACAGCGTCGAGCCCTCGGCCGGCCGGTCGAACCCCTCCCCCGAAGCCGGCGGCCCCGCCGACCGTTCGCCATCCGACAAGCGTTCCCCCGCCGGCGAGCGGACGCCGGCCGACAAGCGGACGCCGGCCGGCGGATCCGCCGGATCAGCCGAGCCGCTCGGGGACATCGGGCTGGGCGACGTCCGGAGCGTCATGATCGCCGACAATCCGGTCGCCTCGGCCGGCGCCGCCCGGGTCCTCAACGGCAAGGCCGACGGGCGTTCGGCGAACGGCGAGACCGTCACGCAACAGGCCCCGCCCAGCCACCGGAAGGCGACCGAACGCCGTACCGGTGAACGCCGCTTCGGCCCCCTCCGCGCCGGCGCCGGCACGATCGGCGCCCACGCCCGCTGGCGCGACGGCCTGGCCTGCGGCACGAGCACCGGCGAGGTGTCCAGCGCGCAGGCCGCGCTGAGCCGGGTGACCCTGGCCGGCGGCGGCAGCGCCTCTCTGGTCCGCGCCCCGGAGAAACTGGCCGCGATCAGCGGGACCGCCCTGCGCGCCTCCGGCGGTGACCTGTCCTCGGAGGCCACCGCGACGGTCACCGGCGGCCGGATCACCCTGGTCGACGGCGCGGTACGCCTCCGCCTCCTGAAACCGCCCGTCCTGCGCGTGACGATGTCCACCACCGCGGGGGCACGGGTCGCCTACCAGCCTGCCACGCTGGAGGTGACCACCCGGGAGGGTCGTCCGGCGCGTCTCACCACTGCCGGTGATCACGCAGACGTACCCCTGAGTAATGATCTTTCGCCCCTCACCGAGTCGGCCGCGCCCTCCGGCGGCGAGGGCGAGGTGTCGCCGGCTGCCCCGCTGCCGGTGCCGACCCTGGAGAGTCTCCCCCGCCTGGCCGGCCCGGAAAGCACCCCCAATCGATCCAGCACTCCCGATGGGTCCGGTGTGGAGGGAACCGTTCTGCGCATCGCGCTGGGTGACGTCCGCCAGGCGACCAAGGGCAAGGCGGCAGCGGCCAAGGCCACCGCGATCCACCTCTCGGTGGCACGCGGTACCGGACAGTCGTCCACTGTGGTGGCCGACCTGGGCCTCGGGGTCCTCGAAGCAGCCGCGGTGGCCCCCGAGACGAACGCCGCACCCGGCCTGACCGGCGCCCCCGCCACCGGCTCCGACGCCGGTTCCGACGCCGGTTCCGGATCCGGAACCGGAACCGGCGCGCCGGCCGCCGGACTCCCGGTCACCGGCCCCGGCACCGCTCCCCTGTTCCTGACCGGGGCGGGCCTGATCGTGGGCGGTGTCGTGGCCCTGCTGGCCGGCACCCGTCGCCGCCGCACCGAGCCCTGACCCCGTCCTCCACCAGGACCGGAAGCCGACTCCGGCGAACAGGAGCCTCCGGCCCGTGAGGCAGCCGGGTGGGGTGGCGGGGGCCACCCCACCCGGCATTTCGCTCGGTCCCGGCCGACCGCCGTCTCCCCGCCGATCCGATGCGGTCGGGACGGGTCGAACGGTGATGACAGACGCGGCCGGAGTTGAAAGGCTGTTCCGATGACGGAACGGCGTGGTGTGGTGGGGCAGCCCGGCAGCTCGGGCCGCCGGTTGTTGCTCCTTCCCGACGGCGTGACGGCGACCGTGCCGGACAGCGCCACCGACGACGAGATCACGGCCGAGTTCAGCCTGGATCGGCTCGTCCACACGCCCCGGCTCGACCTCAGCCCGTCCGGCGCGGTGTGCGTCGACGGTCCGGCCGCCGGTCTGCGGCTCGACTACGTCGTCAACGAGCTGGGCGATGTCGTCGCGGACTTCGACGGCCCGCCGTACTACGAGGTGATCGAGATCGGCGACGCGCAGCACCCCGCCCAGCTTCGCCACCTGCCCGGGACGGCCGTGACCGCCGACCGGATCAAGGGGTATTACCGGCTCCGGACTCTCGGGAGAGGACAGTGACCTGTGACGTGCGGCAGTGCGACCAGCCCGCCGCCCGCGGGGAGTCGTGGGTCGGGCACCTCACCCCGGAGCTGACGCCTCACACCAGATCCGGTGTCCGGAACGACAGATGGACCCAGCACCCGGAGCGGGCCCTCACACCAGGTTCGGCGTCTGCAGCGGCACCGTGTCGTCCAGGAGGCCCTCCGCCCGGTCGTAACTGTCGGCGACCGTCCGCAGCAACACCGCGCCGATCGCCGCCGCCGCCCGCGCCTCGTCCGCCGGCACGGATTCACCCGTCGCGGTGAGGGTCAGCGCCTCGGTGGAGACCAGCGCTCCGGCCAGGGCAGCGGCCACCGCGGCACGGGCCCGCACCATCCAGGCAATCAGTGCGTCGGCGAGGTCGGCCGTCGCCTCCATGCGCCGGCCGAGACTGTCCGGGCCGCCGTTGAGGTGCCCGGCCGTGGCCCGGCGGGCTTTCTCGTAGGCCTCCGCGGCCTCACCCGTCCACGCGCCCGCCTGCGGCAGCGTGTCGGCGAGGTCCGCGTAGGCCCGGGCGTCCGCGCGGAGTTCGGCCACCGAGTCCAGGATCGGGTCGGGGCTCAGCGCGCCCACCGCGCGGACCGCGTCCCCCGGCAGCAGGCGGACCCGGCGCAGCTGGGCCCACACGTCGTGGCCCTCCGGGGCGCCGATCGTGGACAGCACCCCGTCGACCCGGCCGAGGAGCGGGCCGGCCGCGTCCAGCAGGTGGTCCAGCCGGTCCATCACAGCCCTCGCTGGAACCGTCGGCGTACCGTCTCGTCGGTGTCCGCGTAGTGCCGGGCGCCGGAGCGGACGGATCGGGCCATCTCGCTCAGCCGTTCGGAGGCGTCGGCGGCCTCCCGGGCGCGGGCGGCGAGCACGGCGGTCCAGCCGGCGTAGAGGGCGCGGCCGATCCGTCCGGGACGGCCGGCGTCGTCGGCGGCGAAGGCGGCGGCACCGGGGCCGAGGTTGGGCACCTTGCGGTCCATGATGGCCAGTGTGTTCGCGGCATGATCGATCTGATCGGCGAGTCGATCCACCTCAGTGCCCCTCCAGGGAACGGAACGATCCGAAAACCTCACCGTGCAATTTCTCGCGTGCCCAGCGGGCCGCCTCGGAGGCGGCGGCGACCGCGGCACGGATCTCGCCCGCGAATCGCGCCGGGTCGCGGTCGCGCAGCTCACCGTGCAGTCTCACGTCCACAATGTCTCCCGCAGCGGTGACGACGACCTCGATCGAACGGTCCGGCGAGTGCACCGACACGGAGTGGGCGGCGACGGCGTGGTCGAACTCGGCGCGCAGACCCTCGATGCGCCGATAGCGGTCGATCGCCTCGTCGATCCAGGCCTCGTCGATCTCGCGGCCCATCCATGGCTCCTCACCACGTCACCACATCACCAGGCGTCATGCCGTCATCGCATTCCGGGGTTCAGACCGTACCGGTTCGGGTGACGGTCTCGCTACAGCCAGAAATCCCTTGTGGATAACTTCGGCAGTAATCACTCACTGTCAAATGAGCAACTACCATAAGTCACTTTGCGTAACGGGCCAACCGGGGCGAGGCATCACGCGGCCCGGGGCAATACCATCGTGACGTGGCTGGGCAAGGCGTCTTCGCAGAGCTGGTGGGTCAGGACGAGCCGGTCGGGATCCTGCGGCGGGCCGCCGCCGCGGCGGCCCGGGTGGTGGGCGGCGATCCGGGCGCCGGCGGGATGACGCATGCCTGGATCTTCACCGGGCCGCCGGGCTCCGGGCGTTCCGAGACGGCGCGGGCGTTCGCGGCCGCACTGGAGTGCGAGCGGGACGGCACCGGGTGCGGCGAGTGCCACGGATGCCACACGACCATGGGCAAGACCCACGCGGACGTCCGGTTCGTCGCACCCGAGGGCCTGTCGATCAGCGTGCACGAGATGCGGGCGCTGGTGCTGCGGGCGGCGACCGCGCCGTCCGGCGGGCGCTGGCAGGTGGTGGTGATCGAGGACGCCGACCGGCTCACCGAGGCGGCCGGCAACGCCCTGCTGAAGGCGATCGAGGAACCGCCGCCGCGGACGGTGTTCCTGCTCTGCACGCCGTCCACCCATCCGGATGACATCTCGGTCACCATCCGCTCCCGGTGCCGGGTCGTGGCGCTGCGCCAGGCGCCGGCCGAGGCGGTCGCCCGCGCGTTGACCGGCCGGGACGGGATCGAGCCGGAGACCGCCTCGTGGGCGGCCGCGGCGTCGCAGGGCAACGTGGCGCAGGCCCGCCTGTTGGCCGCCGACCCGACGGCCCGGACCCGGCGGGAGGCGGTGCTGTCGGTGCCGCGCCGGCTGACCGGGGTGGGTGCCTGCTTCGACGCCGCCGCCGCGCTGATCGAGGCGGCCGAGGCGGAGGCGGCGACCACCTTCGCCGAGAACGACGCCTCCGAGCGGGCCGCCCTGGAGCAGGCGCTCGGTGCGGGCGGCACCGGCCGGGGCGCCGCGGGTGCGATGCGCGGTGCCGCCGGGCAGATCAAGGAGCTGGAGAAACGGCAGAAGTCGCGGACCACCCGTGCCCAGCGGGACGCCCTCGACCGGGCGCTCGTCGACCTGGCCGGTTTCTATCGCGACACGCTGGTCACCACGATGGGTGCGCCGGTGGCGGTGGTGCATCAGGACGTGGCCGACCAGTCGGCGGCCGCGGCCCGCAAGTGGACACCGGAGAGCACCCTGCGCCGCCTCGAGGCGATCGTCGCCTGTCGGCAGGCGATCGAGCAGAACGTGAAGCCGCGGATCGCCGTCGAGGCGATGATGCTGTCGCTCTGGAAGGGCTGACCCGCCTTGACGCATTGATGGACGGCGATCTATGTTGCGACCGTGCCGACCCGTCGTGACATCCTGGCCCTGACCGCGGGCGCGACCGCCGCGGCCGCCTTCCCGACGACCGGGGCGAAACCCGCCGGATGGGTGGCCACCTGGGCCGCCGTGCCGACCACCGTCCCACCCGGCGAGCCGCTGGTGCTGACCGACCGCACCGTCCGGCAGGTGACGCACACCAGCATCGGCGGCGACCGGCTGCGGATCCGGCTGACCAACGAGTTCGGTGTCATGCCGCTGCGTGTCGGCGAGGTGCACGTGGCACTGCGGTCCGGAGGCGGAGCGAGCACCGACACGGTGCCCGGAACCGATCACCGGGTCACGTTCGGCGGCCGGTCCTCCGTCACCATCCCGGCCGGGGCGCCCCTGGTCAGCGATCCGGTCCCGCTCCCGACCGAGGCGCACGCCGACCTGGTGATCAGCGTCTACCTGCCGGAACGGACACCGGTCACCACCTTGGCCGCGTTCGCCTTCCGGGACAACATGATCGCGGCCGGCAACGTCACCGCGGACCGCCGGATCACCCCGGTGAGCACGATCGGCCAGTACCTCTTCCTGTCCGGCGTCAGCGTGCACGCCGCCGGGAGTGCGATCGTGACCCTCGGCGACTCGATCACCAACGGGGCGGACACCGAGGTCAACGCCGACCATCGCTGGCCGGACCTGCTCAGCGCCCGGCTCGGGGGCCGGTTCGGCATCGCCAATGTCGGGGTGTCCGGCAACCGGCTGCTGCACGACCCGAACCCGCCGGCCGGGAGCGGCGCCGAGGCGTACGCCGCCTACTTCGGGCAGAGCGCGCTGCGCCGCTTCGACCGGGACGTGCTGGCCCAGCCCGGGGCGGAGCATCTCGTGGTGCTGCTCGGAGTGAACGATCTCGGTCATCCGGGGACGTCGGCCCCGCCGGACGAGGTGGTCTCCGCCGACGATCTGATCGGTGGGCACCAGCAGCTCGTCGAGCGGGCGCACCAGGCCGGGATCCGGGCGTACGGCGCGACCGTCCTGCCGTTCAAGGACGACACACTCGGCTTCCACTCCCCGGAGAATGAGCGGAAACGGTCCACGCTCAACCGGTGGATCCGCAGCTCCGGAACCTACGACGGGGTGATCGACTTCGACGCGGCGGTCCGTGACCCGTCCGATCCGCTCCGGTTGCGGGCGGCGTACGACAGCGGCGACCACCTGCACCCGAACGACGCCGGGATGGCGGCGATGGCAGCCGCCGTCCCGCTACGACTGTTTCGCTAGACACGTTTCACGAGGCCGGCACCGGTGCCAGCAACTCGGACAGCCGCTCGGTGACGGCGGTGGAGATCTCCTCGACCGGGCGGGCGGCGTCCAGCACGAGGTACCGCTTCGGGTCGGCGGCGGCCAGGTCGAGGAACGCGTATCGCACCCGCTCGTGGAAGGTGCGGGCCTCGCTCTCCAGCCGGTCGGCCTCCTCGCCGCGGGCGTCGACCCGGCCCAGTCCCACCCCCGGGTCGACGTCGAGCAGCACGACCAGGTCGGGTTTGAGGCCGCCGGTGGCCCACGAGGAGAGCCAGGAGATCTCCTGAACCGGCAGGGTCCGGCCGGCCCCCTGGTACGCCAACGACGAGTCCACATACCGGTCGCTGATCACGACCGCGCCGTCGGACAGGGCCGGGCGCACGACGGTGGCGACGTGGTGGGCGCGGTCGGCGGCGTACAGCAACGCCTCGGCCCGCGGGGACGGCGACTCCGCCTTGTCCAGGACCAGCTCGCGGATGCGTACCCCCAGATCGGTGGCCCCGGGCTCGCGGGTGACCACCACGTTGTGCCCGGATTCGCGAAGCGTCGCGGCGAGCCGGGTCACCTGGGTCGATTTGCCGGCCCCCTCGCCGCCCTCGAAGACCACGAAGACCCCGGAGCGGACGAACGACTCGGCCGGTGCGAGCGGGCGGCCGCGCAGCGATCCCCACAGGTCGGCCAGCACGGGTACGCCCCGCTTGTCGTCCATCTGGCGGAAGGAGCTGATCCCGACCCAGATGCCGATCGCGCCGGCGACCAGCAGCAGGACGCGGGTGGAGGAGACGTCGAAGCCGACCGGCCCGAGCTGCACCCGGCGTGAGCTGCCCAGGCCGACCAGGAAGCCGGCCAGGGTGATGGCCAGCATCAGGACCATCCGGACGCCGATCTGCACCACGGCGAAGGTGCGGCCGCGCAGCGCGTCGTCGATCTCGCCGTAGAGCAGGGTGGTGCCGCCGAGGAACGCCATGCCCGCGCCCGCGCCGACCAGCAGCGCGCCGACCAGGGCCATCGACAGGTGGAAGGCGAGTCCCATGAACATCACCGCGCCGCTGGCCAGCACGATGCTCATGCCGAACCAGCGTCGCCGGGAGAGTTCCTTGACGATCATCGGGCCGAGGCCGATGCCGAGGGCCAGGCCCATGAAGATGGTGCCGAAGAGCAGGTAGAAGGCGGCTTCACCGGCGCCGAGCGAGACCGCGTAGGTGCGGGCCGCGCCGATCACCACGCCGCCGGCCGCGAACGCGCCGAAGATGCCCAGCACCAGGCCGCGGACCAGCGGGGTGCTGCCGATGTACTTCCAGCCCTCCATGAACTGGGAGGACATCGACTGTTCGGCGGCCTTCTCCCGGTCGGCGCTGCGGCCGCTGATCTCCTTGATGCCGAAGAACACCACGATGGCGGTGGCCAGCCGGGAGAGCGCGTTGATGTAGAGGGCGATCTGCACCGGCTGTGCCCAGTCCGGCAGGGACGCACCGGACTGCTGGATGCCGGCGGTCAGGGCGGAGAGCAGCAGGGCGGCCAGGATCGGCGTGATCCCGTACGTGGTGACCAGGGTGAGCTGGTTGGAGACCTCGATCTGCGATTTCGGGATGAGGTTGGGGACCGCGGCCTCCTTGGCCGGGATCCAGATCAGCGTGATCGCCTCGCCGATGAAGGTGGCGATGGTCGCCCAGGCCACGGTCAGGCCGGGGCTGCCGCCGAGGAGCGGGACCAGCGGGATCGAGCCGTAGATGACGAACCGCAGCAGGTCGACGATGACCATCGTGTAGCGGCGGTCGAACCGGTCGGCGAAGACGCCGGCGATCGGCCCGAGCAGCAGCGCGGGCAGCAGGCGCACGACGATCGTGCCGCCGAATGCGGCGCCCTGGGCGGCCGGGTTGTCGAACTGGGCCGAGGCGAACAGGCCGGTGGCGAGGATGCCGATCCAGTCGCCGAAGGACGCGGCGGCGAGCACCAGCCAGAGTCGGCGGAAGCCGCGTCGGCGCAGCACGGAGCGCAGCGCCGCCGCACCGGAGAGGTCGACGGGCCCGGGTTCCTGGCGCGTTTCCGTGTTGATGGCCCTTACCTCCCGTGGTCACTGCTCGGAGCACTGTAACCGGCCGCACCGTCCGGCACGGCCCGACCACGTTCGAGTGGCACAGAGATGAATGTCTTTCGCATAATCCGGAGAAACGTTACGGTGCGCGTGTGCTCACTGACCGCACCGCTCTGCGCCGGCGACTCGGTACGGCCACCGACCACCTCGAGACCCCCGTCGCCGTGGTCGACCTGGCCGCCTTCGACGACAACGCCGACCGGCTGGCGGAACGCGCCGCCGGCAAACCGATCCGGGTGGCCAGCAAATCCGTCCGCTGCCGCGCCCTGCTGGAACGCGTCCTGGCCCGCCCCGGCTGGCACGGCGTGATGGCGTACACGCTGCCGGAGGCGATCTGGCTGGTCCGCACCGGCGTCACCGACGACGTGCTGGTCGCCTACCCGACAGCCGACCGGGCCGCCCTGCGCGAACTGGCCGGCGACCCGGACCTGGCCGCCGCCATCTCGATCATGGTGGACCACCCCGGGCACCTCGACCTGGTGGACCGGATCGTGCCACCGCACGACCGTGCCACCATCCGCCTCTGCATGGACCTCGACGCCTCCTGGCGACCCGCCGGGCTGCACATCGGCGTCCGGCGCTCGCCCGTCCACTCGGCAGCGCAGGCCGGCACGCTGGCCCGCGAACTGGCCGGCCGCGACGGATTCGCCCTGGTCGGCCTGATGTCCTACGAGGCCCACATCGCCGGAGTGGGCGACGATCCGCCCGGACGTGCCCTGCGGGCCCGCGCCATCCGCGTGATGCAGAGCCGCGCGATGCCCGAACTGCTCCAGCGGCGTGCCGCGGCGGTCCGCGCCGTCCGGGAACACGCCGACCTGGAGTACGTGAACGGCGGCGGCACCGGCAGCATCGCGGCGACCAGCGCCGACCCGTCCGTCACCGAGGTCACCGCCGGATCCGGCCTGTACGGGCCGGCGATCTTCGACGCGTACCGGAGCTGGCGTCCCACCCCGGCGGCCTTCTTCGCCCTGTCCGTGGTCCGCCGGCCCGGCCCGCGGATCGCCACGGTACTGGGCGGCGGCTGGATCGCCTCCGGACCCGCCGCCCCGGACCGGCACCCGGTGCCCTACCTTCCGGACGGGCTCCGCTACAAACCCGACGAAGGCCCCGGCGAGGTGCAGACCCCCCTGGTCGGCGCGGTCGCCGACCAGCTCGTCCCCGGCGACCGGGTGTGGTTCCGCCACGCCAAGGCCGGCGAGCTGTGCGAGCACGTCAACGAGGTCCAACTCGTCGACGGCGAGACAGCGACGCCGGCCCCCACGTACCGAGGAGAAGGCCGTGCGTTCCTGGGGTGACCGCTCAGGCGTTCACATGCCGGTGCAGGTATTCCCTTATGAGCGCCTTGGCCTCGGTCAGCACCGCCTCGTCGCCACTGGAGTCGCGCCGGAACGCCAGCTTGATCAGCGCGTCCGCCGCCTCGACCGAGATCTGCAGCGCGAACCGCAGCCGGGTCCGGTCCATCAACTGGAACTGCTCGATCAGCAGCTCCGCCAGACGCTCGGCGATGACCGCGTTGTTGTCCCGGTCGGAGTCGAGCAGGTGCAGGTCCACCACGTCACCGAAGTGCAGCGTCCGGAAACCCGGCACGCTGCGGTGCATGTGGATGTAACCGTCGATCGCCGCGTCCACCGCGTCCCACCAATGGGCGAACGTCTCGTTCGCGAACCGGTCGGAGAGGCTCTGCAGGTACGCATCCATGTTGCGCAGCGCGAGGGCCTGCACGATGGCCCTCTTGTCGGGGAAGAACTGATAGACCGAGCCGATGGCGACCTCGGCCCGCTCAGCCAGCAAAGTAGTGGTCAGGCCCTCATAACCGACCTCGTCCACCAGCTCGGCGCAGGCGTCGAGCATGCGTTGAACCCGGGCAACGCTTCTGCCCTGCACCGGCACCCGCCTCAGCGGTCCGGTGCTGACGGTTGGTGTCGACACGCGTCGCCACTCCCTCTCAGCAGTGATAAATCGAACGTTACTCGGATCAACGAGCGAGGCGCATCGACGGGACGCCGTGGGCGTCTGTCCGCTCGGACGGAGGACAAAGGCCAGAATGACTAACCCTGTCTACGCCCGCCACTGGACCAACTGGGGAACCAACCAGGAATCGGTCGCCGACGTACTCACTCCCGCCTCCGCCGACGAGATCGCCGCCACGGTCACCGAGACCGCGGCGGCCGGCCGGCGGGTCAAGGTGGTCGGCAGCGGGCACTCCTTCACCGACATCGCGGTCGCCGACGACCAGCGCATGGTGCTGCACCGGATGAACCGGTTCGTGTCGATCGACGGCCCGCTGGTGACCGTCCAGGCCGGGATGACGCTGCGAACACTCAACACCGTGCTGCACGGACACGGCCTGGCGATGCCGAACCTGGGCGACATCGACGCGCAGACCGTCGCCGGGGCGATCGCCACCGGCACCCACGGCACCGGCCTCGGCCACGGCACGATCGCCTCCTGCGTCGAGGCCGTCACCCTGGTCACCGGCCTCGGCAAGATCGAACGGTTCACGGCCGACGCCCCCGAACTGAAGGCGATCGGCGTCGGCCTCGGGGCGCTCGGCATCATCACCGAGGTCACCCTGCGGTGTGTGCCGGCGTTCACCCTGCACGCCGACGAACGGCCGATGCTGCTCACCGAGATGCTGGCCGGGCTCGACGAGTGGATCCCGGGCAACGACCACATCGAGTTCTTCTGGTACCCGTACACCGACCGCGGGCAGCTCAAACGCAACAACCGGGTGGACGTCGACAACCGGCCGCTCTCGAGGTTCCGCGGCTGGCTGGACGACGAGTTCCTGTCCAACACCGTCTGGCAGGGCGTCTGCAAGGTGGGCCAGCGGATGCCCCGCACGGTTCCGGCGCTCAACGGCATCGCGGCCCGGGCGCTGAGCGCGCGGGCGTACACCGGGCCGTCGGCCGGGGTCTTCTGCACGTCCCGCCGGGTGCGTTTCACCGAGATGGAGTACGAGATCCCGCGCGCCGCCCTGCCCGAGGTGCTCGGCGCGTTCCCGGCCCTGTTCGACCGCCTGCCGTTCCGGGTGCAGTTCCCGGTCGAGGTGCGGTTCACCGGCCCGGACGACCTGTGGATGTCGCACGGGTACGACCGCGAGTCCGCCTACATCGCCGTGCACCAGTACCTCGGCACCGAGTACGAGCCGTACTTCCGGGCCGTCGAGGAACTGTGTGCGGCGCAGGGCGGACGTCCGCACTGGGGCAAGCTGCACTACCGCGACGCCGCGTCGCTGCGCCCGGTGTATCCGAGGTTCGACGATTTCCTGGCGATCCGGGACAGGTTCGACCCGTCCCGGATCTTCGCCAACGCCTACCTGAACCGCGTGCTCGGCGAATAGCCCGTCACTCGGTCGCCGCGGCGGCCTTGCGGGGGGCCGCCCGCTTGGCCGGGGCGGCCTTCTTGGCGGCCGTCGTCTTCTTCGCCGCGGTCGTCGTCTTGGCCGCCGTGGTCTTCTTCGCCGCCGTGGTCCGCTTGGCTGCCGTCTTCTTGGCCGGGGCCGCACCGTCCGCCGCGGCCTTGGGCGCCGCCTTCTTGGCCACGCGCTTCTTCGGCGCCGGGCCCTTGGCCCGCTTGTCGGCGATCATCTCGGAGGCCTGCTCGAGCGTCAGGTCCTCCGGGGTCATCCCGCTGCGCAGGGTCGCGTTGTACTCCCCGTCGGTCACATACGACCCGAACCGGCCGTCCTTGATGACCAGCGGCCTCTCGGTGACCGGGTCGTTGCCGAGCTCCCGCAGCGGCGGCTTGGCAGCGCGCGCCTGCCGGGTCTTCGGCGCGGCCAGCAGGGCCAGCGCCTCCTCGAGCGTCACCGTGAAGAGCTGCTCCTCACCGGCCAGCGACCGGAAGTCGGAACCCCGCTTCACGTACGGCCCGAAGCGACCGTTGTTCGCCACGATCTCGTTGCCGTCGGCGTCCTTGCCGATCGTCCGCGGCAGCAGGAGCAGGCGCAGCGCCTCCTCCAGGGTCACGTCGTCCGGCTTCTGGTTCTTGAGCAGCGACGCCTTGCGCTCACCACTCTGCACATACGGCCCGAAACGGCCGGACTTGAGCTGCACCGGCTCGCCGGTCGCCGGGTCGTCGCCCAGGCTGCGCTCGCCGCCACCGCCGAGGAACAGCTCGTCGACCTTCTCCGGGGTCAGCTCGTCCGGCGCGACACCCTCCGGGATGGAGGCACGGTCGCCGGGCGTGTCCTCGTCGGCGTCCGGCACCTCACGCTGCAGGTACGGCCCGTACTTGCCGACCCGGACCACGATCCGGCGGCCCTGCTCGTCGGCGAAGAGCGGGATCGAGTTGACCGAGCGGGCGTCGATCTCGCTGAGGTTCTCGGTGACCATCTTCTTCAGGCCGCCGGCCCGGGTGATGGCGTCGTCCGCGCCCGGCGTCCGGCTGCCGAAGTAGAAGGAGGTCAGGAAGTCCAGCTGGGTGTGGTCGCCGGCGGCGATGTCGTCGAGCTGGCCCTCCATCGACGCGGTGAAGTTGTAGTCGACGAGCCGGGGGTAGTGCCCCTCCAGCAGGCCGATCACCGCGAACGCCAGGAACGAGGGGATCAGCGCCTGACCGCGCTTCTCCACATAGCCCCGGTCCTGGATGGTCTGCATGATCGAGGAGTAGGTGGAGGGCCGGCCGATGCCCAGCTCCTCCAGCGCCTTGACCAGCGAGGCCTCGGTGTAGCGGGCCGGCGGCGAGGTGTGGTGCTCGTTGGCGGCCAGGTCGTCCGCGGTCAGCGGCTGGTCCTTGACCAGGTTGGGCAGCCGGCGCTCGGCGTCCTCGGCCTCGGCGTTCTCGTCGTCCGAGGACTCCACGTAGGCGCGCAGGAAGCCGGGGTCGGTGATGGTCTTGCCGGAGGCGCCGAAGTCGGCCTCCTCGCCCGCGGTGGAGACGGCCCGGATCCGGACACTGATCGAGTTGCCGACCGCGTCGGTCATCTGCGACGCCACGGTCCGGCGCCAGATCAGCTCGTAGAGCTTGAACTCGTCGCCGCGCAGCTCGTTGGCGACCTCACCCGGGGTCCGGAAGTTGTCACCGGCAGGCCGGATCGCCTCGTGGGCCTCCTGCGCGTTCTTCGCCTTGGTGGTGTAGCGGCGCGGCTGCGGCGGAACGCTGCCCGGGCCGTACAGCTCGGCGATCTGACGGCGGGCGGCGGCCAGCGCGGTCTCGGAGAGGTTCACCGAGTCCGTACGCATGTAGGTGATGAAGCCCTTCTCGTACAGACTCTGGGCCACGCTCATCGTCTGCTTCGAGGAGAACCGCATCTTGCGCGCTGCTTCCTGCTGCAGCGTCGAGGTGATGAACGGCGGGTACGGCCGGCGGCGGTAGGGCTTCTCCTCGACCCGGGTGACCGTGAACGACTGGTTCTCCAGCCGGGCGGCCAGGCCCCGGGCACCGTCGCCGTCCAGCTGCACCGCGCCGGAACCCGGCTTGAGCTGCCCGGTCGTCGGCTCGAAGTCCTTACCGGTGGCGATCCGGTCACCGTTCAACGCGATCAGGGTCGCCGCGAAGGCGCGGGCGCCCTCGGGCTGTCCCTGCACGGACAGGTGGGCCAGGATGTCCCAGTACTCAGCGGTGCGGAACGCCATCCGCTGACGCTCACGCTCGACCACGATCCGGGTGGCGACGGACTGGACCCGGCCCGCGGAGAGCCGGGGCATCACCTTCTTCCACAGGACCGGGCTGACCTCGTAGCCGTACAGCCGGTCGAGGATGCGGCGGGCCTCCTGGGCGTCCACCAGGGAACGGTCGATCTCACGCGGGTTCGCCACCGCGGCCTGGATCGCCGGCTTGGTGATCTCGTGGAAGACCATCCGCTTGACCGGGACCTTGGGCCGGATCGTCTCGACGAGGTGCCAGGCGATGGCCTCGCCCTCACGGTCCTCATCGGTGGCGAGCAGGATCTCGTCGACCTCGCGGGCCAGTTTCTTCAGCCGGGCGACCTGCTGCTTGCGCTGCTCGGAGACCACGTAGAGGGCGTGGAAGCCGTTGTCGACGTCCACACCGAGACGCGCCCACGGCTCACCCTTGTATTTCTCGGGGACCTCGTCGGCGTTTCTCGGCAGGTCACGGACATGGCCGATGGAGGCCTCGACCAGATAGTCGGGGCCCAGGTAACCGGCGATCGTCTTGGCCTTCGACGGAGATTCGACGATGACCAGACGCGTCGTCCTGGTGTCACTCGGCACGGCACTCCCACTTTTTTCGAGATCCACAGGCGCTTCTCCGACTCGCCCGGCTGAGCACGGACGTTCAACGTAACGCGCCGGACGTGCCCACATTCCCGGGTAACCCCGCAGTCGGATGGTAACGGCCCGGCCACCGCTTGCGTCCAACCGCGCCACCGTACACCGGGAAGACAGTGTCGTGTCGGACACAATCCCGGAAGATCACGCAGGTGCGCTGCCCGGCCAGAACTCCTCGGGCGCCGTCGAGGGCCGGTCTCCGACCAGCTCAGCGAGCCGTCGCACCCGTCGCCGGCCGTTGATCAGATACCAGCGACCGTCGTCCGACACCCGCCCGGCGAGACCGGCCCGGACCAGCGCGGCGTCCACCGGCCGCGGATCCTGTTCCGGGTCCAGGCCCAGAGACCAGCCGCCGGCCCGGGGACCACCCGCGGCCGCCGCCCAGAGCCGCAGACGCGGGCCACTGAGGAAGAGCTGGGCGGCCGCCGCGGGCCAGGCCCGGGCAAGACCGTTCAACCTCCTGGAGTACGCCGTACGCACGTCGAACAGCGGGCGCGGCGGCTCCTCGGGAACCGTTCCGGCGCCCGTGCCACCGGGTTCCCCCTCGCCCTCCTGGTTGATCGACTCGCCGATCACCTCTGCCCCGACGGGGGGCCCGTCGTCGCGTACCCCGGAAACCGGAGCCCAGGTGGCGGTGAGGCCGCGCATGACCAGTTCGGCGACCACCGCGTGCACCCGCCAGGCGGCATCGACGCGGACCGTGACCCGCGCGGTCCCGCCCATCCGGTCCAGACGGCCGGGACCGGCCAGCAGACCGGCCAGATCAGCGGGCGACGGCTCGGAACTGTCCGCACCGAACATCGGCAGTTGGTGCCCGCCCGGCTCCCGGGGAGCGCTGCGCCGCGCCGGCTCGGCCGACGGCGGCTCCACCGCGGGTGGCAGCACCTCCCGCGGTATCAGCGGCCAGCCGGTCTCGCTCATGACAGTGCAACGATCACTGACACTCGGGCAGCTCGTCGAAGGCCTCCCGGAGCTCCACCGACTCCAGGCCGGTGATGTCCAGGCTGCTCTTCTCGTAGTCCGCGGTGAGCTGGTCGACGACCTTGCCGACCTGGTCGTAGAAGGTCGCGGTCGGGCGCGTCGCGAGCGACTCGATGCCGGTCCTGGCGTGGTCGTAGGCGTCCCGGATGCCGGCCAGCGAGCCGAGGAAACCCTCCGCGATGGCCGGTCCGTCGTCCACATCCGGGACACCGGCACGCTGCACGTCGGACCGTGCCTTCTCGCTCGCGGTCGCGGCGCCCCCGAAGAGCCGGGACAGGTTCTCCTTCGCCTGACTGGGCGAGGTCTCCGCGGTCATCTGCTGCTGGGTTCGGCTTGACAGGCTGTCGATCTCGCTCCGCCACGGACTCAGCGCGGTGCAGACCAACGCGGCCCACGCCTGGGGTCCGTGCTGGCCGGAACAAGCCGCCAGCGGCATCACGAGCACGAGGGCGAGTGCCAGGGAGATCGGTCGGACCGCGCGCATGGGAGCAGCGTACGACGATGGTCGTGAACTCCACACGCCTCGATCGAGTCATACCGGAAGGGCACCCGGTATTTCGCCGGGTGCCCTTCGTCACGCCGGGCGTTTTAACCGACGTTGTCCTTCACCCGGGAGGCCTTCGTCTCACGGGCGTCCTGCGCCGCCTTGGCGGTGTCCGCGGCACCGGCCGCGGTGGCCGCCGACGGGTCCTCGCCCAGGGCGACCGGCTTGCGCTTGCTCCAGATCACCGCGGCGGAGACGATCGCCACCGCCAGGACGGCGACGCCGATCCGCAGGCCGGTGTTCGCGTCCGGGCCGTAACTCCAGGCGACCACCGCCGGGGCGATCAGCAGCGAGACCAGGTTCATCACCTTGAGCAGCGGGTTGATGGCCGGGCCGGCGGTGTCCTTGAACGGGTCGCCGACCGTGTCGCCGATCACCGTGGCGGCGTGCGCCTCGGAACCCTTGCCGCCGTACGCCCCGTCCTCCACCAGCTTCTTGGCGTTGTCCCAGGCGCCACCGGAGTTGGCCAGGAACACCGCCATCAGCGTGCCGGCGCCGATCGCACCGGCCAGGTAGGCCGCGAGCGCGCCCGGGCCGAGACCGAAACCGACAGCGATCGGGGCGGTGATCGCCAGCAGACCGGGGGTGAGCAGCTCACGCTGCGCGTCCCGGGTGCAGATGTCGACCACGCGGCCGTACTCCGGACGCTGGGTGCCGTCCATGATCCCCGGGAACTCGCGGAACTGACGCCGGACCTCCATCACCACCGCGCCCGCCGAACGGGACACCGCGTTGATCGCCAGACCGGAGAAGAGGAACACCACCGCCGCGCCGATCAGCAGGCCGACCAGGCTGCGCGGGTTGGAGATGTTGAGCTGGGCGAGGATCTCGCCGCCCACGTCCGGGACGTCGGCGTCGGCGAGCGCGCTGGCCAGGCTGTTGGTGTACGACCCGAACAGCGCCGTCGCCGCCAGCACGGCCGTCGCGATCGCGATGCCCTTGGTGATCGCCTTGGTGGTGTTGCCGACCGCATCCAATTCGGTCAGGATCTGCGCGCCGCGCTCGTCCACGTCGCCGGACATCTCCGCGATGCCCTGCGCGTTGTCCGAGATCGGTCCGAACGTGTCCATCGCCACGATCACGCCGACCGTGGTGAGCAGGCCGGTGCCGGCCAGCGCCACCGCGAACAGCGACAGGGTCAGTGACGTGCCGCCGAGCAGGAACGCGCCGTAGACGCCGGCGCCGATCAGCAGCGCCGAGTAGACCGCGGACTCGAGGCCGACGCTGATGCCGGCCAGCACCACGGTGGCCGCGCCGGTCTGCGACGACTTGCCGATGTCCTGCACCGGACGCTTCTCGGTCTCGGTGAAGTAGCCGGTCAGCGCCTGGATCGCGGCGGCCAGCACGATGCCGATCACCACGGCGCCGACCGCGACCCAGCGCGGGTCCTGGCCGCTGTCGATGACCTGCTGCTCGATCCGGTCGTCGTTGAATCCGTTGAACGTGGACGGCAGGTACAGGAAGCTGACCACCGCCACGATGATCGCGGAGAGCGCGGCCGAGATGTAGAACGCCCGGTTGATCGCGGTCAGGCCGTTGCGGTCGGTGGACCGCAGCCGGGTGATGAAGACGCCGACGATCGCGATCAGCACACCGACCGTCGAGATGATCAGCGGGAAGACCAGGCCGTCCTGGCCGAACGCGGCGTGCCCCAGGATCAGGGCGGCGACCAGGGTGACCGCGTACGACTCGAACAGGTCGGCGGCCATGCCGGCACAGTCGCCGACGTTGTCGCCCACGTTGTCGGCGATGGTCGCGGCGTTGCGCGGGTCGTCCTCCGGGATGCCCTGCTCGACCTTGCCGACCAGGTCGGCGCCGACGTCCGCGGCCTTGGTGAAGATGCCGCCGCCGACCCGCATGAACATGGCCAGCAGGGCGGCGCCGAAGCCGAAGCCCTCCAGGACGGTCGGCGCGTCGCTGCTGAAGATCAGCACGACCAGCGCGCCACCGAACAGGCCGAGGCCGACGGTGAGGAAACCGACGACGCCACCGGTGCGGAACGCGATGCCCATCGCCTTCTCGCGGCCGCCGTCCGTGCCGGCCGCCGCGGCGACCCGCACGTTGGCCCGGGTGGCCAGCGCCATGCCCGCGCCGCCGATGAACGAACTGAAGATCGCGCCGACGATGAAGAACAGCGAGCGCCCGATCCGTACCCAGACCTCGTTCTCGGTCGCGTGCACGGGAAGCAGGAACAGCAGCACCACCGCGATGACCACGAAGACGGCCAACGTTTTGAACTGCCGGAACAGGTAGGCCGAGGCGCCCTCCTGCACGGCGCCCGCGATCTCCTGCATCTTCTGCGTGCCGCGCTCGGTGCGCAGCACGGATTGGACGAACATCGCGGCGAAGCCGAGAGCGACCAGGGCGAAGACGATCGCGATGATCACGAATGAGATGTTGTCCCCGCTCAGGGACGCTCCACCGCCTTCAGCGGCCAGGGTTGTCGCGTTTCCGGGCATCCATGCCTCCTGTACACCGATGGCGCCCGGACGGTGGACGAGACCCCGGGCGCGTTCCCCGAGGAGCGGGGAACCAGCAGTAGCTGATGACTCGCGTACTGTAGCGGCCCCACGTGGTGATCGTCACACGTGCCACCAGCCGTGTCGCGGTGATGTTTGCCGTTGTGTTAGAGACCGGCGGCAGACGGGCATAGCCCACAGTTGATCGCCCGACGAGTCCATCCTGTTCGTCGGGCGTGGTGGTGACAGGGTGAATCCCCGGCGGATCACCGCATCGGGGATCGGGAGATCAGCGGCGGCCGACCGGCCAGACCATCCGGACCTCGGTGCCCGGGCCGTCCTCCACCGGGCGCACCTGCAGGTCGTCGACGAACCCGGCGAGCAGGGCGAAACCCACGCCGGTGGTGAGCGCGTCGTCGGTCAGCGACTCGTCGGCCAGTTCGTCCGGCGGCAGCTTGGTCAGACCCACGCTCGCCTCGATCGGGGCGTGGTCGATGACCCGGACGGTGTACGAGTCCGAGTCGGACATCTCCACCGTGACCAGCTCGGACAGGTGGTACTGCCGGTGCAGGGTGACCGCACGCGTGCACGCCTCGCCGATCGCGAGCCGGACCTCGTCGAGCAGCTCCTCGGCGACCCCGGCCCGGCGGGCCACGGCGACGCCGACCAGCCGGGCGGTGCGCACATGCACCGGTGCCGGCGAGAAGGAGAGCCGAACCGTGGCCATCACGAAGCGGGACCGCTGCCGTCGCGTTCGGTGGCAGCCTCGACCGTCGGGAAGATCGGGAAGACCTGGTCCAGCGCGGTGATCCGGAAGATCTTCAACAACGGCTCCTTGGCGCACACCAGACCGAAGGTGCCGTGCGCGGTCCGCAGCCGCTTCAGGGCGCCGACCAGCACGCCGAGCCCGGTCGAGTCGAGGAACTCGACCCGCTCCAGATCGACGACCACATCGCGGGCACCGGCATCGACCAGCTCGATCAACCGCTCACGCAACCGGGGAGCGGTGTAAACATCCACCTCGCCACCGACCTCGAGCACAGTGTGCTCCGCGACGGTCCGCGTCGCCAGCGACAGCTCCATCGGTCCTCCTCCCTGATCTCCCCCGCGAAATCTAACCACCGACCGCGACCGCGCGACGCATGGCACCCACCGTCCTACCCGTTTGAGGTTCAGGGCATACCGGTGTCACAGTGCAAGGCGTGACCTCCACCGCCTTCGGTCCTGCTGAGCTGCTGCATCGGCTGCAGGCCCGCGGAACCGCTGCGGCGGTGTCGCCCATCACGCATGTCGAACGGATCCCCGCCCGGGCCGGGCGGACGGCGTCGTGGCCGACATGGACCGAACCCACCGTCCGCGACGCATTCGTCACACAGGGCATCGCCGAACCATGGCAGCATCAGGCGGCCGCCGCCTCCCTCGCCTGGGAGGGCACACACGTCGTGCTGGCCACCGGCACCGCGTCGGGCAAATCCCTCGGATACCAGTTGCCCGCTCTCAGCGCGCTCGCCAGGGACCCTAAGGCGACGGTGCTGTATCTGTCACCTACCAAAGCTCTGGCAGCCGACCAGTTGCGCGGCATCGCCCGCCTCGGGCTCGACGACGTGCGGCCCGCCACCTACGACGGGGACACCCCGCGGGAGGAACGCGACTGGATCCGCCAGCATTCGCGGTTCCTGCTCACCAACCCGGACATGCTGCACCACGCGCTGCTGCCGGGCCACGCGCGCTGGGGTGTCTTCCTGCGGCGGCTCAGCTACGTGGTGATCGACGAGTGCCACACCTACCGGGGCGTGTTCGGCTCGCACGTGGCGCACGTCCTGCGCCGGTTGCGCCGGGTCGCCAGCCGGTACGGCAGTTCGCCCACCTTCGTGCTGGCCTCGGCCACCTCGGGCGACCCGGCCGGCACCGCCGCCCGGCTGACCGGCCTGCCCGTCCGGGCAGTGACAGAGGACACATCGCCGCGCGGGCCGGTGACGTTCGCCCTGTGGGAGCCGCCGCTGCTGCCACCCGCGTCGTCCACCGACCCGGACACCGACTTCGAGGTCGAACTCCCGCCGATCCGGCGGTCCGCGCTACGCGAGACGTCCGACCTGCTCGCCGACGCGGTGGTGGCCGGCACCCGCACCCTGGCGTTCATCCGGTCCCGGCGCGGCGCCGAGGTGGTCGCCACGCTGACCCGCCGCGCCCTGGACGAGGCGGTGCCCGGACTCGGCGACCGGGTGGCGGCCTACCGGGCCGGCTACCTGCGGGAGGACCGGCGCAAGATCGAACGGTCCCTGCTCTCCGGGGAACTGCTCGGGCTGGCGTCGACGAACGCCCTCGAACTCGGCGTCGACCTGGTCGGCCTGGACGCGGTACTGATCTGCGGCTACCCGGGGACCCGGGCGTCACTGTGGCAGCAGGCGGGCCGGGCCGGGCGGGCCGGCGACGAGGCGCTTGCGGTCCTGATCGCCCGGGACGACCCGCTGGACACGTACCTCGTGCACCATCCGGAGGCGGTCTTCGGCCACCCGGTCGAGGCGACCGTGCTGGATCCGCAGAACCCGTACGTGCTCGGCCCGCAACTGTGCTGCGCCGCGTCGGAGGCACCCCTGACCCCGGCCGATCTGGAACTCTTCGGCGGCGAGACGGCCGTCGCCGCGGCACACGGACTGGTCGAGCAGGGGGTGCTGCGACGCCGGCCGTCCGGGTTCTACTGGACGCACCGCGGCCGTCCCGACGTGGACCTGCGCGGCACCGGCGGCAGCCCGGTGGCCGTGGTGGAGCAGGCGACCGGTCGCCTGCTCGGCACGGTCGACCCCGGCTCGTCGCACATGATGTTGCACTCCGGGGCGGTCTACCTGCACCAGGGCGTCTCGTACGTGGTGGACGACCTCGACCTGGAGGACGGCATCGCGCTGGTCCACCCGGAGGAGCCGGACTGGACCACGCACGCCCGCGACGTCACCAACGTGTCGGTGGTGGACGTCCGCTCGTACGTGGACGCCGGCCCGGTCGGCCTGTTCCTCGGCGAGGTCGACGTGACCGGCCAGGTCGTGTCCTATCAGCGCCGCCGGATCGGCTCCGGCGAGATCATCGACACCCGTCCGCTGGATCTGCCGGTCCGCGAGCTGCGCACGGTCGCGGTGTGGTTCACCGTGTCGCCGGACGCCCTGGTCGCGGCGGGTGTCGAACCGGCCGACCTCCCGGGCGCCCTGCACGCCGCCGAGCACGCCGGGATCGGTCTGCTGCCGCTGATGGCGACCTGCGACCGGTGGGACATCGGCGGGCTGTCCACGGCGAACCACCCGGACACCGAGGCGCCGACCGTGTTCGTCTACGACGGGCATCCGGGTGGTGCCGGGTTCGCCGAGCGCGCCTACGGGGTGGCCGCGGAATGGCTGCGGGCCACCCGGGAGGCGATCTCGTCGTGTGGGTGCGAGACGGGATGCCCGTCGTGCGTGCAGTCGCCGAAGTGCGGCAACGGGAACAACCCGCTGGACAAGGCGGGCGCGGTCCGGGTGCTCGACGTGGTGCTCGCCGCCCTCGCGGACCAGCCCGCGATCCCGTCCCAGAAGTAGCCGCCGCCGTCACGTCCGGATCGGAGCGCTGACCGGCCCGGCACGGGCCGCCGCGGTGGCGAGCCAGCGGCCGGCCACCGGCACCTCGGCCCGCACCACGATCTCCAGTCCGCCGACCGTGCACGAGGTCATCCGCGCGCCGTTCGCCCGGACGTAACGGCCGGCGACCGCGCAGGCCACGGCCTCGCCCTCGACGGCGTGCACGGCACCGGCCAGGGCACCCAGATCGGCGGCGTTACGGGCCTGGTGCCGGGCGGTCCGCGCGGATCCGACGGTCGCGCCCGCCACCCCGAGCAGCAGCACGGTGAGCCCGACGGCCAGCACCAGGACCGACGCGGCCCCGCGGTCGGCGGTCACAGTCCCGCTCACGCCACCACCTCGTCCGGTTCCCGGGCGGCGACCGCGCTGCCGCGTACCGTGACGGTGGGGAGTTCGGCGCCCACCAGCCGGACCCGGGCGGTCACCTCGACCGTCACCGTGTCCCGGCCGACGTCGGTCCGGACGTCCGCACCCGGCGGCGCGAACCGGGCCGCGATCGACGACGGCTCACCCCGGGCGACGGCCAGCGCCACTTCCCGGGCCGCGTCGAGACACTGCATCCGGGTGCTCATCGCGGACATCGCCGTCATGCCGGCCAGCATCAGCAGCAGGAGCGCCGGCAGCCCGGCCGCGAGCTCGACGGTGAACGCACCCCGGTCCCGGCCGGGCCGCCGGCGCCCGATCACTTCAGCGCCCGCAGGACGATCGCGGTGATGGCCGCCGTCACGTCGCCACCGGTCACCACCCGGAACAGGACGGTGGCCAGGGCGCCGGCGGCCACGGTGCCGAGCGCGTACTCGACGGTGCTCATCCCCGTGTCGGACGCCTCGGTCCGCAGCCGCCGGTAGTTGGCGATGAGTGTGTACACATGAACCTCCTCCATGGTCGGTGCGCGCGTGGATGCCGCACCGGAGTTCGAGCGGGTCCCGGCGTCAGAAGACGCCGGCGAGCACCGAGATCAGGACCGGGACCAGGCCGGCGAGCATGAAGGCCGGCAGGAAACACAGTCCGAGCGGCAACACGATCAGCACACCGGCCCGCTGCGCCGCGGCCTCCGTCGCGGCGGCCCGGTCGGCGCGCAGGTCACCGGCCAGACGTTCCAGCGCACCGGCCAGTGCACCGCCGCTGCTGCTGGACCGGACCGCCGCCGTGATCAGCCGGTCCGTACCCGGCACACCGGTCAGGTGCGCCCAGGCCTCGTCCGGTTCGGCGCCGAGCCGCAGCGACCGCGCGGTCCGGTGCAGGCGATCACCGAGCGGCCCGTCCAGCGCCTCGGCCACCGCGTCCGTCGCCCGGTCCACCGGGGTGCCGGAGCGCAGGGCCGCGGCCAGCAGATCGGCGCCGAGCGGGAGATCGGCGAGCGCCTGCCGGCGTTCCTGCCGGCCCGGGGCGGTCTCCCGGCCCCGGAGCAGACGTTCCGCCCCGACACCAGCCAGGACTCCCAGGGGTACGCCCCACAGGCTCCCCACCACACCCGCGATCGAGAGCCCGATCAGCACCGACAGCAGCACCCGGGTCCGGCGCCCGGTCCCGGCCGTCGACGCCGGCTCCGGGCGGATCAGCCGGAGCCGCCGGACCGCGCCGCCGCCCACCCGATGTCCCGCCCACGGCACGGCCAGCACGAACGCG
The DNA here is from genome assembly GCF_030269225.1 of Actinoplanes sp. NBRC 101535. Taxonomy (NCBI): domain Bacteria; kingdom Bacillati; phylum Actinomycetota; class Actinomycetes; order Micromonosporales; family Micromonosporaceae; genus Actinoplanes; species Actinoplanes sp. NBRC 101535. The sequence continues at coordinate 126,596 of NZ_BSSY01000013.1, read as the reverse complement.
GCCACCACCAGCAGCGCCGCGCTCACGTGGGCACCTCGAGCTCGCGCCGCTCCCCGGACGCCGGCGGCCGTTCGGATCCCGGCAGCGCCGCCTCGGATCGCATCGCCGGGCAGCCGCCCACCACAGCCGTCACGCCGAGCAGCGCCGCCACGCAGCACTCCCGCATCGGAACCCGCACCGGGCCGCCCTCCCGCAACAGGGCGGCCGCGTCGCAACCGGCGCTCACCGGCCCGCCCCCTGCGCGATCCACTCCGACCAGCCGAGGCCGCAGCACTGCAGCAGCACGGCCAGCACCGTGCAGCCCGCCCCGAGCGGCGTCCGCAGCAGAACGTGCACCGGATCCGCCCCGATCAGATATCCCAGTCCGATCCCGCCCACCGGCAGCACCGCGAGCATCGCCGCGGTCGCCTGCGTCCCGGCCGCCTGAGCAGCGGCGCTCGCCGCCGCCCGGTCCTCGGCCCGGGCATCCGCCTCGATCCGTTCCAGCAGATCCGCGGCGGGCGCGCCGGTCTGATCGGCGAGCCTCCACACCGCCGTGGTCAGCCGGTTCAGCCGGGCGTCCCGGTGGATCCCGCCCCCGTCCGCGACCACGGACGGGGGTATGCCGGCTCGCAGATCGGCCACCAGGGCACACAATGCGTCGAGCGATCCGGCCCGCTGCGCCGCCCGGCGACGGTGCTCGGCCCGGCGCGCCCACGCCCGGCCGGCCAGCGCCGCATAGGTGGCCGCGACCAGCGCGCCGACCGGCCCGCCCGCCAGCAGTGCCGGTCCCGCCGCGACACCGGCCGTCCCCAGCGCCGCACGCCAGGGCGGTCCGGCGACGATCCAGCCGGCTCGTATCCGCGGCACGTCGAACCGGATCGCCGGTCGCCGGCCGGCCAGGCGTTCCCTCGCCCGGCGCGACGGGACGGCCAGCACCACCACGACGAGCAGCAACGCCGCCACCACCACCAGCCAGGTCATGCCGGCCGCCCGGCACCCGGCGGCGGTTTCAGGACAGCCGGCACCGCGACACCCCGGGACAGCAGCAACCGGGCCAGCGCGGACGCCGCCGGGCCGGCCCCGTACTCCCGCTGCCAGGCCGGCACGACCGCCATCAGCCGTTCCTCGCCCGACGGCCGGAACACGCCGATCGACTCCAGCACCCGGCCGTGCCCGGTCCGGCGGACGTGCAGCACCACCTGCAGCGCGGCCAGCACCTGGGCGTGCAACGCGGCCCGGGGCAGCCCGCCGAGCAGCCCGAGCGCCTCCAGCCGGGCCGGGACGTCCTCGGGCGTGTTGGCGTGCAGGGTGCCCGCACCGCCCTCGTGACCGGTGTTCAGGGCGCCCAGCAGGTCGGAGATCTCCCCGCCGCGGCACTCCCCGATCACCAGCCGGTCCGGTCGCATCCGCAGCGCCTGCCGGACCAGGCCGGTCAGCCCGATCGCGCCCGCACCCTCCACATTGGCTGTCCGTGCCTGCAACGTCACCACGTGCGGGTGCACCGGCCGCAGTTCGGCCGCGTCCTCCACCAGCACGATCCGCTCGGTCGACGGGACCAGGCCGAGCAGTGTCGACAGCAGTGTCGTCTTGCCGCTGCCGGTCCCGCCCACCACCAGGTACGCCAGACGCGCCGCCACCACCGCGGCCAGCACCGGGCCGGCGGTCGGCGGCACCGCGCCGTTCTCGACCAGGTCACCGAGGCTGAACGGGCGCTGCCGGAACGTCCGCAGCGACAGGTAGGGCCCGTGGGTCGCCACCGGTGGCAGCACCGCGTGCAGGCGGGTGCCGTCCGGCAGGCGCGCGTCGGCGAAGGGCTGGCCGTCGTCGAGACGCCGGCCGCACGCGGCGACGAGGCGCTGGGCGAGGCGGCGTACGTCGTCGGGGCCGCCCAGGCGTACCGCCGCCCGTTGCAGTCCCGCACCCCGGTCCACCCAGACCTGCACCCCGTTGACCAGCACGTCGGTGACGGACGGATCGCACAGCAGCGGCGCCAGCGGACCGGCGCCGATGAGTTCGTCGCGGACCTGGTCGGCGAGCCGCAGCACGGCCGTGTCGCCGAGCACCCCGGTTTGCCGCCGGACCGCGCTGACCACCGCGGCCGGGGTGGCCGCCGAGCCGTCCTCCGCGAACTGCCGGCGCACCCGGTGCACGATCGGCGGGGTGCTCACGCGGGCACCTCCGCGCCGGTCCGCATCAGATCCTCGATCAGATGACGGCACAGTTCGGCGAGCGGTCCGCGTCCTCCGGCCGCCGGTGGGGCGCCGCTCTCGATCCCCACGCAGAGCGCCGGGTCGGGGCGCAACGTCCCGGCCAGGGGCAGCCCGAGTGACTGGGCGATCTCGCGCGGCCGCAGCTTCCCCGGGGCCGGGCCACGGACCACGACGGCCACGTTCGCGCAGTGCAGTGCGAGGGCCGACGCGGTCCGGGCCGCGGCCGCCGCGGCCCGCAGCTCCGCCGGGACGACCAGCAGCGCGCGGTCGGCCGTCTGCAGGGCGAGCACCGCCGCGTCGTCGAGCCGCCGGGGCAGGTCGGCGACGATCACGTCGCGTCCGCGGCGGGCGGCGTCGAGGCTGGCCGCCATCGCCTCGACCGGCACCCCCGGCAGTTCGCCCCGGTCGAACGAGAGGAGCACCAGGTCGCCCTGCCGGGGCAGGGCGCCGAGCAGGTCGGGCGGGTCGATCCGGCCGTCCGAGCCGACCAGGGCCGGCCAGCGCAGCCCGGCGGTCTTCTCCCAGCCGAGGAGCAGGTCGAGGCCGCCGCCGAGCGGGTCGCCGTCGACCAGGAGGGTCCGGTGGCCGGCGCGTACCGCGGTGGTGGCCAGGCCGGCGGCGAGGATGCTGGCGCCGGCTCCGCCACGGCCGCCGACGACCGCGCAGGTTCGGGAGACGGTGGCGGTGTCGGGCCGTTTCGCGAACTGGTCGACCACCCACGGCTCGGCGGTCGGCAGCACCGCCACGCGTTCCGCGCCGATCAACGCGGCGAGCTCCCACGAGGACTCGTTCATCATGTGCTCGTGACCGATCATGATCACTCCCTCGCGGCGTGGCAGCCGGGTGCGCAGGCAGGCCGCGGCCTGGTCGGCGCCGATCACCACCAGGGTCGCCTTCGCGAAGTGGCCGAGCGCCGCCAGCGGATCCGGGGCGACGTCGACCTCGGTGCCGCCCGCCGCGGCGAGCCGGAGCAGGTCGTCGAGCAGGTCGGGGTCGGCGGTCAGGACGAGGGCGCGGCGCGGGGTGGGCATCACTGGCCTCCAGCGAGGACGGGCGGTTTCGCCAGTCACCCTCGCCGGACCCGGCACCGGCCGGCAATCGTCGTCGCCTCCGCCTGTGGACAACGCCGTCACCTGTGGAAAACCGCCGGACATCGCGGGAATCTGTTAACGGCCGGTCTCCGGCCGACGCGTATGAGACATGTCGCGTTGGGTATGTTGGTCCGGACACGGACCGATGGAGTTGGCATGGATTACTCGATCCAGACCTCGCTTGCCGACAACGGCGCGGTCACCGTCACCGTGCTCGGGGAGATCGATTACTCGAACACCGACGAGGTGGCGCTGGGCATTCAGGACGCGGTCGACGAATGGTCGCCGTCGCGCGTCCAGGTCGACCTGCGCGACGCGTCCTTCATCGATTCGACGGGTCTCGGTGCCCTGCTCGAGGGCTATCGCGCGGCGACCGACAAGGGAATCCCGTTCGTGGTGCTCAATCCGAGCGAAACGTTCCGGCGGGTGCTTGCCGTGACCGGCCTGTCCGATTTCTTCGGCCTGATCGACGCCGATGCACCGGCGCGCGAGGCGGAGCCGTCGCAGCAGGCCACCGGTTCCTGAGAGGGAACGACCCCCGTCGGGGGAGACGGGGGCCGTCCTGGGATTCGGCTCCGGGGGGGGTCGAGCCGAATCAACCCGGTCATCGCGGGGGGCGCGATCACCGAGCGCTCATCACCGATGAAACGGTGGATCGGGTCACGAGAGGCGGCGACATTCCCGCCGCAAACACAAGTTTGCCTCAGAGCCCGCCTCGTCGTCGAGTACCGAATGTAGCCTGCGACGTCGTTCTTCGCCCGTCTGACCGCTTTCACAGCGCGTCATCATCGGCCACGCCGGACAGCCGGGACGACCGTTCTGCGCCACTTGCGGCTACACTTTCGGCCCGTGGGCCTCAGCGCCGCCTTTTTCGACCTAGACAAGACCGTCATCGCCAAGTCCAGTGCTCTGGCCTTCGGACGGCCGTTCTACCGTGATGGCCTGATCAGCCGCCGGGACGTGGTCAAGTCCGCTTATGCCCAATTGATGTTCCGGCTGGGCGGTGGCACCGACGAGCAGGCGATGGCACGCACGCGCGACTATCTCGCGGCCCTCTGCAAGGGCTGGCGTGTCGAGCAGGTGCAGCAGATCGTCGCCGAGACCCTCAACGACCTGATCAACCCTTATGTGTACGCGGAAGCCGCCGCACTGATCGCCGAGCACCAGGCGGCCGGCCGCGATGTCGTGCTCGTCTCGGCGTCGGGGGACGAGATGGTCCGTCCGATCGGCGCGCTGCTCGGCATCACCGACGTGATCGCCACCCGGATGTCGATCGTCGACGGCCGTTACAGCGGCGCGGTCGAGTTCTACGCGGCCGGTCCGGCGAAGGTGGTCGGGGTGCGCGAGCTGGCCGAGTCCCGCGACTACGACCTCAGTACATGCTTCGCCTACTCGGATTCCAGCAGTGACCTGCCGTTGCTGGAGGCGGTCGGCCATCCCAGCGCGGTGAACCCGGACCGGACGCTGCGCCGGGTCGCGCAGGAGCGGTCCTGGCCGGTTCTCGAGTTCCGGCATCCGGTGCCGCTCGGCCGCCGTCTGCGGGATCGGCCCGCGGTTCCGGTCGCCGCGGCGCTCGGCGTGGGTGTGGGTGTCGCGATCGGCTTCGCGCTGTACGGGCGGCACCGGCGGTCCCGCCCTCGTCCGGCCGCCCTGCTGTAACGCTTCGACCAGTACGAATGGCATTGGTCTGAGTAATAGGGGTACGCCAGATTTGCCCCGCTGGGACCTGGCGATCACGGGCGAACGGGCGTAGAAAGGAGACACGGAAGCTCGACGCGAATCGGGCTCCGTGCACGGCCACCGGGAACCCACGCGCGATCAGCCACGGCAGGCACGTCGCGGCGGGACCTCTGCCGAGAGGCACGGGACTGTCGACGACGACTCAGGTGCACGCCTGATAACCCGGTCCGGACGCGCACAGCCGGCGCCCCTGCGGGGACGCCGGCTCTTAACTCTCTCGGTGCTACCGGTGCCGCGCGGCCAGATGACGGTTGCGGATCTCGTGGTACACCGCCCGGAACACCGTGGGCCGGGAGTGGAAATCGATCCCCTGCGCCCACAGCTCGGTGTTCACCGTCCCGCCGCCGACCCGTTCGAGCAGCACCGTCAGGCCACTCTGGATCGTCCACGGGCCGACCCGGTGGGTGGCCTCGTGCAGGTGGACGCCGGCCACCTCGGGCCATCGCATGGTCCGGGAGCGCACCAGCCCGCGGATGAGGACGCCGTGCGAGCTGAGGTAGACCCCGTGCTCGACGATCCGCCAGGCGCCGACCACCCAGACCGCGGCGAGCATCCCGGCGACCGCCCGGACCGCATGGCCGGCCAGGTCGAACTGCCGGATGGTGGCCCAGGTCAGCAGGCCGAGCGCGGCCGCCTCCCAGATGATGACGATCCACCGCCCGGTGCCGGGCGCGTACGGACGAATCCAGTCTCCACCCACCCGGAAAGTATGCTCCGTCTCAGGTCGCGGCCAATACTCCATCGCTGATGACCACTGCCTCACCGGCGGCCGCGGTCACCGCCGAGGCGTAGTGCCGCAGCCACGAACGGACCCCGTCGGGTGTCCCGGTGGCGTACGCGCCGGACGCTCCCACGTACTCCGGCTCGCGCTCGAGGTGGCCCACCTCGGCCGCGATCAGACCGCGCGGATCGAGTCCCCGGTTGATCAGGGTGAGACGGGCCGCGGCCCGGGCCACCACGCCGGACGGCCCCGCGAACGGCCGCAGCGTCAGCAGTTCGGCGTGCACGACGGCGGCGAGCAGCAGCGGCGGGGTGGTGTCGTTGCCGGCGACGATGCGGGTCAGGGCGTCCACCCGGTCCGCGCCGGAGATCAGCCGGCCCAGGTCGTGGTCGTGCACCACCCCGCGGGCGGCGAGGACGTGCAGTTTCGCGAGGACCTGCCGGGGCGCGCGGGGCCAGAGGTCGACCAGCCCGCCGAGCGCCTCGGCGACGCGCAGCGATCCCTGCACGACCGGGTCGGTGACCGTGCCGGAGCGCACCTCGTCGAGGTCGTAACGGCTGCCCTCCAGGGCGGCGCTGGCGACCGCGGCGCGCAGGCTCGCTTCGGCCGCGACCTGGCCGCCGTTGCGGCGCAGCGCGCGGTGCCGCATCGCCGCGTCCACCGATTCCCGGGCGCCGGTGAGGGCGGGCGCGACGTCGGCCAGGGCGAGCAGGGGAGCTAGGGGATCCACGTGCACACCGTATCCGGTAAAGCGCAGGAAACACGGGGTGCACAAATGAGATCGCAACTGGCAAGATTCGCGCAGTAGTGAGCAGTTTGCCGCCGGTTGGCGCGCGAACGGGGCCATCGGGCGCGGCCTGATGCGCAACCCTTCGCCGAATCGCCCGGCGCAACTAGTGTGCAATCAAGAGAGACCCCGGTCACAGGCATTCCCGGTTCACGGCAAGGAGCCGCCCTCATGAGCGAGACCCTGGCGAATCTGTCCTCGGAGACGCGGCAGTTCCCGCCGCCCGCGAACATCGCGGCGGACGCCAACGTCACGGCCGAGGCATACGACGAGGCCACATCCGACCGGCTCGGCTACTGGGCGCGCCAGGCCGAGCGCCTCAGCTGGTCGAAGCCCTGGGACCAGGTCCTCGACTGGTCCCACCCCCCGTTCGCCAAGTGGTTCGTCGGCGGCGAGCTCAACGTCGCGTACAACTGCGTCGACCGGCACGTCGAGGCGGGACACGGCGACAAGGTGGCGATCCACTGGGAGGGCGAGCCCGGGGACACCCGCGCGGTCACGTACACCGAATTGTTGAAGCTGGTCTCGCAGGCCGCCAACACCCTGACCGACCTCGGTGTCGTCGCGGGCGACCGGGTCGCGATCTACCTGCCGATGATCCCGGAGGCGGCGGTGGCGATGCTCGCCTGCGCCCGTATCGGCGCCACGCACAGCGTGGTGTTCGGCGGTTTCTCGGTGGAGGCACTGTCCACCCGGATCCAGGACGCCGACGCCAAGGTGGTGATCACCGCGGACGGTGGTTACCGGCGCGGCAAGCCGTCAGCGCTCAAGCCGACCGTGGACGAGGCGGTGGCCCGCTGCGCCAGCATCGAGCACGTGCTGGTGGTCCGCCGCACCGGCCAGGAGGTCGCGTGGACCGGGAAGGACAAGTGGTGGCACGAGACCGTCGAGCAGGCGAGCCCGGAGCACAAGGCGCAGCCGTTCGACGCCGAGCACCCGCTGTTCATCCTCTACACCTCGGGCACCACCGGTAAGCCCAAGGGCATCCTGCACACCACCGGCGGATACCTGACGCAGACCTCCTACACGCACCACGCGGTCTTCGACCTGAAGCCTGCGACCGACGTCTACTGGTGCACCGCCGACATCGGCTGGGTGACCGGCCATTCCTACATCGTCTACGGGCCGCTCTCCAACGGCGCCACCCAGGTGATGTACGAGGGAACGCCGGACACCCCGGATCGCGGGCGGTTCTGGCAGCTGGTCGACAAGTACAAGGTGTCCATCCTGTACACCGCCCCGACGCTGATCCGCACCATGATGAAGTGGGGCGACGACATCCCGGCCGGGTACGACCTGTCCTCACTGCGGATCCTGGGCAGCGTCGGCGAGCCGATCAACCCCGAGGCCTGGATGTGGTATCGGGAGAACATCGGCCGGGAACGCGCGCCGATCGTGGACACGTGGTGGCAGACCGAGACCGGTTCGATCATGATCTCGCCGCTGCCCGGGGTGACCGCCACCAAGCCCGGCTCGGCGATGACCCCGCTGCCCGGCATCAGCGCCGACGTGGTGGACGACCAGGCGCAGTCGGTGCCGGACGGCGGTGGCGGCTTCCTGGTGCTGCGCGACCCGTGGCCGTCGATGCTGCGCACCATCTGGGGTGACGACCAGCGCTTCCTGGACACCTACTGGTCGCGGTTCGGCGCCGGGGCCGGCCAGGGAGACGAGTGGATCTACTTTGCCGGGGACGGCGCGAAGAAGGACGAGGACGGCGCGCTCTGGCTGCTCGGCCGGGTCGACGACGTCATGCTGATCTCCGGGCACAACATCTCCACCACCGAGGTGGAGTCGGCGCTGGTGTCCCACCCGTCGGTGGCCGAGGCGGCGGTGGTCGGCGCGACCGACCCGACGACCGGTCAGGCGATCGTCGCGTTCACCATCCCGCGCGGCAACGTGGACACCGCGGGCGACGCGGGCGAGGCGCTGATCAAGGATCTGCGCAACCACGTGGCGAAGACGCTCGGACCGATCGCGAAGCCGCGGCAGATCATGCTGGTGCCGGAGCTGCCGAAGACCCGGTCCGGCAAGATCATGCGCCGGTTGCTGCGGGACGTCGCGGAGAACCGTTCACTCGGCGACGTGACGACGCTACAGGACTCGGCCGTGATGGACCTGATCTCCACCGGTATGAAATCCACCAAGTCCGAAGACTGACGTCGGTATATAAAGCCTGGCGACGCCCATGTGTCGCCGGGCTTTAGTCCTAAATGCCAGTTCTTGCATTATGCTTCGTCCATATCAGGTAACTGTTGTTCATCAATCTTGATCCACCCTCGCGCACATCAAGGCGTTTGCATACGTTCACCTTCAGTCCCGAACCACGGGGCCGTTTGACGCCGGACCGCTGCCACCCAGCGCCCGGCCGAAAAAACGGAGGTAAACGTAGTGCGCAAGGTGGTCGTGGGACTACTCGGCGCCGCGGTCGTGACCAGTGTCGGAGCCATGGTTCCGGCAGTGGCCCAGGCCGCGCCGCCGGTGGACCCTTCTCCGGCCGGGCAGGCCGCGGAACAAGCACCGGTCGATGACCTGCCGAACCCCCTCGAGGACAAGCGCCGCGCCCTGCGCGAGCAGGCCGTTGCCGAGGTCGTCAGCGGCAAGTCCAAGGTCGAGACGAGGAACGGCAGCAAGGTCGTCAACCTCGGCAAGACCTACGGCAAGGGCGGTTTCGGCCACCCCGGAAAGAACCAGTACGTCGAGCTCGAACGGCAGAGCACCGACCGGATCTTCGTGATCCTGACCGAGTTCGGCAACGAACGGCACCCGGACTTCCCGGACAAGGACACCAACCCGACCATTGCGGGACCGTCCACGTTCGAGGGCCCCGCGGTCAACGCGATCCCGGAGCCGGACCGGAAGGTCGACAACTCGACCATCTGGCAGAAGGACTACAACGCGGACTACTTCCGGAAGCTGTACTTCGGCACCGGCAAGGACACCGAGTCGGTCAAGACCTACTACGAGACGCAGTCCTCCGGGCGTTACAGCGTCGACGGCGAGGTCACCGACTGGGTCAAGGTCCAGTACAACGAGGCCCGCTACGGGCGCTCCAACGACGTCGCGACCGACGCCAACGGCGACGACCCGGCCGTCTGCGCGAGCAGCACCTGCCAGAACACCTGGGCGCTGGTCCGCGACGCCGCCAACCAGTGGGTCGCCGACCAGAAGGCGCGCGGCCTGACCGACGCCGAGATCGCGGCCGACATGAAGTCGTTCGACCAGTACGACCGGTACGACTTCGACGGTGACGGCGACTTCAACGAGCCGGACGGCTACATCGACCACTTCCAGATCGTGCACGCCGGTGGCGACCAGGCCGACGGCGACCCGAACCAGGGTGAGGACGCGATCTGGAGCCACCGGTGGTACGCGTACGCCACCGACAACGGCCGCACCGGCCCGACGGGCAACCTGCTCGGCGGCACCCAGATCGGCGGCACCGGCATCTGGATCGGTGACTACACCATCCAGCCGGAGAACGGCGGCCTGAGCGTCTTCGTCCACGAGTACGGCCACGACCTCGGCCTGCCCGACGACTACGACACCAGCGGCCTCGGCGACAACAACAGCGAACACTGGACGCTGATGGCGCAGAGCCGGCTCAGCGCGGCGAAGGACCAGGGCATCGGCACCCGGCCGGGCGACCTGGGCGCCTGGAACAAGCTGCAGCTCGGCTGGCTGAACTACGAATCCGTCAAGGCGGGCGCCAAGAAGGTCGTCAACCTCGGTCCGGAGGAGTACAACACCAAGAAGAAGCAGGCCCTGGTGGTGAACCTGCCGGACAAGCAGGTCACCCGCGACCTGGGCGCGCCGTACGCCGGCAGCAAGCAGTTCTACTCCGGCAACGCCGACGACCTGAACGTCTCACTGTCCACGTCGATCGACCTGACCGGCAAGTCCACCGCGGGCGTCACGCTCAAGGGCCGGTACGGCATCGAGATCGACTACGACTACCTGTACTTCGAGGCGTCCACCGACGGTGGCACGAGCTGGACCCGACTGGACGGCACGGCCGCCGGTCAGCCGTTCATCAAGGACGGCAGCGGCAGCCCGGCGATCAGCGGCTCCAGCGACGGTGCCTGGGTCGACATCGAGGTGCCGCTGGACGCGTACGCGGGTCAGGACATCGACTTCCGCCTGCACTACGTGACCGACGGTGGTGTCTCCGAGGGCGGCTTCTTCGGTGACGAGCTGACCGTGACCGCCGACGGTGTCGCCACGACCGACGGTGCCGAGGGCACCTCGACCTGGACCGCCGACGGGTTCTCGATCGTCGGCGCGACCGCGACCGACACCTACCCGCACTACTACATCGCGGGTTACCGGAGCTACACCTCGTACGACAAGTACCTGCAGACCGGCCCGTACAACTTCGGGTGGGTCGCCACCAAGCCGGACTGGGTGGAGCACTACAACTACCAGACGGGGCTGCTGATCTCGTACTGGGACACCTCGCAGGTCGACAACAACACGAACGAGCACCCGGGTTCGGGACGCAACCTCTACATCGACGCGCACCCGAAGCCGCTGATCAACCCGACCGGCGTTCCGTGGCGTTCTCGTGTCCAGGTCTACGACGCGCCGTTCAGCCTTTACCCGACCGACGGGATGACGCTGCACCTGAACGGGGCGAAGTCGGTCATCAAGCCGCAGCTCGGTGACCCGGTCTTCAACGACAAGGACAAGTACTTCTACGACGAGCTGCCGAACCACGGCGTCAAGCTGCCGGCGGTCGGCGTCAAGATCGCGGTGCTGAGCCAGCTCGGCACGGCGATGACGGTGGCGGTCTCCTGATCCACCGTCGCCGTCTCTGATCCATTGTTGATGGTGCGACGCCCGGGGCCCTACTCCCCGGGCGTCGTGCTGTCTCCGCCTCTGTTTCCTCATGACGGGAACCGATGAACGTCGCGATTCGTCCCACTCTCAAGGGATTTCGAGGGAAGGATTGGCTGATGCGCGAGCAAGTCACGGTTCGGATCGGTGTCGCCATGGCGGCCGGAGCGATCGTCGCGGGATGTGCCACGACCGGTCCCGGCTCGTCGGCCTCTCCAGCGCCGTCCGCCGTCGCCCCGTCATCGTCCGGCCTCTCCCCGGCGTCCCCTCCGTCCCCTTCGACGGTCCTGCCCTCGGAGCCGTCCCCGTCGACGATCCAGCCCTCCGGCGCCGGGACCGCGAAGCCGCCCCGGGAGCCCACCGACAACCTCCCCACGACCGGCTGGGTGGCCGGCATGGTCACCCAGGGGGGTAAAGGTCCGTGCTACGGCCTGATCGCCGACGACGGCACCCGGTACGCGCTCTACGCCACCGACGGCACCGAACTGGTCAAGGGCGACCGGGTCCGCGTTCAGCTCGCGACCACGATGATCCGGATCTACTGCGGTCCGGGCATCCTGATGGCGATGACGGACTCCGCAACGATCCAATGATCACGACCAGGTTCCTCTTCGCCACTGCGCGTCCTCACCCGAGACTGCTGCGCCTAGGCTGATCGCATGGACGAATCGGTCGTACTCACGGAAGGGCCGTGGAGTCACCGCTTCGTCGGCGCCAACGGCAGCCGGTTCCACGTCGCGGAGGTCGGCACCGGGCCGCTGGTGCTCTTCCTGCACGGCTTCCCGGAATTCTGGTGGGCCTGGCACGACATCATGGTCCGCGTTGCGGACGCGGGCTTCCGGGCGGCGGCCATCGATCTGCGCGGTTACGGTGCGAGCGACAAACCTCCTCGGGGGTACGACGGATACACGATGGCCGCTGATGTCACCGGACTGATCCGCGCTCTCGGCGAACGATCGGCGACCGTGGTCGGTGCCGGGGCCGGCGGCATGATCGGTTGGGCGGCCGCCTCGTTCCACCCCAAGCTGGTCAACCGGCTCGTGGTGCTCGGCGCCGCCCACCCGCTGCGCCTGCGCGCCGCCCTGTTCGCCGACCCGCGCGGCCAGTTCGCCGCCTCGTCGGCCATCCTCCGCTTCCAGGTGCCGCGCTTCGAACACGTGCTGACCCGCGACGACGCCGCCATGGTCGGCGAGCTGATGACACACTGGAGCAGCCCGCGCTGGGCGGCGACCGAGGAGTTCGCGGACTACTCGATGCGCTGCCGGCAGGCGATGCAGATCCCGCAGGCGTCGTTCTGCGCCTTGGAGGCGTACCGGTGGGTGGCCCGCAGCGCGCTCCGCCTGCAGGGATACCGGTTCGTCAAGCTGATGCAGAAACCACTGAGCACACCGACGCTGCAGTTGCACGGCGCGTTGGACACCGCGGTGCTGCCGCGGACCGCGCAGGGCTCCGGGCGTTACGTCACCGCGCCGTACGAGTGGCGGCTGATCCCGGACACCGGTCACTTCCTGCATCAGGAGGCACCCGATGTGGTGACCGGCGAGATCCTGCGGTGGCTCAAGACCCCCACTTAGGTCTCGACTACCTTAAGTGATCTTTAATTGATCTAGCCAACCGGCGACCACCGGCCTATTCTTCCCGACGGGTGCGATGGTAACGCTCCCATTCATCACTTACCGTAATCACTTCGGAAGAGATGACCCGACCACTCCCCCGCCCGGCCGGACGCCCGCGTCCGAACCGCCGGGCACCGGTCACCGGCCGGCGACGCGTCCCCACCTGCGCCGGCCGCGACACCGGAACGACCGTCGTCCCACCCGGCGTGACCCCTACCTCACCGGGAGGACGGCGCTCGTCGGCCGTCCCGCGCACGCCCGGCGACCAACCCCCTTTCTCTCTCCTCCTCGGTCGCCGGAAACATCGCAGAACGGTCGAAGGGCTCCCCGCCGGTGGCGGGGAGCCCTTCACACACTGCACGTCTTACTGCGTGTTCTCGCTGCGCGTCTTACTTCAGGCGTCTGCCGGGCACCTCGCCTCATGCGGCCGAGCCTCTCCGGCCGCATGGCCTTCAGCCGTACGTCAGACGCGGTGCTCGTACAGGTCGCGGACCTCGTGCGCCGGGGCCCATCCCTGGTAGACGCCGTAGTCGAACTCCTCAAGACCGAGACGCTGGGCGACCGGGGCACGGCCACCGGTGTACTCCAGACGCAGCCAGCTGTCCGCCTCGGCGAGCACCACGAACGGCTCCCCCCGCCAGGTGCACAGAGTCCGGATGTAGGCGACCTCGTCATACTCCTCAGGAGACAGCACCCGGACGTAACGCCCCGGCTTGACCTCCTGGAAGCCCTCCTCGGCCGTGGCCGAGAAGATCCGGACCTTGTCGCCGTCGGGCGCGGCGTCGTAGTCACGGCCCTGCCAGGTCACCACATAACCGTCACGCATCACTGCCCACCCACCCGGCACCACTCGTCAGACCGCGGACCGGCCAGGAAACCACCGTCACGCACCACTGCCGCCTCGGACCACGAACCGCCGTCACGCATCGCCGCCCACACCTGCCGCCGCCGCTGACCACGGATCGGGCCGGACACCGCACGGCCGGCACGCATCACTGCTCACCGACCCGGCGCCACTTCGGACCGTCGGCGTCGAAGATCGCCAGCATGCGCTCGTCGCCGGCCGCGTCGATACGCCACAGCTGGGCGCCGTGCGGCAGGCGGACACTGTCCACCTTGAACTCGGCGATCACGTCCCGGCCGTCACCGGACGCGAAGCCGTTGCCCCGGAACGGGGCGCGCTCGATGACCCAGCCGTCCATCGCCCGCAGCGCCTGCTCGTTCTGGCCACCGTAGGGAATGCGGTACAGGCTCGGCCGGTACGCCGGCCAGCGCAGCACGAACGCCTCCTTGGCGTCCGCCTGGAACGGCGACGTCTCGTAGTGCAGGCCGAGCGCCGCGAACAACTCCGCCGGGGTCCGCAGGTGCTCCACCTCGGAGGCGCGGTGCACGAAACCGGCCACCCGGTCGTACCCCCGCTCGAGGTAGTAATCGACCTGCTCGGCGGCGATGGTCTTCTGCATCACGGTGGCCTGCTGGGCCTCGTCGCTGGCCGGCTGCGGCACCGGAACCGGCGCGGTCAGGTCGTCGGCGATCGGAGCGTCGGACGGCTCCGCACCCAGACCGGCCTCGGTGGCCCAGTTCGCCAGAGCGATTATCTGGGCCCCGGGGTACTTCGCACCGACCCGGGTGCCCGGGTTCACCGCGAACGACCAGGCCGGATCCGGCCAGTTGCGGATCAGCTCGTAGAACCGGACACCCACCGTGCGGGTCGGCTCGTTGTAGTGCTCGGAGAGCCGGTCCTTGCTGGTGAAGACGATGAGGTACCGCTCGCCGCCGACCTCCTCGGGCTGGAACGCGAAGCCCGACTCGCCCGGCGCGCTGCCCGGGCGGGAGTGGCTCGCGACCGGAACGAGAACGTTCGCCAGCAGCAGCGTGGAGAGGAACAGGTCGGTGTTGCCGGTGTCCGCGGCATCCTGCAGGTCCCGCTCGACGTCGTTGGCCGGGGCGAACTCCTCCACCGGGCCGCCCTGCTGCTGCGGCCCGCCGGTCGCCGACCCGGCGATGCCGAGGTTGGACGCGGCGGACGGAGCGCCGTAGCCGCTGGACGCGATCGGCAGCACCTGCGTGGCGAAGGCGTTGGCCGCCGGAGCCGCGTACGCAGCAGCCGGACTGCCCTGGGGTGGCATGCCGACCGCGGGTCCCGGCACGGCCACCGGCGGAACCGGCGGCGCGATCGGGGCCGGAGGCGCGAAGGCCGCCGGCGCCGCGGGGGCGGGCGAACCGTACGAGCTGGCCGGACCGTAGCCGGGCGCCGAGGTGACCGGGGCGTATCCGGGGGTGTTCGACATCCCCGGAGTCCCGAAGTCACCGGCCGACGGTGAGCCGGGGATGACCGGCGGGACCAGACCGGGCCGGGTGGCCAGAGCCTGCTCGCCGGCGTGGGCCTGGAGCGAGGGCGCCGGGCCCGACGGGCCGAACCCCTGACCGGACTCGCGCTGGGGCAGGCCGGAGTCGATCGCGGGCGGACGGCTGTTCAACGCCTGGGCGGCCGCGGCCATCGAACCGGGCTGCTCGGACGGCGACGTCACCTGCCGGCGCGGAAGACCGTTGCCGGCATCGCCACCGAAGCCCGGGGAACCGCCGCCGGGAGCCGGCGAACTCTGCGCTGCCAGGGCCTGCGGTGAGGCCGGGCCCTGCGGGAACGCGGGTGCGGGAGGGGCGGCGTTGCCGGCACTGCCCGGCACGACGAAGCCGGCCATGCTGGAGAACTGTCCGGACGAGGCGTTCTGACCCGGCTGGCGACGCGGCAGCGCGGCGCCGAGACCACCACCGGAGGACTGTCCGGCCGGAGCAGCGCCGGAAGAAGCGGCAGGCGCGGCCTGACGATCGAATCCGGGCGAGGGAGCCGCGGCCTGACGATCGAACCCGGGCGCCGGAGAACCGAACGCCGGAGGCTGAGCCCCGTGACCGGGCGGCTGAGCCTGGAAACCGGAACCGCCGAAACCGGACGGCGCACCCGCCGGAGTCTGCTGAGCGGCCAGAGGCTGCGCGGACTGCTGAGCGGCCAGTGGCGGAGCAGAGGGAGCCGCGAGGCCCTGACCTGCGCCGACGCCGGGAGCAGAGGCGGGAGCACCACCGGTGTGCGCGGCCCAGCGCGGGTCGACCTGGGCCTCGGTCGGGTCGTAGGGCGCGACGTGTTCCGGGCGCGGCGGGGTGTTCGCCATCGGGGTGCGGACCGGCAGCGGCGCGTTCAGATCCTGCAGTGGACCGCGCGGGTCCTGCTCGGGGCTGAACGGCATGCCCGGCTTCTCCCACCCGGGGGTGGCCATGCCGGCTCCGGGCCGGGGCGCACCCGGCGTGCCGGAGGCGGGCGCCGCAGACGCCGGAACACTCGAAGCCGGAGCAGCCGAAGCCGGGTCGGAACCCGGGAACCCGGGAGTCGTAGGAGCAGCCCCGGGGAAGCCCGGAGCGGATCCGGGGAAGCCCGGAGCGGCCGGACCGGAACCCGGGAAACCGGGAGCGGCAGCCGGACCGGCCGGGAAGTCACGGGGAAGCGTCGGCGAAGCGGCCGCGTCGCCCGCCGGGGGACGGATCGGAAGCGCCGTGGTCACGTCACCCGGGTGGGAACGGGCCGGCGCGTCACTCTGCGACGTGCCCGAGGGTGTCCGCATCGGCAGGCCGCCGGGCCCGGTGGGGAGCTGCTGACCAGGGGCATAACCGGAGCCGTAGGCCGGAGCCACCGGTGCCGGAGCGTTCGCGGCCAGCGCCGACGGACCACCCGGGACCGGGCTGCTGGGCGCGCTCTGCGAGAACCCACCCGGAGCCGGGCTGCCGGGCGAACCCTGTGGGAAACCACCTGGAACCGGGCCGGCGGGGGCACTCTGCGGGAACCCGCCTGGAACCGGGCCGGCGGGGACACTTTGCGGGAAACCGCCTGGAACCGGGCTGGCCGGAGCGCTGGACGAGAAGCCGTTCGGAGCCGGGCTGGGCGCCGGGCTCTGCGCACGACCGTTCGGAGCCGGGCTGCCGGGACCGTTCGGCGGGAAGCCCTGCGGAGCGGCACCGCCCGGGTAGCCGTTGGCGGCGGCGCCGGCGAAACCGGACGGCGCCGGGAACCCGGCCGGCACTGCGGGACCTGACGACGCTGCGGGAACCGGTGGCGCCGCGGAAACCGGTGGCGCTGTGGGAGCGGCCGACGCGCCCATCGAAGCAGACTGCGGTGCCACCCCGGCCGGAACCTGGATGCCGGTGCCGGTGATAGCCGGGTCGTAGGTCGGGCCACCGGCCACGGCCTGGTCGGGATGCCGGCTCGCGGCGAGAGCGGCCGCGCCCAGCTCTTGGATCTTGGAGCCACCCTGGGCCTCACGTCCCGGGCCACGGGTCGGCATGCGCAGGTCACCGCGGGCCAGCTGGGCGACGAACCACGCCGGAAGGTAGCCCTCGACGGGCAGACCGGGGTTCACCGCCAGCCACCACTCGAGGTTGGGCCAGGTGGTGGCGAGCTCCGAGTAGGGCACACGACGAGCGGTGCCGCTGTAGTCGGAGAGGCAGGAACGCAGTGCCGCCTGTGACGTGAACGCCAGCACGTGCGTGCGACCGCCGGTGCTCCACGTCCCCCAGCCCAGTGGCGCCAGACCCGCGAGCGCGTCCTCCGACACCGGTAGCAGGAGATCGACACCGGCGAGAATGCGGAAATAGGACTCCTGGTCGTCCGTGCGCAACGCATCGCGCATCGCGACCTCGGCGTCCGTAGCCGGTTCCCACTCGGACACGGTCACCTCTCCCCACGCGTGCGAACGAGCCAAGTCAACGCGTATAACCTACAAGGTCAGGCCGCAATCACAATGGGCGGCGGCATGCTAACAGCAGAGCCGGACAAACAACCCTGTCGGGCCGGTTCGGAACAGACGTCGCAGACACCCGGCGATTGCCCGGCGCGATCGAACAACAACCGATAGTAGCCGCACAAAGTGGCCGGGCCATTACGCGATCGGGCGACCCATGGCCCCACAAAACAGGTCGAACCATGTGTCCGTCAAGTCGTAGGCCATCATCATTGGAACCGTTGCGTAGCCGTCCGTTCGGTTTGCAGGTAATCCGCGGCCGACTCGTCCACCGCGATCTTGATACGTCGGAGGATCGTCTGCAAGTCCGCGGACGCCACCCGCCACCGCTCCTGGCGGCGCGTGAACGCCTCCCGCGCCTCCCCCGACCAGGTCGCCACCAGCGGCGCAGCGTCCCGCTCCAGCTGGTCGAGCTGGGACCGCAGGACGGTGAGCGCCTTCTCGATGTCGGCGCCGGCCTGGTGCAGCGCACCGAAGTCGACCCGCAGAAGCCCGTCGTTCATCACGAACCCTCCCGTCGATCCGGCCGGGCTCAGAGCGGGAGCCGGCGGACGTCGCCGGACCGCGTCAGCCGGGCCGCCGCCTCGGAATCGGACATCGCATAGCCCGCACCGGACGCGCGGATCGCCTCGGCGGTCTCGGCCAGCGCGTTGCCCAGACTCCGCAGGTCGGCCGCGTAGTCCGTCTTGACCTGCTCGAACGCGGCCGCGCCGAGACCTCGCCAGGCGCCGTTCAGCACCGACAACTCGGCCATCAGGGTGGTGAGCATGCCCTGCAGCGAGGTGTTGACCTGATCGAATCTCGCCGCGGTGCTCGCCATCACCGCGGCCTCGGCCTGTGTCTGCGCCATCCCGGCCCTTCCCCTCCACACGGCGGCCATCAACGGTATCGACGATGGCCATTACGCCGAGAAATCTCCACCCGCGGAGAACTCTGCGTAAGCGATCGATCACTATTGCGGAACCAACGGTAGTGGCGCGGACGGCCGGACGGACGGCCCGATTTCGCTTCTGTGGATAACTTCCCGCGTTCTGCCGCCATTGTGGACAGCCGCGGAGCGCCGCACCGTGAATGGCGACGGCGACTTCCGGACGGCGGTGGCGATGACCATGGCGGGGACCCGCGCGGCACGGGCCGGGGCGGGAGTGCTTTTCGGCGTACGCGTAAAACAGCTGGTGACCCTGGAGGCGGTTGTCGCGCTGCTACTCGTCGGCCTCCCACCCGGTCGCGTGGTTCTGGCCCTCATGGTGGGGGTGTCCATGGCGGGCCTGGCCCTCGCTCCGGGCGGTCCGCGTCTCACCGGCCTGGTGTCGTTCCTGCTCCGGCGGCGCCGGACCATGATCCGGGAGCCGGCCGGTCTGCTGCGGCTGGTGGCGCCCGGCACCACCGTGATCACCGCGGAGCTGCCGACCGGCACGGTCGCGTTGCTGGCCGGACCGGAGGGCCTGACCGCGCTGGTGGAGTTGGACGGCCCTTGTCCCGGACTCGACGCGCTGGCACCGCCCGGCGAGCGGCCGCTGGTCACGACGCAACTGGTGCTGACCGGCGTGCCGGGCCCGTCGCCGCTGTCCGGACGTGGTCCCGCCGGTGACTCCTATCGGCGGCTGACCGGCGGCGGGGTGCCGTTCCACCACCGCGCGGTGCTGGCGATCCGGGTCGTCCGGACGAACGATCGTTCCGAGCAGGAGGCGCATCGTTTCCTGCTCGGCCTGCTGCGCCGCCTGTCCCGGCACGCAGGCGCCCGGCCGCTGGACGAGGCCGGGCTGCTCCGGACACTCGCCGAGCTGGCCCGGGTCGACGATTTCCCCGCGGCCGGGCGGGAGACCTGGACGCATCTCCACCTGGGCAAATCGGTGCACGCGACGTTCCGGTGCCGGGCCGCCGACGCCGAGGTGCAAGCTCAGGCGCTGAGTCTGCCGTCGGTCACGACGACGGTCTCGCTCACGACCGGCGCCGAGGCTCTCGTCCGGATCGCGGCGCCGACCGTCGGGATGCTCGAATCCGCAGCTCAGCGGCTCGCCGAACGGGTCGAGACGGTGCGCTGGGACGGCTCGCACCGGCAGGGGTTCGCCGCCACCCTGCCGCTCGGGTTCAGCCCCGGAGCGGACGGCGCCGGAGCACGGTTCCGGGTCGTCGCCGGGGCCGGCTCGCGGATCGGCGTCGCCGAAGTGTCCAGACCGGACGCCGGGCTGGTGGTGGGGCGCAACCGGCACGGGCGGCCCGCGCTCGCCGAGGTCTTCCGGCCGGTGCCGACCCGGGTGCTGCTGGTGGGCGGGATCGCCTGCGCGCAGCTGCTGGTGTTCCGCGCGCTGGCGGTCGGTGCCCGGGTCCTGGTCCGGACCGACCGGCCGGCTCGATGGGAGCCGTTCGTCCTGGGCACGGCGACCACTCCGGGCTCCCTCGTCCTGTCGCCGCCGGAGCGCGCGTTCACGATCACCCCCGGGTCCGCCCTGCGACCGATTCTGATCGTTCAGGACACCGGCCGGGCGGCGCCACCGATCACCGGTTGGCAGACCGTCCTGACCGTCCGGGAGGCGGTCGGCGCCGCGGATCTCCACGCCGCGGCGGAGTCCGACCTCCTTCTTCTGCAGCCGTTACGGGAGAACGAGGCGGTCCTGCTCGGCGACCGGCTCCGCCTGGGTGGGACGGCATCGCTCCTGACCCGCATCACGTCCGGGATGGTCGCGGTGATCGGGCGGCGTTCGGTGCGCTGGGTGGCCCTCAGCCCGACCTCTGTCGAGAAAGTCCTGATCGGTCCGGTGGACCGGCCGGCTGCCCGATAACTGCATACCTGCGATATGCACCGTTAGTGCAGATCCTCCGGATTGTTTCACGACAGTCATATGAAGATCGCGGAGTGTTGTCGCCGCAGGTGGCACTACCGTGACACCATCGCACGCCATGGGCATCCTCATCCGGCTGGTGATCACCGCCGTCTCACTGTGGATCACCACCCTGCTGATCGACGGCATCCGGCTCACCGGCGACTCGACCGCCGGTAAGGTCGGCACGCTTCTCGGCGTCGCCGTGATCTTCGGGGTGGTCAACGCGGTTCTGCGACCGATCATCAAGACCCTCGGCTGCGGCCTCTACGTTCTCACCCTCGGCCTGATCGCGCTCGTCGTCAACGGCCTGCTCTTCCAGCTGACCAGCTGGATCGCCGGCCAGTTCGACCTCGGCTTCCACGTCGACGGGTTCTGGCCCGAGGCGATCCTCGGCGCGCTGATCGTCGGTGTCGTGAGCTGGATCCTCAACGCACTGGTCCCGGACGGCGACGACTGATCCGGCACCGGACCGTCAGGTGGCGCCGCCGATGGTGCCACCTGACGGCGATTGGCCTCGTGACGTAACCCATAAGAGCAAGCCCCGAACCGCCCTCCGCCCCTTACGGTGGGGGCATGAGTGACGAGCGTCGTGGATATCTGTACGGCCTCACCGCGTACCTGATCTGGGGCTTCTTCCCGATCTACTTCAAGCTGCTCCGACCGTCGCCCGCGCTGGAGATCCTCGCGCACCGGGTCCTCTGGTCGGTGCTCTTCGTGGCGGTGCTGCTCACCGCGATGCGCAACTGGCGTTTCCTGCGCCGCATCGTGCGCACCCCACGCCTGCTCGGCGGGGTCACCCTGGCCGCGGTGCTGATCGCGGTGAACTGGGGCACCTACATCTACGGCGTCAACTCGTCCCGGGTCGTCGAGGCGGCCCTGGGCTACTTCATCACGCCGCTGTTCGTGGTCCTGCTCGGCGTCTTCGTGATGCGGGAACGCCTGACCGCACTGCAGTGGACCGCGGTCGGGACCGGTGCTCTGGCGGTGGCGGTCCTGGCCGTCGACTACGGGCGCCTGCCGTACATCGCCCTCACGCTTGCCGCGTCGTTCGGCTGCTACGGACTGATCAAGAAACGACTGTCGCTGCCGCCGAGCGAGGGCCTGTTCGTCGAGTCCGCCGTGCTGGCGGTGCCGGCCCTGGCGTACCTGACCTGGCTGAACCTGTCCGGTGGCGCCTCCGTCGGGCACGTGTCCGCGACGCACACCGCGCTGATGGTGGTCAGCGGCGTGCTCACCGCGATCCCGTTGCTGCTGTTCGCCTCGGCGGCCAACCGGGTGCCGCTGGCCGGTCTCGGCATCCTGCAGTACGTGGCGCCGATCCTCCAGCTCGCCGTCGGTGTGCTGGTCTACCACGAGCCTATGCCGCCGGCCCGCATCGCCGGTTTCAGCCTGGTCTGGGTGGCTCTGATCGTCTTCACCGTGGACGGCATCCGACGTGCCCGGTCCGGGGCGAGGGATCGTGCGGCGGCCGCCGCGACGGCCGCCACCGCCGACGGGTCGGCCGCCGCCGCCCTTCGCTCCCAGTGAGCTGAGGCCTCAACTGAACTGAGGCCTCACCCCGCGGGAGAAATCACTTCACGTCGAGGACGAGCATCTTCGTGTTGTCCAGCCGGACCAGCTCGAACCGGGCCAGCGCGCCCTGCGTGAACCGGGTGCCACCGTCCATGCTGAACTCGGCACCCGGACGGGCCAGCCACGAGCCGAGCTGCTCCTTCTCGCCGTCCGGCCCGTACGCGATCAGCTTGAAGTTGTAGGGCTCGGCGGTGACGCTGTACTCGCACTGCATCCGCACCTTGGTGCCCGACTCGCTGCCGGCGAGCTGGATGGTGGCCGCGATCGGCGACGTCGACTCGATCGAGGACATCGCGACGGCCGGGCCGAACACCGGCTCGGCTGGCGCCTGCTGCCCCATCCACCACCACGCGAACACCCCGCCGCCGAGGACGAGGATCAGCACGATGGAGGCCGCGGTGCTCAGCAGCCGGACCGAGAAGGTCTTGACCCGGCCCTGCGGCTTACGGGGCCGCTCCGGCTCGACGGCATGATCGGGGTCGAGCCACCGGGCGAACTCGTCGGCCTCGAGCCGGTCGAGCATGTCCGGAACCCGGGACAGATCGGCGACCGCCTCCCGGCAGAACGAGCAGGTGGCCAGGTGACGTTCGTACGCGGCACGCTCCGCCGGCGACAGCGCGCCGAGGACGTAGGCGGCGTCATCGTGCCCGTCCTCGCATCGCATCAGATCCGCCTCCCGCCGGCTCACGCTTCCCGGTCTCTGGTACGCGGCGACAGACACGAAGGTTCAACGAACTCTTAAACCTCCACGTCGAAACGTGGCGGCCTCAATCCGGAGCGCTACCACCCGTTCAGGCGGTTGCGGACTCCCCTCCGGACAGCGCCTCGGCCACGTTCCGGGCGGCGGCGGTGAGCTTGGCGCGGACCACGCGGGCCGAGGTCAGCATCTCGGCGGCCGGCATCGAACAGGCCATCACGAGGCGGCGTTCCATGTCGCGATCGGCCACCACGACCACCGAGGCGGAGGCGAGTCCCTGCCGGAACTGCCCCATCTCGATCTGCATCCCGCGGCGTTCACCGGCGGCCAGGTCGGCCTCCAGCGCCTCGGGCGTGGTCAGGGTCGCCGGGGTGAACGCCCGCATCCCGTAGTCGCGCAGGTAGCGCGAGCGCTGGTCGGGGGTGAGGGTGGCCAGCAGCGCCTTGCCGAGCGCGGTGGCGTGGCCGCCCTCGTCGAAGCCGGGGGCCACGTCGTCCAGGAACGGCGAACGGGCACCCTCGGCCGAGGCCGTGACAGCGATCCGCCCACCCACGAATCGCCCCAGGTAGTGGCTGTATCCGCTGTCCAGCGCGGCCCGGCGCAGCGCCTCACCGACGGCGGGCGGCCCGCGGAACGCCGAGACCAGCTCCCGATATCGATCGGCGATCTCCAATCCGACGATGTACGTGCCGTCCTCACGACGGATCACGTACCCCTCGTAGGCGAGTGTTCGCACGAGGTGATAGGTCGTCGCGACGGTCAACTCGCACCGGCGGGCGATCTGTTTCACGGTGAGTCCACGCGGAGCCCGGCCGACCGATTCCAGCACGCGCAGGGCACGCGACACGCTCCGGATGAGATCTGACGGCTCCGCTAGGGGGTCACGCACAGCTACCTCCGTGGCCAGGGACTTACACCATATGAAGAAACGTTCGTCGACGGAATGCCAAAAGCATGTGGATCACGATCGATTTCTACACGCGGTGTGATCATTGGAACTGTCCGCAGCCGGACACCGGAACGATGACTTAGTCTGCGTGGGATGCAAGACCTCGGAACATCGCCGAACGGAACCGCTTCCACCAGCACGAATGCGGTTCGCGCCACGATCGGCGCACTTACCACCACCACCGCTGTTTCGATACCCGTCTTCCTTGTCGGCGGGCTCGCCGTACAGATCGGCGACGAACTCGATTTCTCCCCCGCCGGGCTCGGACTCATCGTTTCCGCCTACTTCGGAGTCAGCGCCCTGGCTTCGGTGCCCGCCGGCGCTCTCGTCGAACGTTACGGATCGACACGTGTCTCTCGACTGGGGGTCGGTCTCGCCGCCGGAGCGCTGATCACGGTCGCCGCGGTGGCGCAGTCGTTCTGGAGCCTGCTGGCGATCCTGGCACTGGGCGCCGGCGCCAACGCGATGGGACAACTGGCCAGCAACACCAGCCTGTCCCGTCATGTCCCGGTTCGCCGCCAGGGGCTGACCTTCGGCATCAAACAGGCCGCCATCCCGATCTGCACGCTGTTGGCCGGCGCGGCCGTACCCGTGCTGGGCCTGACCGTCGGATGGCGCTGGGCCTTCGTCCTGGCCGGTGTGCTGGCCGCCGCAGCCGTGCCGCTGGTCCCCCGCGAACCACGGCTGCCCCGCAAGGCCCGGGAGGCGGGTCAGGCCACCGGCGCCCTGGTGGTCCTCGGCATCGCCGCCACCCTCGCAGCCGCCTCCGCCAACGCCCTGGGCACGTTCGTCGTCTCGTCCGCAGTGGAGCGTGGCATCGCACCCGGGCCGGCCGGCCTGGCACTCACCCTGGGCGGCGCGATCTGCGGGCTGGCCCGCATCGCCGGCGGCTGGCAGGCCGACCTTCGGCCCGGACGGCAGGTCGGAGTGATCGCCGGACTGCTCGCGACCGGAGCCGCCGGACTGCTCCTGCTCGCCGTACCCGGCGAGACAAGCCTGCTGCTCGGCGTCGCCCTCGGCTTCGGTTTCGGTTGGTCCTGGCCGGGCCTGATGAACTTCGCGGTGGTCCGGCTGCATCCCCGGGCGCCGGCCGCCGCCACCTCGATAACCCAGACCGGGGTGTACGCCGGAGGCTGCATCGGTCCGCTCAGCCTGGGCGCGGTCGCCGAGACCGCCGGTTATCCCGCGATGTGGGTGACCGCTGCGGTCGCGATGGTGACCGCAGCCGCGCTGATGCTGGCCGGCAGCAGATTACTCAGCCGGCACGTCCCGAATTGATCAGCTGGTCCGGTCGGCGATGAAGTCGCAGAGCGCCCGCATCGCACGTTTCGGCTCGCCCTCGGGGAGCGGCTCGAGCCGCGCCCGGGCCTCCTCGGCGTAACCCCGGACGGTCTCCCGCGCCCTCTTCATCGCCGCCGACTCGCGCAGCAGCGTCAGCGCCTCGGCGTGCAGGGCGTCGTCGGTGATCGGGCCGGCCGACAGCAGCTCGCGCAGCCGGACCGCGGAGGCGTCGGTGTCGTCGCCGGCCAGAGCGTAGAGCACCGGCAGGGTGGGCACGCCCTCACGCAGGTCGGTGCCGGGCGTCTTGCCCGACTGGACCGACTCGGAGGCGATGTCCAGCAGATCGTCGGAGAGCTGGAACGCGATGCCGATCGTCTCGCCGTAACCCGCCAGGGCCTCGACGTGCTCCCGGCTCGCACCGGAGAACAGGCCGCCGAACCGGGCCGCGGTCGCGATCAGCGACGCGGTCTTCTCCGCGATGACGTGCAGGTGGTGCTCGATCGGATCGGCGTCACGCGGGCCGACCGTCTCGGCGATCTGGCCGTGCACCAGGCGCGCGAAGGTCTGCGCCTGCAGGTGCACCGCCTCGGTGCCCAGGGTGGCCGCCAGGCTCGCGGCCTGCGCGAAGAGGTAGTCACCGACCAGGATCGCCACCGAGTTGCCCCAGCGGGAGTTGGCGCTGGGCGCGCCCCGCCGCACGGCCGCCTCGTCCATGACGTCGTCGTGGTAGAGCGTCGCCAGGTGGGTCAGCTCCACCACGTTGGCCGCGGCCACGATGTTCGGCGACCCGGGGTCACCGAACTGCGCACCGAGTGCGACCAGCAGCGGGCGGAAACGTTTGCCCCCGGCGTCCGCGAGATGGCGTGCGGCCTCGGCCACCAACGGGTCGGCGCTGGACACGTAGCCCCTCAGCGCCTCCTCGACGGCGACCAGCGTCGCCGACACCGACGCGTCCATCACGGGATCGACGTCGAGGCCCAGCGACGACAGCGTCAGATCACCGGTGCTCACCACGCTTCTCACGATGCCATACCGCTCTCACCGTTTCAGTCCCAGGGTGGCGGGGGACAAGGTCAGCTTTTGCGGACCGTGGCCCGGATCGCACGGTAGTCCCGCCACGGAATCTCCGGCCGGTCCCAACCGCGCTTGTCGAGGTAGCGCCGGGTGGCGGCGCGGAAGCCCCGGAGCGTCCGGACCGTCTCCAGGGCACCGGCGCCCCGCCGCCCACCCGGCTCGACCAGGCGCTCCGGAACCAGCAGCCAGCCCCGCTCGTCGGCGGTCAACGTGCCCCGCACGCTCGCGCTGTGCAGCTTGGCGAGTTTCTCGTCGTGGGTGTGCACCAGCAGACCGGCCGGGCCCGCGGCCACCGGCAGGTTCGCCGGCACGACGACCCGGAATCCACCGTCCTCAGCGGTCACCGTGGTCCGGTGCAGCACCGGCGCCCCGGATTCGTCCACAGCGGTCAGCACCACGCTCGGATAGCCCGCCAGCACGTCGGCGCCCAGCAGGTGCGGCTGCGGGGCCGAGTGATCAAACTCGGGCAACGGCCGGTTGACTATCTCGGTCGGCGTCACCGTGATCACCAGGCGCATGAAGTAGAAGTCGGTGAACTTCGTCGCCGGCCAGTCCAGGTACGCCTGCGAACTGGGCTGGCGTTCCATCAGCCGGGCCCAGAGCCGGGCCAGGTCGCCGGACGGCGCGGCCCGGATCTCGTCCGGGCAGCTCGCCTCGCCGCGGACCAGGATCTGCTCGGGGTTCGCCAGGCCGCTGCCCAGCGGGTCGGAGAAGAGCAGCGCCACCCGGGGATCGCGGCGCACGTTGAACGCCTTCTGCGGCAGGCCGATCGAGGTGGTCAGCAGGAACGTGCCGTCCTCGGCCACGATGCCGGTGGTCGGCCAGGCGACCGGCGCGCCGCTCCTCGTCAGGGTGGCGAACTCACAGGTGCGGTAGGAGTCGAGGACCTCACCGACGGACAGGCGAAGGATCAGATCGGACATGCACGTCATCAGAGTGCAGGCCGATCGACGGACGATGGACGGGCGATCGACGTTCCATGACAGCGACGGGCCCCGGTGTGACACCGGGGCCCGTCGATGATCCGTTACGGTCAGCGCACGAACTGTGACGCTTCTCGCGTGAGGTCGATCAGCGGCGACGGGACCACACCCAGCGCCACCGTCACGAGCACGCCCAGACCCAGCACCGCCGAGGTGAGGAAACCCGGGATCGAGACGGCCGGCGTGGACTCGCCCGGCTCGGACAGCCACATCAGCACGACCACCCGCAGGTACGGGAACGCCAGCAACATGCTGGAGATCACTCCGAAGATGACCAGCCAGGTCTGCCCGCCCTCGACCGCCGCGCCGAACACCGCGAACTTGCTGGTGAACCCGCTGGTCATCGGGATACCGGCGAAGGTCAGCAGGATGAAGGTGAAGACGCCGGCGAGCAGTGGACTCTTCCGGCCGATCCCGGCCCACCGGGACAGGTGGGTGGCCTCACCGTCGGCGTCCCGCACCAGGCTGATGATCGCGAACGCGGCGAGCACCGAGAACCCGTACGCGACGAGGTAGAACATCGTCCCGCTCAGGCCCTCCTCGTTGAGCGCCAGCACACCGACCATCAGATACCCGGCGTTCGCGATCGACGAGTACGCCAGCAGCCGCTTCAGGTCGGTCTGGGTGACCGCCAGCACCGCGCCGACGAACATGGTGAGCACCGCGATCACCCCGAGGACCGGCTGGAAGTCCCAGCGCACCCCGTCGAAGGCGACGTACAGGATGCGCAGCAGCGCCCCGAACGCGGCGACCTTGGTGCAGGCCGCCATGAACGCGGTGATCGGCGTCGGGGCGCCCTGGTAGACGTCCGGCGTCCACACGTGGAAGGGCGCCAGCGCCGCCTTGAACAGCAGGCCGATCGCGACCAGGGCCAGGCCGGCGTAGAGCAGGATCTGCGGGCGCTGCGGGTCGGCGACCGCCTCGTGCACCACGTCCAGCTGGATCCCGCCCGCGAAGCCGTAAACGAAGGCCACCCCGAACAGGAAGAACGCCGAGGCGTACGAGCCGAGCAGGAAGTACTTGAGGGCGGCCTCCTGGCTGAGCAGCCGGCGGCGCCGGGCCAGCGCACAGAGCAGGTAGAGCGGCAGCGAGAAGACCTCGAGCGCGACGAACATGGTGAGCAGGTCGTTCGCGGCGACGAAGAGGAGCATCCCGCCGAGCGCGAAGACGCTCAGCGGGTACACCTCGGTGGCGCCCGGACGGCCGGCGGCCTGCTGCTGGTCCTGCTGGGAACCGACGGTGACCGCGGCCTGGGCCACGAACGCGCCGCCCTTCTCGATCGAGCGTTCACCGATCAGCATCAGTGACACCGCGCCGAGCACCAGGATCGCGCCCTGCAGGAACAGGGTCGGCCCGTCCACCGCGACCGCACCGCCGATGGTGATCGTCCGGGTGTTCCGCTCGATCACCACCATCACCAGCGCGGCCACCACGGCGATCATGGCCAGGCCCAGCTGGACGCCGTTGCGCAGCCGGCGTGGGACGACCACCTCGGTCAGGATCCCGAGACACGCCGCCGCGAAGAGGATCAACATGGGCGAGAGTGCGCCGTAGTCGATCGGGGGCAGTTGTACTTCTCCCATGGTCAGCGACCCGCCTTTCCATCTGCCACGGTCGGGACCGGGTCGGTCGTGCCGACGTCCTGCAGAGTCGCCTGGACCGCCGGGTTGATCACGTCGGTGACCGGTTTCGGATAGAAGCCGAGCACCAGGAGCAGGGCGATCAGCGGGGCCACCACGGCCTTCTCGCGCAGCGTGAGGTCCTTGCTCATCGCCGGGACCTCGGTCAGCGCCGGGTTGAGGGTGCCCTGCGTGGTCCGCTGGATCATCCACAGCACGTACGCGGCGGCCAGGACGATGCCCAGGGTGGCCACCACGGCGTACCCCTTGTGGGTGCTGAACGTGCCGATCAGCACCAGGAACTCGCTGACGAACGGCGCGGTCCCGGGCAGCGCGAGGGAGGCCAGGCCGGCGAAGAACAGCACCCCGGCCAGCACCGGCACCAGCCTGCCCGCCCCACCGAAGTCGCTGACCAGCGACGATCCCCGGCGCGCGACGAGCATGCCGACCACGATGAAGAGCAGCCCGGTGGCCAGCCCGTGGTTGACCATGTAGAGCACCGCACCGGTACCGGCCTGCGTGGTGAAGGCGAAGATACCGATACCGATGAAACCGAAGTGCGCGATCGACGTGTACGACACCAGGCGCTTCAGGTCGTTCTGGCCGATCGCGAGCAGGGCCGCGTAGATGATGCCGATGACCGCCAGCACCAGCGCGGCCGGCGCGAACCAGCGGGACGCCTCCGGGAAGAGCGAGAGGCAGTACCGCAGGATGCCGAAGGTGCCGACCTTGTCCATCACGCCGACGAGCAGCGCGGCGGCCCCCGCCGGAGCGGCGCCACCGGAGTCCGGCAGCCAGGTGTGGAACGGGAAGAACGGCGCCTTGATGGCGAACGCGACGAAGAAGCCGAGGAACAGCCAGCGGGCCGTCTCGGTGTCCAGCGTCGCGGCGGCCCCGGCCAGCTCGGCGAAGTCGAAGGTGTGACCGCCGACCACCCACAGACCGATCACCGACGCCAGCATGAACAGGCCGCCGACCAGGCTGTAGAGGAAGAACTTCACCGCGGCGTACTGCTTCTGGCCGGAGCCGAACGATCCGATGATGAAGTACATCGGGATCAGCATGATCTCGAAGAACACGTAGAACAGGAAGACGTCCGCCGCGGCGAAGACCCCGATCATCGTGAACTCGAAGGACAGCAGCAGCGCGAAGTAGGCCGGTGCCGACCGGGTGCTCTGGTCGACGTCGTGCCAGGACGCCAGGATGACGACCGGGAACAGGATCGCGATCAGCATCAGCATGACGAGCGCGATGCCGTCCGCGGCGAAGGTGAAGCTGACACCCCACGCCGGGATCCACGGGTACGACTCGTGGAACTGGAAGCGGTCGCCGTCGATGCTGAACGCGACCCACATGAAGACGCTGAGCACCAGCACGACCAGCGACCAGCCGAGGGCCACCAGCTTGGCCAGTTCGGCTCTGGCCCGCGGGATGAAGGCCACCGCCAGCGCCCCGACCAAGGGCAGCAGCGTCAGAACGCTCAGGAACGGAAAGTCGCTCATGCGAGCCACCCCAACTGGATCGCGAGGAAGGCGCCGACCACCAGGACGGCCCCGGTGAGCATCGACGTCGCGTACGAGCGG
This sequence comes from Actinoplanes sp. NBRC 101535, assembly GCF_030269225.1. Taxonomy (NCBI): domain Bacteria; kingdom Bacillati; phylum Actinomycetota; class Actinomycetes; order Micromonosporales; family Micromonosporaceae; genus Actinoplanes; species Actinoplanes sp. NBRC 101535. The sequence goes on along the minus strand of NZ_BSSY01000013.1, from coordinate 96,246 downwards.
ACGAATCCGGTCTGGAGCCGGCGCAGCCTGCCGGACCCACCACCGACGGCGGCCGCCAGGCCGTTGACCACTCCGTCGATGCCACGGTTGTCCAGGAACACCAGTGCCCGTGTCAGGTAGATGCCGGGCTTCTCGAAGACCGCCTCGTTGAAGGCGTCGGTGTACAGGTTCTTCCGTGCCGCGGTGACCAGCGCCCCGGCCGGCTGCGGCTCGGTGGCCGTGCCGTTGCGGAAGAGTGCCCAGGCCAGGCCCGCGCCGAGCACCGTCACCAGCAGGGACAGGATGGTGATCACGGTGTGCGAGAGCACGCCGTGCGCGGCCTCCTCGGCGGTCTCGCCGAAGACCGGGTTGAGCCAGTCCGGCACCGAGGTGCTCATCAGCCAGCCGGCACCGATCGAGCCGGCCGCCAGCAGGATCAGCGGAATCGTCATGATCGCCGGCGACTCGTGCGGATGCTCGATGTCGTCGGTCCAGCGGGCCGGGCCGTGGAACGTCAGCACGAAGAGCCGGGTCATGTAGAACGCGGTCAGGCCGGCACCGATCAGCGCGGCCAGCCCGAACGTCCAGGCCTCCCAGGTCACCTCGCGCTCGAACGCGGCCGCGATGATCGGCTCCTTGGAGAAGAAGCCGGACAGCGGCGGGATGCCGATGATCGCCAGCCAGCCGGTGGCGAACGTGATCCAGGTGATCCGCATGTGCTTCGACAGCGCACCGAACCGCCGGATGTCGACCTGGTCGCGCATCCCGTGCATGACCGAGCCGGCGCCGAGGAACATGTTGGCCTTGAAGAAGCCGTGCGCCAGCAGGTGCACGATGGCCAGCGCGTACGCCGCCCCACCGAGCCCGACACCGAGGAACATGTAGCCGATCTGACTCACCGTCGACCAGGCGAGGATCCGCTTGATGTCGTCCTTGGCGGAGCCGATGACACAGCCGATCAGCAGGGTCAGCGCGCCGACACTCACCACGACCAGCTGCAGCGTGGTGTTCGCCGAGAAGATCGGGTTGGACCGGGCCACCAGGTAGACGCCGGCGGTGACCATGGTCGCCGCGTGGATCAGGGCGGAGACCGGGGTCGGGCCCTCCATCGCGTCCGGCAGCCACGCCTGCAGCGGGAACTGGCCGGACTTGCCGCATGCGCCGAGCAGGAGCAGCAGCCCCATGACCAAGATCGTGCCGGCGGCCAGCGAGGAGACCCCGTTGAAGACGTCGGCGTACTGCGTGCTGCCCAACTCGGTGAACATCAGGAAGATGCCGATGGCCAGGCCGGCGTCGCCGACCCGGTTCATCAGGAACGCCTTCTTACCGGCGGTGGCCGCCGACGGCTTGGTGTACCAGAACGAGATCAGCAGGTACGACGCCAGACCGACGCCCTCCCAGCCGAAGTACAGCATCACGTAGTTGTTGCCCAGCACCAGCAGCAACATCGCCGCGACGAAGAGGTTGAAGTAGGCGAAGAACTTCCGGCGCCCCGGGTCGTGCGCCATGTAACCGACGGCGTACAGGTGGATCAACGAGCCGACGCCCGTGATCAGCAGGACGAAAACACCGGAGAGCGGGTCGAGGAGCAGTCCGAAGTCGACGTTCAGACCGCCGACCACGATGAAGTCCCAGAGACTCAGCTCGGCCGAGCGCGCACCGTCCTCCAGGCCGGCCAGAGCCGAGAAGGAGACCAGCCCGATGACGAACGAACTCGCCACCGCGACCACGCCGAGCCAGTGTCCCCACCGGTCGGCCCGCTTGCCGAGCAGCAGCAGGATCGCGGCGCTGGCCAGCGGAATCGCGACCAGCAGCCAGATCCCGCTCAACACCCCCGTCGCCGGGGCGTACTCCACTGTCTGTTCCACAGGAGGCCCCTTCAGTACTTGAGGAGGTTGGCGTCGTCGACGCTCGCCGAGCGCCGCGTACGGAAGATCGACATGATGATGGCCAGGCCGACCACGACCTCGGCGGCCGCGACGACCATCACGAAGAACGAAATGATCTGGCCGTCCAGGCCGCCGTTGATCCGGCTGAAGGTGACCAGCGACAGGTTCGCGGCGTTGAGCATCAGCTCGATGCACATGAACAGCACGATGGCGTTGCGGCGGACCAGCACCCCGGCGGCGCCGATGGTGAACAGGACGGCCGCCAGCACCAGGTAGTAGTAGGGAGTCACTTCTCGGTTCCCTTCGGCGCCGCCTCGGAGGCCGTCAGCTCGCGTACCGGCAGGATCGGCGAGAGGCTGCGCTCGGCGCCGTTGCCGTCCGGTAGGCGGGCGGGCGCGGCCACCGACATGGTGTTGGCGTACACGCCGGGGCCGGCCTTCGGCGCCGGGTGGTTGCCCGGGCGGAACCGCCGGCGCATCAGCGTGACCTGATCGAGCTTCTCCTCCTGGGGCCGCTCCACGTGCGCCAGGATCATCGCGCCGACGGCGGCCGTGATGAGCAGCGCGGAGGTCACCTCGAAGGCGAAGACGTACCGGGTGAACAGCAGCGAGGCCAGGCCCTGGACGTTGCCGTTCGCGTTCGCCGCGTCCAGGCCGGCCGACGGTACCCCGCCCAGCGAGCGGGCCAGACCGGTGGCGACCAGCCCGGCGAAGGCGATGCCGAGCACCACCGCGGCGAGCCGCTGGCCGCGCAACGTCTCGATCAGCGAGTCCGAGGCGTCCCGGCCGACGAGCATCAGCACGAACAGGAAAAGCATCATGATCGCGCCGGTGTAGACGATGATCTGCACGAACCCGAGGAACGGCGCCGCGTTGATCACATAGAGGAAGCCCAGATTGAGCATGGTGAGGACCAGCCAGAGTGCGGAGTGCACCGCGTTGCGGGCCAGCACCATGCCGAGCGCCCCGATCACCGCGAGCGAACCGAGGATCCAGAACGCGACCTGTTCACCGGTGGACACATCGCTCATTCCGGGCCCTCCTGGACGAGGGGCGCCCGTTCGGCGCCGATCGAGGTGCCCGGGTTGGTGAGCGCACCGACGTAGTAGTCCTTGTCGGTCTCACCGAGGCGCATCGGGTGGGGCGGCTGCTCCATGCCCGGCAGCAGCGGCGCCAGCAGCTCGTTCTTCGTGAAGATCAGATCCTGGCGGTTGTCCCGGGCCAGCTCGTACTCGTTGCTCATGGTGAGCGAGCGGGTCGGGCAGGCCTCGATGCAGAGCCCGCAGAAGATGCACCGGGCGTAGTTGATCTGGTAGATCTTCGCGTACCGCTCACCGGGCGAGAACCGCTGCTCGTCGGTGTTGTCGCCACCCTCGACGTAGATCGCGTCGGCCGGGCAGGCCCAGGCGCACAGCTCGCAGCCGATGCACTTCTCCAGACCGTCCGGATGCCGGTTCAGGATGTGCCGCCCGTGGTAGCGCGGCGCCGGCTTGGGTGGGGAGAACGGATAGTCGGTCGTGATCACCTTGCGGAACATGTGCGCGAAGGTCACGCCGAAGCCCTTGAAGGAGCCGGTCACGGTGCCCACGTCACACCTCCTTCGATTCGGAGTCGCCGCCGACGGTCGCCGGGGCCCGTTCGGCCACGGCTCGGCGGGCACGTGGGCTCGGCGGGACCTGGAGGTCCATCGGGGGAACCGGGAAACTGCCCGGCGGACGGTGGGCCAGCTGCTCCTCGATCGACAGCTGCCGTGGTTTCTTCTTGGCCGGCCAGCCCCAGGCCAACGCCAGGACGGTCACCGAGATGACCCCGGTCGTGATCCACCGGGCCTCGTCGGAGAGGGCACCGCTGCGGACCACCTTGATGAAGGCCAGGGCGAGGATCCAGATCAGGTTGATCGGGATCAGCACCTTCCAGCCGAAGCGCATGAACTGGTCGTAGCGCATCCGGGGCAGCGTGGCCCGCAGCCAGATGAAGCCGAAGAGCAGGATCAGCACCTTGCCGAAGAACCAGAGCAGCGCCCAGTACCCGGAGTTGGCGCCCTCCCAGACCGCGGTGATCGGCCACGGGGCCCGCCAGCCGCCCAGGAACAGCGTCGTGCAGAACGCCGAGACGGTGATCATGTTGATGTACTCGGCCAGGAAGAAGAGCGCGAACTTGAACGACGAGTACTCCGTGTGGAAGCCGCCGACCAGCTCCGACTCCGCCTCCGGCAGGTCGAACGGCGCCCGGTTGGTCTCGCCGACCGCCGCGATCAGGTAGATCAGGAAACTCGGCAGGAGCTGCACGGCGTACCAGCCGGGGGTCGTCACCGTCACCCCGAACATCTCCACCGGCTCGCCGTGCGCCTGCGCCTTGACGATCTGCGAGGTGCTCATCGTGCCCGCGGTCATGAACACCGCCACGATGGACAGACCCATCGCGACCTCGTACGAGATCATCTGCGCACTCGACCGCAGACCACCGAGCAGCGGATACGTCGAGCCGCTGGCCCAGCCGGCAAGCACCACGCCGTACACCGCCATCGACGAGCAGGCGAGCAGCACCAGCACCGAGACCGGCACGTCGGTGAGCTGCAGCGCGGTCTGGTGACCGAACATGTTCACCACGCCGCCGAACGGGATCACGGCGAACGCGGTGAACGCCACGGTCGCCGAGATCACCGGAGCGATGAAGTAGACCACCTTGTCGGCGGTCTTCGGGATGATCTCCTCCTTGAACGGCAGCTTGAGGCCGTCGGTGAGGCTCTGCAACCAGCCCTTGGGGCCGACCTGGTTGGGGCCCGGCCGGACCGCCATCCGGGCCACGACCTTGCGCTCGTAGTTGATCGTGAACAGCGTCAGGAGCAGAAGCAGCACGAACAGGCCGAGCAGCTTGATCAGCGAGATCCACCAGAGGTCGTTCTCGAACGTCTCCAGCGACGGATCGACCGCATGCGCCGCCAGAATCACACCATCGGTCATCAGAGCACCCCCTCGGCGAGGATCGGACCCGGAACCCCGGCCGTCAGGCGGACCACGCTCCCGGCGGTGACGCCGAGACTGCGCCGGACCGTCGAGCCCGGCGAGTTCGTCGGCAGCCAGACCACCCGCGGCGGCAGGTCGCCGATCGCGGCCGGCAGCGTGACGCCACCCCGGTCGGTGCTCACCGTGACCAGGTCGCCGTCGCTCAGGCCCAGCTCCTCGGCCAGCTCCTTGCCGATCCGGGCGACCGGCGGGCGGGCGGTACCGCCCAGGATCTCGTCGCCGTCGAGCAGCGAACCCAGATCGATCAGCTGGTGCCAGGTGGCGAGGACCGCCTCCCGGTCACCCGGTTCCGGCGCCTCGACCGGATGCACCTCGGGGTGCGCCGGGCGTCCCGCGCCACCGGACGGCACGCCGCCCAGCTCCCGCCGGATCGCCTGCACGTCACCGGTGTTCAGGGTGACGTCGAGCAGCGCCGCGATGGCCTCCAGCACCCGGCCGTCGGTCATCGCCGTGCTCTTCAGGACCGCGCCGAAGGAGCGCAGCCGCCCCTCCCAGTCCATGTAGGCGCCGGCCTTCTCGACGGACGGCGCCACCGGCAGGACCACGTCGGCCCGCCGGGTCACCGCGCTCTGCCGCATCTCCAGGCTGACCACGAACGGCGCCGCGTCCAGCGCGGCCTCGGCCAGCGCAGGATCGGACAGGTCCGCCGGGTCCACGCCGCCGACCAGCAGGCCGCCGAGCGTGCCGTCCACCGCCGCCGTCAGGATCGCGTCGGTGTCCCGGCCGGGCGTACCGCTCAGCACACCCGGGTCGAGCCGCCAGGCCAGCGACAACTCGGCGCGGGCCGCGGTGTCGGTCACCGGACGGCCACCGGGCAGCAGGTTGGGCAGGCAACCGGTCTCGAGCGCGCCGCGGTCACCGGCCCGGCGCGGCACCCACACCAGCCGGGCGCCGGTGCGGGTGGCCAGCGCGGCCGCCGCGGAGAGACCACCCGGCACGGTGGCCAGGCGCTCACCGACGATCAGCAGGGCGCCGGGCGTGCTCAGCGCGCCGGCGACCGCCGGATCGGTGTTCAGGAGCCGGGCCTCACTGCCGGGCACGGCCGCGACGACACTCGCGCCGAGTTTCTCCCAGCCCCTCGATGCGTACGCCGTGAGCGCCGTGACCCGGAGCGACCCGCGACGGTGACCCTTACGCAGTCGCAGGAAGAGGATCGGGCACTCCTCCTCCGGTTCCAGTCCGACGATCACCGTGGACGGCGCGTTCTCCACGTCGTCGTACGTCACGCCGGTCGACCCGGCGACCATGGCGGCCAGGAAGTCGGCCTCCTCGGTGCTGGTCAGCGGCGAGCCGGTGGCCCGGATCGGGCGGGACCGGAAGTCGACGTCGTTGGAGCCGAGCACGATCCGGGTGAACTTCGCGTACGCATACGCGTCCTCGACGGTGAGCCGCCCACCGGGCAGCACGCCCACGCCGCGCGACCGTGCGGCCCGCAGGCCCTCGGCCGCCGCGAGCAGCGCCTCACTCCAGGACGCCTCGCGCAGTTCGCCCTTCACCCGGATCAGCGGTGTCATGATCCGGTCGGTGGCGGTGGCGTACCGGAATCCCCACCGGCCCTTGTCGCAGTTCCACTCCTCGTTGACGGCCGGGTCGTCACCGGCCAGCCGGCGCAGCACCTTGCCGCGGCGGTGGTCGGTGCGCTGCGAGCAGCCGGCCGCGCAGTGCTCGCAGGCGCTCGGCGTGGAGACCAGGTCGAACGGTCGGGCCCGGAACCGGTACTGCTCGCCGGTGAGCGCGCCCACCGGGCAGATCTGGATGGTGTTGCCGGAGAAGTACGAGTTGAACGGGACGTCCCCCTCGCCCTCGCCGACCTGGCCGTCACCGGTGCCGTCGCCGCCGAAGAAGTCGTCCCGGTAGACGTTGATCTGCTCGCCGGAGGAACGGTCCATCAGGTCGATGAACTTGTCGCCGGCGATCTCCTCGGAGAACCGGGTGCAGCGCTGGCAGAGCACGCAGCGTTCGCGGTCCAGCAGCACCTGGCTGGAGATGTGGATCGGCTTCTCGTATTCCCGCTTCTTCTCCTGGAAGCGGGACTCGGCGCGTCCGCTGCTCATCGCCTGGTTCTGCAACGGGCACTCGCCGCCCTTGTCGCAGGTCGGGCAGTCCAGCGGGTGGTTGATCAGCAGCAGTTCCATGATGCCGGCCTGGGCCTTCTCGGCCACCGCCGAACTGCGCTGGGTCTTGACCACCATGCCCTCGGCCACCGTCTGGGTGCAGGAGGCGATCGGTTTGCGCTGGCCCTCCACCTCGACGAGGCACTGGCGGCAGGCGCCGGCCGGGGCGAGCAGCGGGTGGTCGCAGAACCGCGGGATGGCGATGCCCATCCGCTCGGCGACCCGGATGACCAGCTCACCCTTCGCGGCCTGCACCTCGACGCCGTCGATGGTGAGCGTGACGGTGTCGGCCTTCTTGGCTACATCTGTCATCAGTGGGCCCCCACCAGGCTCTTCTCGGACAGCCGCGGGGCGGTCCTGCCCTCGATGTAGCCGAGGTAGTCCTGCCGGAACCACTTGAGCGTGGAGACCACCGGGGTGGCCGCGCCGTCGCCGAGACCGCAGAACGCGCGCCCGAAGATGTTGTCCGCGGTGTCCTGCAGGGTGTCCAGGTCGGCGTAGGTGCCCTGGCCGGCGAGGATCCGCCGGTAGGTGCGGACCATCCAGTAGTTGCCCTCCCGGCACGGGGTGCACTTGCCGCACGACTCGTGGTGGTAGAACTCCAGCCACCGCCACGTGTTGTAGACCGGGCAGTCCTGGTCCGAGAAGATCTGCATGGCCGTGGTGCCGAGGATCGATCCGGCCGCCGCGACGCCCTCGAAGTCCATCGCGGTGTCGATGTGCTCGGCGGTCAGCATCGGCGTCGACGAGCCGCCCGGTGTCCAGAATTTCAGCTGGTGGCCCGGTTGCATGCCACCGGCCAGTTCGAGCAGTTCCCGCAGGGTGATGCCGAGGCCGCATTCGTATTGACCCGGGTTCACGACCCGGCCGGAGAGCGAGTAGATCATCGGGCCGGCCGATTTCTCGGTGCCCATGCTCTTCCACCAGTCCGCACCGCCCAGCACGATGTACGGCACGCTGGCGATGGTCCCGACGTTGTTGACCACGGTCGGGCTCGCGTACAGGCCGGCGATGGCCGGGAAGGGCGGGCGCAGCCGAGGCTGGCCGCGGTAACCCTCCAGCGAGTCGAGCAGCGCGGTCTCCTCGCCGCAGATGTACGCCCCGGCGCCGCTGTGCACGACGAGTTCCAGGTCGAACCCGGTGCCGAGGATGTTCTCGCCGAGGTAGCCCGCCGCGTACGCCTCCTTGACCGCGTTGCGCAGCCGGCGTGCGGCGTGCACCGCCTCACCGCGGATGTAGATGAACGCCCGGCTCGCCCGGATCGCGTAGGAGGCGATGATCGCGCCCTCCACCAGCGAGTGCGGGTCGTACGTCATCAGCGGCAGGTCCTTGCAGGTCCCCGGCTCGCCCTCGTCCGCATTGATCACCAGGTAGTGCGGCTTGCCGTCGCCCTGCGGGATGAAGCCCCACTTCAGGCCGGTCGGGAAGCCCGCGCCACCACGGCCGCGCAGGCCGGAGTCCTTGATCAGTTGGATCAGGTCGTCCGGGTGCACGTCCAGTGCCTTGCGCAGCGCCTGGTAACCGTCGAGTCGTTCGTAGACGCCGATCTGCCAGGCGTCCGGCGAGAGCCAGCGCTTGGTCAGGACCGGGGTGAGCTTCTGGAGGACTTCCGGCCGTGGCTGGGTCATTTCTCCTCCTCCTTCTTCTTGCCACCGGGAGTGGTGCCGCCGGGGACGATCTGCTTGTGCTCGGCGGTGCGCTGGCTGACGATCCGTTCGCCGCGGGTGCTGTCACCGGCCGGTTTGCCGTCGCCGGCCGGCTCGTTGGTGGCCACACCGGCCTTCTCCGCGGGCGTGACGACCGCGTCCGGCGCGCCCTCGCGGGCCGGTTTGGTCCTGGTGATCGGGGTCTCCGGGTCGAAGTCCGCCACCGCGATGCCGTGCTGCTGGGCCAGCGTCACGCCGCGCAGCGTCGGAGCGCCGGCCACCCCGTCGCCGACCGCGCCCTCCCGCGGATCGGCGAAGCCGGCCAGCTGGAACGCCATGTCGCGCAGCGAGCAGATCCGGGCGCCCCGGGCCGGCACCGGACGTTCCCCTCGGGTCAGGCTGTCGACCAGTTCGACCGCCGAGGCGGGCGTGGCCTGGTCGACGGTGAAGTCGTAGTTGACCGTCACCACCGGGGCGTAGTCGCAGGCCGCCAGGCATTCGGCGTGTTCCAGCGTGATCCGGCCGTCGGCCGTGGTCTCGTTGTTGCCGATGCCGAGGTGCTCGGCCAGGCCGTCGTAGACCTCCTGGCCGCCCATCACGTTGCACAGGGTGTTGGTGCAGACGCTGACCAGGTATTCGCCGGTCGGCTTGCGCTTGTACATGGTGTAGAAGGTCGCCACCGCGCCGACCTGGGCCTTGTTGACGCCCAGGATGTCGGCGCAGAATGCCACACCGGCCGGGGTGACGTAGCCCTCCTCGGTCTGCACCAGGTGCAGCAGCGGGAGCAGGGCCGAGCGTTCCCGGCCGGCCGGGTAGCGGGCCAGGATCTCGGTCGCCGGCTCGAGCAGCCGCTCGGCGAGCGGCGCGGCCGCCGGAGAGAATTCCACCGTCGTCATCAGCGGTCACACCCACCCATCACGGGGTCCAGGGAGGCGCCGCCGGCGATCACGTCGGCGAGCAGCGCCCCCTCGGCCATCGCGGGGATGGCCTGAAGGTTGACGAAGCTCGGGTCGCGGTAGTGCACCCGGTACGGGTGGGTGCCGCCGTCCGAGACCGCGTGTACGCCGAGTTCGCCACGCGGATGCTCGATCCCGACATAGACTTGACCAGGCGGAACTCGGAAGCCCTCGGTCACGAGCTTGAAGTGGTGGATGAGCGACTCCATCGACTGCCCCATGATCTTGGCGACGTGTTCGAGGGAGTTGCCGAGTCCGTCCAGGCCGAGCGCGAGCTGCGACGGCCAGGCGATCTTCTTGTCGGCGATCCAGATCGGTCCCGGCTGGAGACGGTCGAGTGCCTGCTCAACGATCTTGAGCGACTCGCGGATCTCGGCGATCCGGACCAGGTACCGCCCCCACACGTCGGCGGTGGTCGCCGTCGGCACGTCGAACTCGTAGTTCTCGTAACCGCAGTACGGCATCGTCTTGCGCAGGTCCCAGGGCAGGCCGGCCGAGCGCAGCACCGGGCCGGTGATGCCCAGCGACAGACAACCGGTGACGTCCAGGACGGCGACGCCCTGAGTGCGCTGCTGCCAGATGATCTGGCCGGAGAGCATCGCCTCGTATTCCTTGAGCTTCTTCGGCATGTACGCGAGGAAGTCCCGGATCTTGCGGATCGCGGACTCCGGCACGTCCTGCGAGAGGCCGCCGGGACGGATGTAGCCGTTGTTCATCCGCAGGCCGGAGGTCTCCTCGAAGATGTCGAGGATGTACTCGCGCTCGCGGAAGCCGTACAGCATCATCGAGATCGCGCCGAGCTCCATGCCGGTGGTGGCCAGCCAGACCAGGTGCGAGGCGATCCGCTGCAGCTCCATGAACATGACCCGGATCGTGGTGGCCCGGTCGGTGATCTGGTCGGTGATGCCGAGCAGCTTCTCCACCGCGAGGCAGTAGCCCACCTCGTTGAACATGTTGGAGAGGTAGTCCATCCGGGTCACGAAGGTGACGCCCTGCGTCCAGTTGCGGTATTCGAGGTTCTTCTCGATGCCGGTGTGCAGGTAACCGATCACCGGGCGGACCTCGGTGACCGTCTCGCCCTCGAGTTCCAGGACCAGCCGGAGCACTCCGTGGGTGGACGGGTGCTGCGGCCCCATGTTCACGACGATCTTCTCGTTGCTCAGCGGGTCGACGCTCGCCGTGAGGTCGTCCCAGTCCCCGCCGGTGACGGTGAAGACCCGCCCCTCGGTCGTCTCGCGCGTGCTGGCGTATTCCGATGTCGTCACTGGTAGACCCTCCGCTGGTCGGGCGGCGGGATCTCGGCACCCTTGTATTCCACGGGAACGCCGCCGAGTGGGTAGTCCTTGCGCTGGGGGTGGCCCTCCCAGTCGTCCGGCATCAGGATCCGGGTGAGATTGGGGTGCCCGGCGAAGACGACGCCGAACATGTCGTAGATCTCGCGCTCCTGCCAGTCCGACGTGGGGTAGACGCCGGTGACGCTGGGGATCGCGACGCCGTCCGCGACGGCCACCTCGAGACGCACCCGCCGGCGGTACGTCATCGAAGTCAATTGATAGGACACGTGGAATCTGCGCTCGTCGGTTCCCAGGTAGTCCACCGCGTCGACCGACGAGCAGAGCTCGAACCGCAACGACTCGTCGTCGCGCATTACCTGACAGACATCCGTGATTGTTTCGGGCCTGAGGTGGAGTGTGAGTTCCGCCCTATCCACGACCACTTTCTCGATGGATTCGGAGAGGGCCGGATATGCTTCCTCCAACGCGTCATAGACGTCGTCGAAATATCCGCCGTAAGGCCGCGGGCTGTCAAAAACAGCAGGTCGGGGGCGGACGAGGCGACCGAAACCGGAGACGTCGCCGGTGCCCTTGACGCCGAACATGCCCTTCTCGGGGCTGGGTGGTGCCTGTGCGGGCGCGCCGATATTCGCACCCGCCGATGCGGTGACGGGAACGCCACTCTCGGTGCCGGATTGAATGCTCATCTGCCCCCCTCCCGCAAATGTGGCTGCAACTTCATCCAGTTCTCGATCCGCAATTGCTCCTCACGGCCCTCCTTGACGGCCTGTGTCCATTCCGCACGACGCACCTTGTCGACGCGGTAGGACGAGGGCATGGCTCCGGGCGCGACGACGGGAACATCACCCGCGGCGACCCTGGCCTCCAGCATCTTGCGGCCGTTGGGCCCGAGTGGTTGCGCCATCACCTTCTCGCGCATCTTGAGGATCGCGTCGATGAGCATCTCGGGTCGAGGTGGACAGCCCGGCAGATAGACGTCGACCGGGACGATGTGGTCGACGCCCTGGACGATCGCGTAGTTGTTGAACATGCCGCCGGACGAGGCGCAGACCCCCATCGAGATCACCGAGCGGGGTTCCGGCATCTGGTCGTAGATCTGCCGGACGACCGGGGCCATCTTCTGACTGACCCGTCCCGCCACGATCATCAGATCCGCCTGGCGGGGTGAGGCCCGGAACACCTCCATCCCCCAGCGCCCCAGGTCGTAGTGAGGGCCGCCGGCCGCCATCATCTCGATGGCGCAACAGGCGAGGCCGAAGGTGGCGCCCCAGAACGACGACTTGCGGGCCCAGTTGGACAGCTTCTCCACCGAGGTGAGGAGGATGCCGCTCGGCAGCTTCTCTTCGATTCCCATGGTTATCAGTCCCAGTTGAGGCCGCCGCGCCGCCACACGTACGCGTAGGCGATGAAGACGGTGACGATGAAGAGGACCATCTCCACGAACCCGAACAGGCCGAGCGCGCTGAAGTGGACGGCCCACGGATAGAGGAAGATCGTCTCGATGTCGAAGATGATGAAGAGCATCGCGGTCAGGTAGAACTTCACCGGAAACCGGCCCCCGCCGATCGGCTGGGGGGCGGGCTCGATGCCGCACTCGTACGCGTCCAGCTTGGCTCGGTTGAACCGCTTGGGACCCACGACGGGTGCGATCGACACCGAGAACAACGCGAAGAGCGCGCCGAGGATCAGCAACCCGACGATCGGGACATAAGGGTTGATCGTCATGTTCACTCCCGTACGACGTTAGTCGTTTCACACTAGTTTCTACGCTTTTGCAGTCCTTTGCTCGGGGTGCCCGTTTTGTCGCTATACCGAGGGGGCCACTCGGACGAGGCTGTTGATGATGCGATCCATGGCGTCGCCGTCCCGGGGGTCGGTCAGGTTGGCCAGGAGTTTGAGGACGAACTTCATGAGCAGCGGCTGCGGCAGGCCGTACTTCGTGGCCATCCGCATGATCTGCGGGTTGCCGATCAACTTCACGAAGACCCCGCCGATCCGGTAGTAACCACCGAAGCGCTGCTTGAGCTCCGCCGGGTAGGCGTGCAGCGCACGCTCCCGCTCGGGCCCCTCGGGCCGGGCCAGCGCCTGCACCGCCACCTCGGCGGCCAGCTCGCCGGACTCCATCGCGTACGCGATGCCCTCGCCGTTCATCGGGTTGACCATGCCACCGGAGTCGCCGACCAGCAGCACACCACGGGTGTAGTGCGGCACCCGGTTGAAGCCCATCGGCAGCGCGGCCCCCAGCGTCGGGCCCTCCGCGTTCGCCTCGTCGTTCAGGCCCCAGTCGTCCGGCGTGCCGGCCAGCCAGTCGGTCAGCAGGTTGCGGTAGTTGGTCTTGCCGAACGCGTCGGACGAGTTCAGGATGCCGAGGCCGACGTTCACCCGGCCGTCGCCCAGGGCGAAGATCCAGCCGTAACCCGGAAGGAGACGCTCCGGGTCCTGCGCGCTGCGCAGCTCCAGCCAGGACTCCATGTACGGGTCCTCGGCGCGGACCGTCGAGCGGTAGTAGCGCCGGACCGCCACGCCGAGTGGACGGTCGTCGCGTTTGGCCAGGCCGAGGGCGAGCGGGAACTTGCCGGACACGCCGTCGGCGGCGATCACCAGGGGCGCGCGGAACTCGACCGGCTCACGGTCCGGCCCCTTGGCCTGCACGCCGATCACCCGGTCGTCGGCGTCGAGGACCGGGCCGGTCACGGTGATCCCGGTGCGCAGCAGGGCACCGGCCTCGACCGCGCGGCGGGCCAGCATGTCGTCGAAGTCCATCCTGGTGCGGACCAGGCCGTAGTTGGGGAAGCTGGCCAGATCGGGCCAGTCCAGCTCGAGGCGGACGCCGCCACCGATCACGCGCAGACCACGGTTGTGCAGCCAGCCGGCCTTCTCGGAGGTGTCGACACCCATCCGGATGAGCTGGCGCACCGCGCGGGGCGTGAGGCCGTCACCGCACACCTTCTCGCGCGGGAACTCGGTCTTCTCGAGAAGCAGAACGCGCACGCCGTGCCGGGCGAGGTGGTAGGCCGCGGCCGAGCCGCCGGGGCCCGCTCCGACCACGATCACATCCGCCTCGTCGGCGATGATCGAAACTCCGCCGTGGTCGCTCACGGTCCAACCTCCCACTCGCGCGAGGCTCGTGAATTAGTTCACAAGCATGCCTCGATCGGAGTGTAGGCCGACAATCGACGATCTTTGCGTTCAGGTTCCCCTAAATGTTTCTCCGTCACTAAGATGGCTGGTCACAGCCGCGCAAAACCCTCTCCGCCACGCCGAGTGCGGGCCCTTCCAGGTGGTCCCGGATGGTGCCCCCCATCGCCCGATCGAGTGCCACGATCAGCTCCTCGACGAGGTCCTGGGCCAGCGTCGGATCCTGCGCCGCGACCATCCGCAGGCGGGTGGTGAGCTCGGTCGCGTGGCGCTCACCCTCGTCGTCGTCGATCGCGATGTCGATGTCGGCGTCGAACCCGGTGTCGGAGATCTGCCCGATTTTCGTCATGACATCGAGCTAACAACAGGTTCGACACCGCGTACGCCGAATGCCGGATTTATACCCTAGTGGCCCGATGCAGCGCGACGATTCCCCCGGTCAGGTTGCGCCAGCCGACCCGGTCCCACGGCCCGGAATCCATGATCTTCGAGGACAGGCCCTGCTGGTCCGGCCAGGCCCGGATGGATTCCGCCAGGTAGACGTACGCATCCGGATTGCTGGAGACGCTGCGCGCGACGGCCGGCAGCGAACGCATCAGGTATTGCAGATAGACGGTCCGGAACGGCGTGTTCGTCGGGTGGCTGAACTCGCAGACCACCAGACGGCCACCCGGCCGGGTGACGCGGCCGAGCTCACGCAACGCAGCCGTCGTGTCCACGACATTACGCAGAGCGAAGGAGATCGTCACCGCGTCGAAGGTCGCGTCGGCGAACGGCAGACGCAGAGCGTCACCGGCCAGGAGCGGCACCTCGGGGCGGGTGTGCCGGCCCGCCTGCAGCATCCCGACCGACAGGTCGGCGCCGACCGCGAACGCCCCGGAACGGCCCAGCTCCTCGGTGGAGACGCCGGTGCCCGCGCCGACGTCCAGAACCCGCTCCCCCGGCCGCAGGCCGAGCGCGGCACGGGTGGCCCGGCGCCAGCCGCGGTCCTGACCGAAGGAGAGAACGGTGTTGGTGAGGTCGTAGCGCTTCGCCACGCCGTCGAACATCTCGGCGACCTCGTGCGGCTGCTTGTCCAGATCTGCGCGTGTCACGCCCGCAAGAATGCCAGGCCCGGATAACAGAACGGGCGGGATGGTCGCCCATCCCGCCCGTTCCTTGTGCGTTATATATACGACCGCCATCGGTCGGGTCCGACTGCCCGTCACCGACGCGATTAGCGGCTGGCGACGCATGAGAGTGTTTCCACTTCCTTACGCAGGCAACGTAACCAGCGCCAACGGCTCGGTACAGCCAACAGACCGGCTCGTTACGAAGGAGCAACCCACCCTCAACAATCCGTTGACCCGAACCTGGCCGAACGGTCGACCAACACCCCCCAACCGGGGGTCTAGGACGCCTCGACCAGAGGTAGCCGGGTCCGCCCCGCGCCGCCGCCGGGGAGCGCGATGGACGAGAAGTGCGAGACGACCCGGTCGTCCGTCGGGTCGTCCGCCGCGGTGTGGTGGACGGCCAGGTGGCGGTACCACGTGTCACGCCAGGCGGGGATCCGGTCCGCGGTGCGGATCATCGAGATCAGCTCCTGCAGGTTCGACCGGTGCCGGGCGCCGGCCGAGGAGATCACGTTCTCCTCCAGCATGATCGAGCCCAGGTCGTCGACGCCCATGTGCAGCGCGAGCTGACCGATGTCCTTGCCGGTGGTCAGCCAGGACGCCTGCAGGTGCGCGACGTTGTCGAAGAACAGCCGGGAGACCGCGATGAACCGGAGGTACTCCATCGTGGTCGCCTGGGTGCGGCCCTTCAGGTGGTTGTTCTCCGGCTGGTACGTCCACGGGATGAAGGCCCGGAAACCACCGACGTCGTGCGACTGCTCCACGGCGTCGTCCCGGTAACCGTTCGCCACCGCGAGGTCCTGCACATCACGGATCATGCGGATGTGCTCGATACGCTCCGCGTTCGTCTCACCCGTACCCATCATCATCGTCGCGGTCGACGAGAGGCCGTTGCGGTGCGCGATCGCCATCACCTCGAGCCACCGCTCGCCGCTCTCCTTGAGCGGGGCGATGGCCTTGCGCGGGCGCTCGGGGAGCATCTCGGCGCCGGCGCCGGCGATCGAGTCCAGCCCGGCCGCCTTGATCCGGATCACCGCCTCCTCGATGGAGACCTGGGACACCTTCGCCATGTGCAGGATCTCGCTGGGCCCGATCGAGTGGATCGCCAGCTGCGGGTAGGCCTGCTTGACCGAGGAGAACAGCTCCTCGTAGTACTCCACCCCGAACTCCGGGTGGTGCCCGCCCTGCAGCATCACCTGGGTCGCGTTCAGCTCGACCGCCTCGCCGGCCCGGCGCAGGATCTCCTCGGTCGGGTGAACCCAGCCCTCTTTGTGCTTGGGCGCCCGGAAGAAGGCACAGAACTTGCACGCCGTGACGCAGACGTTGGTGTAGTTGATGTTCCGGTCGATCAGGTACGTGACGATGCCGTCCGGATGACGTCGTCGGCGGACCGCGTCGGCTGCCTCGCCCAGCGCGTGGAACGGTGCCTGCGTGTAGAGCAGCAGCGCCTCCTCGGCGGTGATCCGTCCGCCGTCGGCGCCGCGCTGCAGGATGCTGTCGATCTCCGGGTTCGCGGTCACCACCGAAGCGTACGTCCACCCCCACGGACACGTCAGCGGCGAGCGTCACCGGTCACACGTGGACACGCGGTTAGTGTCGACGCGAATTCACGAGGGGGTGCGCGTGTTCGTCGTCAACGGCGGCTGGGTGCCGGGCGCGGGACGTCCGGGCCGGCTGGTTCTCTGGGCCGAGGACTCCTCGCAACCACCGACCACTTCCTCCCGGGCCAGAACCCGGCCGCACCCGTTCGCGGCGGAGGCGACCGCGCTGGTGGGCGCGCTGGGTGCGGCCGCCGCCGGCTTCACGGCAGGATCCTCGGTGGTACGGGTACCCGGCACGTCCCGTGGCCCCCAGCCGTCGCCGGAGACCGGAATCGAACAGGCCACCCGGTCGATCAAGCTGACCGACTGGACCGTGCCGTCGCTGTCGCTGGCCGGACCCGCCGCCATGGACGCCCTCACCCGGCTCGCCGACCCCGAACCGGACGGCCCGTGGACCGCCGGCGCCTCGCTGCGCTATTTGACCCTGCTCGCCGGATACGCGTACGACCTGGCCCGCCGCGGCCGGATGCTCCCCCAGCTGGTCGTCGAGGACCGGATCCCGGCCGGGCGGTGGCGTCCGGTGCTCACCGGCGCGGACGCGGTGACCTTCCGGGACTTCGCGACCGGCATGCCGCCGGTGACCCGGGCGGTGGACTCCGCCGAGGGCCACCCGGCCGGACGGACCACCCGCGACGCCCTGGACGCGCTGCTCGACGGTGCGGCCCGGAGTCTCCTGCCGGAACGGCTGCTGGCCGGTCCCCGCCCCGGGCCGAAAGGCCGGCTCAACGACCGCTGGGTGTCCGCGCTGACCGCCGAGGACCCGGCCCTGCCCGGCGCGTCCGAGCCCGAGGTCCGCGAGCTGCGCCAGGCCCTGGACGGCTGGATGCGCTCGGCGAACGAGGCCAACGGCCCGATCCGGGTCAGTTTCCGGCTGATCGAGCCGGAGCCGGGCGAGGACGACTGGCTCCTCGAGTTCGCCCTGCAGTCCGCCGACGACCCGAGTCTCTACCTGCCCGCCGCCGACCTCTGGGCCGGCGAGGGCTTCCCCGGCCTGCCCCGGCGCGCCGACGAGGTTCTGCTGGCCGGTCTGGGCCGCGCCAACCGGCTGTTCCCGGTGCTGCACACCGCCCTGCTGGAACAGCGCCCCGACGGGATGACGCTGACGACCGGCGAGGCGTACGACTTCTTGCGGCAGGTCGCGCCGCTGCTGCAGGCCGCCGGTTTCGGGGTGCAACTGCCGTCCTGGGCCGGGCGCAAGGGTGTCGGGCTGAAGCTCACCACCCGGACCAAGACGAAGACCTCGTCGTCGCGGGCGGCCGCCGAATCCGGTTTCGGCCTGCAGCAGCTCGTCGAGTTCCGGCTCGACCTGGTGATCGGCGACGGCGTGGTGAACGCCGAGGAACTGGCCGAACTGGCCCGGCTCAAGGTGCCACTGGTCCGGGTCCGGGGCCAGTGGGTGGAGTTGGACGACCGTCAGCTCAAGGCGGCGCTGAAAGCGGTCAGCCGGCGCCGCGAGGGCGAACTGACCGCCGCCGAGGTGCTGCAACAGGTCGTCGACGGCGGTGACGAGGACCTGCCGCTCGTCGAGGTGGACGCGGACGGCGCGCTCGGTGATCTGATCTCCGGGCAGGCCGCGGAGCGGCTCACCCCGATGCCCACCCCCGACGGATTCCAGGGCGTGCTCCGGCCGTACCAGGAGAGGGGTCTGTCCTGGCTCTCCTTCCTGAGCAGGCTGGGACTGGGCGGGATCCTCGCCGACGACATGGGCCTGGGCAAGACCGCGCAGACACTGTCGCTGCTGCTCACCGAGCGCGCCGGGGGACGCCGGACGCTGCTGGTCTGCCCGATGTCGCTGGTCAGCAACTGGCAGAAGGAGGCCGCCCGGTTCGCGCCGGAACTGCGCGTCTACGTGCATCACGGCGGCACCCGGCTGCGCGGGAGTGAGTTCGACGCTGCGGTGGCCGAGGCCGACCTGGTGCTGACCACCTACGGCACGGCGCTGCGTGACCTCGCCGCGCTCCGGACGGTCACCTGGAGCCGGCTGGTCTGCGACGAGGCGCAGGCGATCAAGAACAGCGGCACCCGGCAGTCCCAGGCGGTCCGCGCCATCCCGGCCGGCACGCGTCTGGCCCTGACCGGCACTCCGGTGGAGAACCACCTGGCCGAACTCTGGTCCATCATGGATTTCTGCAATCCCGGGCTGCTCGGTCCGGCGAAGCGGTTCCGGCGGCGGTTCCAGGAGCCGATCGAGGTCAACCAGGATGCCGACGCGACCGCGGCGCTCAAGCGGGCGACCGGTCCGTTCGTGCTGCGCCGTCTCAAGACCGACAAGAGCATCATCTCGGACCTGCCGGAGAAGAACGAGATGAAGGTGTGGTGCTCGCTCACCCCCGAGCAGGCCACCCTCTATCAGGCCGTGGTCGAGGACATGATGGCCGAGATCGAGAGCACCGAGGGCATCCAGCGGCGCGGCACCGTGCTGGCCGCGATGATGAAGCTCAAACAGGCCTGCAACCACCCGGCACACCTGCTCAAGGACGGTTCCCGGCTGCCCGGGCGGTCCGGCAAGCTGGCCCGGCTGGAGGAGCTGGCCGACGAGATCATCGACGACGGGGACAAGGCGCTGATCTTCACCCAGTACGCCGAGTGGGGCTCGCTGCTGCAGCCCTACCTCGCCGCGCACACCGACCGGCCGGTGCTCTGGCTGCACGGCGGCCTGAGCAAGGACCGCCGCGACGCCCTGGTCGAACGCTTCCAGAACGACGACGAACCGATGCTGTTCCTGCTCTCGCTCAAGGCGGCCGGCACCGGCCTCAACCTGACCGCGGCCAACCACGTGGTGCACTTCGACCGCTGGTGGAACCCGGCGGTCGAGGACCAGGCGACCGACCGGGCGTTCCGGATCGGGCAGTCCCGCAACGTGCAGGTCCGCAAATTCATCTGCACCGGCACGCTGGAGGAGAAGATCGACCAGATGATCGAGCGGAAGAAGGCGCTCGCCTCGTCGGTGGTCGGCACCGGCGAGGACTGGATCACCGACCTGAACACCGACCAACTGCGCGAACTGTTCTCCCTCGACCCGGCGGCGGTGCGCTGATGGCCTTCCACGAATACGGGCGCCCGATCGAGGTGGACGGCGGTCTCGCGGTCCGTTCCAAGCGCGGCAAGATCGGCGAGCAGTGGTGGTCACGGCGGTTCGTCGACGTGCTCGAGGAGATCTGCGACCCGGGACGGCTGAGCCGCGGACGGGCGTACGCCCGCAAGGGCCAGGTGATGGACTTCGCGCTGCGGCCGGGCGAGGTGACCGCCCGGGTGCAGGGGTCGCGCCCCCAGCCGTACCGGGTGACGATCCGGGTCACCGCGTACGACGACGGGCAGTGGGACGAGCTGACCGAGGCGCTGGCAGCCCGGGCGTTGTACCGCGCGGCGCTGCTGGCCGGCGAGATGCCCCGGGAGATCGTCGAACTCTGCGCCGACCTT
The DNA here is from genome assembly GCF_030269225.1 of Actinoplanes sp. NBRC 101535. Lineage (NCBI taxonomy): Bacteria > Bacillati > Actinomycetota > Actinomycetes > Micromonosporales > Micromonosporaceae > Actinoplanes > Actinoplanes sp. NBRC 101535. Next base: position 76,071 of record NZ_BSSY01000013.1, on the reverse strand, counting down.
GGCCTGCCGCTGTTCCCCGCACGGCTGGACATCGACTGTTCCTGCCCGGACTGGGGCGTGCCGTGCAAACACGGGTCGGCCGCGTTGTACGTGCTGGCCGAGGCGTTCGACGACGACCCGTTCCTGGTGTTGGCCTGGCGCGGGCGCGACCGTGCGGAACTGCTCGACATCCTGCGCGGCACCGCCGAGCCGGACGAGACACCGGATCCGCTGGCCGTCGAGGAGCAGCCGCTGGACGCCCGGCTGGCCGACTTCTACGCCCCCGGGATCAGCCTGGGCCGGCTGCGGGAACGCCCGGCCCGCGGATCGACGCCGCCGGAACTGCTGCTGCGGGCACTGGAGCCGCCGCCGATCCGGGTCCGGCACATCCCGCTGGTCGACGCGTTGCGGTCGGCCTATCGCGAACTCGGTGGGCCGCGTCCATCGTGAACCGATCGTGGGCGAGTCCACGATGGACGCGGCGGTGAGTGAGCGTACCCGAAGATTCCTCCGGAGAGTGCCCCTCATATCGCATCGAGTGATATTCGGATTCGGCGGCGGATGCCCGGCCGGCCCGGCATAGGGTCGGCACATGAGTGAGATGAGCTACCGCCGCCTGGGCGACTCCGGCCTGGTGGTGTCGGTGGTCGGGATCGGCTGCAACAACTTCGGCCGCAAACTCGACGAGGACGGCACCCGGGAGGTGGTCGACGCCGCATTCGACGCCGGCATCACACTGTTCGACACCGCCGACATCTACGGCACCCCGCACGGCAGCTCCGAAGCACTGCTCGGTCACGCCCTGAAGGGCCGCCGGGACGAGGTCGTGCTGGCCACCAAGTTCGGCATGGACATGGAGGGCCTGAACGGGCGGGACTTCGGCGCCCGCGGCTCCCGGAGGTACATCGTGCGGGCGGTCGAGGCGTCGCTGCGCCGCCTGGAGACCGATCACATCGACCTCTACCAGATGCACGAGCCCGACCCGGCCACCCCGATCGAGGAGACGCTCGCCGCCCTCGACGACCTGGTCCGCTCCGGCAAGGTGCGGTACCTCGGCAACTCGAACTTCTCCGGCTGGCAGATCGCCGACGCCGACTGGACCGCCCGCACCGGCAGCCTCACCCGTTTCGTCAGCGCGCAGAACCAGTACAGCCTGCTGCAGCGCGGGGCGGAGACCGAGGTGGTGCCGGCCTGCGAGCAGTTCGGCCTGGGCCTGGTGCCGTTCTCCCCGCTCGACTCCGGGCTGCTCACCGGAAAGTACCGCCGGGGCGAACGCCCGGCGGCCGGTACCCGGCTCTCGCTGGACCGCTACCAGCGCTGGCTCGACGGCGCCGACTGGGACACCATCGAGGCGCTCACCGCGTTCGGCCGGGACCGCGGGCACAGCCTGCTCGACGTGGCGATCGCCGGGCTGGCCGCCCGCCCGGCGGTGACCAGCGTGATCGCCGGGGCGACCACAGCCGAGCAGGTCCAGGCCAACGCAGCGGCCGGTTCGTGGCAGCTCACCGTGGCCGACCTGGCCGCACTCGATCAGATCCTGAGCTGAGCTGTGCTGGCTTTACCTCGCTTCGCTCGGCGGGGATCACGCCCGGGAGCTGATCTTGGGACGCCGAAGAGCGTGGCGTCCCAAGATCAGCGGACGTGATCCCTGCACAGAGAGTGCCCGGCAGCAGAGCTGCCGGGCACTCTCTGTGTTCGTTTGTTATTCGGCCACTGTGACGAATTTGCGGCGGCGTGCCATCCGGTACGCGAGGAAGCCCGCCACCAGCAGCAGCGCGCCACCGCCGGCGACCGCGCCGGCGTTCGCACCGGTGACCGGGAGGCCACCGCCGCCGCTGCCGCCCGCGTTCAGCTTCACGGTCAGCGCGGCCTTGTCGTTGCCGTGCTTCGAGTCCTGCGGACCACCGTTGACCTTGACGAAGCCCGCGGTGGTGCCCTCCTCGTTCAGGTCGCCCTCGAAGGTGAACAGCACCTTCTTGTCCGGGGTGAGCGAATCCAGGACCAGGCAGACGAAGTCCCGCGCCTCGATCACGCCGGTCGTCAGGTCCACGTCCACGTCGATGTTCTCCGGTGACGTACCCGGCAGGCACCGCTCGTCGACAGCCGTCAGGTCCACCCCGTCCGGCACCGTGACCCGCACGTACTGCAGCATGTCCATGGACAGTGGCAGGGTCGCGGTCGGCCCGTTGTTGACCACGCCCACCTTGACCTTCCGGCTCTCGCCCGGCGCGCCCGCGAAGACGCCGCCGATCGCCGCGCTGTCCGCCGACGACTTCGGCACCGACACCGCGAAGAAGGCCGTGTTGTCGTCCGGGTTCAGGTCCTCGACGTCGGCCGGAAGATCGTCCAGGTCATCGAAGGACGAGGCGGCCGCCTCCAGCTTCAGCTCCGCACCGGCCGCGTTCGCGGTGTCCTTCGCGAAGTCGAAGACGAACTCGTCGGTGAGACCGACCGCGGCGACGTACACCGGGTACTCGAACGGTCCCGGGGTGTCCTTGCCGACCGCGACCCTCAGCGGCGTCGCCGACGGCAGGGTGAAGACGCCGCCCGCCTCCAGCGGCTCGTTGACGACACAGACGTACGCGCCGAACTCCTCGTCCCGCATGCAGTTGCGGTACTTGAGGACCGGTTCCACACCCTCCACCGAGTAGACGACCAGGCCGAGGGCCTTGACCGGCTTGTCACCGGTGTTGCGGACGATCACCGGAACGTCGGCGGTCCTACCGCGTCCGAGGGTGATGTCCTTGATCGCGTCGACCTCGATGTCCACGCCGCCCTTGGCGGTCCGCACGACACCCATCTCGACCTCGTCGGTCAGGTTGCCACCGACCGAGACCGCGATCGGCAACGCGGCCACCGGAGCGCCCTCGGCGCCGGACGGCTTCAGCGTGAAGCTGAGGGTGCGGCGGCCGTTCACCTTCAGGTTGTCGATCGTGCAGGAGGTGGCCGAGCAGCCCTCCGGCGGCGTGAACCCGAGGTCCGCGTCCACCGGTTTGCCCGCGGCGCCGAACGTCACGACGACGTTCTTCGCGGCCACCGAGCTGACGTTGTACACCTCGACCTTGACGGTCTTGGACTGCCCGTTGATCACGGTGACCGTTTCCGGCGTGAGCAGGGCGGCGTAGGGAAGTTCCAGCTCGGACGGTTCCTCTGCCTGCGCGGGCAGGGTCAGGCCGGTGACGGCCAGACCGGATGCCACGACAGGCAGAGCGAGACGGCTGAACAGAGCGCGCAGTCGCATGATCCCCGTTTTTCGGACGATACGGTCGCGTATTGACGACCGGTAAGTCCGAGGATATTAAGCTCTCTCACAGGAAGAGATCAACCTGCGGTTTTACACATCGGCAAATGCGGGACCATCAGCGGACAGAGCCGGCACCTCGCCGCGAAGCGCCGCACGATGGGCGAACTCCCGGACCCCGGCGACCTGCCGCTCCCCGAGCGAGAAGTCGAGCACCCGGAAATAGTTCGCCAGCGTCGCCGCGTCGAACGGCTCCCAGCGGGCCGCCGCCTCGGCGACCTCGTCCAGCTCGCCGAGACACAACTCCTTCGACCGCTGGAACGCCTCGTGCACGTCCTTGACCCGGCCCGGATGCGCAGCCGCGAAGTCCTTACGGACCGCCCACACCGCGAACACCATCGGCAGGCCGGTCCACTCCTTCCACGCCTCCGCCAGGTCGATCACCTGCAACCCCTGCTCGGGGGCCTCGTACATGGCCCGCAGAGCCGGGTCGCCGATCAGCACACCGGCGTCCGCCTCCAGCAGCATCGCGGTCAGATCCGGCGGGCACCGGAAATACTCCGGCTCGACCCCGTACCGCTCGGCCAGCAGCAGCTGCGCCAGCAGCACCCCGGTCCGCGACGTGGAACCGAGCGCCACCGGGCGCCCGTCCAGCTCCTCCGGCGGCCGCGTCGACACCAGGTTGACCGACAGCACCGGACCGTCACTGCCCACCGCCAGATCCGGCAGCAGCAACAACTCGTCGGCATGCCGCAGATATTCGACGAGCGTGATCGGCCCGATGTCCAGATCCCCGGCGACCAAGGCCGCACTGAGCCGGTCCGGCGTGTCCTTGTGCAGGTCGACGTCGAGCAGAGCGCCCGAGCGCATCAAACCCCAGTAGATCGGAAGACAGTTGAGAAACTGGATGTGCCCGACCCGCGGCCGACGAACGCTGTCGCTCATCCCCCGACGCTATCCCCGCCTCGATCAGGAGCGCGCGTGGGGAGCGTTGGGGGGTGGTGAATGTCGCACCAGGGGCAGGCAGGCTGCGGCCGCGACGAGGCCCGCGAGGCCGGCTGCGGCGACCAGCAGGCGGGGGTCGAAGGCCTCGACCAGGGGGCCCGCCGCGAACAGGCCGGCCATGCCCGCCGTCTGGATCGTCGCGCTGAAGACCGAGAAGGCCCGGCCGTGGGCGGCGGACGGCACCCGGGCCGCGATCAGCATCGAGCAGCAGACGTTGACGATGCCGTTGCCGAAGCCGCCGAGCACCCACAACGGGATCAGCCAGCCCGCGCTGCCGACCGCCGAACCGGCGACGACAGCCACGCAGCAGAGCGCGAGCATGGCGAGCACCATCCGGCCGGTGAACCGGTGCGGCGCGAAACGGCCCACGGCCAGGCTGCCGGCCACCATGCCGACCGTCCAGGAGGCGGCGACGAACCCGTAGACGATGCTCGACGCGCCGAGCGTCTCGCGGATGAAGAACACGTCGAACACGTTGATCGCGCCCACCCCGGCGACGACGGCCGCGACGGCGACGGTGATCGCGGTGAGCACCCGATCGTCCCAGAGGCGGAAGGCGACGACACCACCGGTCGCCGCCCGCTCCGGACGGCTCCGCCGGGTGCGCAGCAGCAGACCGATGGCGATCAGTGCGAGGTAGCTGGCCGCGTCGATCAGCAGCGGCACCCGCGGACCGGTCAGGCCGACCAGGATCCCGGCCAGCGCCGGGGCGATCAGCATGCCGATCTGCCCGGACGTCTGGATGATGCCGCTGGCCCGGGCCAGGTCGTCCGGGGTGACCATGCGCGGCACCAGCGCCTGCAGCGTCGGCTGGGTGACGGTCAGCCCGCAGGCCAGCAGCGCCACCAGCACGATGATCAGGACCGGGTGGGTGGTGAAGGCCAGGACCAGGCTCACCGCGGCCTGGGCGAGACCCATCAGGATCAGCAGGGTACGGCTGTCCGCCCGGTCCACCAGCCGTCCGGCCAGCGGCGCGAGCACGGCCAGCGGAAGGCCGGCCGCGAGCATCAGGCCGGAGACGGCCAGGCCGCCGTGCCCGGACTCCTGCAGCACGAGGGCGAGGGTGGTCGCCGCCAGGAAGTCGCCGCAGACCGTGATCGCCCGGCCGCCCGCAACCAGGTAGACGTCCGGCCAGCGGGAGGTCTGCGGGGTTTCCGTGCACGCGGGATCCGCAGATGTGAAGGACATGCTTCGAAAATAATCCTTCACATCTGCGGAACGCAAGGCCCGGCTACACCTTGGGGACCGCCGCGAAGTACGCGAAGACCGCCCGCGCCCCCTCCGGCGCCTCGGCCTGCCGTTCGCGTACCCGATAGGGCTCGAGCACCGCCCGCACCTGCTCGGTGATCTCCTGAAGCTCCTCGGCAGTGAGCAGCAGCTGATGGGCCTGGATGCCGGCGGCGTCCCGCCACTCCTTCGGCTCCTCCGACTGCTGCTCCACGTAGGCGGTGATCCGCGCGTTGTTCCGCGACAGGTTGAGGTCGATCAGCGCCCGCTCCGCCGCGACCGACTCCGGCTGATCGGTGTCGCCGGCGATGTACAGACTGTTGCCGACACCGCGCCACAGCCGCTCGCGCCCGTCCCCGCGCCCCGGCGCGTGCTCGACCAGCCCATACTTGGCCAGCTCACGAAGGTGGTAGCTGGCCGCACTCGGCGACAGCCCGACAAGCTCGGCACACTCGGTCGCGGACATCGTCGCCCCCGAGGCGATCAGGTGATCGACGATCTCGACCCGGACGGGGTGCGCGAGGGCTCGCATGGTCCGCGCATCGGTGACCCAGACATTCGACCGCCCACTCCCCTGCTCAGCCATGCCCCCATTCTCGGTCAGGTGCCGGCGAGCCGACCGCTCAGGCCACCTTGAGCTGCTCGTCCCCGAAATCCGCCACCAGCACCAGCGTCCCGCCGAGCGCGGCGACGTAACGCGCCAGCACATCCTGAGTGGAGACCGAGCCGGACTCGATCTGCGAGACCCGTGCCACCGAGACACCCATCTGGGCCGCCACCTGCTCCTGCGTCATCCCACGCCGCTTACGCATCTCCGCCAGCCGCCATCCGCGCGCTTCGTCGAGCATCTGCTTGACGCCCTGCTCGAAGGCCTCCGGCCCGCCGGCACCCTCGATCGCCCGAGCCAGGTGATCGGTATCCCGCCACCGCTTAAAACCCATCACGCATCCCCTTCCGCCGCTCTTCCAGGTAGACGGCGTACCGCCGTTCCGCCTCCGGTATCGCCTTGCGGTACCACCGGCTCCACTGCCCGGATTTATCCCCTGCCACCAACAACACCGCAGACCTCCACGGGTCGAAGACGAACAGGATCCTGACCTCCGTCCGCCCCGCCGACGGCGGCCTCAACTCTTTCAGATTGGAAATGTTGGAACCCGTAAGTCTGTCCACCAATGGACGCCCCTGACCGGGACCGTTTCGTTCGAGAACCAGGATCGCCTGGTTGACGAGCCAGTGACTGGCCTCGTCGTGATCGTTCAATCCGTCTAAGAACTCCGCGACCTCGTCGGTCAGGAAGATCTCCCAGCAGTCCAACTCGCCATGCTCCGCTCAGGTTAACAAAATTATTAACTTCGAGATACGACGTCACCCGGAAGCGGCAGCTCATCCGCTTCTGTGCGCGCCATTCAACGCAGAGCAGACAGTCCGCAGGCAAGGAAAAGCACTCGCAGGTGTCGATGGCTAGACGGGAAACGCCATCCTGTGGACTGAAAAACGGTGGAAGGAGGGATGAGAGGTGACTAGGCTGACTGGTCGCTTGACGGCCGTGGTGAGCATGCACCGCAGCGGGCGTCTCCGCGCCACTCGGCGGCCGACACGCCTTGGGGAAACGCGGAAGCTCCGGATCTGATACTTCTGGGGTGCTTTGTGCCCGATTCTGACCTGGACCTCGAACTCAGCACCGAACGCACCCACCTGACCGAGTCGCGGGACGCGCTGCGGCGGATGCGGGACCGCGCACAGTCACTCTTCTCCACCGGTGACAAGGTGGCCGGGGACGCGTACACCGCCGAACAGCTCGGCCGGCACATGGCCCGCCGGGTCAAGGAACTCGCCGACGACCCGGACACGCCACTGTTCTTCGGACGGCTCGACATCGACGAGAGCGCGTACCACGTGGGGCGCCGGCACGTCACCGACGACGCCGGGGAACCGATGGTGCTGGACTGGCGGGCGCCGCTGTCGCGGTCGTTCTACCGGGCCAGCGTCCGTGACCCGCAGGGGGTGAGCACGCGGCGCCGATTCGGGTTCGTCAAAGGGGAACTGACCAGCTTCGAGGACGAGCACCTGGACCGGGGTGAGGAACTCGGCACCAGCAGCCGCATCCTGACCGCCGAGATCGAACGGCCGCGTGTCGGACCGATGCGCGACATCGTCGCCACCATCCAGCCGGAACAGGACGAGCTGGTCCGGGCCGAGCTGAGCGACTCGATCTGCGTCCAGGGCGCCCCCGGCACCGGCAAGACCGCGGTCGGCCTGCACCGGGCCGCCTTCCTGCTCTACCTGCACCGAGAACGGCTGCGACGGTCCGGGGTGCTGATCGTCGGGCCGAACGGCGCGTTCCTCTCCTACATCTCCGCGGTCCTGCCGACCCTCGGCGAGGTCGAGGTGCAGCAGTCCACGCTGGAGGATCTGATCGGCCGGGCGCCGGTCAAGGTGGTCGACCCGCCCGAGGTCGCTGCCCTCAAACATGACGTACGCATGGCGAAGGTGCTCCACCAGGCACTGTGGGGGCGGCTGGCCAGACCCGTCGAGCCGATCATGGTGTCCGACGGTTCGTACCGGTGGCGGATCGACGTGGAGCCGCTACGGCGGATCGTCGACGAGGCCCGCCGGGAAGGCCTGCCCTACGCCGTCGGCCGCGAGCGGGTCCGCGCCCGTGTGGTGGGCCTGTTGCAGCGCCAGTCGGAGTACCGCACCGGCAACTCGCCCGGCGAACCGTGGCTGCGCAGGATGAGCAGGATCAAGCCGGTGGCGGAGTTCCTCGAGGCCAGCTGGCCGGCCGTCACCCCGGAGTCGCTGGTGGTGTCGCTGCTCACCGATCCGTCGATCGCCGGTGACCTGCTGACCGCGGAGGAGCAGGAGACGATCCGCTGGGTCAAGCCGCCCAGGACGGTCAAGTCGGCGAAGTTCAGCACCGGTGACCTGCTGCTCGTCGACGAGGCCGCCGGGCTGCTCGAGCGGGAGAACAGTTTCGGTCACGTGGTCGTCGACGAGGCGCAGGACCTGTCGCCCATGCAGGCCCGGGTGATCGCCCGGCGCAGCGAGCACGGGTCGATCACGCTGCTCGGGGACCTGGCGCAGGGCACCGCCCCGTGGGCCGCCACCGACTGGCGGGACATCCTGGTCCACCTGGGTAAGCCGGATGCGCCGGTGGTGCCGTTGACCGTCGGTTTCCGCGTACCCGAGAAGGTCGTCGCTCTCGCCAATCGCCTGTTGCCGGCACTCGGGGTGAACGTTCCGGAGGCCGTCTCGCTGCGCCGCGACGGTGATCTCGACGTGGTCGAGGTGCCGGATCCCGCCGATCTGGACGCCCGGACGATCGACGAGGTGACCGCCGCGCTGGGGCACGAGGGTTCGGTGGCGGTGATCGCCGCGGACGACGCGGTCGACCGTCTGCGCGCGGAGCTCACCGCCGCCGGGATCGAGCACGCGACGCCCGATGAGGTCGAGACCGCGGCGCGCGTCATGGTGGTGCCCGCGACCATGGTCAAGGGTCTGGAGTACGACCATGTCGTCGTCCACGAGCCCGCGGACATCGTGGCCGCCGAGCCGAAGGGCCTGCACCGGCTGTACGTCGTCCTCACCCGTGCGGTGACGCGGCTTTCGGTCATGCACTCGAAGCCTTTGCCGGATCCGCTTAGGCTCGCATGATGCCCCGTATCGGAGTGATTTTCGACCGCGACCGTGCCCCCGAGGACCTGCCCGCCTTCGCCGCCGCCGTGGAGGAGGCCGGCGCCGACGAGTTGTGGCTGGTGGAGGATCTGGGCTGGACCGGCGGTATCAGCTCGGCCGCCCTGGCCCTGGCCGCCACCAGCCGGATCACTGTCGGCATCGGTATCGCCCCGGCGCCGCTGCGCAATCCGGCCCTGTTCGCCATGGAGATCGCCAATCTGGCCCGGGTCCACCCCGGCCGGATCGTGGCCGGGATCGGTCATGGTGTGCCGGAGTGGATGCGTCAGGTCGGTGTCGAGGCGAAATCGAAGCTGGCGATGCTGGAGGAGACGGTCCTGGCGGTCCGCGGCCTGCTCCGCGGGGACGAGGTCATTCTCGACGGCCGCGAGGTGCACATCGACGGGGTACGCCTGGTGCATCCGCCGACCGTGCAGCCGCCCATCGTGACCGGTGTGGTGAAGCCGCGTTCGCTGGAGCTCTCCGGACGGATCGCCGACGGCACGATCATCGCCGAGGGCAACGGGCCGGCCGAGCTGGCCGCGTCCCTGGAGCACATCCGCCGGGGTGGCGCCGGCGACGACCACCAGCTGATCGTGTTCACGTACCTCTATGTGGACGACGACGCGTCGCGGATCGAGAAGTACACCGGCGAGCTGGTGGCCGGTCAGGCGGCGTGGCTGGGCAAGCAGCCGGAGGAGTTGTTCTCGCTGATCGGGGCGGTCGGCGAGCTGCCGGCGAAGGTGCGACAGCTCGCCGATGCGCACGTCAGCACGATCGTGCTGCGGCCGCTGGGCCCGGATCCGATCGCCCAGGTGCGGACCGCGATCGCCGCGCTGGAGAGCTAGGCCACCACCGCTCATCCGGGTTATCCACAGCCTGTCCCGCAGGCTGTGGATAACCACGGTCAGCGGGGCGTTTCCGGCGCGGGGAGCGCCTTCACCCAGCGGGACCATTCAGGCTGTGGGCTGTAGCCGTGCGCCGCCCAGATCCCGTGGGCGCGCTGGTTGGCGTCCAGGACCATGGCGTCGCTGCGCGTACCCCCGAAGGATCTGAATCGGTCTTCGGCCGCGGCAATCAGCCTGCCGCCGATGCCCTCGCGGCGCCGTGAGGGGGCGACCGCCAGGCGGTAGAGGTGGCAGCGCCAACCGTCCCATCCGGCGATGACCGTGCCGATGATCTCGTCGCTGTCGACCGCGACGATCAGCGCGCCGGGGTCGCGGCGGTGCAGGGCCTCGATCGCGGCGGAGGTGTCCGCCGGCCGGCTGTCGTTCTCGGCCGCCACCTGCCAGAACGCCAGAATCGCGGGGAGTTCGGCGGCCCGCGCGGCACGCAAGATCATCATGCGGCTCAGACTAGTCAGGTTTGCGATACAAACTTCTTTGACTTTGTGCCGTAAAGTAGTTGGCATGACATCGACCGAGGACGACCAGTCCTTCGAGGACCCCGCCGAGGCGCTGCGCCTGATCGAGGCGGAGCAGGCCAATCTCGAGCGCGAGCTCACCCCCGACCCGCGCCTGATGTTCTGGCCGTGGGGCGTGACCTGGCTGATCGGTTCGATGCTGTTCTTCCTGCGCTTCGGGCCGGACGGCCGGATCCTCGTCGACATGCCCGGCTGGCTGCCGTCCGCCGTGTTCGTCACGCTGATCGCGGCGGCCGGCGCCACCAGCGCCGTGGTCGGCACCCGGTCGTCGCGGCAGGTCTCCGGGCCCACCGCACGGCAGGGCACGATGTACGGCTTCGCGTGGTCCGCCGGCTTCGCCGGGATGTCCATCGTCTTCGCCCGTCTCAGCGCCGTGGTGCCCGAGCTCTACATCGGCATCCTCTGGGGCGGCGGCATGGTCGCGCTGGTCGGCGCGATCTTCATGGCCGGCGCCGCGATCTTCAACGACACCAACATGTTCACGCTCGGCGCGTGGATCAGCGGCGTCAACGTGATCGGCGTCCTGGCCGGACCCGGATGGCACGCACTGATCATCTCGATCGCCGGTGGCGGCGGCCTGCTGGTCGCCGGGCTGATCGGGTGGCTCCGGCTGCGATGAGCGACGAAACCCTTCCCGATCTCGACCCCGTCATCCACGCACAGGCCCGGCTCCGGGTGATCTCGGCACTCTCCAAACTCAACACCGAGGACCGGATCGCCTTCCCCCGGCTGCAGGAGATCCTCCGGATGACGGCCGGAAACCTCTCGGTTCACCTGCGAAAACTCGAGGAGGCCGGATACGTGGAGGTCACCAAGACGCATCACGGGCGCACCCCGGCCACCCTGATCCATCTCACCCGGCGCGGACGCCGCGCCTTCGAGGACTACGTCACCGCCCTGCGCACGCTGATCACCCCTCCGGAGGAGCCATGATCCATGCAAGCGCCGAGCGCCTGACCCGGCGCTACGGCGACACCCTCGCCCTCGACGAGGTCGACCTCGAGGTACGGGCCGGCGAGCTGGTCGGGCTGCTCGGCCCGAACGGCGCCGGCAAGAGCACCCTGGTCAGCCTGCTGACCGGCACCCGGCGGCCGACCTCCGGGCGGGCCCTGCTGTGCGGTGGGGACCCGCGCGACCCGGCCAGTCGTCGCCGGCTCGGCGTCACCCCGCAGGAGACCGGGCTTCCGGCGGGGCTGCGGGTGGGTGAGGTGGTCGATTTTGTACGCGCCCACTTCCCCGACCCCCTCCCCCGCAACGTGCTGCTGGACCGCTTCGGGCTGACCGACCTGATCCGGCGGCAGACCGGCGGGCTCTCCGGCGGGCAGAAACGCCGCCTCGCGGTGGCGCTCGCGTTCGCCGGGCGACCGGAGATCGTCTTCCTGGACGAGCCGACGACCGGTCTGGACGTGGAGGCGCGGCACTCACTCTGGGCGGGCGTCCGCGAGTTCCACGCCGAGGGTGGCACGGTCGTGCTGACCAGCCACTACCTGGAGGAGATCGAGGCGCTGGCCCGGCGGGTGGTGGTGCTCGCCCAGGGCCGCGTCCTCGCGGACGACAGCGTCGAGTCGGTTCGCGGACTGGTCGGGATGCGCCGGGTCAGCCTGACTTCGGACGTACCCCTGCCGGATCTTGAAAATCTGGTGCGCACGGAGCTTGCCGGGAATCGTCGGCACCTCTACACCCCGGATGCCGACCAGCTGGTCCGGGACCTGGTGGCGAAGGACGTCACATTCCACGACCTGGAGGTCCGTCCGACCTCGCTGGAAGAGGCCTTCCTGGCCCTGACCGCCGGGAGAGACTGATGCTCGCCCTGACCCACGCCCGTTTCCAGCTCCTCGAAGTGTTCCGGATCCCGATCGCGGTGATCGGCAGCGCGTTCTGGCCGGCCGCGTCGATGCTGGCCTTCGTCGTCCCGTTCACCCGGCACGACCCGGTGGCCGCCACCTACGCGACCGCGTCGATGATCACCTTCGCGGTGATGAGCACCAACCTCTTCCAGTACGGCATCGGTGTCTCCGAGGACCGCGCCCAGCCGTGGGACCCCTACGTGCGGACCCTGCCCGCCGGCGCCGCACCCCGGTTCACCGGCCGCCTGCTGTCCGGCCTGGTGATGATGGCGATCGCGCTGGCACCGGTGGTGCTGATCGCCGCGCTCTTCACCGAGGCCTCCATCGCCCCGCTGACGTTCCTGCTCGCGATCCTGGTCACCGCGGTCATCTCGGTGCCGTTCATCCTGATGGGGCTGGCGATCGGCTACTGGCTGCCGCAGAAGGCCGCGATCGTGGTGGCCCAGGTGCTGTTCCTGCCGTTGGCGTTCGGCGGCGGTCTGATGGCCCCGCCCGGCGGCGCGCCGAAGTTCGTCGAGGTCATCGCCCCCTACCTGCCGACCGGCGGCGCGGTGCGGCTGATGTGGGCGACGGTCGGCGAGTACCGCCCGGACCTGGGTTCCGCGCTGAGCCTGGTCGGCTGGACGGTCCTGTTCGGTCTGATCGCCCTCTGGGCGTACCGCCGTGACGAAGGTCGCCGGTTCGGCTAGAACTCTGACACTTTTATCCGGGTGGTGGCATGTAAATGCGACGATGCCACGCATGAGCCATCCGACGCCTGGAGTTCCCAACTGGGTGGATCTGGCCACCGCCGACCTCGGTGACGCGGCCCGTTTCTACACCGCGTTGTTCGGCTGGACCGCCGACGTGTCCGGCGACGAGTTCGGGGGTTACACCACCTTCCGGCTCAACGGCCTGCCGGTGGCCGGCGCCGGCCCACTCTTCGGCGAGGGCCAGCAGACCGCCTGGAGCACCTATTTCGCGGCGGCCGACGCCGACACGGTCGCCGCCCGGGTCGAGGCCAGCACCGGCAAGGTGCTGGTCGCCCCGTTCGACGTGGTGGATCAGGGACGCATGGGCGCGTTCCTGGACCCGGCCGGCGCGCCGTTCAGCGTCTGGGAGGCCGGGATGATGCGCGGGGCCGAGGTGTTCGACCTGCCCGGCGCGCTGACCTGGAACGAGCTGAACACCCGGGACCTGGAGGGCGCGAAGGCGTTCTACGGCGCGGTGTTCGGCTGGACGTTCCAGGACACCCACGTCGGCGGCCTGCCCTACGTGATCTGCGAACGCAACCACATTCAGGTGGCCGGCATGCAGCTGATGATCGGCAGCGCCTGGCCGGACGACATGCCACCGCACTGGCTGGTCTACTTCGCGGTCGGCGACTGCGACGCGGCGGCCGAACACGCCTCCGCCCTCGGCGGCCACGTGCTCCACCCGCCGACCACGATCGCGGTCGGCCGGTACGCGGTGATCGAGGACCCGCAGGGCGGCACCTTCGCCATACTGGCCAAGTAGGACGTCAGCTCAGCAGCGACGGGATCTTGTCGAACATCTGCTCGGTGAAGGTCATCATCTCGTGCAGCATCCAGTTGCCGGCGAACAGCAGCACCGCGCCGATCGCGATCGCCTTGGGGACGAACGAGAGGGTCGCCTCCTGGATCTGCGTGACCGACTGGAACAGCGAGATCACGAAGCCCACGCCGAGGGCGGTCAGCAGGACGGGCGCCGCCATCTTCGCCGCGATGTTCATGGACTGGAGCGCGAGCTGGACCACCATCTCGTCGGTCATACCCTCCGAGTCGGGCGGTTTCCGCCCGGGACAAGTGCGAAACGGTTGCCGATCAGGTGCGAATCGGGAGTACCAGCGGGCCGTGGTCGCCGGCGATCACCCGAACCTTGACCCGATAGTGCTCGGCCAGGATCTCCTCGGTCAGCACCTGGGCGGGACGGCCCGCGGCCACCACACGGCCGGCTGCCAGCAGGAGCATGCGGTCGGCGTACTCGCCGGCGGTGGTCAGGTCGTGCATGGTCGCCAGCACGGTCAGGCCCCGCTCGGTGCGCAGCCGGTCGACGAGTTCCAGAACCTCCTGCTGGTGGCCGATGTCCAGGGCACTGGTCGGCTCGTCCAGCAGCAGGATCCCGGCACCCTGGGCCAGGGCACGGGCCAGGAAGACGCGCTGGCGTTCCCCGCCGGACAGGGTCTCCAGCCGCCGCCCGGCGAACGGTGCCAGGTCGAGCGCGGCGAGGACCTCGTCGGCGACGGCCAGGTCGGCCTCCGACTCACGGCCCAGCGGGGCGATATAGGGGGTACGCCCCAGCAGCACATAGTCGAAGACCAGCATCCCGGGCGGCACCACCGGCGACTGGACGACCGTGGCGACGGCGCGGGCCCGGTCCCGCCGGTACATCCGGTCCACCGGCACACCGTTCAGCCGGACCGTGCCGGAGAACGGCAGGAGCCCGCCGATCGCCCGTAACGCCGTGGACTTGCCCGCGCCGTTCGGTCCGATCACGGTCACCCATTCGCCCTCGGCGACGTCGAGATCCACGTCCTGGACCACGGGGGTGCCGTCCAGGCGTACCGTCAGCGCCTCGGTTTTGATCATGTCTGCACCGCTCGGCTGGTGCGCAGCACCAGGATGAAGAACGGCGCACCCAGAAACGCGGTCACCACCCCGATCGGGATCTCCGCCGCCCCGCCCGCGGTCCGGGCCAGCAGGTCGGTCAGGACCAGGAACGCCGCCCCGAACAGCAACGACAGCGGCAGCAGCGAGCGGTAACTGGGACCGGTCAGCAGCCGGATGGTGTGCGGCACGATGATCCCGACGAAGCCGATCAGACCGGACACCGAGACGGCCGCCGCGGTGCCCAGTGACGCCGCGATGATCAGCAGATAGCGGCTGCGCTGCGGGTGCAGTCCCAGACTCCTCGCCTCCGCGTCGCCGACGGTCAGCACGTCCAGCTCGCGGCGGCGGGACAGCACGATCACCGCGGTGACCAGCGCGTAGGGCAGCACCACGAGCACGTCCCGCCAGCCCGCGGTGCCGAGCCGGCCGAGCAGCCACGAGTACACCTGCTGCAGCGAGTCGACGTGCCGCTGCAGCAGGTAGGTCTGCACCGCGGACAGGAACGACGACACCGCCACCCCGGCCAGGATCAACGCGGCCGGCGACCGGTCCCGTCCCCCGGCCGCACCGAGCAGCCAGGTCAGCGCCACCGCGCACAGTGCACCGGCGAAGGCCGCCGCCGGCACCGCGCCCTGCGCCGTCGCCTCCGCACCCAGCACGATCATCGCGGTCACCCCGAGGCCGGCGCCCGCGGCCACTCCGAGCAGGTGCGGATCGGCGAGCGGATTGCGAAAAGCGCCCTGGTAGGCCGCACCGGCCAGCGCCAGCATCGCGCCGACCAGCAGCCCCAGCACCACGCGCGGCAGGCGGAGCTCGGTCAGGATCGCCGCCTCACGCTCACTGAGACCACTGTTCAGGTGTACGCCGGGAAGCAGGTCCAGCAGTTCCACGGCGACGCCGGCGGGCGGCAGCCGGACCGAGCCCAGGGCTAGTCCCGCGATCACCACTGCCAGCAGGGACAGCACGGCGGCGGCGAGCCAGACCGGTCGCAGGCCGGCCGGTTTACGATTGCCCGGTTTACGGCCGGCCGGTTGGCGACTGCCCGGATCACGGTCGGCCGGTTGGCGACTGCCCGGATCACGGCCGGCCTGGCCACGACCGGCCGGCGAGATCACGCGGGGGCCTTGCGCACCGCGTCGGCGACCGCCTGGACCAGATCGACCGTGCGGGGCCCCCACCGCGAGGCGATGTCGTCGTCGAGGGCGTGGATCTGACCGTTCCTGACCGCGGCGATCGACGACCAGCCGGGCCGGGCCGCCACCGTCGCGGCGGACTGCTGACAGCACTTGGTGTCGGCCAGGAAGACGGTGTCCGGGTTCGCCTTCACCAGGGCCTCCTGCGACAGCTGCGGATAGCCGCCGCTGGTGCCGTCCGGATCGGCGGCATCGGCCACATTGGTCATCCCGAACCGGCTGAAAACCGAGCCGATGAAGGTCTTCGACGTCGCCGAGTAGAAATCGGCGCTGATCTCGTAGTAGTAGCTCAACGGCCTGCTCCGGGCCGGCACCGACGCCACGATCTCGTCGATCCGGGTGGCCATCTCCCCGGTCACCTTCTCCGCGTCCGCGGTGTGGCCGGTCAGCGCACCCAACTCCCGGATCTCCCGGTAGGTGTCGTCGAGCGACGCAGCCGCCGGAACCAGATGCACCGGGATCGCCAGCCTGCCCAGCTGCGCGACGATGTTGTCGCTGTCGTTGGCGATCACCACCAGGTCCGGGTCCGTCGCCGCGATCGCCTCGGCGTTCGGCTTGTAACCGGACAGATCGGACCGCGGCGCCTCCGGCGGGAAGTTCGACTGATCGTCGACCGCCGTCACCTGCGGTCCGGCACCGATCGCGAAGAGCATCTCGGTGGCGGTCGGACTGAGCGAGACCACCTTCTCCGGCTGGGCGGTGAGGGTCACACCCCCCACCGTCACCGGGTACGCCGCCGCGGCGCCCGACCGGTCCGCGGCCGGGGTGCCGCCTCCTCCGTCCCCGCCACAACCGGTGAGCAGCAGTGCGGCGGCCGTGACCACCGAAGTCAGCAGACGTTTCACGAATCCTCCTGTCGGCCGGGCGACGTGGTGCTTCGCCGACAGGAGGAAGACACGAACCGCCCGTCCGCGAGGCGCCCCTCCCCGAGAGCGCTGAATCGCGACCGGCGCCCAGGCGACCTGGCTAGGACCTCACGGAACGGAGGGATCACAGTTGCGGGACAGCTCCGGATTCACACCGGAATTCGCTGCGGCGCGGTCAGGGGAACGCTAGCCCAATTCCGGGGCGTCGGCAGTGCCCGTACGTCATGTGCCGCCCTTACGAGCGGCCCTTCTCCGCCTCCACCTTGACCGGTTCCGCCTCGATCTCGGTTTCGGCCTCGGCTTCGATCTCGGTCTTGGCCTCAGTCTTGGCATCGGCATCGGCATCGGCCTCGGGCTCGGCCTTGGCATCGGGCTCGGTTTCGGCCTTGGCGTCGGGCTCGGGCTTCTGCACCGTCTCCGTTTCCTGCACCGGCTCTGGGCTCTTCACCGGGTCGGCGGTCTTCACGGCGTCCGTGGTCTTCACAGCGTCCGTGGTCTTCACAGCGTCGGCGGCGGCCACCCGGTCACCGGCTGCGGCCGCGTCCTCGTCGCCGGCCAGGGCCGACCGCAGGCGCTGCTTCTCCGCGGTGCGCTTGGCCGCGACCGAACCGAGCTGCTCGGCCATCTCGTCACGCCAACGGCGCAGCAGCAGGAAGGACAGGGCGGCCGACGCCACGAACGCCACCATGACCTTGACCAGGGGGTTCAGCGGAACCGGCCAGAGCAGAACGAAAGCGGCCAGGAACAGTCCGAAACGGCCGAGCGTGTATTTGAAGGCGGGGCTCATCGTCTTCTCTCCCTCAGCCGGACCGATGGCTGAGCCATCGGAGGCCGTAGAACCAGATCAAGCAGTACACGACCGTACCGGTGACGGCGCCGACAGCGCCGCTGACCAAGGGCGGCGCCAGCATGGTGACCAGACCGGCCAGGCTCATCCCGGCCGCGACACCGAACCCGCCGGCGAGACCGGCGACCAGCACCCGGTGCGCGCCGAAGCCCTCCGCCCGGAACTCCTCGGTGAACAGCCAGACCGGGAGGATCACCGCCAGCCAGCCGTTCGACTCGCCGAACTGACCGAAGCCGGTCAGCGCCATGATCCCCTCGAAGATCAGCAGCACGACGAGACCGACCACGAACCCGGCCATGGCGGAACCCAGCAGATCGCCGATGGTCGCCAGACGGCCACCGGAGTCCCGCCGGAGGCCGCGCACGCTCCTCTGTGGGCTCGTCCGGGTCACCGTCAGGCCCAGACCTTCTGCGGCTCGCTGCGCCGGTCGGCCAGGCTCGGCGCCGCCTCATACTCCTTGACGACCTCGTAGCGCGTGTTGCGCTCGACCGGCTGGAAGCCCGCGTCCCAGATCAGGTGCAGCAGGTCGTCGCGGTGCATGGTGCCGGGGGTGCCGTAGGAGTCGGCGTCGTGGGTGATCTTGTATTCCACGACCGAGCCGTCCAGGTCGTCGGCGCCGAAGTTCAGCGAGAGCTGGGCGACCGACAGGCCGTGCATGACCCAGAAGCACTTCACGTGCGGCACGTTGTCGAAGAGCAGCCGGGAGACGGCGAACGTCTTGAGCGACTCGGCCGGAGCGGCCATCGTGGTGCGTTCCTGAATCCGGTTGCGGATCTTGCCGTCCGCCGAGTCGTGGAAGTCGTGCTGGTAACGCAGCGGGATGAAGACGGCGAAGCCACCGGTCTCGTCCTGCAGCTCGCGCAGGCGCAGCACGTGGTCGACCCGGTGCCGCGGCTCCTCGATGTGGCCGTAGAGCATCGTCGCCGGGGTCCGCATGCCCTTCTCGTGGGCCAGCCGGTGGATCCGCGACCAGTCCTCCCAGTGGCAGGCGTGGTCGACGATGTGCTGCCGGACCTCCCAGTCGAAGATCTCGGCGCCGCCGCCGGTCAGCGACTCCAGGCCGGCGTCCATCAGCTCGTCGAGGATCTCGCTCGCCGACAGGCCGCTGATCTTCTCGAACCACTGCACCTCGGTGGCGGTGAAGCACTTCAGCTTCACGTTCGGCAGAGCGGCTTTCAGCTCGCGCAGCACCTTGGGGTAGTAACGCCAGGGCAGCGCCGGGTGCAGGCCGTTGACGATGTGGAGCTCGGTGAGCTGCTCGTCCTCCATCTCCTTGGCCTTGGCGACGGCCTCGTCGATGCGCATCGTGTAGGCGTCCTTCTCCCCCGGCTTGCGCTGGAAGGAGCAGTACGCACAACTGGCGGAGCAGACGTTCGTCAGGTTCAGATGGCGGTTGACGTTGAACATCACCCGCTCACCGTTCATCTCGGTGCGCTTGTGGTGCGCCAGCCGGCCGAGCCAGGCGAGATCGTCCGACGCGTAGAGCGCGATGCCGTCCTCACGGGTCAGTCGCTCGCCCGCATAGACCTTGGCCTCGAGCTCACGCTTCAATCCGGCATCCATGTTCGCCGTCGCCCCTTCCGTCACCTCGCCGTCGAGAGTACGTGCACCCTCCGACAACCAGCACGCAACGTGCGCCGGGGTAACCCGCGGCACCAGGAAGCCGAAAGATTCTCAGCGTGCTTTCAACTTCTTTCGATCGACACCGGTGCGTCTCTTGCGGTATGAACCTTTAGGGACTACTAGCGACGGTCACAGCCCTCGCGGACGGGGAGCTCATGTCCAAGGCATACCGGCACAGATCGACCAGGTCGACCAAGCCGACGAGCTTTGCACACCCATGGCTTCGGCCGATCGCGTACTCGGCGGCGGTCGCCGCGGCCATCGCCACCATGTTCCAGCCCATCCCCGCGATGGCCGCCCCCAGCGCCCCGGACAACAACGGCACCATCACCTCGGTGCCCAACGTCGGCTCCCGCCCGCTACCGCTCGGCACGCTCACGCTTCCCGGCCAGTCCAGCAGCACGACCAGCACGGTCAGCCCCGTCAGCACGTCGACCAACCCGGTCGTCCAGGAGGCCGAGAAACGCCGCGCCGAGATCAGCGTCCTCGGTGACCAGCTCATCCGCATCGGACAGGACCGCGACCTGGCCCAGACCCAGGTGACCACCGCCAGTCAGAAGGTCACCCAGGCGCAGGAGGCGCTGCGGCAGGCTCAGGCCGACGCCGCGGCAGCCGCCTCGGCCGCCGTCCAGGCCGCCGCCGCGCTGCCGCCCGGCGCCCTCGACTCCGGCCTGCTCGACCTGGACACCCTGGCCCGCGTCCAGCGCGGTGACGGCCTCTCCGACGAGGCGGCCGCCCGCCGTCTCTCGGCCGCCCGGGACACCCTCCAGGTGGCGCTCGCCGACCAGGTCACCGCCACCGGCCTGCACGCCGACCTGTCCGCGCAGTGGACGACGCTCAACACCCAGATCACCACCAAGCAGGCCGATCTCCAGAAATACGAGACCACCCACGCCGGTGAGCTGACCGCCGCCGAGACCAGTGCCAGCGCGGCCGACCAGCAGCTCAGCACCGGATACCTCGCCGGCGAGACGGCCGGGCGCAGCGCCGACCCGCGGGCACTCCAGGCTCTTCAGTACGCGTTGGCCCAGCGCGGCGACCCGTATGTCTGGTCCGAGGAGGGCCCGGACGAGTTCGACTGCTCCGGGCTGATGTATGCGGCGTATCGCGGCGTCGGGTTCCCACTGGTCCGCGTCTCCCGCGACCAGTACTACCAGACCCGCAACAAGGTGGTCGACCGTTACTCGCTGCTCCCCGGTGACCTTCTCTTCTTCAGCTCCTCCAGCAGTTGGACGGGCATCCACCACGTCGCGATGTACGCGGGTGACGGCATGATGGTCGAGGCCCCGCGCACCGGCCTCAACGTCCGGCTCACGCCGGTCCGCTGGTCCCGCCTCTTCCAGGCGACCCGGGTGTTCGGCTCGGTCGAGGGCGTCGCGGACAACCCGGTGCTCGGCTCGCCCGACCCGGACGAACCGGCCACCTCGCCGACCACGGCGAAGCCGTCCCCGTCCTCCTCCAAGACGACGTCGCCGCCGGCCTCGCCGAGCCCGTCGAAGACGACCAACCCGCCGGCCTCGCCCAGCCCGTCGAAGACGACCAACCCGCCGTCGTCGCCCAGCCCGTCGAAGACGACCAACCCACCGCCGTCGTCCTCGTCGCCCACGCCGGAGCCCAGCGAGTCGTCGTCCGAACCGAAACCGACGGCGGAGCCCAGCGAGTCGTCCGCGGCGGCCAACCCGTCCGCGTCGGCGTCCTCGGCGGCGGCGTCCTCGGCCGCGGCGTCGGCGGCTGCGGCATCGTCGGCCGCCGCTTCGTCCGCTGCGGCCTCCTCGGCAGCCGCCTCAGCTGCGGCTTCGTCCGCTGCGGCGAAGGCGTCCTAGGCGTCCGCTTCGTCCGTTGACAAGACCGACGACAATTAATCCCGTTATCAAGTGGTACGACGTCGGGGAATTCCGTCCGAACCGGTAAGCCGTCCATAGGACGCCCGGAGGTGCCTTCGTGGGCCTACGCCGGGTGTGCTGACGCCGGCTGATGTGGCACGGTTAAGACAACGCCCGACGTCCGAAACCTTCGGCGGCGGTGGTTCGGGAGGACCCATGGACGAGCAGCAGTCGCGCCGGGACGGCAAGACCGGCATGCCGTCCGGCGCGCAGCAGCCCGTGTCCGATGCGGAGGGCTACTCCCCGCCGCCACCACCGGCACCGGGCGCCCTGTGGTCGGCCGCGGCCCGACCAGCCACCGGTTCCGCGCCGGTCTCCAGCCCGCCCGCGGGTGCAACCCCCGCCTCCGGCCCCCCGGCAGCGGGCGCGGCGTCCGTCTCCGGGCCTCCAGCAGCGGGCACGGCATCCGTCTCCGGGCCTCCAGCAGCGGGCACGGCATCCGTCTCCGTGCCCCCAGCAGCGGGCACGACATCCGTCTCCGGGCCTCCGGTGATCGGCTCGGCTTCGGTCTCGGCCCCGCCCGCAAGGGTTTCGGGATCCGCCCCGGTTTCCGCAGTCCCGGCGTCCGGCTCAGCGCCGGTGTCCGCGGTGCCCGTGTCCGCCGCACCTGTTTCGGGCTCGGCGCCGGTCTCAGCTGCCCCGGTCTCAGCTGCGCCAGTTTCCGCCGCTCCCGTGCCAGCCGCTCCCGTCTCCGCTGCCCCCGTCTCTGCCGCGCCCGTGTCGGCCGCGCCGGTCTCTGCGTCTCCTGTCTCTGCTTCTCCTGTCTCTGCTTCTCCTGTCTCTGCCGCGCCTGTCAGTGGGGCTGCGCCGGTTTCGGGGGCGGGCAAGGCGCAGGAGAGCTGGTTCTCGGGTTCGGGCAAGAACGCCTCTGGTGGGTCGGCGCGACCGATCTCCGCTGTTCCGACTAGTGGTGCTGCCCGTGCCTCGGTGCCCGGCTCCCTCCACGGGGCGGGAAGTGCGGCGCCGACGTCGGGGGCCGCGCCGAGCACGCCGACTGTCTACGGTTCCGCGCGCACGCCGATCGACAAGCCCGAGCCGACCACGCCGAGCTCCACGGTTGCACAGGACAGGCCGACCACGCTGAGCTCCACGGCTGGAACGGGCAAGCCGTCCGCGCCGAACACGACGGCTGAACCGGGCATCCCGGCCACTCCGAACACATCGGCGACGCCGAGCACTCCGAACACGGCTCCTGCGTCGAGCAGCCTGACGGTCGCGCCGACTCTCTACGGTTCTGCGCGCTCGCCGATCGACGAGTCGGAGTCCGCGTCCGAGTCCGAGTCCGAGTCCGAGTCCACCGAGCTGACTACGCCGAGCACGACCGCTGAGCCGGCAGAGCCCAGCCGCCCTGAGCCGGCGGAACCCGGCCGCCCTGAGCCGATCAAGCCGCCGCCCGCGCCGTTCACGGAGCCGCCCGCGCCGTTCCCGACTCCCGCACCGGAGCCGGCCCCGTCGCCCGTTCCGCCGGGCCCGGGTCCGAACCCGGTTCCGCCGGCCCCAGGACCGAGTCCGGTTCCGCCCGGCCCCGGGCCCAGCCCCACGCCACCCGAACCGGGACCGAACCCGGTGCCACCCGGCCCCGGGCCGAGCCCTGTGCCGCCGGGTCCCGGGCCGAGCCCTGTGCCACCCGGCCCCGGGCCCAGTCCGGTGCCACCCGGCCCCGGGCCCAGCCCTGTGCCGCCCAGCCCCGGGCCGTACCCGCCCGGCCCTGTGCCCAGCCCGTTCCCCGGTCCGCCCGGACCAGGTCCGACGCCGCCGGTTCCGTCGCCCCCGATGATGGGTAACGGACTTCCCAGCTATACCCTTCCGCCCAGTGCCGGGTCTTCCGGCCTGCCACCCACGTCGTTCGGAGCACCCCCCGTGACGTCGCACCCGGGTTATCCGGTCTCGCCGGACAACGCCGATCTGACACAGCCGGTCTCTCTCGCCGGCCTGTCGAACGCGGTCGCCGACCTGACCCAGCCGGTCAACATCGGTGACCTGACCCAGGCCGTCCACGCCGGTGACCTGACCCAGGCCGTCAACGCGGGCGACCTCACGCAGGCCGTCAACGCGGGCGACCTCACGCAGGCCGTCAACGCGGGCGACCTCACGCAGGCCGTCAACGCGGGCGACCTGACGCAGCCGGTTCGGATCTCCGGCATGCCCAGCCCCGCCGCGTACGGTAACGGCGAACCGCCCACGCAGATGGTTCCGCAGCAGCGCGGCCAGCAGTCCCAGCAGGCGCATCAGCTGGGTGGCACGGTCTACGGCACCGGCGGCTACCCGTCGATCGACACCACGATGCCGGTCTCCATGGACCCGGTGGAGAATTCCGGTTCGCTGACCGGGCACATCCTCGCGCAGGGCTGGTACACCGCCCCCGTCGAGGAGCGCCGCAGCAACGTCAAGGTCGTCGTGGCGATGCTCGTGGTGCTGGGTCTGCTCGTCACGGTGAGTCTGATCTTCGCGTTCACTGCGGGTGACGCCGTCTCCGAGATGGTCAAGAACCTCACGAACTGACGTCCGGTCGCCGGCACGGCGGGTGCGGTCCGGCCCGCCGTCGAATCCTTTTCAAGATCCGTCGGTTTTCCGACATCACGCCCCGCCACCAGCATGGAAATGCCTGATGTTTGCCCTCGCGGTTGGCAGCATCTAAGCTGGCGAGGTTTTGCATCGAGGTGAGCCTGCCCACTACGCACCGGGAATGCGGTCGGGGTCGCAGACGTTCACCCGTACACTGATGGTAGTTATTGATGCGGCGCGCCCATCCGGTGCGCGCCACGGGCGTTCTTGCGGGCATTTCAGCGAGCGGTCTCAGCGGGCTGCAGCGGGTCATTCGCGAGCGTGCGCCCCCGTAGAGAGGTTCTCTTGACGACTTTCGCTGACCCCAGCACGTTCCCGTCCGTTCACGAGACCAGCGAGGCCGAGCTGCCCGCGCCGGAGAGCACCGACGCTCCCGCCGCTGCTCCGGCTCGCGGTTTCGCCGACCTGGGCCTTCCCTCCGAGATCGTGCGCGTTCTCAACCGTGAGGGCATCACCACCCCGTTCGAGATCCAGGCCGCCACCGTGCCCGACGCCCTCGCGGGGCGCGATGTGCTCGGCCGTGGCCAGACCGGTTCCGGCAAGACGCTCGCTTTCGGCCTGCCGGTGCTCGCCCGCACGGCGCTGAGTGGCAAGGCTCGCCCGCACTACCCCAAGGCTCTGATCCTGGTTCCGACCCGTGAGCTGGCGATGCAGGTCGCCGACTCGCTGATGCCGATCGGTCGTTCCGTCGGTGTCTTCCTGAAGACCGCTGTCGGCGGCGTTCCCTACGACCGTCAGATGGACGCGCTGCGCCGCGGCGTCGAGGTCATCGTCGCGACCCCGGGCCGGCTCGCCGACCTGATCGAGCGCGGTGCCTGCCGTCTGGACGACGTCGAGGTGACCGTTCTCGACGAGGCCGACCAGATGGCCGACATGGGCTTCCTGCCCGAGGTCACCGACCTGCTGTCCAAGACGCCGGAGAATGCGCAGCGCCTGCTGTTCTCGGCCACTCTGGACGGTGACGTCGACACCCTGGTCAAGCGTTTCATGCACGACCCGGTCACGCACTCGACGGCTCCGGCCGAGGCGAGCGTGTCCACCATGGATCACCACCTGCTGCTGATCCCGCCGTCCGACAAGTTCCCGATCACCTCGTGGATCGCGAACCGGGCCGGCAAGACGATCGTCTTCGCCCGCACCCAGATGGGCGTGGACCGGCTGGTCGAGCAGCTGGCGGCGGTCGGCGTCCGCGCCGGCGCGCTGCACGGCGGCAAGACCCAGCGGGTTCGCACCCGCACGCTTGCGGAGTTCAAGGAAGGCCGGACGAACGTCCTGGTCGCCACCGACGTGGCCGCCCGTGGCATCCACGTCGACGGCATCTCGCTGGTCATGCACGTGGACCCGCCGAAGGACCCGAAGGACTACCTGCACCGCGCGGGCCGTACGGCTCGGGCCGGTGAGTCGGGTGCCGTGGTGACGCTGGTTCTGCCGAAGCAGCGGCGCACCACGCAGGCCATGATGACCAAGGCCGGCGTCTCCCCGGACGAGGTTCGGGTGCGTCTGGGCGACGAGCGTCTGGCCGAGATCACCGGGGCTCGTGAGCCCAGTGGCATCCCGGTGGTCGAGGAGCCGGAGCCGCGCCGGGAGCGTTCCGGTGGTTCGCGCCGGTTCGGTGACCGTCCGCGCAGTGGTGGTGGCGAGCGCCGGTTCGGTGACCGCCCGCAGCGTTCGTTCGGTGACCGTGACCGCAACGACCGTGGTGACCGTGGTTTCGGTGACCGCCCGCAGCGTTCCTACGGTGACCGTCCGGCCGGCGGCGACCGTGGTGGCTACAGCGACCGTCCCAGTGGCGACCGCGGTGGCTACGGCGACCGTCCCAGCGGCGGCCGCAGCTACGGTGACCGTCCGAGTGGCGGCGACCGTGGCGGTTACGGCGACCGTCCGAGTGGCGACCGCGGTGGCTACGGTGACCGGGGGCGCTCCGAGCGTCCGGCCGGTGACCGTTCCTTCGGCGACCGTCAGCCGCGGACCGGTGACCGTCCGACCGGGCAGCGTCGTACCGACGGTCCTCGCACCGATCGGCGTGACGGCCCGGCCCAGGGTCGTTTCGGCACGTCCCGCCCGGCGCGCAGCTACTGATCAACCGGCCGGCCGCCGACTGGACGGCCATACGGACTGATCAACCGGCCGGCCGCCGACTGAGCGGCCGTGCTGACTGAACGACCGGCAGGCCGCTGATCGGGCGGCCTACCGTGCAGGGAGCCCTCGGATACACCTCGTGTGTACCCGGGGGCTCCTCGCTTTTTTCCGGGCCGACCGCCTTTTTCGCTTGGCTGCGCCACCTTGCGCGTACGAGAGAAAGAGGGTGACGGGATCGCCGGGAGGGGGACGGGTGCGCGAAGCGCGGTAGAGAGACGTGTGGGGCGGGTACCTTCACTCCCATGCCGCTGCCCATCGCGCTGTTCTGGGAGCGCCGGGACGTGTCCGGTGCCGAGCACGTCCTGTTGGAGACCCGGGCCGGGTGGTACGCCCGGGGCACTGCTCTGGCTGCCGCACCGGTCGCCTACGCCTGCCATTACGAGTTGCAGACCGATGGGGACGGGACGACGGCCCGGCTGGATGTGCGCACCGAGGGGGCGGGCTGGGCCCGGGGTGTGCGTCTGGAGTTGGCGGCCGGGCGTTGGCGGATCACCGGTTCCGAGCAGGGTGACCTGGATGCGGCGCTGGTCGCCGCGGGGCACGCCCGGGCGGCGTCGCCCGGCAGCGAGGATCCCGACCTGCTCTACGGTGCTTTCGACGCCGACCTCGGATGTTCCCTGGTCACCAACAGTCTGCCGATCCGGCGGCTGGGGCTGCTGACTGCCGAGCCGGGCGTCTCGCACCGGCTCAGTGTGGCGTGGGTCCGCGTGCCGAGCTTGGAGGTCGTGCAGGCCGACCAGATCTACACGCCGCTGGGCGGCAATCGGGTGCGGTATGCGAGTGAGACTTTCAGCGCCGACCTGACCTGCGACGACGAGGGTTTCGTCGTGGACTATCCAGGTCTGGGCCGGCGGGTCACACCCGCTGCCTGATCCAGCTCATGCAGGTTTTGTCGACTGCCGCGAACGGCTTGCCGAAGGCGGACCGGGATGCCTCGTCGGGTTTCCTGCCTTGGCGCAGCACCTGGTCGGTGAAGTCCATCAGTTTCGCTTCGCCGTATTTCGTCGCCATGCACGCCGCGGCGTAGTGCCCCATGGCGTAGAGGGTGTCGACGGTGAGGTCGTCGGCGTCGGCGTCGAGGGTCGGCACCGCGATCGACTTCGGCAGTCCCTTGCGCGCCGCCGTCGCCTGGAGCCGGTAGCGGTTGTACGTGTCCGGCGCCTTCTTCGGCAGCATCCCGATGTATTCGGCGATGCCTTCGAGCAGCCACTGGTCGTCGGCGGTGTCCCAGGTGCCGACGCCGCCCAGGGTGACGACGTGGGCCAGTTCGTGCTGGACGATCACGTCGACGTCGTCGTCGAGCACCTTCCTGGTGTGCAGGACCACGTCGTGGCCGATCGCGTTGAGCGGGCGGGCGTAGCCGACGACCCATTTCGCCTTGCCGCCGCCGTACCAGGTCTTCCACGCCTCGTCGTCGGCCAGGTAGATCCGGTAGCGCCCGGCCGGCACGCCGCCGATCATCTTCGCGTAGCGGTCGGTGACCACGGCGGCTTTCTCGGCGGCTTTCAGCACCGTCTTCAGGTGTTTCTTCTGGCTGCCGGCGGCGGCGACCACGACCCGCTTGCCGGTGGCGAAGCTGAGCTGCCGGCTCTCCCAGGGCAGGACGTTGCCGTCGGGCTCGGCCAGGCCGGTGATCACGTAGCGGCCGCTGCGAAGGGTGAACGTGACGGTCTGGTTGAGCTTGGGCGGCCCCTCGTCGAAGGTCACCCGCCAGGCCGGGCAGGGGCCGTCGGTGAAGCAGTAGCCGAGCTGGGCGAAGACCACGGGTTCGGCCTTGGTGCTCTCCGGCTCCGGGCTGGCGTGGTACTCCACGTGCCCGACGCCGAGGCCTTGCAGGTTGCGGAAGAGGGTGCGGTACCGGGCGACGAGTTTGGGCTGTTCGGGGTCGACCGCCGACAGCCACGTCTTCTCGTCGCCCTGTTCCAGCCCGGCGGCCTGGGCCTCGAGCAGGGCTTTCGCCTCTTCGAACGGGGTCAGTGCCCGGGGCGGCGCCACGGTCGGGACGGCCTCGGCGGGTTTCTCGGCCGCCGGCCAGAAGGTGATCGCGGCGACGGCCGCGCCCGCGACGAGCACGGCCGTGGCGCTCAGCCCGGCGATCCACTTCCCAGCCTTTTTCATGATCGTGGATCTAATCATGCGCCCGTTCAGACGGCCCAGGTGCCTTCCTTGAGGAACCTGTCGATCACAGTGGAGGGTGCGGTCAGGTCCAGGCCCTGCGCGGCCACCCACTCGTCGGAGTAGTAGGTGTCCGCGTACCTCTCGCCGCCGTCGCAGATCAGCGTCACCACCGATCCGGTCCGCCCGGCGTTGCGCATCTCGGCGATCAGGCCGAACGCGCCCCACAGGTTGGTGCCGGTGGACCCGCCCAGCCGGCGGCCCAGCACGGCGGTGCCGGCGCGCATGGCGGCCAGGGACGCGGCGTCCGGTACGTGGATCATCCGGTCCACCACGGCGGGCTGGAAGGACGCTTCGACGCGGGGCCGGCCGATCCCCTCGATGCGGGAGCCCTTGCCGGTCACCACGGACCAGTCACCGGCGACATAAGCCTGCCAGAAGGCCGATCCCTCGGGGTCGACAACGCAGAGCTTGGTGGGGAACCGGCGATAGCGGGCGTACCGGCCGATGGTCGCGCTGGTGCCGCCGGTTCCGGCGCCGACGACGACCCACGAGGGTACGGGGTGCCGCTCCAACGTCATCTGACTGAAGATCGACTCCGCGATGTTGTTGTTGCCCCGCCAGTCGGTGGCCCGTTCGGCGTGCGTGAACTGGTCCATGAAGTGCCCGTCCCGGTCGGCGGCGAGACGGCGGGCCTCGCTGACCACCATGGTCGGATCGTCGACCAGATGGCACCGGCCACCCTGGAACTCGATCAGCGAGATCTTCTCCGGGGAGGTACTGGCGGGCATCACCGCGGTGAACGACAATCCCAGCATTCGGGCGAAATACGCTTCGCTCACCGCTGTCGATCCGGACGAGGCTTCCACGATCGTCGTGTGTGGCCCGATCCAGCCATTGCACAGTGCGTACAGGAATAGCGATCGTGCCAGGCGGTGCTTGAGTGAACCGGTGGGGTGTGAGGACTCGTCCTTGAGATAGAGGTCGATCCCCCAGGAGACCGGGAGGGGGAACGGCAGCAGATGCGTGTCGGCGGAGCGGTTGGCGTCCGCCTCGACCAGGGCGATCGCGTCGCGGGCCCAGTCGCGGGCGGTCTCGTCACAGCGGTCCAGGGCGAAGTCGGTCATCTCAGCCACGACCCGGCTGTGGGCGGTTCTCCCACTTGGTGGACAGCGCGATCGCGGTCCGGGTCGATGCGACACCGGCCGTCCGGTTGATCCGCACGATCAGCTGCTCCAGCTCCGCGATGGTGCCCACCCGCACGGTGAGCTGGTAAGACTCCACTCCGGCCATGAAGTAGCAGCTCTCCACCTCGGGCATCGCGCGGAAGGCGGCGAGCACGTCGTCGGTGTCGGCGCCGGAGTCCTCGATGATGCCGATCAGCGCGGTGACCCCGAGCCCGATCGCCTCATGGTCGATGTCGGCCCGGTAGCCACGAACGGTCCCGGCGGCTTCGAGCTTACCCACTCGCTCGTGCACCGCGGGGGCGGAGAGCCCGACCTTGCGGGCGAGCTCGGCGTACGACGAGCGGGCGTTCTCCCGTAGCAGGTCGATCAGCCGGAGGTCGATGGAGTCCATGGTTGAAACCCTAATCGGGTGGCACCTCTGCACTCACGCCCGGTAGCGGCGAATGGGGGGCAGGATAATGACCACTGTCGCAATCGGGGCTTTTTCCGCATTTCACGGACTTGCTTCAGGGGCGGTGCTCTAATGGCTTTACGTCCCGATCGAGCAAGCCGACACTCACCGTGACCACGGCCGCTCCAGAAACCGAACCGAGGAGGGGGTTGTGGACACTGGAGATCGTCTGCTGACACCGGGCGAGGTGGCTGCCCTATTCCGCGTCGACCCCAAGACGGTCACGCGATGGGCCGCCGCCGGCCGCATCGGCAGCATCCGGACTCCCGGTGGACACCGCCGATTCCGTGAGTCAGAGGTCCGTGCCCTCCTCGAGGGCGACGGCGTGATCGAAGAAATGCGCGAGGACGACGCGGCCAACAAGCCGCGCAACAACGGTCCCAGCAATCCCGGTGCGGGCTACGGCCCGCCCAACGGATTGCGCTGACCGCGTCCCTCACCCAGATCACCGGTCCATCTTCGGAAAAGCGTGTGTGGTACGCCCAAAGCGTCCATCACCTTTCCCGCCACGAAATCGACTAGTTGTTGCGCCGTAGCGTCAGCCCCGGATCCATAGAATCCGGGGCTGGCCGGGAGAACCACCGCACCCGCGTCGTGAAGCGCGATCAGGTGCTCCAGATGACTACGGGTCACCGGGGTCTCCCGGGGGACGACGACAGTACGCCGCCGCTCCTTGAGGTTGACCTCGGCCGCCCGTTGAAGAAGATCCTTGGACAGGCCGATGGCGATGCCGGCACACGACGCCGTGCTCGCCGGAACGACCGCCATGCCCTTCGCCGGGTACGACCCACTGGACGGCCCGGCGGCCAGGTCCCCGGCCGGCCAGTAGGCCAGGTCGCCGAGATCCCGGCCGATCCAGGCCGCCACGTCGTCCTTCCAGTGCGCGTCCCGGATCGTCGCGCCGGTCTCGTCCAGCAGGGTGAGCCGGGCAGCCCGGGAGACCACCAGGTCGACGGACTCGCCGGCGTCCAGCAGAGCGGCCAGCACCGCCTTGGCATAGGGGGTGCCGGACGCTCCGGAGACGCCGACGATCCAGGGTTCGCGCATGCCTTCCAGTGTGCCGCTATTCCAGGCTGACCTGTACCGACGCGGGGAAGGCCTCGGTCACATCCGTCCAGGTGGACGGGTCGTCCGGGTCGGCGGGCTCGACCGCCTCGATGAACGCGCGGAACTCCTCGACGCTGACGTCGACCGCGTTGAACTCGATGATGTACCGGTCGTCGGCCATCATCTTGCGGCAGGTCAGCGCCTCGATGTCGCATTCGCGGAACTGCTCGTTGTAGGGGTTGGACTCCGTGATGTTCAGCTGGATCTGTTCCCGGACCGGGCCCATCCCGGGGCTGCGGTCGCCACGGTCGAGGATCTCCCGGATCTGCCCCGACGCCATCAGGTAGGCGCTGGTGGTGCCCACGGCCTGCAGCTGGTAGCCCTGCGGCACCGAGCCGACCCGGAACGGCACCCGCAGGTTCTTCCCGCCGCCGAGCGCGAACCCCTTCGCCACCTGCATCTGCTCGGCCCGGGTCATCTTCGGCATGTCGGCCGCCCCCAACCCGCTGATCACGGCGAGGGCGTTGTCGGCGTACTCCCAGTACAGGCTCTCCCGGTCGCCCTCCCGCAGGTAGTACGCCTCCCGGCCGCCGACCGGCGCCGCCTTGACGACCTTCGCCGTGCCGGTCCGGACCGGCACGGCGCCGGGAACGTACACCTCCAGACTGGCCTCCGCCTTCGTCGTGCCGAGCCGGGTGATCGACGCCCCGGACCCGGACAGCCCCATCCCGTCCGGATCGGTGACGGTGAAGTCAGCGGTCTGGTAGCCGCGGAAGACGAACGCCGACGGAAAGACCTTCGCCGTGGCGGGCGTCACCGAGGGACTGGGCGTCGCCGTCGGACTCGGTTTCGCCGCCGGGAGCGCCGGCTCGGTGGACGCCCGGGTGGCGATCTGCGGCACCCCGATCGCGGTGGCGACCGCCACCACGGCCGCGAGCGCCCACCCGGTGGTCCGCCGCATCTGCCGGCGTTTGCCGGCCGTGACCAGGTCGTTCACGTCGAACCCCATCGGCGGGGCCTCCGTCCGCGCGTCGTCCATCAGGTCAGACAGCCGCTTCATGCCGCGCCTCCAGATCCGTACCGAACATCTGCCGGAGCGCCGCGAGTCCCCGCGAGGTGTACACCTTGACCGTGCCCTCGGGACATTTCAGCGCGGCGGCGGTCTGCTGCACGCTGAGGCCCTCGAGGAAGCGCAACACCAGCACGGCCCGTTGCCGGGCGGGCAGGTGGCGCAGCGCCTCCCGCAGGCGCAGACGATCGTCGACCCGGCCGGTGCCGTCCGGCACGACCTGGTCGGGCATCGCGTGGCTGTGCACACGTTCCCGCCGCCACCACGGGCGGCGGGTCTCGTCGATGGCCGCCCGGACCACGGCGGTACGCGCGTACGCGTCATGGTTGTCGATGCGGTTCCACTTGACGTACAGCTTCGACAGGGCGGACATCACCGCGTCCTCGGCTGTCTGCCAGTCGCCGCACGTGAGGTACGCCAGCCCGCGCAAGGCTTCCATGCGCGCGCCGGCGAACTCCCGGAACTCGGCTTCTCTCTCGCTCACGGCCATAGGACGGAGATCGCCGTGGATTCGGTTACAGCAGGATCAGATCCAGTAGGGCGAAGGCGAACAGCGCGATGGCGATGAACCCGTTCGCGGTGAAGAACGCCCGGTTGACCTTGGACAGGTCGGTGGGGGTCACCACCACGTGCTGGTAGACCAGGCCGGCGCCGGTCACCGCCAGGCCGATCCACCACAGCCAGCCCAGGCCGACGAGCTGCCCGAACCAGACGAACAGCGCGAACGCCAGCACGTGCGTGCCGGTCGAGATGTGCAGGGCGGTCGCCACCCCGAACCGGGCCGGCGTGGAATGCACGCCGATCTCGCGGTCCACCTCCACGTCCTGGCAGGCGTAGATGATGTCGAACCCACCGATCCACAGGCCCACGGCGACGCCGAGCACCCAGGCGGGCCAGGAGCCCTCGAAGGTGCCGGTGATCGCCAGCCAGGCGCCCACCGGGGCGACCGCCTGGGCCACCGCCAGCACGTAGTGCGGGAAGTTCGTGAACCGCTTGGCGTACGGGTAGACCACCAGCGGGATCACCGCGAGCGGCGAGAGCA
Organism: Actinoplanes sp. NBRC 101535; assembly: GCF_030269225.1. Taxonomy (NCBI): domain Bacteria; kingdom Bacillati; phylum Actinomycetota; class Actinomycetes; order Micromonosporales; family Micromonosporaceae; genus Actinoplanes; species Actinoplanes sp. NBRC 101535. Next base: position 43,041 of record NZ_BSSY01000013.1, on the reverse strand, counting down.
GCAGGCAGAGCGGGTTGAGCAGGCCGGCCGCCAGGATCATGACGACCAGCGAGACGATCGCGCCGGTCCAGGCCGTCCGGACACTCACCGCGCCGGTGACGAGCTCCCGGTTCCTGGTACGCGGATTCAGCGCGTCGATCCGGCGGTCCAGGATCCGGTTGGCCGCCATCGCGAACGTCCGCCCGGACACCATCGCGATCGTGACCAGCACCAGGTCGAGCCAGTGCCGTCCGGTTCCGTCCCGTTCGATGGCGACCAGCGCGGACAGGTAGGCGAACGGCAACGCGAAGATCGAGTGCTCGATCATCACCAGCCGCAGGAACGCCTTGACCTTGCCGGGTTTCTCGACGACCGCCGTCATATGCCGTATTCCTTCCACCGCTTGTCCACGAGGCTCTTGACCTCCGGGGACATCACCATCTCCTCCGGCCAGCCGCGGGTGTAGCCCTCGGCCGGCAGCTTGCGTGTCGCGTCGACACCCGCTTTCCCGCCCCAGAACTGCTGGTAGGACGAGTGGTCCAGGTGGTCCACCGGCCCCTCGGTCAGCAGCAGGTCGCGGGAGTAGTCGACGTTGCCGAAGGCGCGGAACGCCACCTCGTTGTAGTCGTGGACGTCGCAGTCCTCGTCCACCACGACGATCAGCTTGGTGAGCGACATCAGGTGGGCGCCCCAGATGGCGTTCATCACCTTCTGCGCGTGCTTCGGGTAGCGCTTGCGGATGGAGACGATCAGGCAGTTGTGGAAGACGCCGGCGGCCGGCATGTCGTAGTCGACGATGTCCGGGATCAGGATCTTGGCCAGCGGCAGGAAGATCCGCTCGGTGGCCTTGCCCAGGCCGTGGTCCTCCTGCGGCGGCTGCGACGTGACGATCGAGTGGTAGATCGGCTTCTTGCGCATCGTCATCGTCTCGATGTGCATCACCGGGAACGGCTCGACCGGCGTGTAGTAACCGGTGTGGTCCCCGAACGGACCCTCCGGCATCCGCTCACCCGGCTCGATGTAGCCCTCCAGAACGATCTGCGCCTCGGCCGGCACCTGCAGCGGCACGGTCAGGCAGTCCACCATCTCGACCCGCTCACCGCGCAGGAAGCCGGCGAACAGGTATTCGTCGATGTCGGACGGCAGCGGGGCGCTCGCGGCGTAGGTGACCACCGGGTCGGCGCCGATCGCGATGGCGACCGGGAGACGCTGCCCGAGGCGTTCGGCCACCGCGTGGTGGGCGGTGGAGTCCTTGTGGATCTGCCAGTGCATGCCGATGGAGTTCCTGGAGTGCTGCTGCAGCCGGTAGAGGCCCAGGTTGCGCTTGCCGGTCTCCGGGTGCTTGGTGTGCGTCAGACCGAAGTTGTGGAAGATGCCGCCGTCACCGGGCCAGACCTGCAGGCCGGGCAGCAGACCGAGATCCACGTCGTCGCCCTTGAGCACGACCTCCTGGCAGGGGGCGCTCTTCACCTTCTTCGGCGGCACCGACTTGAGCTGCAGCACCTTGGCCAGGCCCTCACGGATGCCGGACCAGCCCACCGGCAGCTCCGGCTTGGCCAGCGCGCCGATCCGCTCGCCGACCTCGTCCAGCCGGTCGACACCGAGGGCCATCGCCATCCGCTTCTCGGTGCCGAACAGGTTGATCACCAGCGGCATCTCGCCGCGGGTCGGGCGCTCGAAGAGCAGCGCCGGCCCGCCGGCCCGCACGGTCCGGGTCACCACCTCGCTGATCTCCAGCGTCGGATCCACCGGAACGGTGATGCGACGCAGCTCACCGGCCTCCTCGAGGGCTGCCAGGAAGCTCTGCAGATCGGCATGGGGGAATCCACGGGACGCCATGCACCCCAGTCTGGCACCGCCCCACCGCCGCCTCCCTGGCAGGTCCCGTCACTGGTGATCGGGTATTCGCGTTGAGAGGGACGACACTGCCCTCCCGATCGACAAGGGGTGCTCCGTGCGTGTGGCTCGGTGGTTCGCACTGGCCGGTCTGGGAGCCGCCCTGACCGTGGCCGTTCCGGCGGCCGTCGCCGGCCGGGGACTGCCGGCCTGCTCCCCCGGACCCCAGTCGTCCCGCCCACCGACCGGGCCGGCCGGTCCGGGAACCCCGGGTGCCTGCCGGGCCGCCGGCCCGATCCTGGAGAAGGCCGGACCGCCCGACCGGGCCAAACCCGCCACCAGCGGCTACCACCACCTCGGCGCGGGCACCAGCGGCGAGTGGGGCGGGGTGTCCGGGCGGTACTCGGTGGTGGACAGCACCGTCCGCACCGGCACCTACGACTTCGTGGCCGCCCGGTTCATGGCCAAACGGGAGATCGAACGCGGCCGGATCGCCTGGCTGGAGGCTGGCTGGGCGAGAACCGGCTGGTCCGGGGGCGGCCGGCCACGGGTCTACACGTTCAACACCAACACCAACGCCTGGCAGTTCTACGACCAGTACGCGGTGAAGACCGGCGACCGGGTCTGGCTGGACGTGCACACCGACGGCGGCGGGGTGTGGAGCGCCTGGCTCTGGTGGAACAACCGCTGGAACCTGCTGACGAGCCAGAAACTGCCGGTCGGCGAGACCGCCTACATCGAGCAGTACGTCGAGGTGCACGGGGATCCGAAGAAGCCGGCCCGGCTGGACCTGCCCAGGGTGACCGTGGACAACGTGCAGCTGAGGCCGGCCGGTGGTGGCGCGTCCCGCTTCTGGCGGGAGGACGTGCCCACGGTGACCGGTGTCGAACCGGGTCTACGGCAGGTCCAGGGCGGCTTCTGCCTGGACTGGGTGACCCGGTACGACACCTGGGCCGCGGGCGACTGCTGACCCGTGTCCCGTGGCTCGCGCTCGCCACGAGTCACGAGTCACGAGACGCGAGTGCAAGACACGGGATGCGAGACGCGAGACGCGATTCAGCCCGCGTTCGCGTACGAGTGCAGCCCCTCGAAGAACAGGTTCACGCCGAACAGGTTCATCAGCATCGTCACGAACCCGAGCAGCGCGATCCACGTCGCGACCGTCCGCTTGACGCTCGGCGTCGCCCGGGCATGCAGATAGGCGGCGTAGACGACCCAGGAGATGAACGCCCAGACCTCCTTGGGGTCCCAGCCCCAGTACCGCCCCCAGGACGCCTCGGCCCACAGCGGCCCGGCGATCAGCGCGCCGAAGGTGAACAGCGGGAACGCGAAGGCGTGCAGGCGGAAGGTGAGACGCTCCAGCATCCCGGCGTCCGGCACCCGCTTGCCCAGCGTGTACGGGAACGACCGCTTGCCCTCGTCGTAACCGTTCTTGATCAGGAACATCGCGGCCGGGACCGCGCCGATCAGGAAGATGCCCGACGAGATGATGACCGTCGACACGTGGAAGACGAACCAGTACGAGTTGAGCGCCGGGACCAGCGGGCCGACCGGGGTGTACGCGATCAGGCTGGCCGCACCGAGCAGCACGACCAGGCTCAGCGACGCGAACAGCCCGAGGTGCCGCAGGACCGGCTTGCGCAGCAGCACACCCACCCAGACCGCGGAACCGACCAGGGTCGTGGAGACGATGTACTCGTACATGTTGCCCCAGGGCATCCGCTCGGCGGCGATGCCACGGGTGGCCGCGGTGCCCAGGTGCAGCGCCAGGCCGACGACGTTGAGGGCCACGGCGACCCGGCCGGCCCACTCGCCCTTCGACGGTTTGGCGGGGGTGTTCTCCTCGGCGGCCGGCGCCGCGGGAGCACCCGCGCCCACCAGCTGGCGGGCCGCGGCCTTGCCGATCCGGCTGCGCTGACCGAACGCGTACTCACCGGCGTAACAGACCATGGCCGCCAGGTAGGCCAGCACGGTCAGCGCCATCAACTGGTCGGACCACTCCGCCATCAGCTCTTCCCTTCCTCAGAATCGTGATCGCGGGCGAGCGCCGTCTCGGTGAGCGCCGCGAATTCGTCGCCGAATCCGGCGTGGTCGGTGCGGGGCAGACCACCGGCTTCGACCACGCTACCGCCGGTGCCGGTGTCGGTGTCGTCCGCCGGGAGCACCCGGAACCAGATCCGGCGCCGGTGCACGGAGAGCGACAGCATCAGGCCCATCAGCCCCAGCACCGAACCGATCAGCATGGTCACCTGCGCCGGGTCGTGCCGCAGGGAGATCGTGGCGAGCCGCCGGACCTCGACGAACTCCAGTCTGCCGCCGTCGTCGAGGGTCCAGCTCTGGCCCGGTCGCAGCACCTGGGGACGGTCGCCGCTGATCTTCTGGAGTCTGCCGCTGTCGATCTGGTCGCGGTCCAGCGAGTAGACCGAGCCGGGGATGCCGACGTCCAGGCCCAGGTCGCCGCGGTAGGCGCTGAGGTAGAGGACCGGATCGTCGAGGGCCGGGAACCGCGACGCCGCACTGCCGTCGGTGCCGGCGGTCGGCAGGAACACGCCCTCGAAGCCGACCTGCTGCTTGTCGTCGCGGTTGTTGGTCGCCGGGTCCACGTTGGCGTCCGGGAACTGGGCGACGCCCTCGCTGGTCATCATCAGGTCGGTGGGCAGGAACGGGACGACCTTGGTCTGGGCGACGCCGTACTTGTCGGTGTAGCGCAGCACCGGCGCGTAGCCCTGGCCGATCAGGTTGATGTTCGCGCCGTCGAGTCGCAGCGGATCGTTGACCGTGAAGGTCCGGGTGGTCGCCGGCCCGCCGTCCTCGGTCACCTCGACGGTGGCGCCGAACGACTTGGGCTGCCCGTTGTCCTGGAACGTCGACTGGAAGTCGGTCAGCTCGAGACAGAACTTCGGCAGATCACTCGCGGTCAGCCGCGGGCCCAGCGTCGCCTCGTCGAACTGCGGGAGCGCCGAGCAGAATCCCTGGTCCTGGCCCTGCACCAGGATGCGGTTGCCGTGCCAGCCGTACCAGTGGCCGAACCCGACCCCGATCAGCACGGACAGCAGGGCGAGGTGGAACAGCAGGTTGCCGGTCTCCTTGAGGTAGCCCTTCTCGGCGGAGACCGTCCAGCTGCCGTCGCCCTCCTCGCGGACCCGGGTGCGGAACATCTTGCGGCGCAGGCCACGGGCGATGGCCTGTGCCGCGGCGTCAGGGGCCTCCGGGCGCGGGCTCGCTGCCACATGGTGCGGCAGGCGGTCCATCCGCTTCGGTGCCTGCGGGGGTACGCTGCGCAGCGCTCGCGCGTGATCCCGCAGCCGGGGCAGCACACACCCGATGAGCGAGGTGAACAGCAACAGGTAGATCGCGGCGAACCACGGTGACGCGTAGACGTCGAAGGCGCCCAGCCGGTCGATCACCGGCGCGAGTTTCGGGTGCGCGGTGAAGTACTCCGAGACGTTCTCCCGGTTCACCGACCGCTGCGGGAAGATCGAACCCGGAACCGCCGCCACCGCGAGCAGGAAGAGCAGTACCAGGGCCGTACGCATGCTGGTGAGCTGTCGCCAGGAGTTGCGCAGCAGTGCCCAGACGGGGTTGACCCGGCGCGGCGGTGGCGCGTCGGCGGTGGCGGGCCGGTCCTCGACGACGGTCACAGCAGCAGATCACCGCCGAAGTTGAAGGTGGTCATCAGCCAGGCCAGGAAGTAGTTCCACTGGCCGGTGACCAGGGTCAGCCCGATGATGATCAGCAGCGCACCACCGACCCGGGTGACCCAGCGGCTGTTGCGGCGGATCGCCGTGAACACGCCGAGCAGCCGGCGGAAGAAGAGGCCGAACAGGATGAACGGCACGCCCAGTCCGAGGCTGAAGGCCAGCGCGAGGATCACGGCCCGGTCGGTCTGCCCGCTCGTGGTGGCCAGGGCGGCGACCGCGCCCAGGGTCGGTCCGACGCAGGGGATCCAGGAGACCGCGAAGATCGCGCCGAAGACCGGGGCGCCGAGCAGCCCGGCGGCCGGCAGTTTGCTGAACCGGGCCTCCCGCTGGAAGCCCGGGATCCAGCCCAGGTAACCCAGTCCCAGGATGATGACCAGCACGCCGAGCACGGTGTTCAGGACGTCCCGGTGGGTCAGCAGGGTGAAACCGATGTTCGCCACCAGCGAGGTGAGCAGCGTGAAGACGACCGCGAAGCCGAGCACGAACAGGCTGCTGCCGAGCAGGACCCGGCCCTTGACCGCCAGCCGGCGGCTCCCGTCGCCGGTGCCGGTGCCGGTCATCGTCTCCAGGTCGGAGCCGGCCAGGCCGGTCACGTAGGAGAGATAGCCCGGGACCAGTGGCAGGACGCAGGGCGAGAGGATGCTGACCAGCCCGGCGACGACGGCCGCGCCGATCGCGAGCAGCATCGGCCCGTTGAGCGCGGTGCTGTAGAACGCGTCGCCCATCAGCCGTTTCCTTCCGCCGCCACCCGTTCCACGAGGGGCTGGAGCTCACCGTTGGTGGTGGCCCGGCGCAGCGCGACCGCGATCCGGCCCTCCCGGTCCAGGACCAGCGTGGCCGGCGTGGCGTTGTTGGTCGCGTCGATCTTGATGGCGACCGCGCCGTCCGGGTCGAACAGGCTGCCGTAGGTGACCCGGCCCCGCTCGAAGTTCGTGGCGGAGTCCCGGTCGTCGCGGGTGTTCACCCCGACGAACGTGACGCCCTTCTCCTTGGTCGCCTGGTACGTCTTCTCCAGGTCGTCCGCCTCGGCGCGGCACGGCGCGCACCACGAACCCCAGAAGTTGACCACGACGACCTTGCCGCGGTCGGACGCGACGTCGTACGTCCCGCCGCCGAGCAGTTCGCCGGAGACACCGTCGACCTGGGGGCGGTCCGCCTCGTCGCACTCGATCACACCGTTGGTGGTGGTGCAGTTCTGCGTCCAGTTCTCCGTGCCGCAGCCGGCCAGGGCGCCGGCGGTGACGAGAACAGCGACCGGAAGAGCGACGAGACGGCGCATGTCACGCCCCCTTGGCGGTCTTGGCGGTCGCCGAGAGGGCGACCAGGTGCGCCGCGGGCTCGGAGTAGTCGATGCCGACCACCTTCGAGCCCTCGAAACGGAACGAGGTGAGGCTGGCCAGGCCGCATTCGCGCTTACGCGGGTCGTGCCAGAGGCGCTTGCCCTCGATGTAGCGGCGCAGGGTCCAGATCGGCAGCTGGTGCGAGACGCAGACCGCCTCGTGGCCCTCGGCGGCGACCCGGGCGGCCTGCAGCGCCTCGAACATCCGTTGGGCGATCACCAGGTAGGCCTCGCCCCAGGACGGGGTGATCGGGTCGCGCAGCACCCACCAGTGCCGCGGGTTGCCGAACGCGCCGTCGCCGGCCGACACCTTCTTGCCCTCGAAGTAGTTCGCGCTCTCGATCAGCCGGACGTCGGTCGCGATGTCCAGCTTGAGCTCGGCGGCGAACGGCGCGGCGGTCTCCTGGGCGCGCTCGAGCGGGCTCGACACCAGGTGGGTGACGTCCCGGCCGGCGAGCGTCCCGGCGGCCGCCTTGGCCATCTGGTGGCCCAACTCGGAGAGGTGGAAGTCGGGCAACCGGCCATAAAGGATCTTGGTGGGGTTGAACACCTCACCGTGCCGGAACACGTGCACCGTGGTCTTGGTCGGCTCGCTCACCGCTGCGTCTCCTCCGCGGCCGCCCGAGCCGCGTGCGGTGCGGCTGCGGCGATCTGCTCCAGTGCCGCGTCATCCAACGCGGTCGACACGAACCACGACTCGAAGGCGCTCGGCGGCAGGTAGACACCGCGGGCCAGCATGGCGTGGAAGAAACCCTTGAACGCCGCGGCGTTCTGGGTCTTCGCCGACTCGTAGTCGACGACCTCGTTCTCGGTGAAGAAGACCGAGAACATGTTGCCCGCGTACGACAGGCGGTGCGGCACCCCGGCGGCGGTGAGAGCGTCCGCGACGATCGTGCCGACCGTGCCGGAGAGCTCGTCCAGCCGCTTGTAGACGCCCTCGTCGGCCAGCCGCAGCGAGGCCAGGCCGGCCGCGCAGGCCAGCGGGTTCCCGGAGAGCGTGCCCGCCTGGTAGACCGGTCCGGCCGGCGCCAGCCGCGACATGATCTCGCGACGGCCGCCGAAGGCCGCGGCGGGCAGACCACCGCCCATCACCTTGCCGAAGGTGTAGAGGTCGGCGTCGACCGGGTGCAGACCGGCCCAGCCGCCGGCCGAGACGCGGAAGCCGGTCATCACCTCGTCGACGATCAGCAGGGCACCGTGCCGGTGCGCGATCTCGGCGAGGCGGCCGTTGAAGTCGTCGCGGGGCGCGACCACGCCCATGTTGCCCGGCGCCGCCTCGGTGATGATCGCGGCGATCTGGTCGCCCTCGGCGGCGAAGGCCGCCTCGACCGCGGCCGCGTCGTTGTAGGGCAGCACGATGGTCTCGGAGGCGGCCGCGCCGGTGACACCGGGCGAGTCCGGCAGGCCGAGCGTCGCCACGCCGGAACCGGCCGCGGCGAGCAGGGCGTCCACGTGCCCGTGGTAGCACCCGGCGAACTTCACGATCTTGGACCGGCCGGTGAAGCCGCGGGCCAGGCGGATCGCGGTCATCGTCGCCTCGGTGCCCGAGTTGACCAGCCGGACCTCGTCCACCGCCGTCCGCCGGACGATCTCCTCGGCCAGGTCGACCTCGCCCTGGGTCGGGGTGCCGAAGCTGGTGCCGAGCGCCGCGGCCCGCTGCACCGCCCCGACGATCTCCGGATGGGCGTGGCCGTGGATCAGCGGGCCCCAGGAGCAGACCAGGTCGACGTAGCGCCGCCCGTCCGCGTCGGTCATCCACGGTCCACTGCCGGAGACCATGAATCGGGGGGTGCCACCGACCGCGTGGAACGCCCGCACAGGTGAATTGACCCCGCCGGGCACGATGGTCCGGGCGCGGTCGAACAGGGACTGGGAAACCGGGGCGTCCTCCGGATACGGAAGATCCGCGGCGGGATATGTCGTGGTCACAGCGGTTCCCATTCTGTCAGCGGCGTACGGCAGGTGTCTCGAGAGGGTTGTTCACGTCATCGGATGGTGCCCCGACGCGGTGGCTCTGACCGTGCCGGACAGGCCGATTCGCCCTGAAGAGGATAGGCTCATCCGTGTGGAACGACCCGAGCTGTCGATCACGGTGCACCGTGTCCCGGACGAGGTGGTGATCCAGCTCGCCGGGGAAGTCGACGTGCTCACGGTCACCGAGCTCGCCGCGATCGTCAACGATCTGTTGCCCGATCCGCCGGTGCGCATCGTGCTCGACATGTCCGGCGTGACCTTCTGCGACTCGCAGGGCCTGGGGACGCTCGTGGTGCTCAGCCGCAAGGCGCAGCACGCCGGTGCGGTGCTCTCCCTGGCGAACGTCGGCGAGTTCCTGATGCGGGTGCTGGACATCACCGGTCTGCGCAGCGCCCTGATGATCAGCAGCACCGCCTAGACCGGCGCCGCACTCCGCCGCCCCGAACATACGCGCGATGCTGCCACACCGTCAGCGACCGCTTCCTGTGGGCAGCGTCGGCTGTGGAAAGACGTACTTCTAACCGAAAGCCCCGGCAACGGTGACCGTGCCGTCGGCGTCCGTTCCGGCGACCGCGGCGTAGGCGTCCGCACCGGCGTCACGTCCACCGGCGGCATGCGTGTACCGCGCGTAGAAGACGTACGTCCCCGGTTCCAGGACGTCGCCGGAGGAGAGCACGAACCGGTAGACCAGGGCGTCCGGTTCCTCGGTGACCGCGGTGGTCACGCTCGCGCCGGGCACCTGGCGGCTGCCGCCCCGGGAGACCAGCTCGGGGGTCCGTGCCACCCGGATGGTGACCTCCAGCGTGCTGAGTCGCTCGGTCGTCTTCAGGGTGACCACGCTGCTGCCCTGCGAGTCGCCGGCGTCGACCGAACCGTCCGACCAGACCGGCCCGCGCTCGGTGGTGGCCACGTCCGGCACGGCACTGGGCGAGGTGGGCCCCGCGGACGCCGGCGGACGGCTCCTGCTGCGCCGGGATGTCGCCGACGGCGATCCGTCCGGCACCGCCGGGGACGACACCGTGACGTCCGGGGACGGCGTGACCGGGAGGACCACGCTCGGCGGGCGGGGCGCCGGACGGGGTTCCCCGTCGCCGGCCAGCGACCACTGGGCGATGCCGCCACCGCCGAGGATCGCGGCGACCGCCACCGCCGCTCCGGCGATCTTCAGCCGCGGGGCCGGCCGGTCCCGTACCGCGGCGGTGCGCATGGTCTGCCGGGTGATCCGGTTGAGCATCGCCTCGCGGTCCGGCCGGTGAGCCGCCGCTTCGGCACGCAGCGCAGCGCGCAGCTCGGGTTCGATGAGCGTCATCGCGGCCGCCGCATGGTGATCACGTCCCGGTAGTGGCTTCCTCACCCGGCAAGGTTGTCCCCGGTGACCCAGGTCACAGCCGGATCAGCTGCCCCAGCGCTCCTTCTCCAGCAGTTCCAGCGCCTCACCGGCCGCGTCCGCGCCACCGGCCCGCAGCACCCGGGCCGCCTCGTCGACCGTCCCGGTCAACCGCTGCCACTGCGCCTCACGCTCCCTGGACGCCTCGGCCTGCGCCTTGAGCTGCTGACTCTTGGTCCACAGCTCGACGAAGATGGAGACCTTGGCGCGCAGCACCCACGGGTCGAACGGCTTGGTGAGGTAGTCGACGGCGCCGACCGCGTATCCCCGCAGGGCCAGCTGTGCGTCCCGGTCGGCGGCGGTCAGGAACAGGATCGGCACATGCCGGGTCCGTTCCCGCCGCTTGATGTGGCTGGCGGTCTCGAAACCGTCCATGTTGGGCATGTGCGCGTCCAGCAGGATCACCGCGAAGTCGTCGGTGAGCAGCTGCTTGAGGGCGGCCTCGCCGCTCTCCACCGCCACCGCCGTCACCGGCAGCCCCTGGAGGATCGCCTCCAGGGCCAGCAGGTTGTCCTTCCGGTCGTCGACCAGCAGCGCCTTGGCGCGCTCACCCACGTCCGCTCACCTCACCCACAGCTCGGTTCCCTCCGACGGGTCAGCCTCGTTCCGGCGTCGTCTTCCCCTCCGCGTTCACCCAGCGCGCCATCAGCTCGATCAACTCGTCGAGATCGACGGGTTTCGTGATGTAGTCACTCGCGCCGGCCGCGATGGCCGATTCCCGGTCGCCCGGCATCGCCTTCGCCGTCAGGAAGACTACCGGCAGGTCCTGGAAGCGCTGATTGCGCCGGATTCCCCGGGTCGTCTCGTACCCGTCCTGATCCGGCATCATCGCGTCCATCAACACGATGTCGATCTCCGGGTGCTCGGCCAGGATGCGGACCCCGTCGACGCCGTTGTCGGAGTAGAGCACGTTCAGGCCGTGCATCTCGAGCGCGCTGGTCAGGGCGAAGACGTTACGCACGTCGTCGTCGATGATCAGCACGGTGGCGCCGTCCAGCTTGCGGCCGGCCGGGGTGGAGACCGGTTTCTCCTCCTGCCGGGGTGTGACAAGCGACGGCATCTCCATCAGCGGCATGTCCAGCGAGGCCGCCGGGCGTACCGAGATCGCCTTCGCCGGGACCGGCGGCAGCACCGGCATCGGAATGGCGTCCGGCACCAGCGCCTCGGGCATGTAGAGCGTGAAGGTCGAGCCCTCCCCCGGGACCGAGGCGACCGTGATCGTGCCGCCGAGCAGCGCGGCGAACTCCCGGCTGATCGACAGGCCCAGCCCGGTGCCGCCGTACTTGCGGGTGGTGGTGCCGTCGGCCTGCTGGAACGGCTCGAAGATGATCGCCAGTTTCTCGTCGGAGATGCCGATGCCGGTGTCACTGACCGCGAACCCGACCACCTGCCGGGCCGACAACAGCGACGGTACGTCCAGGTCGGCGTCCGCGCGGGCGGCGAAGATGCTCAGCGTCACCGAGCCGGAGTCGGTGAACTTGACCGCGTTGGAGAGCAGGTTGCGCAGGATCTGCTGGAGACGCTGCGGGTCGGTGACGATCGAGTCGGGCAGCTCCGGCGCCACGTCCACGCGGAACCGCAGGCCCTTGTCCTCGGCCTGCGGCACGAACGCCTGCTCGACGTAGCTGCGGATGCCGTCGAAGTCGACGATGTCGGTCTCCACGTCCATCCGGCCGGCCTCGATCTTCGACAGGTCCAGGATGTCGTCGATCAACGACAGCAGGTCGGAACCCGCACTGTGGATCGTCCGGGCGAACTCGATCTGCTTGCCGGTCAGGTTCTGGTCGCTGTTGTCGGCCAGCAGCCGGGCCAGCAGCAGCAGGGAGTTCAGCGGTGTCCGCAGCTCGTGGCTCATGTTGGCCAGGAACTCGGACTTGTACGTGTTGGCCCGCGACAGCTGCTGCGCCTTCTCCTCCAGGCCGAGCCGGGCCAGCTCGATCTCGCGGTTCTTCAGCTCGATGTTGGCCTTCTGGTCGCTGAGCAGCTTGGCCTTGTCCTCCAGTTCGGCGTTGGTGCGCTGCAACTCCGCCGACTGGTCCTGCATCTCCCGGGCCAGGCGCTGCGACTGTGCCAGCAACTCCTCGGTGCGCCGGTTGGCCTGGATGGTGTTGAGCGCGACTCCGATCGTCGCGACCAGCCGCTCCAGGAACGTCAGGTGCAGTCCGGAGAAGGCCGCCACCGACGCGAACTCGATCACGCCGAGCATCTCGCCCTCGAACAGCACCGGCAGCACCACCAGGTCGTTGGGCGGCATCGCGAGCAGCCCGGAACGCATGGTCAGTATGCCGTCGTGGGTCGCGCGGACCCGTATCGTGCGGCGGGACACCGCGGCCTGGCCGACCAGTCCCTCGCCCGGCCCGAAGGTCACCTCGTAGTCGCGGGCGACGTAGCCGTACGCCGCGGCCAGGCGCAGCCGCATCACCGCTTCCTCGTTGTCGACCAGGAAGAACGCGCCGAGCTGGGCGTCGACGAGCGGCGTCACCTCGGTCATGATCATGCGGCAGACCTCGTCGACGTCCCGCTGCCCCTGGAGCAGACCTCCTATCCGGGCGAGGTTGGAGTCGAGCCAGCCCTGCTCCGCGTTGGTCTTGGTGGTGTCGCGGAGCGTCACGATCATCTGGTTGATGTTGTCCTTGAGCTCGGCCACCTCGCCCTGCGCCTCGACCGCGACGCTCTGGGTCAGGTCACCACGGGTCACCGCGGTCGACACCTCGGCGATGGCACGCAGCTGGATGGTGAGCGTCGAGGCCAGCTGGTTGACGTTGTCGGTGAGGTCGCGCCACGTACCCGAAACGCCTTTGACCTGGGCCTGACCCCCGAGCTTGCCCTCCGAGCCCACCTCGCGGGCCACCCGGGTCACCTCGTCGGCGAACGACGACAACTGGTCCACCATCGTGTTCACGGTGTTCTTCAACTCGAGGATCTCGCCCCGGGCGTCGACCGTGATCTTCTGACCGAGGTCGCCCTTCGCCACCGCGGTGGTGACCGAGGCGATGTTGCGGACCTGCCCGGTCAGGTTGGACGCCATGTAGTTGACGTTGTCGGTCAGGTCGCGCCACGTGCCGGCCACCCCGCGCACCTGCGCCTGACCACCGAGCTTGCCCTCCGAGCCCACCTCGCGGGCCACCCGGGTCACCTCGTCGGCGAACGACGACAGCTGGTCGACCATGGTGTTCACGGTGTTCTTCAGCTCGAGGATCTCGCCCTGCGCGTCGACGGTGATCTTCTGCGACAGGTCGCCCTTGGCCACCGCCGTCGACACCTGCGCGATGTTGCGGACCTGACTGGTCAGGTTCGACGCCATCGAGTTGACGTTGTCGGTCAGATCGCGCCACGTGCCGGCCACCCCGCGCACCTGCGCCTGACCGCCGAGCTTGCCCTCGGTGCCGACCTCGCGGGCCACCCGGGTCACCTCGTCGGCGAACGACGACAACTGGTCGACCATGGTGTTGACCGTCGACTTGAGTTCGAGGATCTCGCCCCGGGCGTCGACCGTGATCTTCTGACCGAGGTCGCCCTTCGCCACCGCGGTGGTGACCGAGGCGATGTTGCGGACCTGACTGGTCAGGTTCGTCGCCATGTAGTTGACGTTGTCGGTGAGGTCGCGCCACGTACCCGAAACACCTTTGACCTGGGCCTGACCGCCGAGCTTGCCCTCCGAGCCCACCTCGCGGGCCACCCGCGTGACCTCGTCGGCGAACGACGACAACTGATCCACCATCGTGTTCACGGTGTTCTTCAGCTCGAGGATCTCGCCCCGGGCGTCGACCGTGATCTTCTGCGACAGGTCGCCCTTGGCCACCGCCGTCGACACCTGCGAGATGTTGCGGACCTGGGCGGTGAGGTTGGCGGCGAGCTGGTTCACGTTCTCGGTGAGGTCGCGCCAGGTGCCGGAGACGCCGCGGACCTGGGCCTGACCGCCCAGCCGGCCCTCGGTGCCCACCTCGCGGGCCACCCGCGTCACCTCGTCGGCGAACGACGACAACTGGTCGACCATGGTGTTCACGGTGTCCTTGAGTTCCAGGATCTCGCCCTGCGCGGCCACCGTGATCTTCTGCGACAGGTCGCCCTTGGCCACCGCCGTCGACACCTGCGCGATGTTGCGGACCTGACTGGTCAGGTTCGACGCCATCGAGTTCACCGAGTCGGTGAGGTCCTTCCAGGTGCCGGCCACGTTCGGCACCTCGGCCTGGCCGCCCAGCTTGCCCTCGGTGCCCACCTCGCGGGCCACCCGGGTGACCTGCTCGGCGAAGAGCCGCAGGGTGTCGGTCAGACCGTTCATGGTGTCGGCCAGCTCGGCCACCTCACCACGCGCGGACACGGTGATCTTCTGGGACAGGTCGCCACGGGCCATCGCGGTCGCCACCTGCGAGATCGAGCGCACCTGGTGGGTCAGGTTCGACGCCATGGTGTTCACCGAGTCGGTGAGGTCCTTCCAGGTGCCGGCCACGCCGCGGACGTCCGCCTGGCCGCCCAGCTCGCCCTCGGTGCCCACCTCCCGCGCGACCCGGGTGACCTCGTCGGCGAACGAGGACAGCTGGTCGACCATGGTGTTCACGGTGCGGCCGATCCGGAGGAACTCGCCACGCAGCGGGCGGCCGTCCATCTCCAGCGCCATGTGCTGGGAGAGGTCGCCCTCGGCCACCGCCACGATCACCCGGGAGATCTCGGTGGTCGGCCGGGCCAGGTCGTCTATCAGGGAGTTCACCGAGCGGACGCTGTCCGCCCAGGCGCCGTCCAGCCCCTCCTCGTCCAGACGCTCGGTGAGCCGGCCGTCGCGACCGACGATCCGGCTGATCCGGCGCATGTCGAGATTCTGCCGCTCCTGCAGGGAGACGACCTCGTTGAACGCCTCCGCCACCGACCCGGCCATGCCGCTGCGCCGCGGCAGGCGGACTTTGAGATCACCCCGCCGCACCCGGCGCAGGGCGTCGGCGAGCTCATCGAGCAGAACGGTCTCGTCGGGCACGCCGACGCTGGCTTCTTTCGCCGCAGTCATGCTGTCCTCACTCGCTGTCCAACGGCCGGGGGTCGGCTAATCCTCTCTCGCCCGACCGGGTCAATGCGAGAGACGACTTTGTGCATACACCCACCTAAGGGAGAGGATGCATGGGTGCCAGCCGAGGTCGGAACCAGGACGAGCATCCCATCAGGGGCGTCGTCCGGTGCTCTGGTGCGCCGGACCAGACTCCCCAATGATCGTCGTACCCCGGCGGCGGCCCGCGCACTCGTCCGCTCGGTGCTCGAGGAGAGCGGGCTGATCAGCCTGCTCAACGAGGCTCTGCTGCTGACCACCGAGCTGTCCACCAACGCCGTGGTGCACGCCAACACCGAGCTGGAGATCGAGGTGGCCGCCGACTCGGGCGGACTGACCGTCACGGTCACCGACTTCGCCCCCGGCCCGGTCGAGCAGCTCGCGGTCGGGCCGCGCAACGAGAGCGCCGACATCGGCGAGGTGGCCGAACGCGGGCGCGGCCTGCTGCTTGTCGACCATTTCGCCAGCCGCTGGGGCACCGTGCACGAGGGCGACGGCAAGGGTGTCTGGTTCCGCCTCGACCAGCGTGCGGGTGACATCGCCCCGGTCCGGGTGCCCGGCCCTGCCGAGACGCCCAGCCTGGGCGCGCTCACCGGCCTGCTGCGCGGCGGCGTCGACCGGCCCTCCGACGACGGCATCGGCGACCTCGCCGCCGACCTGCTCTCCCGGCTCGCCCACCTGACCGGCGCGGCCGGTGGCGTGATGCGCCTGGACCGCGGCGACGGCACCGGCCGTCAGCTGCTCGCCCGGTACGGGCGGGCGCCACGGGACAACGCCGACACCATCCGGATCCCGTTCAGCCTGCAGCGGCCGTACTCCGGTGAGCTGGAGCTGGACGCCTCCCCGCTCGGCTTCGCGCAGGCACTGGCCGGCATCGTCGCCGAACGCATCTCGCTGCACGTGGAGAACGACCGGTTGCGCCGCGCCGACATCCGCCGGCAGACCTGGATGACGTTCCTCGCCGAGGCCAGCGAACTGCTCGCCCAGTCTCTCGACGTCAACCTGACGATGGCCCTGATCCCGCAGCTGGTGGTGCCGCGGCTGGGCCAGTGGTGCGCGGTGCACACCACCGACGCGTGGGGCCGCCTCCAACTGGCCGCCGCCACCCACGCCGAGGAGGCGGCGCTCGCCCAGCTGCACGCCACGCTCGCCGAGGACGGTCCGGAGTCGGTGCTGGCCCGGCTGGAGGAGACCTCCCGGCTCGGCACCCAGGTGATGTTCGGCGCGCCGATGGAGGGTTACGCGGTGCCGCTGGTGGCCCGGGGCGTCCGGCTCGGCACGCTGGCCGTGGGACGGCACCCGAAGCACCGGCACGACCCGGACGAGGTCGCCGTGCTGGAGGACGTGGCCCGGCGGGCCGCCCTGGCCATCGACAACGCCCGGATCCACGACGAACGGCGCGCGGTGGCCCGCACCCTGCAGGCCTCGCTGCTGCCGCCGGCTCTGCCGCACGTCGACGGCATCGGCTTCGCCGCGGAGTACGTCCCGACCGGCTCCGAGGTCGGCGGTGACTTCTACGACGTCATCCCGTTCGGCGAGGACCAGTGGCTCGTCGTGGTCGGTGACGTGTCCGGCAAGGGCGTCCAGGCTGCGACGGTGACCGGCCTGGTCCGGGACGTGATCCGGATCCTGGTCGACGACGGCAAGGCGCTCAGCGAGATCCTCTGGCGGGTCAACCGCACGCTGGTCCAGCGTGGCGGCGGGCGGTACTGCACGCTCGCGATGGCGTCGGTGACCCGGGGCGGCGACGGTGAGCTGACCGTCTGTCTGCACCTGGCCGGGCACGACCGGGCGGTGCTGGTCCGTGCGGACGGCCGGACGTCGTTCGTCGGCGAGGGCGGCACCGCGCTGGGCCTGCTGGAGACGATCACGTCGCCGGACGTCACGATCACCCTCAACCCGGGTGACTCGCTGATCTTCTACACCGACGGGGTCACCGAGCGCCGTCGCGGGCGTGAGCTGTTCGGTTCGGGCCGGCTCAAGGAGGCCGCCGCGCCGCTCGCCGGTTATCCGGCGGATGTGACCGCGGCCCGGCTGCGCTCCACCACGATCAATTTCTCGGTCGAGGAGCCCCGCGACGACATCGCGATCCTGGTGCTGCGCAACGACGCCTGAACGCGCCGGACCTCAACTATCGGGGCGTTCGGCCGCAAGGAAGTGATGAGCGCGGTCAGCGGGGCGCGGCAACGCCCGGCTGACCGCGCTCACCCGTATGTGGGGATCCGTGACGGAATCGTAAGAAACTTAACCCTCGCTCTCCGCGCCTAATCAAAATCACCCTTTTTATGCGCCTAAAAACTGACAAGGTGGGCAAACGCCGAAGCAAGTCAACGGGGGGACCTGCATGCGAGCAATGATCAGTGGACTGGGCGTGGCACTGCCACCATCAGCCGACCAGGACAGGGTCTGGGAGGGTTACTTCGCTCAGCACTACAGCGGCGCCCAGCGCGTCCTGGCCAAACGGATCTTCGACAACTCCGGGGTCCGCACCCGGCAGGCGGTGGTGAGCCCGCTGCTGGAGGACGTCGCCCAATGGTCCACCGAGCAGCGGATGCGCCGGTACCAGGTGGAGGCGATACCGCTCGGCAAGGCCGCGGTGAGCCGGGCACTGGCCGAGGCCGGCCTGGGCGCCGAGGACATCGGGCTCTTCGCCGTCTGTTCCTGCACCGGGTACGCGACACCCGGCCTGGATATCATGCTGGCCCGCGACCTCGGCATGCGGCCGGGCGTGCAGCGCCTGTTCGTCGGGCACATGGGCTGTTACGCCGCCCTGCCCGGCATCAGCGCGGTCAGCGACTACGTGGTCGCCCGCGGACGGCCGGCGCTGCTGCTCTGCGCCGAGCTGACCAGCCTGCACCTGCAGCCGCCCGGCAGCCGCGACGACGTGCAGCAGATCGTCTCGCACGCGCTGTTCTCGGACGCCACCGCCGCCGTGGTGCTGACACCCGAGGAGCACCTGCTCGGTGGCTGGACGGTCGGCGAGGTCGCCGCGATCACCGACGCCGCCACCGCCGACCACATGACCTGGGAGGTGACCGATCAGGGTTTCCGGATGGGCCTGTCGCCACAGGTGCCGGACGTGCTCGCGGCGCACGTCCGCAACCTGGTCGACGATCTGCTCGCCCGGCACGGCCTGACGGTCGCCGACGTGGACGGCTGGGCGGTCCACCCCGGCGGGCCGAAGATCCTCGATGTGGTGCAGGAGCAACTCGGGCTGGACGACCAGGCGCTGGCCGCCTCCCGGGGCGTCCTGGCGGCGCACGGGAACTGCTCGTCGCCGACCGTACTGCTGGTGCTCGACAAGCTGCTCCACCAGGAGCGCCCGCCGAACCGGATCCTGATGCTCGCGTTCGGCCCCGGTCTCACCCTGTACGGCACGGTCCTGCAGTCGTCACGCTCAGAACAGGTGACGTAGCTCGATCATCTCGATCTCCGCGGCCAGTTCCGGCGGCGCCGACACGACCGCCAGCCTGCCGCGCCGCCCGACCAGAACCTGTTGCAGGCCGGAGACGATCTCCCGAACCCGGTTCGCGGTCGTCTCCGGCGGCAGCGCCGCGTGCAGCGTGCCGACGCCGACCGACCCGCGGATCGCCACCGTGGGCCCGGCGATGTCCCGCAACGAGTACGCCACCGCCTGCAGGTCCCGGGACCGGGCGGCGATCCGCAGGCCGACGTCGCCCCGGCCGAACGGGTAGCGACCCCACCAGGGCGGCGGTTCCGGCGCGGTCATCGGTTCGCCACCCCAGGCCGCGGCGACCCGTTTCACCCGTGCCGCGACCTCGGTCTCGTCGCCCTCGAAGAGCAGCACGAACGTCCCGCCGCCGGGGCCCGGCAGGTCGGCCTCCATGCCGTGCGGCTCCCACTCCTCGGCGACCGCCCGGGTGATGAGTTCGCTGACGTCGGCGGGGGTGGCGACCGGGCAGCCGATCCACCGGCGGGCCGCCGGCAGTTCCTCCAGGCGCAGGACCGCCGCGGTGAGCACGCCGTCGATCTCGGCGATGCCGGGGCGGCCGTCCTCGCCGTCGGAGTCCCGGACCTCGCCGGAGGAGTCGGCGTACTCCACGCTGACGGTCTGCGCGGCCGGGCTGGCGAACCGCAGGCGCAGCGGGCCGGATTCGTTGACCGCGAGCATCCCGCCGACGGTGGCCCGCGGTGACGGCGGATCGGTGGCGAGACGCCGGCCGGAGAGGCGAAGGGCGGCCTGGACCGCGGCGACCGGGGTGCCGGCCGCGACGGTCGCGGTGTCGCCCTCGTGGTTCCACATCCCGTTCAGCCGGGCGGTGTCGATGATCAGGTCGACGCGCTCGGGCCGGCGGCCCCAATCGATCTTGCTGCCGGCGCCGCGGGCCCGGACCGCGAGGCCGTGCTCGGCGGCGAGACGCAGGACCGCGGCCGCGGACCGGGCCGTCGCCGGCACCGCCACCAGCGAGGCGTCCTGCCCGGCGACCTTGTCGACCGAACGCGCCGGGCGGGCGAAGCCGGGGCCGCAGATGCCCACGAGCTCATCGAGAAGGGGGTCGGTCACGTCTGAGGCCTCCATCGAGATCCCTGAAGATCGTCCACTCTGGCACATCGTACACACGTTCGAATAGTCGAGGTCCACGTGCGTAAGAAACTCACTCCGGACCAATCGGCCGGTAACGTGTTTCCGGTGACGATTGAAGGCCCACCCATCGCTCGCCGGTCTTCCACCGAGCGCACCTTTCACGGCGACACGGTCATCGATGAGTTCGCCTGGCTCGAGAACAAGGAGGATCCCGCGACCCTCGATCATCTGAAGGCGGAGAACGCCTGGACGGATCAGGCGACGTCGCACCTCGAGACCGTGCGCGAGACCATCTTCGGAGAGATCAAGGGGCGGACCCAGGAGACCGACCTGTCGGTGCCGAGCCGCAAAGGCGGTTACTGGTACTACACCCGCACGGTCGAGGGCAAGCAGTACGGCATCCAGTGCCGGGTTCCGGTCCGCCCGGACGAGACCGCCCCGCCGACCGGTGACGACCGGCCCGGCGAGGAGATCCTGCTCGACGGCAACGAACTCGCCGAGGGCCGGGACTTCTTCGCCCTGGGCACGTTCGACATCAGCCCGGACGGCCACCTGCTCGCCTTCTCCACCGACTTCGACGGCGACGAGCGGTTCACCCTGCGGGTCAAGGACCTGCGGACCGGCACGGTCCTGCCCGACGAGGTGCCGGACGCGTTCTACGGCAGCGCCTGGTCGGCCGACGGCAGCGTGCTGTTCTACATCACCGTGGACGAGGCCTGGCGGCCGAACCGGGTGTGGCGGCACGTCATCGGCGAGACCACCGACACCGTCGTCTACGAGGAGCCGGACGAGCGCTTCTGGGTGGGCGTCGAGCTGACCCGCAGCGAGAAGTTCATCGTCATCGACGCCCAGAGCAAGATCACTTCCGAGGTACGGGTGATCCCGGCGGACGACCCGACCGCCGAGCCGACCCTGCTCGCCGAGCGCCGGCAGGGCGTCGAGTACTCGATCGAGCACCACGGTCACCGGTTCCTGATCCTGCACAACCGGGACGCCGAGGACTTCGCCCTGGCGTGCACGTCGGTGGACAGCCCCGGCGAGTGGATCGAGCTGATCCCGCACGAGCCCGGCACCCGGCTGGAGGGCGTGGACGCGTTCGTCCGGCACATCGTGGTCTCGATCCGCCGGGACGGGCTGACCGGCCTGCGGGTGATCGCCGACGGCAGCACCGCGTCCTACGACATGGAGTTCGCCGAGCCGCTGTTCAGCGTCGGCCTGGCGAGCAACCCGGAGTACGACACGTCCTCGGTGCGGATCAGCTACACCTCGATGGTCACGCCGGACTCGGTCTACGACGTCGACCTGGTCACCCGTTCGATGACGCTGCGCAAGCAGAAGCCGGTGCTCGGCGGTTACGACCCCGCCGACTACGAACAGTTCCGCGAGTGGGCGACGGCACCCGACGGCACCCGCGTCCCGATCTCGATCGTGACCCGCAAGGGTGTCGCCCGGGACGGTGCGGCGCCCGCGGTCCTCTACGGCTACGGCTCGTACGAGCACTCGATCGACCCGTACTTCTCGATCGCCCGGCTGTCCCTGCTGGACCGCGGGGTGGTCTTCGCGATCGCGCACGTACGCGGCGGCGGCGAGATGGGCCGCAACTGGTACGAGTCCGGCAAGATGCTGGCCAAGAAGAACACCTTCACCGACTTCGTGGCCGCCGCCGAGGCGCTGGTCCGCGGCCGGTGGACGTCGGCGTCCCGGCTGGTCGCGCGGGGCGGCTCGGCCGGTGGTCTGCTGATGGGCGCGGTGGCCAACCTGGCACCGGAGGCGTTCGCCGGGATCGTGGCCGAGGTGCCGTTCGTGGACCCGCTGACCTCGATCCTCAACCCGGAGCTGCCGCTGACCGTCACCGAGTGGGAGGAGTGGGGCAACCCGCTCGAGTCCGCCGAGGTCTACGCGTACATGAAGTCGTACAGCCCGTACGAGAACGTGTCCGCGCTGGCGTACCCGAAGATCCTCGCGGTGACCAGCCTCAACGACACCCGCGTGCTGTACCACGAGCCGACCAAGTGGATCGCGCGCCTGCGCGCGGTCGCCCCGGACGGCGAATACCTGCTCAAGACCGAGATGGGCGCCGGCCACGGCGGCCCGAGCGGCCGCTACGACTCCTGGAAGGAGGAGGCCTTCGTGCTCTCCTGGATCCTGGACGCGGTCAAGGCTCTCTAGATCTGGAGTGCGAGCGCCCGCATCCGGTGGATGCGGGCGCTCGTCTCGGGCTATCCGACCCGTAGTTCCTCGAGGTCGGTGTTCGACCGCAGCACCAGCACGCTCACGCCGACCACGAGCAGCATCGCCGCCAGTGCCCCGCCGCCGAGCAGCGCGAGGTCCGCCCACGGCACCGGAACCGGCATCACCACGTCCGGGTATTCGATGTACTTCGTCGCGCAGGTGCTCAGGTCGGTCGTCCCGTCGGTGCAGACGTCGTAGCCCCCGCCGTACGACACCTCGGTCTCCAGTATCCGGACCAGCCCGGTGCCCGCGCCGATCGCCAGCAGCAGGGCCGGCACCAGCGGTGTGACGGTGTGCCAGAGCAGCACCCGGCCGAGGATCCCCCGGGGCACCCCGCCGGCGGTCAGCGCCGCGTAGGTCCGCCGCCGGGCGACGATCCCCTCGACCATCGCGATCAGCACGCCGGCCGCCGCCACCGTCAGTCCCACCACGACCGCGACCATCACCAGCCGCGCCGCGCCCAGGTAGAACTCCGGCTCGGCGGCGTAACCAGCACCGCCGTCCTCGGGGCCGGTCAGGGCGTTGAACCGGTCCATCGCCGCGAACTCGGTCGACATCATCTGCCGGTACGCGAGTGTTCCCGCCCCGACGATCACGGCGGCGATCAGCGCGCCGGTCGTCCGGCTGCCGTTCCACGGGTCCGCCATCAGCCGGGCACCCGCCATCAGCGTCGCCGGGCCCCGGCCGAAGCGGCGCAGCAGCCGTCCCGCCGCGTAGGAGATCCACCCGGTGCCCAGCACGATGCCGGCTGTCACCAGCAGCACTCCGGCGATCATCAGCTGGATCGACAGGGTCCGCTGCGGTGCCGGGAGCCGGAGGTCGGTGAGGAACTCGACCAGCGCGTCGTCCCGTTTCAGCAGGGTCGGCAGGGCGAACAGCACCAGGCCCAGCACGATCACGATGCCCGGCCACGGTTTCGGCCCGCGCTCCCGGATCCGGCGGACCACACCGAGCGGGGTCACCACGACCCGGCGCATCAACACCGCGCTGATCACACCGGCCAGCACCGGCACGACCAGCAGCACCGCGATGATCACCAGCGGGTGGGGCAGCACGTCGGTCGGCAGTACCAGCCGGTTCATCCGGTCCCGGCGTTCGAGCAGCACCCGCAGCACGAGGAGGGCCCCGAAGCCGAGGATCGAGCCGAGCAGGCTCGCGACCGCGGTCTCCGCGCCGGCGATCAGCACCGTCTCCCGCGGAGTGGCCCCGTTCAGGCGCAGCGCGGCGAGCCGGCGGTCCCGGGCCGGCGCGCCCAGCCGGATGCTCTGCGCGGCCAGGGCGAGCACCGGAATCGCCAGCATGATCAGCACGAAGGCCACCCCGGGCCGCAGCCCGGCCTCGTTCAGCAGCGGGCTCGTGTACCGGAAGTCGTCCTGCAGCATGATCGAGCCGCCGTCGCCCTGGTCGATCCACTCGCCGCCGCTGATCGACGCGACGACGGCGGCCGACATCAGGGCCAGGCCGGCCAGCGCCGAACTGACCACGGTCAGCCCGGTCCGCAGCCGGTCGGTCCGGTTCCCGGCCAGACTCAGCCGGACGAGAACCGGCGCTCTCACGGCGCCACTCCGAGTCCGCTCGGGTCGACGACGCCGTCGAGCAACGTGATCTCGCGGTCCGCGTACGCCGAAATCGAAGCGTCGTGGGTGACCAGCACGACCGCCGTGCCCTGTTCGCGCACCGCCCGGACCAGCTCGGTGAGCACCTGCTCGCCGGCGAGCCGGTCGAGGGCACCGGTGGGCTCGTCGGCGAAGACCACCCGCGGCTCGGTGACCATGGCCCGGGCCACCGCGCAGCGCTGCTGCTGACCGCCGGACATCGCCACCGGACGCTGGTCGGCGAGGTCGGCCACCCCGAACCGGTCCAGCCAGCCGATCGCCGTCTTCCGCGCCTCCTGCCGCCCCGAACCGGCAAGAAGCAGCGGAAGAGCGACGTTCTCGGCCGCGGTCAGCTCGGGCACCATCTGCCCGAACTGGAACAGCACCCCGAAGTCGTCGCGTCGCAGGCGGCTGCGCGCCGCCTCGGACCACAGACCGATGTCCTGGTCGCGGTAGGTGACCGTGCCCTCGTCGGCCCGCACGATGCCGGCCAGGCAGTGCAGCAGCGTGGACTTGCCGCAGCCGCTGGGCCCGGTGACGGCGACCAGTTCACCTTCGGCGATCTCGATGTCGACACCGCGGAGAGCGGACGTCGGCCCGTAACTCTTGGTGATTCCCACACCGCTGAGCAGCGGATCCGTCATGACGTCACTTCCTTCTGGAGCTCCGCGACCCGCGTCATGGTGGTCTGCAACCACCGCAGGTCGGCATCGAGGTGGCCGATGGCGTAGTCCGCGGCGACGACGTCACCGACACTCGCCCCGGGGGCGGTCTTGGCCGCGGTCAGTTCCCGCAGCCGGGTCATGTGCGCCGTGCGCTGGGCGGCCAGATAGCCGCGGGCCCGGTCGGCGTCGGCGGTCATCAGCGCCACCACGACCTTGTTGAACACCGTGCTCGTCACGTACGGCGCGGGTGTCTCGACCTCGGCCAGCCAGTCGTCGAGACGACGGCGGCCGGAGTCGGTCAGTTCGTAGGAGGTGCGCTCCGGACCGGACTCCTGATCCTGTCCGGAGGGCGCCACGAAGCCGTCGCGTTCGAGCCGGCCGAGGGTCGCGTAGACCTGACCGTACGCGATCGGCTTGGCCTTGGGCAGGCGCTCGTCATGCGCCCGTTTGAGGTCGTATCCGTGTCGTGGCCCGCCCGCGAGCAGGCCCAACAGAACATGCGCCGTGGACATGAGCGCTACTATTCACTGAGAGAATAGCCGTCGTCAAGGAGACCAGCGATGACTTTCCGTAGTAACGAGACGTCAGACGCGTCGCAGCGCGACGACCGCGATGTCGTCCGCCTGCTGATCGTTTCCAGCGAGCTGGGACAGCAGGCGACGGCAGAAGGCGTCCAGGTCGTCCTCCACCCGCTCCGCACAGGCGGCCAGGGCCCGCAGACCCTCGTCGATGTCCACGTCCCGCCGCTCGATCAGTCCATCGGTGTACAGCACCAGCGTGCCGCCCGGCGGCAGGGTGAACTCCAGTTCCGTCCGCCGCGGGGCACGGATCCCCAGTAGCGGACCGCGCGGCTGCAGGAACCGCACCTCGCCGTCCACGTGCAGCAGCGGCGGCAGGTGACCGGCGCTGGCCATCCGCATCCGCCCGGTCGCCGGATCGAGGGTGGCCAGACACAACGTGGCCGAGTCGGTCGGCAGCACGGTCCGCATGAAGTGGTTGACCAACTCCAGCACCGTGGCCGGCGAATGCCCCTCGACGGCGTACGCCCGGACCGCGTGCCGCACCTCGGCCATCACCGTGGCCGCGTGCAACGAGTGCCCCGCCACGTCCCCGATCGCCACCAGGAGCTGGCCGTTCAGCATGGTCAGCTCGTAGAAGTCGCCGCCGATCTCGGTCTGCGCACCGGCCGGCTCGTACAGCACGGCCCGCTCCATGCCGGGCACCTCCGGCAGCCGGGACTGCAGCAGGCTCCGCTGCAGGGTGACCGCGATCCGGTGCTCCTCGTCGAACGAGCGCTGTGCCTCCACCGCCGCCGCGACCGCCTGGGAGAGCTGCCGCAGCACCGGGAACCCGGCGGTCTGGGAGCCGCTCGGCGCGATCACGTAGACCGGCGGCCGGTCCGCGCGCAGCCGGGCCGACGCGACGGCCACCGAGTCGCCCTCCGGCCAGTCGGCCACATCCCAGTCGGCAGGCTCGTCGGTACGTACCATCGACCCCACCGCGACCATCCGGTCGCTGGGGACGGTGCAGGGGCGCAGCGTCGCGGGTTTCCCGACCGCGGCCAGGCCCTCCCCGTCGGAGGACTCCGCCACCACCGCCACCGGAACCCCGAAGATGTCGCAGGCACCCACGGCGGCGGCCGCCAGCAGGTCCCGCAGGGTGGACGCCGAGTTGATCGCCAGCGTGGTCTCGGCCAGCCGGACCATCCGCTCCGCCAGCAACTCGGCGCGCTGCCGGGCCCGGTAGTAGCGCAGCACCGCCTGCGCCGTGGCGATCAGCTCGTCTGGCTCGATCGGCTCCACCAGGTACGCGTCCGCACCCCGGTTCAGCCCCTGGGTACGGTCGACCACGTCCACCGCGTGCGCCGAGACGTGGATGACCGGCAGGACGCCGTACCGCTGATCGGTTTTGATCCGCTCGCAGACCTCGAAACCGCTCATGTCCGGCAACTTCACGTCCAGCACGACCAGGTCGGCCTCGGAGTCCAGCAGCATCGTCAGCGCCTCGCCGCCGGTCTCCGCCTCCAGCACCGTGAAACCGGCCCGGGTCAGCCAGCTGACCAGCAGGTATCGCTTCGTGGCACTGTCGTCGCAGACCAGAACCGTGGCGGAAGGACTCATGACGCGACCGGCAGCCGCAAGGTGAAGGTGCTGCCGGCACCGGGCTCCGAGTCGACCCGCAGGCCGCCGCCGAGGATCCCGGCCAGCCGCCGGGCATAGGGCAGACCCAGACCGGTGCCCTTGCCACTGACCGGCTTGCTCCCGGGCACCTGGTAGAACTCCTCGAAGACACGTTCGTGCAGTTCAGGCGGGATGCCGGTGCCGGTGTCGGAGACCACGAACTCGGCATCGCCGTCGACCGGGCGTACCGTCAGCCGCACCGAGCCCTCCGCGGTGAACTTCAGCGCGTTGGTCAGCAGGTTGCGCAGCACCTGGGCGAGCAGCACCTCGTCCGACCGCAGCGTCGGCAGGCTCGGCTCCTCGACCACGAACTCCACCTCCGGGCGGGTCGCCATCGGGCGCAGCGTGCCGCGCAGCTGGCCGAAGACCGCCTTGAGGTCGACCTCCGACCAGTTCGGCTCGATCCGCCCGGCCTCCGCCTTGGCCAGGTCGAGCAGCCCGTTGACCAGGCTCAACAGATCGGTCGCCGAGGTACGGATCAGATCGACCTGCCGGCTCTGCTCCTCGGTCAGGTCGTCCGAGCCGGGATCGGTCAGCAGCCGGCCCAGGCCGATGATCGCGGTGACCGGCGCCCGCAGCTCGTGACTGACGTTCGCCAGAAACCGGGTCTTCGCCTCGCTGGCCGCCCGCAACTGCACCGACTTCTCGTCCAGCTCCGCGTAGAGCGCCACGACACCGCGGTTCGTCTCCTCCAGCTCCTCGGAGAGCTGGTTGTAGAGGGCCATCACGCCGCGGTTCGTCTCCTCCAGCTCGGCGTTCAGCCGGGCCAGGTCGTCGCGCTGCGCCCGCACCTCGTCCAGGGCGGCGATGAGCTGCTGATTCTGTACGGCCAGTTCGTCCAGCGGGGTACCGGGGACATGCTGGGCCAGGCCGACACGGATCTCGTCCATACGGTCGTCCGTCAGCGGCGGAGCGCCCAGCGGCAAACGCCGGGACATCCGGACAACAGTGCCGGTACCGCCATCGTCCACCTCCATCGTGTCGACCAGTCGGCCGACCTGTTGCAGCTGCCCGGTGATCCGATCCACGAGACCGGACATCGGATGAGCCATCGTCACCCGCAGGGTTGGTACCCCGCCGGGGGAAACGGTGAACTCCACGTCGGAATCCGGGCCGGCCGCGAGGAGGACCCGGCCCACCTCGCTGAGCGCGGTGGCCACCCGGGTCTGGTCCTGCGGCTCCATCCCGACCCGGCGGGCCACCTCCCGGCCGAGCTGCCGTATCGCGAAGATGTCCTGCTCGATCCGCAGGCTCGTCCGCATGAGCAGCCGGTCGGTCATGAGACCCGGGCCACCAGCACACCGGCGTCGTCGCGGCGGGTGCCCGCGTCGCGCAGTACGGTGGCCGCGATCACCGCGGGAGTCCGGGTGAGCAGGCCGGGATAGTCGGACTCCTGCCAGCGGTCCACGATGCCGTCGCTGTGCATCAGCACGACCGCACCGGACGGCATCGGGTAGTCGTACTCCCGCAGCTGACGGCGCTGGTGACCGGCGATGCCCGGCAGCGACACCATGCCACGGCGCCCGCCGTCCGGGCCGAAGACGGTCCCGGCGATGTTGCCCAGACCGGCATAGTGGATCAGCCCGGCGGCCTGGTCCAGCTCCGCGACCGCGACCGCGGCACCCCGGGTGTGCCCGAGAGCCCGGTGCAGCACGTCCACCACCGTCGCGGGCGGACCCGCGGGCGCCTTCCGGAAGGCGCGCACGGCCTCGTTGGCCGCCACCGCGGCCAGGCCGCCGTGCCCCAGACCATCGCAGACCATGACCTGCCGGCGTCCCTCGACATCCCTCGACGCGTACGCGTCACCGCACACCTGTTCCCCGGTGAGCGGCCGGGTCAGCCCCGACACCCAGGAGGGTTCCGGTGCCCTGTCCGGCCACACCTGCAGGGCCAGTACGGTCCCCCGCCCCGGCACCGAATGCAGGTCCCACCGGCTGGACTGACGCTGGATGGCGCCGAGACCGATGCCCAGCGTGCCCACGCTCGAGTGGCCGTCGCCCATCGCGTGCGGGACGTCGGCGATGCCCGGACCGCTGTCGATGGCGATGATCTCGACGCCGGCCTGCTCCGCGGTGCGTACCGGGCGGACCATGACGATGCCCTGGTCGGCGTGCTTGACCAGGTTGCCGGCGGCCTCCGCGGCCACGATCGAGAGGTCGGCGATCCGGTTCTCCGGCATGCCCAGATCCGTCGCGAGCCGTTCCGCGGCACGGCGTACGGAAGCGGCGGTCCCGGCGGCTTCCACCCGGAACCAGACCCCACCGTCCAGGAGTCCCTCGGGTACGGACGCCACCGCGCCTCCGCTCATCGGCACCACTTGACCACGGTAATCGTCGTGCCCTCGCCGACCGCGGTGACGATGTCGAATTCGTCGACGAGTCGTCTTGCCCCGCTCAGCCCCAGCCCCAAACCACCACCGGAGGTGTAACCGTCGGTGAAGGCCAGATCCAGGTCGGCGATGCCGGGCCCCTCGTCGCTGAAGACGATGCGGATGCCGGCCTTGCCGCGCTCGCTGCGGGTCGGTGTGACCTCGACGTGGCCGCCACCGCCGTACACCAGCGTGTTGCGGGCCAGTTCGCTGGCGGCGGTGACCAGCTTGGTCTGATCGACCAGGGAGAGCTTCGCCGCGACCGCGGCCGTACGCACCAGCTGCCGGACCCGGACCACGTCCTGGTCGGAGACGACCGGAAGGCGCTGGCTCTCCTCGTTCACGGCGTCGGTACCGCTGCCTGATCGTCCTCGTCGCCGACGATGTCCGGCATTTCGGGCCTCCGGTTCGCGCTGAGCAACGCGATGCCCAGCTCGACGTTGAGCGCCGTCCGGATCCCCGGGAGAGAGAGCCCCAGCTCGACCAGGGTGATCGCGACCGCTGGGCGCATGCCGACCACCACGGTCTCGGCGTCCAGCACCCGGGAGACCGAGGCGATGGTCGCCAGCGTGCGGCCGACGAACGAGTCGACGATGTCGAGCGCGCTGATGTCGATGATCACCCCGCCGACACCGGTGGCCACGATCCGCTCAGCCAGGTCCTCCTGCAGTTGCAGGGCGACCTGGTCCTCCATGTCGATCTGAATGGAGACCAGCAGGATGTCGCCGATCTTCAGGACCGGGACACGTTCCACGTCAGCTCCTCGAGGACTTGTTGCCGTTCCGGCTGAGCACGTAGCGCAGCGCGTCGGCGAGCGAGGCCTTGGTGGCGATGTCGCCGAACTCGATGCCCAGCGCCACGATCGTCTGGGCGATCTGCGGCCGGATCCCGGAGATGATGCAGTCGGCACCCATCAGCCGGGCGGCCACCACGGTCTTGAGAATGTGCTGGGCGACCTGGGTGTCCACGGCCGGTACGCCGGTGATGTCGATGATCGCGTACGGCGAGCTGGTGTCGACCAGCGTCTGCAGCAGGCGTTCCATGACCACCTGGGCGCGGGCCGAGTCGAGCGTGCCGACCAGCGGCACCGCGACCACGCCCTCCCAGAGCTTCACCACCGGGGTGGAGAGCTCGAGCAGCTGTTCGGCCTGGTCGGCGATCAGACTCTCGCGGATCCGGACGTAGCTGTCGAAGGTGAACAGCGCGGCCCGGTCGACGAAGGCGGAGAACGCCACGTAGAGCCGGAGCGCGTCGTCGCCGTCGCCGATGACGTCGAGCACCGCCTCTTTGAGGGCGTAGATGCTGATCGCGGTCTCGGTGGCGGTGAAACCCTGCCGGGCACGGTTGCTGGAGAGCTCACTGAGCTGCGCCCGCAACTCGTCGGCCGCCCCGTCGGTCACCTCGATGGCACCGGCGGAGAGCGCGCTCTGGAACCCACGCCTCAGGTCGGTGGTCTGCCGATGCAACTCGGCACCGCTCAACCTGCCGCGCAGGCTCGCCACGACCAATTCCGTCCAGCGGGCCGTAAGTGGCTCCGCGTGACTCTCCAGCAGGTCGGCAAAGCGACGTGCCTCGTCCGGACTCAGCGGCATCGCCGTCTCCCTACCACGCGATCAGTGCGCAACGGCCGGACTTTACCATCAGGTAAGCCTTTACTTGCTCTAGACCAACTAACAGACACGGTCAAGCTCTCCCTGTTCTGCGCGTCACCCGGTACGTGGAGTACCGTTCAGCAATAACTGGAGGTCGTCGAATGTCCCTGACGGTACAAACAGAACAGCGCGGCGACATGGTTGTCGTGTCGGTCGCCGGCGAGCTCGACATGGCGACCGCCCCCCAGCTGCAGGATCAGATCAGCGACCTGCTGGAGAAGGGTCGCACGCGGCTGGTCTTCGACCTGGCCGAGGTGTCGTTCTGCGACTCCACCGGCCTGTCGGTCTTCGTCCGGGCCAAGAACAGCACCGACGACGCCGGCGGCACCGTCCGCCTGGCCGCGCCGCAGCGCGGTGTGCTGCGCATCCTCGAGGTGAGCGGCCTGGTCGAGGTGCTGCACACCTACCCGACGGTGGACGAGGCTGTCACCGCCGAGGAGCCCGCCCTCGACTGAGGGGCGACATTCCGCACCGATTCATTCCACCGGTCGGCCGGTCGGCGTAGTTTGTCGCCGACCGGCGGCGGGCACCCCGTCGCCGAATGACCCCCGGCGCCCCAGGAGTGCTCGTGAAAGAGATGTTCCAAGGCTTCAAAGAATTCATCATGCGCGGCAACGTCGTCGACCTGGCGGTCGGTGTCGTCATCGGCGCCGCGTTCACCACCGTGGTGACCAGCTTCACCGAGGCCTTCCTCAAGCCCCTCATCCAACTGCTGGGTGGGGGCACCGGCCTGGACGCCGGAGCGTTCAAGGTCCGCGGAGTCCCCTTCGACTACGCCAGCTTCATCAACGCCCTCATCACCTTCCTGATGACCGCCGCGGTCCTCTACTTCCTCGTGGTCATGCCGCTGAACAAGCTGGCCGAGCGTCGCCGCCGCGGCGAGGAGCCCCCGCCGAAGGCCCCCAGCGAAGAGGTCAAGCTGCTCACCGAGATCCGCGACGCGCTGCTGCGTGGCCAGGGCAACCAGGTCCCCAACAGTGCCCTCGACGAGGTTCTGCAGCGCCGCCAGGAGCCGCCGCGCTGATCTTCCGCTGAAAAGATCCGCCCTCCCGGCACCGTTCGAACAGATGTTCGATACAGTGCCGGGATGGAGCAGCGGAAGCACTGGTGGAACGGCAAGTGGGGACGACTGGCCCGGAAGGACGTCTACCTCCGCGTCAGCGGCGACCAGTGGTATGTCGAACAGCGCGCCGGCGGCTCCGAGGGCACGTCGCACTTCTTCGAGCACGACAGTGAGGACGCCGCCCTCGACATGATCCGGGCCATCCTCAACGGTCTCGACGAGTGGCGTGAGCTCTCCGTCCGCCCGCCGGTCCGCTGACCCCCACCGCCGGCTGAGACGCCGCCGCGGCGGCGGCAGTGACTCCTGGTCTCCGGCGGGGCGCCGCACCGGCAGGTGAAGCCGTCCGCGATCGGCACGGCCGGGTCCGCGGTGACGGCGGGTCGTCGACGGCGCCGGCGAGAACCCGGATGTCTCCACCGGGATCGTTCGCGTTCGGGACTGCTGAACCTTTCTTGTGACTTCAGGCGCACTCTCCAGAGTTAAGCGCCTTCGTCCGTTTTAGGTAACTTTGGGGTATTTCATACGAGGCGAACCGACAAAACACTCACCGGTCGTGTGTATCGAGTGGTTGTCCGGGCACCGAACGTGCCAGGGTCGGATGGGCCGAGTTGTGGCGGCTTGTCTAGATCGGAGAGTGCTTTTGTCCGCGTACGACCCTGAACAGCTCGCAGCGGGTCACCGCTCCATGAGCATGTTGGCGAGTCTCGTGGAACGAGGAGGCCGACCCGCGGCGATCACCGCCACCCTCCCCTTGCGGGCCGGTGAGAAGCAGTACGGCTGGTTCCCGGTGCACCTGACCGGGGCGGGACGGCGGCTCGCCGTCATCACCAGCAGCCGGCTGATCCTGGGCGACCGGGAGGTTCCGCTGCGCTCCCTGCAGCGCGTCCGGCCGCAGCACGGCGAATGGCTGCTCGACCTCGACACCCGCGACGGCGGGACGCTACGGATCAGCGGCCCGTGGGTGCCCTGGCTCAGCGTGGTGATCTGCGCCGAGCTCTACGGCGCGGCCTGGCCGCCCGGCTACGCCCCGGTGATCGCGATCCCGGCACCGCGCCGGCGCCCACCCGCCTGGGCCCTGTCCCTGCGGTAGGTCAGTAGACCCAGACCCGGGTCTTCAAAGGCAGCGCGTCGTGCCCCCACATCCAGTTCATCGCGGCGATGGAGACCCGGGCACACCCGTGCGAAGCCGGATAGGGCGGCACACTGTTCGCCCCGTGCACGGCGATGCCACCGTTGAAATACTTCGGCCGCCACAGCAGACCCAGCGGTGCGTCACGCCAGCCGTCGATCTGCCGCCCCACCCGGAACCGGCCGGTCGGCGTATCCGCCAGAAAGGTCTTCCCCTCCTGCTCGTAATTCTCGTTCGAGCCGGTCGACGTGTTGAAGACCTGCGTGATCCGGCCGTCATCGACAACCATCAGAAGCTGCCTCCGCAGGCTGATCTCGACGACTCTGCCGCTGCCGGAACGGGCCCTCGGACGGACCCCCTCGTCCAGCGCCCTCCGCGTCTTCGGACCGACCGTGCCGTCGCGGCTGATTCCGGCGGCTTTCTGCAGCGCGTACACCGCCTGCTGGGTCGTCCCCCCGAATCTGCCGTCGGCCTCACCGTTCCAGTAGCCGAGCTCGGTGAGGCGCCTCTGCACCGCCAGCACCTCGTCACCCTTGTCGCCCCGCTTCAGCTTCCGGGGCTCTTCCTCCGGTTCGGCCGGCTGACTCGTCGCGCTCGGCTCACTCGCCGGCGTCGACACCTTCGGGGGTACGGGAGAAGCAGTCACCCGGCTCGTCGTCCGGTCCGGCGAGTCACACCCCCCGGCGAGCACGAGTGCCGTGGCCATCATGGCGGTGAACGTCGGAACCTTCCGCATGGGTCCTCCCTCACCGGTGGTCGCGCCAGTCTAGAGACACATTCACAACGGTCCACCGATGAATGCGAATCGTCCACCCACCCGAGTGGAATCCGTCCCGACCTGGGAAAAGAGCCGAGTAGGCTTTGGCTATGTCCTGGAGAGCCAGCGCACGACACGGCGTACGGGAAGCGCCGGGAGGATTCGCACTCGTCCAGGAATTGCTGAACACCCGGGCCACCATGGGATATGCGGCCGATCTCCTGGTCGCCACGGAAGACGCCCAGTGGTGGCTGACCGACACGCTCGGCACCTGGTCGCGGGGTTCCGGACTGCCCGCCCCGACGCTGCTGCTCACCCCCGGTGACCTGCGCTCCCTGCGCCGCCTGCGCACCGCCTTCGAACAGGTGATGCTCCGCTCCGGCGGCGACCCGGCCCCGCCGGAGCACACCCTGCCCCCGGCCGACGTCCCGGTGAGCCTGGTGCCGGACGGGTCCGGCTGGGTCCGGGTGGTGCCGACCGGCCGCGGCGTCCGCTGGTTCGCCTCGGCGCTGTGGGCGGAGACGCTCCTCGCGCAGCAGGCCGGTTTCTGGCCCCGGCTCAAGCTTTGTCACAACGTCACCTGCCGGGCCGCGTTCTTCGACACGTCCCGCAACAACAGCGGCGTCTGGCACGACGTCAGCACCTGCGGAAACACCGCGAACCTGCGGGCCTTCCGGGAACGCCGCCGGCTGCTCGGCCCGTCCGGCGCTCAGGAAAAGCCCTGATCTCGGTGGGAACTCCCGGCCGTCCCTGCGCGACTATGGAGGCATGGGATGTGAGCGGTGGCGCGAGATGCTCTCCGCGCAGCTGGACGGTGAGGACGACCCGGTCATGCGACCGCTGGTCGACGAGCACCTGGCCGGCTGCGCCGGCTGCCGCGAGTGGCTGGACCGCGCGGCAGCCGTCAACCGGCTGACCCGAACCGGCCCGGCACTGCAGGTGCCGGACCTGACCGCGGCGATCCTGGCCGCCCTACCCACCGAGGCACCGGCCAGGCGCCGGTGGCGGCTGCCCGTCCCCGCCCTGCTGTACGTTGCGCTGGCACTGGTCGGCGCCGTCCAGCTGATCCTCGGCCTGACCCAGGTGGGCGGCGGGGTGAGCGCCGGCCACGACCACGCCGGCCTGAACGCCACCCCCGGCCATCTGTGGCACGAGTCCGCCGCCTGGAACGTGGCGGTCGGCGCCGGCTACCTCTTCATCGCGTTGCGCCGCACCCGCCCCACCGGCCTGCTGCCGATGCTGACCGCCTTCGTGGCGATGCTCCTGCTGCTGTCGTTCAACGATCTGACGGGCGGCCGCGTCGACGTGGCCCGCCTCGTCGGCCACGGCTTCGTCATCCTCGGCTACCTGCTGGTGGTCGCCCTCTCCCGCGGTGCGGGCGGCTCCCTGCGCCCACCCGGCAACCGCGTCGGCACCGGCTGGCGTGCCCGCTTCGACACCGTTGCCGACCCCGACGACGACATCGAGCCGGCGCCCCGCCCTGGCCTGCGCCTGGTCCCGCCCCGAGGCCCCTTGACCGCGGAACTGGATTCGGACCGGCGGGCCGCGTGACCCACAGGTCTGTCACACACTCCGCGGGTCTCACCGAGCACGCTTAGCGTCGCCGTATCGAAGGGCGCCGGCAGACGGCCCTCGACCCTCCAGCACTGCTGCTCCGCCTGCCTCAGGGGTCAGCACCGGGTCCACCGGCGCTGACCTGTTCTGCATGCCGGAAGGCGGGCAGGGTGAGCGTGAAGACCGTGCCGGCGCCGGTCGCCACCCGGATCGAGCCTCCGTGTGCCGTCGCGATCGACTGCACGATGGACAGCCCGAGGCCCGAGCCTCCCGGGGCGGTTCGGGCGGGGTCACCGCGCCAGAACCGTTCGAACAGGTGCGGCAGGTGTTCCGGGGGGATGCCGGGGCCGGTGTCGGCCACCTGGATCCGGTGTTCGCCGGTGGAACCGCCGACCGTCACGGTGATCGTGGCGTCGGGCGGTGTGTGCTGGACGGCGTTGCCGACCAGGTTTCTCAGCGCCTGGCTCAGCCGCGCGTGGTCGCCCAGCACGACGGCGGATTCCGCCTCCAGCCGGATCCGGCGGTCCGGTGCGATGACGCGCAGGTCGGCGACCACGTCCTCGGCGACGGCACGGAGGTCCACCGGCTGCTGTTCCAACGGCCGGCCGGCATCGGTACGCGCCAGCAGCGCGAGTTCGTCGACGAGCTGCCGCATCCGGCCGAGGTCGTTGTCCACCCGCTGCAGGGCGTCCGTGAGCCGGCCCTCGTCGGACAGCCCGCCGTTCAGGTAGAGCTCGACCCAGCCGGTGGCCGCGGTCAGCGGGTTGCGCAGTTCGTGGGAGGCGTCCGCGATGAAGGCCCGCATCCGGTGTTCGGCGTCCTGCTGGGCGTCGAACGCCGCGTTCACCGTCCGGGCGAGTCGTTCGATCGCCGGGTCGCCTCGGCCCAGGGGCAGCCGACGGGTCCGGTCCCCGGCGGCGACCCGTTCCGCCCGTTCGGCCATGGCCGGCAGCGGTGCCAGACCCCGGCCCACGATCAGGACGGCGAGGAGGATGAAGACGGCCACGGCCACGGTGGAGGCGCCGGCGATCACCGTGACGATGCCCAGCGTCGTCTGACGGCGGTCGGCGGTGTCGAGGAAGACCACGATGCGCAGGGCCGGCGTCTCGACGCCGTCCGGGGCGCGGTAGCGCAGCCCGCGGTCGCGCATGTCGATGCCGAGGGCGAGATAGCGGTCGGCCACCGTCACCGGTTCCGCCGGTCCCGCCGTGGCCAGACCGGTGAGCGCCCCGGCGTCGAGACCGTCCGCGCCGACGGGCCCGGCCGTGGTGACGAGCATGGTGTGGACGCTGTTGGCGGTAGGGTCGCGCAGGGCCCGCTCGTCGATCACCGTCGCCCCGATGGCGGTGAAGCCGATCTCCAGGCGTGCGGCGACCGACCGTAGTTGCCCGGCGTCCCGGTGGTGCAGGAACGCCGAGATCAGGGCCACGCTCGCCGCGAACGACAGGGCGATCACCGCGGCGGCCGACGCGCTGAGGGTGATGGTGAGCCGGGCGCGGATCGAACGCACGGTCATTCCGGATCGTCGATGCTGTAGCCGAAGCCGCGCACCGTACGGATGATCGCCGGGCGGTCGTCGTCGATCTTGCGGCGGAGGTTCGAGATGAACCGTTCGACGATGTTCGTGTCCCCGCCGAAGTCGTACTGCCAGATCCGGTCGATGATCTGCCGTTTGGAGAGCACCCGGCCCTTGTTCTCCAGCAGGAGCCGCAGCAGCCGGAACTCGGTGGGCGACAGTTCGAGGTCCTGGCCACCACGCCGGACGAAATGCCGGTCCGCGTCGAGTTCGAGATCCGCGCACCGCAGCGTCGCCGACCGGTCGGACCGTCGGGTCCGGGCCTCGATCCGCGCGATGACCTCGGCCGAACTGAACGGCTTGGTGATGTAGTCGTCGGCGCCGAGCCGGAGCCCACGGACCCGGTCGTCGACGCTGTCCCGCGCGGACAGGAAGATCACCGGCAGGTTCCCGTCGTGGCGCCGGATCAGCTGGACGGCCTCGAAACCGTCCGTCCCGGGCATCATCACGTCGAGCAGGACGACGTCGAAACGGCCCCCGGGGATCCGGGTGAACGCCTCGGCAGCCGACGAGACGGACTCCACCGTGAAGCCCGCGAAGGTCAGGGTCGAGGTGAGCATCGCCCGGATCCGCTCGTCGTCGTCGACGACGAGCACCCGCGTCGTCATGTCCTCATCCTGGCATGCTCTCGCGGAGGAGGAACTCCTCGAGCAGGCTCACGAACAGTTCCGGCTCGGCCAGGTGGATCACGTGGGTGGCGTTGACGACCCGGTACTCGCCATTCCTGAGCAGCGACGCTGCCCGTTTCCCGTCCTCGGGGCCCATCGCACCGTTCAGCGTCCCGTCGGGCAGGAACTCGGTGTCCGCCTGCAGGAGCAGGGTGGGAGCTTCGATGCGGGCCAGCGCCTCGGCGTGGTCGAAGCCGGCATTCCAGGTCCGGTCGTGAAACGCCGCACCGAAGCGCGGGTCGTACCGGTCCAGGCCCCGCAGCAGCTGCCGGACGGTGTCGTTGGCGACGATGCCCAGCTCGACCGGCCGATCCGGGCCGGCCTCACGGTACGACGTGATCGCCTGACGCAGGAACCAGGCGGATCCCGGCGCCACGTGCTTGTCGAAGAACGCCGACGAGGCCTCGATCCAGTACAGCAGGAAGTCGTCGGTGCCGTCCCGGACCGCATCGGCCGCCGTGGTGAAGGAACGGTCGGCCAGGGTCGGCGACGGATATCCCGCCTCCGAGGTGAACAGCGGCGGATCCTCCAGGACGACGGCCCGCACCGACCGGGGCCGGTTCGCGGCCAGCCAGGTGGCGAGCAGCCCACCTGACGAGTTGCCGGTCACGAAGACCGGTTCGCCGATGACATCGTCGATGAAGTCGCCGAGGTCCGCGCCGATCCGGTTCGCCGTCATCGGATAGTCGTCCGGGACGGTGGTGCCGCCGTGCCCCGGATAGTCGACGTCGTACACGTGGAACGACGCGGCCAGGGCCGGCAGGACGAGGTTGTAGCTGTACCAGTCCATGTGCTGGGCGTGCAGCAGCACCAGCGGCGGGCCGTTGTCCGGGCCCTCGACGAAACTGAGGCCCACGTCGTTGACCTGCACGACCTTCTCGACGTAGCCCGCGTTCCGGACGTCGTCCTCCATCGGGTCGACGTAGGTGTCGATCCACCGGTCGACGGCGGCCAGAGTGGCGGCCGCGCCGAGGACGAGCACTCCGGCGGCCACGAGCAGCCGCCTGCGGGTTCTTCTCATGGGGAGATCGCATCAAATGAAGCTCCCGATCCCCGGATCGTCAGCTGACGGCCGGCTGACGACGCCGTGCCTGCACCTGCCAGGGGTAGCCACAAGCGGGTCTGTTGCCGCCCTGCGCACCGGGCGCAGTCTCGAACGGCCAGAACCCTCGAAAGCAGGAGAGCAACCTCGTGAACATCACTCTCAGCCGCCGCGCCCTGATGACCGTGACCGTCGCCGGCCTTCTCAGCGGCGCCGTGGCCTTCGGTACGCCCACCCTCGGCAGCCCGGTCGGCCCGGTCGGCCCGGTCGCGTCGATCAGCACGGTGGGACATCGCGCCGTCGTCGACGCGCGGATCGCCGTGCATTTCGACCTGAAGACCGGGCAGATGCCGGAGAACATCGTCCTTGACCGGGACGGCAGCGTCGACGTCACCTTCGCCGGCAGCCGGCAGGTCGCCCGGATCGGCGCCGACGGTGGCATCCGCGTCCTGGCCACCCTGCCGGCGCCCGCCGACACCGCCGCGACGACACCGGTCCTCGGCTTCCCACTGGTCACCGGCCTGGTCCGGGACGGCAGGACGTTCTATGTCGCGTACGCCACCGGCTCCACCGAAACCGGCATCTGGACGTTCACCGAAGGCGGCAGGCCCCGTCTTCTCGCCGCACTGCCCGCCGACGGCCTGCCCAACGGCATGACCCGGGACCCGTCCACCGGCCTGCTGTACGTGACGGACTCGGTCAAGGGCACCGTCTACACCGTCTCCCCGAAGGGCCGGGTCCGTACCGTCAGCTCAGACCCGGCGCTGGCCGCCGACGGCCTGCTCGGGGTCAACGGCATCAAGATCCACAACCACGCGGTGTACGCCTCCAACCTCGACGAAGGCACCATCCTGCGCCTGCCGTTCGGCGCGAAGGGCCTCGGCCCGGCCCGCGTGGTGGCCACCGGCCTGACCGGCATCGACGACTTCACCTTCACCGGCCACGGCGACGAGATCATCGCCGCCCTCAACACGGTCAACCAGGTCGTCCGCGTCACCGGGCCCCGCACCGAGGTCCTGCTGACCGCCGCCGACGGCCTGTCCAACCCGACCTCCGTCGCGGTACGCGGCCGCACACTGCTCGTGCCGAGCGCCGCCTACAGCACCCAGCAGGACCCGAACCTGCTCGTCGCCACCCTCAGCCGCTGATGCCGAAGCCGGCCATCGACGACACTTTCCCCGCCGAACAGGAGGCACGGGTCAGCTGGAACATGTGGCCGACCGCGTCGAGCAGAAGCAGCCGATCGGCAATCACACGCTCGACCATGACACCCCTGTTGTACGCCTGAGGAAACAGAACAGGCCAGCGCCGGTGACACCGGCGCTGGCCTGCGAAACTGAGTGGGCCGCCAGGGACTCGAACCCTGAACCTATGGATTAAAAGTCCACAGCTCTGCCATTGAGCTAGCGGCCCGCCGCTGTCAGAGTACCGACCTCGGCTCGCCCCGCAATCATTGCACCCACCCCCGCGGACGCGCCTCCGAGATAAGCGCCCTCCCCGGGTGATCACGACTGGGTAACAGCCTGGTGATGTTCAGGCAGCGTCCATCAATCCGTCAGGCTTTTCGGGGATGCTCGGGAGTCATGCAACGGAGTACAGGTATCGCCGCCTTCGTGGCCCTGACCACGCTCGCCGCCGGGGTGCCCGCGTTCGCGGAATCGGCGCGTCCGGTTCGGGAGATCACGGCCACGGTGGAGACGCCTGCGCTGTTCGACGACGAGGCCGGCGGAGATGCGAACGCCGACGATCCGGCCATCTGGATCAACGCTGCGGACCGGTCGCGGAGCCTGGTGATCGGCACGGCCAAGAACGGTGGTCTGCGGGTCTACGACCTGGCCGGCCGGGAGGTCCAGTCGATCGCCACACCGGA
This sequence comes from Actinoplanes sp. NBRC 101535, assembly GCF_030269225.1. Taxonomy (NCBI): domain Bacteria; kingdom Bacillati; phylum Actinomycetota; class Actinomycetes; order Micromonosporales; family Micromonosporaceae; genus Actinoplanes; species Actinoplanes sp. NBRC 101535. Next base: position 2,893 of record NZ_BSSY01000013.1, on the reverse strand, counting down.
GGGTGGACGTTTCAACAACGTCGACATCCTGACCGGGTTCACCTTCGGCAAGCGCAAGGTCGACGTGGCGGTGGTGACCGACCGCGGTCTGGACAAGCTCCGCATCTACAAGATCGACGCGTCCGGGCTGACCGACATCACGTCCGCGGACGCCCCGCTGCTGTTCTCCCGTGATCAGTCCGAGGTCGAGGAGCAGGCCACCGGTTACGGTGTCGCCGTCTACGACCGTTACGCGGTGGTGAGCCGCCGGCACAGCACCCGGCTGGGCATCTTCCGTCTCGAGGAGCGCAACGGGAAGGTCACCTACCGGACGTCGGACACTCTGGATCTGCCGCGCACCTTCCGGCTGCCGGACGGCACGAACTGGTCGCCGTGTGCCGAGCCGGGTGAGGAGCCGCAGGTCGAAGGCATGGTCGTGGATGCGGAGGCGGGTGTCCTCTACGCCGCCCAGGAGGATGTCGCACTGTGGCGCATCAACCTCGAGGGCGGCGTCTTCAGCAGCATCCCGAGGATCGTCGAGCGCGTCTCGTCGTACGGCACGCCGGCAACCTACGACGCCGAGACCGAGGAGTGCGTCGTGGACACCGCGAACGACCCCGGGTTCGGTGGGCGGATCACCGCGGACGTGGAGGGTGCCACCATCTACCCGACCGGTCGCCGGGGCGGTTACCTGATCGTGTCGAGTCAGGGTGACAGCCGGTTCTTCGTCTACGACCGGCGCGACAACCGGCCGATCAGCATCTTCACCGTCACGGACGGCCCGGCCACCGACGGCGTTCAGCACTCCGACGGCGCCGCGGTGACCTCCACGCCCCTACCCGGCTACCCCCGGGGCCTTCTGGTGCTCCACGACGGCGAGAACACCCCGGACGGCGGCCGGACGAGCACCAACTTCAAATACGTCGATTTCCGTACGCTCAACCTGCCGTCCTGACCCCCCGGCGGCGACGGACGGCCGCCCGTAGTCCGTTCACCACCGCGACGTTCACCAGCGCCCCCACCGCCACGGACAGCACGAACCCGGCAAAGTCCATGTTTGCGTAGGTTTCGATGAGAACGCCCACCGGCGCGGCCACAACGATCGCGATACCGGGCAGGAACGGGAAGTCGCTGTGGAGGACGTACACCTCGACGACGCCCAGGACGGTCAGCGCTGCGACGAGTGAGAGGTAGATCCGGGCGAACCGGCCCGACCACCCGTTCCGGGCGGTCCCCCGTCGTGGCCGGTGACGAACGTCCGGCGTGGGGCGTCAGCCGCCCGAACACCGGCTACTCGCAGCAGTCCTGGGAGTCGCCGGCAACATCGGCACGTTCGAGGGCAGGTCGAGATTCAGCACCTGGCTGCACGTGATCATCGCGAACGGCGCCAGATACGCGAATACCTTGTGGCCGGCATCTGAGGGCGCGGGTAGCGTGCCGTCCATGCAGCCCGTCTCGAAGCTGGAACGCCGGATCGTGACCGCTGCCGAACAGGCGCTGGACCGTCAGAAGTACGTCAGCCCACTCGACGTGCTGACCGGTCTCGGCTGGGTGCCGCCGGGCCTGGTGACGGACTGGCGGCAGGGCCGCCGGCCCACGCTGGAGGCGATCGCGGCGGTGTCCCCGGAACGCCTCGCCGACACCCTGGAGATCTTCCACCGCTGGACGGCGAGCCGGGGCCTGCGATCAAGCGAGGTCGAGTACCTCTCCGCGATGCGGGACCGACGGCCGCTCCGGTTCACCGCCGACGGCACACCCGCGGTGGAACTCGCCTACCGCACGCACTGGACGCCGGCCGCGATGACCGACCAGCAGCGGGAGAAGCTGACCGCCAAGAAGAGCAAGGCGCCGGACCTGGTCGTGGTGCTGCCCGCGAAGGACTTCACCTGCACCTCCTGCGGGCAGACCAGCGGCGACATGCTGACCATGGAGGAGGCCGGGCCGCTCTGCCTGACCTGCGCCGACCTGGACCACCTGGAGTTCCTGGCGGCCGGCGACGCGGCGATGACCCGCCGGGCCAAGAAGGCCAGCCGGCTCTCCGCGGTGGTGGTCCGGTTCAACCGGTCCCGCAAGCGGTACGACCGTCAGGGCCTGCTGGTCGAGCGTGCCGCCATCGAACAGGCCGAGCAGGAGTGCCTCTCCGACGAGGACGCCCGGGCCCGTCGGCGAGATCGTGATCGGGTACGCCGTGAAGCAGCAGACGAGACTTTCCAGTACGAGCTCGCCGCGTCGATCGTCCATCTGTTCCCGGGCTGCCCGCCGGAGCGTGCCGAGGCGATCAGTCTGCACACCGGCACACGGGGCAGTGGACGCGTGGGCCGCAGTGCCGCCGGCCGAGCCCTGGACCCGGACGCGGTGACCCGTGCCGTCGTCGCGTCGGTACGCCACGAGGACACGGCCTACGACGAGATGCTGATGAACGGGGTACCCCGCGACGAGGCCCGCGAACGAATCCGGACCGACATCGATCGGGTTCTGAAATCCTGGCGCTGACCGCGGTCCGGAAACGCTGTCAGAAACGCGCTGTGAAAAGCGCTCCAGACCCAGCCCGGAGTCTGAAAAGGTCCGGAAACGAAGAAAGGCCCACCCCGAAGGGTGGGCCTTTCTCAACGTTTAGTCCGGCGGCGTCCTACTCTCCCACACCCTCCCGAGTGCAGTACCATCGGCGCTGGAGGGCTTAGCTACCGGGTTCGGAATGTAACCGGGCGTTTCCCCTCCGCTATGACCACCGTAACAGCCATCAGCGAAACAAAACCAGCAACCCGCTAGCAGACGTTCCTGCCATCAGGGTGGTTGTTCGTTTGCTGTGAATCACACAGTGGACGCGTAGCACAAAGTTTAGGGTGGTTAAGCCCTCGGCCTATTAGTACCGGTCAACTCAACACGTTACCGTGCTTACATCTCCGGCCTATCA
>NZ_BSSY01000012.1:0-274408 GCF_030269225.1 Actinoplanes sp. NBRC 101535 | reverse complement strand
GCTGGGAGATCGAGACCGCCTACCTCGAACTCAAGTCCACCATCCTCGGCGGCCGGGTCCTGCGATCACGCACCCCCGACGGCATCGATCAGGAAATCCACGCCCTGCTGATCGTCTACCAACTACTCCGCACCGCCATGGTCGACGCCACCGACAGCCGGCCCGGCCTCGATCCGGACCGGGCCAGCTTCACCACCGCCCTCAACACCGCCCGAGACCAACTCGTCCTCGCCGCAGGCGTCATCGCTGACACGATCATCGACCTGGTCGGCGTCATCGGCGAACAAGTCCTGGCGAACCTGCTGCCCGACCGCCGCATCCGCACGAAGTCCCGCATGATCAAACGCTCGAACTCCAAATACCAGGCCCGCGGACCGAACATCGACCGCCACACCTACAAGGCCACCACCAGCATCAACGTCGTCACCGACGAGCCTTGACGCATGAGCCATCCGCCTAACTGAACGGCGTTGTGTCTAGCCGCGAAACAGCACCCCGGCGTCGTGATGACGGCGGGAAGTGGGCAACGGGACGGCAACCGGGGCGGACCAGGGGCTGAATCCCGGCGCGGACAGGATCGGCGGCATGGCTCGTGTGACTCTGCTGATCGTCCTGGCACTGGTGGCCCTGCATGTGGTGGCTCTGATCGACTGTCTGAGCACCCGGCCGGACCGGATCGCCGCGTTTCCCCGGCGGGCGTGGCTGGCGCTGATCGTGCTGTGTCCGGTGGCCGGGCCGATCGCCTGGTTCCGGGCCGGGACCGAGGCCGGGCCACGGCCGGACCGGGAACCGGGGAGACGGGCGCAGGCTCGGCGGGCTCTGGCGCAGCGGGAACGGGCTCGGGCCCGGCGGGGACCGATCGGGCCGGAGGACGACGCCGACTTCGTGCGGTTCCTCGCGGAGAGTGTCCGGAACCGCTGATCGGCGCCGACGGTCACATCGACCGGGGGCAGGCCGGGCGCGCCGAGCAGCGTGAACGCGTCACCAGCGGAACGGGCGGCCCCGGACGGTGTTGGCCGACTCGTGGCCGTCGCGGCTGAAACGGTAGGACATCTGCACGGCATAGGTGCGGCCCCGCCGTGGCTGGGCGGTCAGCGGACCGCAGCCGTGCGACAGTTCACGCCGGGAGAAGCGCAGGTCGTCGCAGGTGGCCGGGCCGGCCACGGTACGACCGGAGGCGGTGTCCAGCAGGCGGACCTCGATGCGGCCACGACCCTTCGCCGGGGTGGTCAGGGTCGCCTGCACCCGGACGTCACGGCCCAGGAAGTGGCACGGGCGCAGGCCCAGTGGTGAGCGTGTCGGCAGGTCGAAGATCATGTCGGGGGTGCACTGCCAGGAGTTGCGTGCCTCGTCCCGGTTCACGGGACTCCGAACGTCGATCCTGGTCGCGGCAGAGCGGGTAGCGCGTACCGCAGAGGGGGAGGAACGAGCCGTCGCGGCCTTGCGCTTGACCGCGGGTTTCGACGTCGGCGGCCGCGGCGCGGCAGGCCGTGGGACGACGGCGGTGACCGGCGCCACGGACGCCGTGATGATCACCGGGGGTGAACTCTCGAGACGGCTCTCCGAGCGGCCCACCTGCCAGGCGGCGCCGACGGCCACCAGGATGCCCGCCACCAGGGCCGCGGCTGCTCCGGGACGGGTCCATCGGCCGCGCGGGGCGTCGTTGCGGCGGCTGCGCGGGACCGGCGGGCGGGCCGCCGCGGCGGTGATGTCCGCGCGGTGGGACGGACCGGCCGAGGACAGTTCCGCGGTCAGCTCAGTCAGTTCGGTGGCCAGTTCGGCGGCGCCGGGCCGGCGGCGGGGCTTCGACGACAGGCAGGCGGTGATGATCTGCCAGAGGTTGTCGGGGATGCCGGGGCGGCGTTCGGCGGCGCCCTCGGAGTGCAGGCGCATGAGTTCCGGCAGGGAGTCGCTGCGGTACGGCGGGCACCCGCAGACCAGTTCGTAGAGCAGGACGCCGAGCGAGTACACGTCGGTGGCCGCGCTCGGGGTGGCGCCGTGGAACGCCTCGGGGGCCATGTAGTGCGGGGTGCCGACGACCGCGGCCGGGGTGGTGATGCTCGGCAGGGTCAGGATGCGGGCGATGCCGAAGTCGGTGAGCCGCGCCTCGAGGCCGTTCTCCTCCCTGCTGAGCAGGATGTTGTCCGGTTTGAGGTCGCGGTGGATGATGCCCATCTCGTGGGCTTCGGCGAGGGCGGACGCGACCTGGCCGGCGAGCCGGGCCGCTTCGGCGGGTGGCAGGGCGCGCCGCCGGTTGAGGTGGTCGCGCAGGCTGCCGCCGGCGACCAGGTCCATCACCAGGCCGAGGGAGTCTCCGGCGCTGAACAGGTCGCGGACCCGGACCACGTTCTGGTGCCGCAGCATCAGCAGGATGGTCCGTTCCTGGACGAACCGGGTGACCAGCCGGGGTTGCCGGAGCAGGCTGTCGTGCAGGAGTTTGATCGCCACGGGTTCGCCGGTGGAGCGGTCCTCACCCTGCCAGACGGTGCCGGTGGCGCCCTGACCGATCGGCCGGATCAGCCTGTACGAGTTACCGACGCACCGTTCCTGATCCATGACCCGGAATAATGCATTTTGTCCGGATGGCTGGCAAGTCTACGCGGCGAGAATCGCACCCTACGGGAGGTTTCCGGGTACCGCCGTCACTTGGCGGAAGTCCCCTCGTTGGAAGGACCGGGCTGCGGACCGCACAGCGACCGGATCGCCCCCAGCAGGGTCGAACGGGTGAACGGCTTCTCCAGGAGCATGCTGTTCTCGTCCAGGTGCAGCTGCGGGCCGAGCGACGCCGCGGTGTACCCCGACATGTAGAGCACCGGCAGATCCGGCTGATGCGTGCGCAACGCCCCGGCCAGCTCCGGCCCGGTCATCGTCGGCATCACCACGTCGGTGATCAGCAGGTCCGGGCGGGTACCGGAGGCCACCTGGGTGACCGCCATCAGCGCGTCGGTCGCCACCGCGATCTCGTAACCGGCCGGCTCGATCAGCCGCTGCACCAGCTGCGCCACATCCGGCTGGTCCTCGACGATCAGCACCCGGCCGATCACCGCGTTCTTGTCGCCGCCGGCCCGTTCCGCCTTGCGGCGCTCCTCCGCGGCGGGCAGGTAGATGTGCACGGTCGTGCCGATCCGCGGCTCCGACTCCAGCTCGATGTGGCCGCCCAGGTTCTGCACGATGCCGGCCGTCGTCGCCAGGCCGAGACCGGCAGCGGTGGGACGGGTCGTGAAGAACGGCTCCAGCGCCCGGCGCCGCACCTCGTCCTCCATGCCCACCCCGGTGTCGGTCACCACCAGGTGCACCAGCTTGCCGGTCGGCGCGTTCTCGGCCAGCTGCCCCGGCGCGATCACCTCGTTGGTGGCGGTCACCCGGACCATGCCGCCGTGCAGCATCGCATCCCGGGCGTTCGCCGCCAGGTTGACCAGCGCCTGCTCCAGCGGACCCCGCTCGGCCTTGACCGGCCACACGTCCGGACCGAACGCCAGGTCCAGCCCGATGTGCTCGCCGAGCGTCCGGCTGAACAGCGCCTGCACGTCGGTGAGCAGATCCGGAATCGGGATCACCTCGGGACGGTTGCCCTCGCTGCGGCCGAACGCCAGGAGCTGGTGGGTGAGCGTCCGGCCGGTACCGACCGCGTCCAGGATGTCCTTGGCGTACTGGTTGGGCTGGCTGCCCTCCTCGGTGGCCCCCACGATCATGTCGGCCGACCCGGCGACCACCGTCATCAGGTTGTTGAAGTCGTGTGACAGCCCGCCGATCAGCTGGCCCAGGCTGTCCAGCCGGCGCAGGTGGTCGAGCTGCCGCTTCAGACCCCGCGCGTCGATGTGGTCGGTGGTGTCGGTGATCATGCAGAGCACGCCGCCGAAGTCGCCGTTCTCGTCGTGCACCGGCATCATGCTGACGCGTACGCTGCGCCGCGAACCGTCGGCCCGCATCAGGCGGGTGGCGCCGACCGTGGAACGCCCGGTGCGGCACTCGGCGATCCGCCGGTCCAGCTCCTTCTGCCCCATGTTGTCGAGGAAGCCGCGCAGCGACACCCCGATCAGCTCGGCCCTCGGCATGCCCAGGACCACGCCGATCGGCTCGTTCGCGTACGTCGCCACCCCGTCCGGGTCCAGCTGGAGGACACCTTCCGGGATCGTCTCCAGGACCCGGCGGTACCGCTCCTCGGAGACCCGCAGACGCTCCTGCGCCCGGGCCGAGGAGACCGCCAGCGACAGCTCACCGGCGATGTCCCGGGCCAGCTCCACCTCGGGCGTCGAATAGAACGCGTCCGGGGTGTGCCGGGTCAGGATCAGATATCCGGCGTACGTGTTGTCGACGATCACCGGGCTCAGCACCGCCGCGGTGATCCCCTGGTCCGACGCGGTCAGTCCCTCCGCCGTGTCGCCGGCCAGCACGATCGGACGGCGCGAGGTGGCCAGCGTGGTCGAGTACTGGTTGTCCGGCAACTGGCCGGACCGGTCCAGCGCCCGGCCCAGCACCGCCGACTTCTCGTCGTCGACGTGCTGGTAGGAGATCTCGTCGTACCGCCCGTCGTCGCGGATCAGCTGCACACCCGCGCCGTCACCGATCATGTCGGCGGCGGCACGGGCGGCGATGGTCCGTACCTCTGCGGGGTTCGCCGCGCGACTCAGCGCGAGGGCCAGGTCGGCGAGCGCGTACCGGAGGGGGTAAGCCATGACTCCCATGCGGGCAATGATTCGCGCTGGGTGAGGCTCGTGAGGCCGGTTTGCCGAAAAATCTATGCGAAGAGCGCGCTCACCGACTCGCCGTTGTGGATCCGCCGCATGGCCTCGGCGAGGGCCGGGGCGACGGACAGGACGGTGAGCTTGTCGGTGCGGTTGTGCCGCGGGATCGGAACGGTGTTGGTGCAGACGATCTCCTCGATCTCCTTCTCCGCGGAGAGCCGCTGGACCGCGTCGGCGGAGAACAGCCCGTGCGTGCAGGCGACCCGTACGCTGCGCACGTTACGCTCACGCAGCCGGGCGAGCAGCTCGAAGACCGTGCTGCCCTTGGCGATCTCGTCGTCCAGCACGATCACGTCGCGGTCGGCCACCTCACCGATCACCGAGCTGATCACCACCTTGTCGTCGGCGTAACGCTGCTTCGCGCCGGCCGCCACCTCGACACCGAGCATCCGGGCGAACGCCGCCGCCTCCTTGGCGTTGCCGAGGTCCGGGGAGACCACGACGGTGTTGCTCAGGTCGTACCCGCGGAAGTGGTCGGCCAGCTCCCGCAGCGCGTGCAGGTGGTCCACCGGGATGTTGAAGAAGCCGTGCACCTGCGGCGAGTGCAGCGTCATCGCCAGCACCCGGTCGGCGCCGGCCGTGGTCAGCAGGTCGGCGACCAGACGACCGCCTATCGAGATGCGCGGGGCGTCCTTCTTGTCGCTCCGCGCGTACGCGTAGTGCGGCAGCACCACGGTGATCCGCCCGGCCGAGGCCCCCTTGGCGGCGTTCAGCATGAAGAGCAGTTCGGCGAGGTTCTCCTGGGTGGGCGGGACCAGCGGCTGGATCAGGAACACGTCGCGTTCCCGGCAGTTGCCCTGCAACTGCACCTCGATGCAGTCGTTGGCGAATCGGGAGGTCTTGGTCGGGAGCAGCGGCACGGCGAGGTGCTCGCAGATCTCGGCGGCCAACTCGGGATGGGCGGATCCGGTGAAAACGGCGATGTCGCGCACGACGACACCCTAAGTGCCGTCCACCGGGGCTCGTCAGCATGGTCATCCCTTAGATAGCGTGCTCGCCATGAATGGACTGGCCGTCGCTTGCCGGCGTGTGGTGCACATCTACCGGGCCGAGGCGGGCGACGTCGTCGCTCTCGCCGGTGTCGACCTGTCCATCGCCCCCGGCGAGACCCTCGCCCTGGTCGGTCCGTCCGGTTCCGGGAAGTCCACCCTGATCGCGCTGCTGTCCGGTCTGATGCGGCCGTCCGCCGGGCGGATCAACGTGGGGACGTACGACCTCGGCAAGCTCGCCGACGCGGAGATCTCCCGGCTGCGCGGCACCGAGATCGGCGTGGTGCTGCAGGGCGCGGCGCGCAATCTGCTGCCGTACGCGTCGCTGCACCGCAACATCTGGCTCGCCCAGCGGCGGGCCGCGCACACCCGGGGCATCAAGCTCGACGAACCGGACCGCATCCTCGACCTGGTCGGCCTGCACGGTCAGGGCCGCCGCCGGATCAGCGAGCTCACCCCGGGCGCCCGGCAGCGGGCGGCGCTGGCGGTCGGGATCGCCGCCGGGCCGGGCCTGCTGCTGGTGGACGAGCCGACCAGCCGCCTGGACACGGCCGGCCGCGACGAGGTGCTGGACGCGCTCGAAACGGTGAACGCCGAACGGCAGACCACGATCGTGGTGGTCACCCACGACAACGAGGTGGGCGCACGGCTGGGCCGGGCGGTGACCATCCGGGACGGCCGGGTCGGCGCGGAGGGCCGGGACGGGCAGGACTTCGCGGTGGTCGCCGGGGACGGCACCGTGCAGCTGCCCCCGGAGGTGCTCGGGTCCTATCCGCCCGGCACCCTGTTCACCGTGCAGCACCTGGACGGGGAGGTCACGCTGGTCCCCGGCGGAGAGTGACACCGCCGTCGGCCAGGTGGACCTCCCGGTCGCAGGCGGCCGCCGCCTCCGGGTCGTGGGTGGCCAGCACCACGGCCACCCCGCGGTCCGCCTCGGCCCGCAGCAGTTCCAGCACCTTCTGCCGGTTCGCCGCGTCCAGTTCGCTGGTCACCTCGTCGGCGAGCAGCACGTCGCCGCGCAGGGCCAGGCCCCGCGCGATGGCCGCCCGCTGCTGCTGACCGCCGGACAGCTCCTCGACCAGTTGGTCGGCCTGCCCGGCCAGCCCCACCGAGGCCAGCGCGTCCGCGGTGCGGCGGCGGGCGTCCGCCGGGCTGCCACCGGTCGAGATCACCGCCACCGACACGTTCTCCGCGGCGGTCAGGATCGCCGCCAGACCGTTCTCCTGCGGGATCAGCACCACCTTGCGGCCGACCGCCCGGTCCCGGTCCCCCAGCGGCTCGCCGTCCGCGGTGACCGCGCCGGCCACCGGCCGCAGCAGCCCGGCCATCGCGCTGAGCAGGGTGCTCTTGCCTGCGCCCGAGGTGCCGGTGACGGCCAGGATCTCGCCGGGGCGCACGGCCACCGAGACGTCCCGCAGCACCGGATCGCCACCGGCCCAGCCGAGATCCACCGTGTCCAGGGCGAGCTCTGTCATCGCACTCTCCTTCGGAGATCATTTCCGGTCACCAGCGCGACCAGGGTCAGCACGGCCAGCACCACGGCACCGGTGGCCGGCAGCGTGAACGGTCCAGGACGGCCGGGCAGCGGCAGATCCGGCGGGTCGACCCCGGCCAGCGGCAGGGTCCAGCCGGTCAGCTCCCAGGCCAGCGCCGCCACCAGCAGGCCGGCCACCGTCGCGATCAAGACCAGCAGTGGGTACGTCCAGAGCGTCGCGCGTCCCGCCGCCGTCCGGCTCAGCCCCTGCGCCCGGAGCGCGGACAGGTCCTCCACCCGGCGGCGCCGGTCGACCGCGGCGGTGAGCACCAGACCACCCGCGCCGAGCAGCACCACGAGCACCGCGGCCAGCACGAAGAACCACAGCGACAGCGCCGGGCCCTGCTGGTCGAGCTGTCGCAGCGTACGGTCCTCGGCGACGTCGTCGATGACGGTCAGGCCCTGCTCGGCGATCCGGTCCAGCACGTCCGGCGGGGCGCTGTCGTTCAGCCACACCTGGGACACCGCGGCGGCACCGCCGTCGACCGCGACCCGGTCGGCGTACTCCAGATCGACCAGGGTGGCGTCGCGTCCCAGCCTCGGCACCGTGGGCAGTTCGGCGACCGGCTCGGTGAGCAGCCGCCGCCGGTCCAGGCCGGTGATCGTCGCGTCGTCGGGCAGGGTGCCGGTGTGCGCCACCGGCATCGGCGCCGGCGCATCGGCCGGCTGCACCCACACGCCGGCGGCGAGCGTGTCCGACGACTCCAGGTCGATCCGCAGGCCCGCGGGGTCGGCGGAGAGGCGCACGCCGCTCTCGGTCCGCCACGCCGCCGGGTCGGTGAGGGTCGCAGAGGTGATCGGCCGGACCGGGTTCACCGAGCCGAGACCCTCCAGCACCAGGCTGCCGGTGGCCCCGGTCGAGGTGCCGACCGCCGAGACGCCGATCCCGTTGAGCCGGCAGCCCTCCCGGCAGACGTCCACCCGCTGCACGTAGTTGGAGCGTCCGGTACTGAGCTGGCCGAGCTGCACCACCTCGTCGCCGAGACCGGTGACCGAGGAGACCGCCAGGTTCAGCCGCAGGACCCGGCCGTCGGCGAGGTTTCCGCTGCTCAGCACCACCTGCACGTCCTGACCGGGGAAGACCGGTGCCGCCGGGGCGTCCGGTCGCAGCAGGCGGGCCACCGCGGCGGCGTCCGGGGCGCCGTCCGGCCAGTTCATCACGGCGGCCAGGCGGGTGCTGTCCACGGCCAGGCCGGCCGGTTCCTGGAAGCCGCCCTTGGCCAGGCCGGCGACGGCCATCGCGTACCGGCCCTCGGGGTCGATCGCCCGGACCGCGCCGAGCAGGGTCTGCCGGTGCACCGGCGACACGGTCAGCACCCGGGCGGCGCCGGTGCCGACGGCCGCCTGCACGTGCCGGACCCGTTCGGCGGTGTCCACCGCGGCGGCGGCGTACCCGGCCACCGCGACGGTGGCCACCAGCAGGGCGAAGACGCGTTCCGCGCCGGGACGGCGGGACAGTTGGTACGCGGCGAGGGCCGCGCCGGGGTGTCCGCGGCGCAGGGCACGGGCGGCGTACCGGGTGACCACGGGCACCAGCGCGCGGGCGACCAGCAGGGAGACCGCCAGCACCAGCAGCGCCGGGGCGAGCAGGCCGACGCCGGTCAGCTCGCCGCCGGAGAGGACCAGCTGCACACCGGCCGCCACCGCCAGGGTGGTCGCCACGGCCTCGGTCACCGGGATCCGGCGGCCGGACGCCGGACCGCGGCGCAGCAGGGAGCTGACCGGGCCGAGCAGCTGCCGGCGCTGGGCGGCCACCGCGGCGGCCAGCGCAAGCAGGGTGGCGAGCGGGGCGTACCGCAGCGACGACCAGCCCGGGTCCGCGCCGACGCCCGGGAAACGCAGCGCCGCGACCAGGTTGACCAGCAGTTGCCCGGCCAGGCAGCCGACGACCGCCCCGGCCACCACCGCGACCAGGCTCTCCCCGGTCGTGATCCACCAGCGGACCCACCACTGCGGACCGCGCAGCGCGACCACGGCCAGTTCGTTCTGCCGCCCCTGGGCGCTGTACCCGACCGCGAGGAAGATGCTGAAGCAGGCGAGCAGCACCAGGGGGACCGCGATCACCGGGACCAGCAGGCGGGCCGCCTCCCGTCCGCGGTCGATCCGGTCCAGCATGTCCGGCATCCGGGTGCTGATCGCCATCTGCGCGCCGAGACTCTCCGACGTCTCCTTCAGCCGGTCCAACTCGCCGCGCAGCGTACCGAGCCGGTCCACGTCGAGCACCGCGCTGCCGGCGGTGCCGTCGATCGCCACATCGGTGTCGCCGTGGTCCATCGCCTGCTGGGTGGCGGCGCCGGTGAACATCGGCTCGCCCGGCCCGCGCCCCGGAACCGTGGTGAAGTACCCGTGGGTGCCCCAGTACGCCTCCGTGATGTCGGTGGCACGGTAGACCCCGACGACCGTCAACCGGGCCGGCTCGCCGTCCGGCAGGTAGATCGGGTTCGTCGGATCCGGATTGAACCGTGCCGCACCGAGCGTGATCGGGTCGCCGGGCGCCAAGTCGAGCCGGTCCGCGGTCCGCTCACCGACCAGCACGTCCCCCGCCCCGATCAGGCAGCGCCCGGACAGCAGGGTGACGTGCTCACACGTCTCCTGGCGGAACACCAGCCGGGAGGCGCGCTGCGGGTCCGGTTCGACGCCGATCGCCGGGAACTCCGCGGAGTAGACGTAGTGGAACCCGGGGAGCTGGACCAGTGCCTGACCGACCTCGGCGAACTGCAGACCGGTGGAGGATCCGCCGTCGCCCTCGTCCCGGTCGTTCTGCCGGGCGCTGATCACCATGCCCAGCTCGTTCGGCGCGGCGGTCGCCACCTGACCGGCGGCGACGGCCCGGTCGACGGCCAGCAGATACGCCGGCGCGGCCACCGCGGACGCCACCGCCAGCAGGGTCAGCAGCGCCAGCGTGATCGCCTGGCCGCGCCGGGCCCAGGTCATGGCCAGAACCAGGGAGATCATCGGTCGTCTCGCAGGTCTCGCAGGAACGGACGGACGGCCAGCCACGTGGTCAGGCCGAGCACTGTCAAGGCGGCGAGACCGCCGAGCAGGAAGGCGACCGGGCCGAGCACACCCGGCGGGGGCAGCACGTCCCAGCCGTCGGTGAACGGCAGCACCCGGGCGCCGGTGACCCGGGTGGCCGGGATCGTCACCAGCAGACCGGCCACCAGCCCGGCCAGCACCGGCACGCCGACGCCGTACCGGCCGGTGGCCACCGCGACCCGGGACGGCAGGCCCTGCACCCGCAGCGCCCGCAGCTGCTCCCGGGTGGTGCCGCGGTCGACGGCCGCGGCCACCGCCACGGTCGCGGCGGCGAGCAGCAGCGCCGCCGCCCCGGCCAGCAGACCGAACCGGGCGGCGACCGCCGGCCCCTGCGCGCCGAGCTGGTCGGCCCGCCCGGCGACGGTCCGGTCGGCCACCACGGTCAGGCCGGCCGCGGTCAGGTCACCGACCAGGCCGGGACGGGCGTCCGCGGCGAGCCACACCTGGTACTCCCCCGGCGGCTCGGCCTCGTCGGTGAGACGGCGGAACGCCTCCAGATCGACGAACAGTCCGTGGTGGCCGAGCACCGGCACCGCACCGACGGCCCGCGCCCGGACCGGGACCGGCGTGCCGAAGACACCCAGGATCGGATCGGCGAACCGCCACGCGTCGGGTTCCGGACCGGCCAGCACGGCGGGCAACGGCAGCGTGGTCTCCACCGGCCAGGCCCTCGACCCGGACTCGACATCGTCCGAGGTGTTCACCGGGACGTCCAGGCGCAGGCCGGCCGCGCTGGTCGAGACGTCGAGCGCGACGCCGGTGCTGCCGGTACGCCAACGGGCGACGTCACCCAGCTCGGCTGCCCCGAGCACCGGCCCTGCCGGGTCCAGCTGGTCGAGGGAGTGGACGGTGACCCCGGCGCCGGTCCGTCCGGTCAGGCTCCAGTGGACGATCCGGCAGCCGGTCGCGCAGCCCGGAGCCGCGCCCCGGAGCACCGTCGTGCCGGCGCCGGCCACACCGAGGTCGACCGGCACGACGAGACCGGTGGTCTCGTTGCGGAGCAGCAGCGACAACCGGGCCGGCTGCTTGCCGTGGCGCTCCGCGCGTACGCCGACCGCCTCCCCGGTGATCAGCGGAAGTCGACCGCCCGCCCCGGCACCCGGCGGCGCCCCGGGCAGACCCGGGGCGGCGACCGCGGCATAGCGGGTGCTGTCGACCGCCAGCACCGGCAGGTCACTCACCCGGTCGACCACGGCGGCCATCGCCTGCCGCCCGTCCGGGTCGGCCTGCCGGACCGCCGCCAGCAGGGTGGTCCGGTTCTCCGTCTGCACGGTCAGGACCCGGTCCGCGCCGAGTTCCCAGGCGCCGCGTTCCGCGCGGGCCCGCTGTTCGGCGTCCCCACCGCCGACCGCCGTGACGAACAGCGTCGTCGCGACCACGACCAGGGCGAACACCCGGTCCGCGCCGGGCTGCCGGGCGACCCGCAGCGCGGTGAGGCCGGTCCGCAGGCGTCCGGCCCGCAGCGCGGCCCCGCCCATCCGGCCGGCCAGGTGGCTGAGCAGCCGGGCCAGGATCAGGGCCACGGCGAGGGCGAGCATGCCGGCGCCGGCCGGGGCCAGACCACCGTCCGGGCCACCGACCCCGGCCTGGTAGACGACGGTCACCGCGACCGCGACGAGAATCAGGTCGGCCAGCCCGGAACGCCAGCCGCCCCGGCCGCCGGAGGTGCGGCGCAGCAGCTCGGACAGCGGCAGGCGGACCACCAGCGCCTCCAGCACGGCCAGCACCAGCAGGCCGCCGAGCAGCACGGCGAGGGCCGCGCCGAGGCCGATCAGCAGGGCGGCCGTCCGGTCGGCGGTGTCGTCCACCGGGCCGGCGAGCAGCCGGGCCAGCAGGAGACCGGCCGGGGCACCGAGCAGGGTCCCGGCGGCGAGCGGCACCAGGTGCTGGCCCCAGAGCAGGCGCAGGATGCCGAGCCGGGTCGAACCGCGCAGTTTGAGCAGCGCCACGTCCGGGCGCCGGTCGCGACCGGTGTACCGGCCGGCCAGCGCGATGGCGAACCAGGCCAGCACCAGGATCTGGACCGCCGCGGTGGCCACCCCGGAGGCGATC
Organism: Actinoplanes sp. NBRC 101535; assembly: GCF_030269225.1. Lineage (NCBI taxonomy): Bacteria > Bacillati > Actinomycetota > Actinomycetes > Micromonosporales > Micromonosporaceae > Actinoplanes > Actinoplanes sp. NBRC 101535. Next base: position 262,052 of record NZ_BSSY01000012.1, on the reverse strand, counting down.
ACCGTCCGGTCCGCCTCGATGGTGCCGATCAGCTGGTCGGCCGAGGTGACCAGGCGCAGGTCCGGGCTGAGCTGCTTGTCCGCCGCACGGAGCAGGGCGCGCAGGTCGGTGCCGGGACGGCTGATCAGGCCCTCGGGGATCACCGAGTCGTACGTCAGGGTGACGCTCTTGAGCATCACCGCGCTGAACGTGTCGATCGCGGTGAACGCCGGGTCCAGCCCGTTCTCCGCGCGGACCAGCGACGACTGCCAGTACGCGCCGCTCGGGTCGTCGACCGAGTAGAGGCCGACGACGGTGGTGACCACCGTCCGGTCGCTGACCGTGTCCCGCAGGGTGAGGCGGGAACCGATCCCGATGGTGAGCCGCTGCGCCGCCGCCCGGCTGATCGCCACCTCGCCCCGGGCCGCCGGGCAGGCGCCGTCGATGCGGACCTGGTCGCAGAAGTCGTCCCGGTACGCCAGCCGCACGTCCACGTCCGTCCCGCCACGGGACACCGCCAGCGGGGTGATCATGCCGAGCGCGACGTCCTCGGTCGGCAGCGGGAGCCGGGTGCGGACCCGGTCGGCGAACGGCTCGACCACGGCGCCGGGATCCCCGGACTCGATCTCCGCGCCCTGCCGGACGCTCAGGGTCCGCTGACCGTCCGGGGCTGCGGCGATGTCGGTGGCGGCGGCCCGGGCGGCGGCGGCATACGCGTACCACGGCGCGGCCGCGGTCACCGCCGTGGCGACGGCGGCCAGCACGAGGATGGTGGCGACCTGCGCCGTCCGGGTTCGGACCGCGCCGGCGACGAGCGCGAACATGAATCGATCTCCCCCCGATCAAGGGGGCACGTTACAACCAGCCGCGTCGTTTCAGATAGATGTACAGGACGGTTGCGGAGAGAACGATCAGGGCGCCGCTGAGGAGGAATCCCCACCACTGCCCATAGCCCGGATAGGGCACGTTCTGACCGAAGTAGCCGGTCAACGCGGTGGGCACCGTGATGATCGCGGCCCAGGCGGCGAGCTTGCGGGTCACGTCGTTGAGCACATTGCCCTGCTCGGCGAGGTCGGCGTCGAGCAGTTCGGTGATCCGGTTCCGGGCGTGCCCGGTCACCTCCAGGGCGCGGTGCGCATGGTCCTCGACGTCCCGGTAGTACGGCGCCAACAGGTCGGTCCGTTCCGTGCCGGCCAGCACCTCCGGCATCGGGGCGACCGAGCGGTGCAGGGCGGCGAGGGCGGTGCGCAACGCGTACGCATGCCGCCGCACCGCCCGTGGCGCACCGCCCTCGGCCAGCATGTCCTCCTCGATCCCGTCGATCGCCGCGTCGATCGACCGGGCCACCGTGAGCTGGCTGTCCACCACCGTGTCGAGCAGCCCGTAGACCAGGAAGGCGACGCCGCCGTCCCGGCCCAGCTCGGTGTCGGCGTCCCAGCGGGCGGTCAGCACGTCCAGGTCGCCGGCCGACTTGTGCACCGTGATCAGCGCCCGGTCCAGGACGAACGCGCTGATCTCGATCTTGCGGATCCGGCCGTCAGTGAACCGGGTCGCATAGACGTTGAGGAACAGATGATCGGGGTAGACGTCCAGCTTGGGACGCTCGTGGTCGTCGACCGCGTCCTCCACGGCCAGCGGGTGCAGACCGAACCCGCTGGTCACCGCCGACAGCTCGGCCTCGTCGGGGTCGAACAGGTCGAGCCAGGCCACCGCACCCGGGTGCTCCCGGAGACGGTCGGCGACCTGCTCGGCCGGGAAATCCTCGGCGATCACCCGGCCGCCGTCGAAGAGCCTCGTGGTCACCCCACCAGACTAGGACTCGCCTCCGGAACCTCGATCGACGGCCGTGACCGCCGCAGCATCCACAGGCTGACCGGCACACCGACCGCCACCAGGATCGCGGCCAGCACCAGCGCGAACTGGTAGCCCTCCAGGTAGCGGTGCAGCTCACTGCCGGACGCCGCACCCGCCCGGTTGCTCAGCACCGCGCCGAGCACGGTCACCCCGAGCAGGCCGAACACCTCGCGGGAGACGTTGAGGATGCCGGACGCGATACCGGCCCGGCCGGCGGGCAGCGCGTCGATCACGACATTGCTGAGCGGGATGAGCAGACCGCCGCCGACACCGTAGAACGCGAACCAGGGCAACAGGTCGCCGTAGGTGGTGCCCTCCCCGAACTGCGCGATGCCGCCGATCGCGATCGCCATCACCGCCAGACCGAAAGCGGTCACCCGGGCCACGCCGAACCGCGCCGCCAGCCGGGGCGACAGGACCGCGCCGACCGCGGTGATCAGCGCCATCGGGACGAACGACGCACCCGCCCCGGTCGGCGTGAAACCGAGCACGTTCTGCAGGTAGATGGCGGTGTAGAAGTAGATCCCGAAGACGCCGAAGGCCCACAGCCCCATCGCGAGCAACCCACCGGTGAACATCCGCGAACGGAAGAACGCCAGATCCACCATCGGGTCGGCGCTGCGCCTCTGGATCAGCACGAAGAGCACGGCCGCTGCCGCGGAGACCCCGAACGACCCCAGGATGAGCGGCGACGTCCAGCCCTCCGCGTCTCCCTCGATCAGCGCGTACGTGAGAGCGAACAGCGTCACCGAACTGGCGGCGAGGCCGGCCGGGTCCAGTCGGCCGCCCCTCCCGGCACGCTGGTCCGACGGCACGCTGACCAGCGTGAGCACGATCGTCACCAGCCCGATCGGCAGGTTGATCAGGAAGATCCAGCCCCAGGACACGTACTCGCTGAGCACCCCGCCGGCGAACGGACCGACCGCCAGGGCGAGCGCACCCACCGCGCCCCAGACACCGATCGCGGTGCCGCGTTCCCTCGGGTCCGGGAACAGTTCCCGCAGCAGCGCCAGCGACGCCGGGGCGAGCAGGGCCGCGCCGATGCCCTGGACCGCCCGGGCGCCGATCAGCAGTTCCGGGGTGCCCGCCAGGCCGGCCGCGACCGAGGCGACGGTGAAGACCGCCAGCCCGGCCAGGAAGGTCATCCGGGTGCCGAGCACGTCGGCGATGCGTCCACCGGCCAGCAGCAGACCGGCGAAGACCAGGATGTACGCGCTCGTGATCCATTCCAGCCCGGAGATGCTCAGGCCCAGGTCACGCTGGATGCTCGGCAACGCGACGTTGACGACGTTGTTGTCGAGATAGGTCATGAAGGTGCCGAGCGCCACCGCTACGAGCGCCCACCACCGCCGGTTCTTCTCCATCGCTCATCTCCCTGTACGCCGTACATGTACGTCGTACATGAGACCTGTACGTTGTATGGTTGTCAAGTGACCGGTGATCGACTCAGTAAGGCCGCCGTGGCCGAACACGCGGCCCGCCTCGCCGACGACGAAGGCCTGGAGGCGGTCACCATCCGGCGGCTCGCCAAAGACCTCGGCGTCACCCCGATGGCCCTCTACTGGCACTTCAAGAACAAGGAGGAGCTGCTCCTCGGCGTGGTCGACCACCTGCTCGGCGGCGTACGCTCCGAGGCCCCCGACGGCGACCCGTGGCAGAAACGGCTCCGCGCCCTCGTCGACACCGTGGTCGACGTCATGCGCCGACACCCGGCCCTGCCCGACCTGATGCACGCGGTCGACAAGACCCGCACGGAGAACTTCACCCGCGCGACGAACGACTGCCTCGCCCTGCTCAGCGAGGCGGGCTTCACCCTGGGCGAAGCCTTCTGGGTATCGCAGCACCTGCTCACCGGCGTGATCGGCCTCGTGTCCGGGCACCCCGGCCCGCGACCGGGCACGTCACCGGAGGAGGCCGCGGAGCTTCGCCGCCAGAAACGCCTGATGTTCGAATGCCTGCCGGCCGACCGCTTCCCGAAGATGGTCGAATACGCGGCGACGTTCCGCGACGAGCCGGACGTCGAGCGCTACTTCACCTTCAACGTCGACCTGCTCCTGGCCGGAGTCGAAGCCACGGCCGCCGCCCGAGCACGCCGGCAGCCGGACCACCCCGCCGCGCGTTGATCCCCGGCAGGTCCGCCGCGGTGGAGGGCGAACACCTCCGGCCCGCACCCGTGGACCAGCCTCCGGCCCGTACTCCTGGACCAGCCTCCGGCCCGCACCCGTGGACCAGCCTCCGGCCCGTACTCCTGGACCAGCCTCCGGCCCGCACTCGTGGACCAGCCTCCGGCCCGTGTTCCTAGACCCGCCTCCGGCCCGAAAACTGAACCGTGAGAGACGGCCGAAGACCCAGCCGTCACCGGCGGTCGTAAACAAGACGAAAAACAGCCCTCACCAACGGCCCGACGTCTCCAGCCGTCGCCCACGGTCGCAAACGACCCGCGAACCAACCACCACCGACGGCCGAACCACCCGAGCCGTCAACCACGGCTGCCCAACAGACCGAAACACAACCCCCACCAACGGCCCGACATCCCCCAGCCGTCAACCACGATCGCATTCGGCCCGCGGATCGACCGTGGGCAACGACTGGGCAACCCGATGGCCGATCACGGCACCACGACGTGCTCCGTCAACCGTGAACGACGGCCGAGCAACGCCAGGCTGGCCCACCACCGTGCCCCTCTGACGCGCCCATATCAGCCATGGACGACGGCCGGGCTAGACACCTCATGAGTCAGTCAGGGTCTGCCTCTGTGGTGATTTCGGGCGCTCAGCACGCCCGAATTCGCCACACCCACAACAGCGTGGTGATTTCGGGCGTCCAGCGCGCCCGAATTCACCACACCGCCAGGGGTGTGGTGATTTGGGGCGTCCAGCGCGCCCGTAATCACCACACCACCAGGGGTGTGGTGAATTGGGGCGTCCAGCGCGCCCGAAATCACCACGCGGACGGGCTTCGCACCCTGACCACGAAACATGTCTAGCCGTGCCGGATACATGGCCGGGCGGCCCCGGCCGTCGCCCCGCACGGTCAACCCGAACCCGTCAACCCGAACCCGCACGGTCAACCCGCACGGTCGACCGAGCCGTCGGCCACGGCACCGGCGGGACGGCGGGGCGGCACCGTGACGACTGAGGCTCGCGGCGACGGGCTCCGCGCCGCGACCCCTGCCGCCGCGAACCGCCGCGAACCGCCGTTAAACTCCGCGAACCGGCGCTAACCGGCGCTAACCGGCGCTAACCGGCGGGAGGCTCGCCGCTTGGCGGAGCCCGTAGGAACACCCGCACCTCGGCGTGACCGCGCGGGCGGGTGTTCGGGGTTGGGGTTCGGGCGCGACCATTCACGCAGGTCGCCCGGTGGCCTGAGCGTTCCGGACGCGTAGCGGCCGGCGAAGACCGCCGGGCCCTCGGCGGGAGCGACGGTCCGTACCCACCACCCCGCTACGACATCGATCTTCCGATTTTGATCAGCGGCGCGGCTTGGCGCCCACCTTCGGCTTGGAGGACGGGACAGCACGCGCCACGACCGGCTCGGCGACGGCGGCGACCGGCGCGGACGGATCGGGGCGACGGTGCAGCCACGCCTGCTGGCCCAGGGCGAACAGGTTCTGTGTGGTCCAGTAGAGGACCACGCCGAGCGGGAAGATCACGCCCGACGTCAGCAGTGAGAGCGGGATGAACCACAGCATCACGCGCTGGATGGTGCGCTGTTGCGGGTCGGTCGCCGGACCGTTCTTCATCATCGACATGCGGGTCGTCAGGAAGGTGGTGACGACCATCGCGGCGATCAGTACGCCGGTGACCAGTTTTGTGGTCACCGTGCCGGTGTGGAAGGTCGAGGCGATCGGCGCGCCGAGCAGGACCGCGTGTGACGCCTCCTGGAACTGGGTGAGCGTCCAGCCGTAGAGCGTCCGCGACGCCTCGCTGGTGATCTGCGGGTTGAGGTGACGCAGCACGTGCAGCAGACCGACGAAGATCGGGATCTGGAGGAGCATCGGGGCGAAGCTGCCGAACGGGCTGACCTTCTCCCGCTGGTAGAGGGCGGTCATCTCCTTCGCGAGGGTCTCCCGGTCGCCCTTGTGCTTGGCCTGGAGTGCTTTGAGTTCGGGGGCGATGCGCTGCATGGCCCGCTGCGAGCGGAGTTGCCGGAGGAAGATCGGCAGCAGCGCGACCCGGACGGTGAGGACCAGGAAGACGATGCCGAGGACCCAGGCCCAGTCGGTGGACAGGCTGTGCGCGCCGCCGAGGACACGGTCCCAGACGGCATGCCAGAAGAGCAGAAGGGCGGAGATCCCGGTGTAGACCGGGGACATGAGATCGCTGAAAACGGACACGGCTAACCCCTTGAGAGGCTGAGGAGATCACTGGCGGCGGGGGGACGCCGGCAGCCGTGTCGGATCGATCAGACGGCTGCCGACGGCAACCGGGTGGGTCCTCTCGGGCGGGTGCGGCCCGGGGCGTCGGGGTCACGGTGGCGTGGCACACCGGTGCGTTCGGCACGGCCGCGCAGGGCGCGGCCGTTCAGTGACGTCTGGTCGACGGCGATGCCGTGCAGCAGCAGCGGGGCGGCCAGGGCCGCGATCAGCAGCACACCGGCCATGGCGCCGGTGGCGAGGCCGGACGGACCGGACTCGGTCAGCGCACTGACCAAGTACCAGATCGTGTCCAGCCACAGCATGACGCGAACGGTAGCACCCGCCGGCCACTACTCACGCAGGCCGAACCTGGCGTGCACGGCCCGCAGGGGCCGGGGTGCCCACCAGTTCCACCGTCCGGCGAGGCGCATGAATGCCGGAACCAGGACGGGGCGGACGAACAGCGCGTCCAGAATGATCGAGAGGGCGGCGCACAGTCCGAAGAACTGGATGATCGACACTCCGGACGAGAGCATCGCCAGGAACGACACCGACAGGATGCCGGCTGCGGCGCTGATCACCCGGCCGCTGTGCGACAGGCCGTCGATCACCGAGGTGGACAGGTCGGCGCCCTGGCCGTGCCGTTCCAGGACCCGGGAGAGCACGAAGACCTCGTAGTCCATCGACAGGCCGAACGCCACGCAGAAGAGCAGCACCGGGATCGCCACCGCCAACGGTGCGCCGGTGTGCCCGAGGATGCCGGACAGGTGGCCGTCCTGGAAGACCCAGACCGCGACGCCGAACACCGCGACCATGGTCAGCATGTTCAGGATCAGCGCCTTGATCGGCAGCAGGACGCTTCCGGTCAGCAGGAACAGCAGGATGAACGTGGTGCCGGCGATCAGGCCGGCGGCCAGTGGCAGGCGGCCGCCGATCGACGAGGTGATGTCTACGAGCTGGGCGGCCTGACCGGTCACCAGCACCCGGACGCCGTCCGGCACCGGTGTGGCGCGGATGGCGCGGGCCAGGTCGGCGCCGTCGGACGAGAACGGTTCGACGTCGCTGAGCACCGAGAACCAGACCGTGTCGCCGGAGATGAAGCCGGCCCGGACGTTCGCCGGCCGGGACAGCGCGGTGCCCTCGGCGAAGGACCCGGCGAGCGTGTCGACCCGGGTCACGTGGGGGACCTCGGAGAGGTCGGTGGCGTACGCGACCGCCCGGTCCACCGCGTCCTCGCCGGTGCCCCAGGCCGGGGCGACGAGCACGGTGGCGCCGTTGCCGGTGTCGGCGAACTGTTCCCGCATGGTGTCCGCGACGACCCGGCTCTCCGCGTCCCGGGGTAGCACCCGGTCGTCGGCGATGCCGAACTGGACGTGGGTGAAGGGCAGTCCGAGCACCAGCAGCAGGCCGATCAGGGGCACCGCGGTCAGCACCGGGCGGCGCAGCACGAACGCGGCGATCCGGCCCCAGAACGGGGCGTTGCCGGTGACCGCGGGGCGGCGGCGCCACAGCGGCCACTTCTCGATGCGGTCGCCGAGCAGCACCAGCATGGCCGGCAGCACCAGCATCGCGGCGAGCACCGTGGCGACCACGACGGCGATTCCGGCGTACGCGAACGACCGCAGGAAGTACTGCGGGAAGACGAGCAGGCTGCACAGTGCGACGGCCACGGTGGCGGCGCTGTACAGGATGGTGCGGCCGGCTGTCCGCATGGTCGCGGCGAGGGCCGTCACCACGTCGCCGTCGTGGCCGCGCTGTTCGCGGTACCGGGAGACGAACAGCAGGCTGTAGTCGACGGCCAGGCCGAGGCCCAGCGCGGTGGCCATGTTCACGGCGAACACCGACACGTCGGTGACCGCGCCGAGCAGCCGCAGCGTGCCCAGCGTCATCAGGATCGAGAAGATCCCGATCAGCAGGGGCGCGCCGGCCGCCCACACCGTGCCGAAGACCAGCAGCAACAGGAGCAGGGTGATCGGGACCGCGATCCCCTCGGCCCGGGCCAGGTCCTCGGTCACCTGTTCGTTGATGTCGTTGATGATCTGGGTGAAGCCGCCGAACCGGACCTGGACCGCGCCGTCGTCGCGGGCCAGGTCGTCGTGCAGTCCGGCGACCACCTTGGCGCTCTCGGTCTCGTCGCCGTCGACGTGCACGAGGATGATGCCCTCGTGTCTGTCGCGGCTGGCGAGCTGCGGCAGGCCCTGCACCCAGTACGAGCCGGCGACCGTCACCCCCGTCGTGGTGCTCAGGCGCCCGGTGACCTCCTGTGCCACGGCACGCGTGTCCGCGTCGTCCACACTGCCGCCCGGCTTCTCGATCATGACGACGAGATTCGGGTCGGCGGTGCGGAAGTGCTCACCGAGGAGCTCGCGGGCGTGTACCGATTCGGAGCTCGGGTCGTCGAATCCGCCGGTCTTGAGCGCGCCCACCACGCCGGCCCCGCTGATGCCCGCGAGGACGGCCAGCAGCAGGGCGACGAGGAGCACGAACTTGGGCCGGCGGGCGACGAACCGGACTACCGCCCCCGGTCCCGGGCCGGTGACCGCGCGGTCACCGGCCCGGGCCGGGGGTTCTTTCACAGAGGTCATGACGGGCGCAATCTGCTCAGACCGGTTGGGGTACGGGTACCGAACCCGCCGGGTCGAGGTGGCGGGCCAGCAGGTCCACGGTGGTCTCGATGTCCTGGGCGGTGTGTTCGGCGGTGATGAAGAACCGCAGTCGGGCCAGCGACTCCTTGACCGCCGGGTAGAGGATCGGGTTCACGCTGACCCCGTTCTTGAGCAGCGTGTCCGAAAGCCTCAACGCCTTGATGGAGTCACCGGTGATGCATGGGACGACCGGAGTCCCGGAACTGGTGCCGACGTCCACCCCCGCCTCGCGCGCCAGGCGCAGGAACATCGCCGAGTTGGCGTGCAGTGCGGCGAGGCGCTGCGGCTCCTCCCGGATGATGTGGATCGCGGCCAGGGCGGCTGCCGCGTTCGCCGGGCTCATGCCGGCGCTGAAGATGAATCCCGGGAGCGTGTACCGCAGGTATTCGATGAGCTCGTGGCGGCCGGCGATGTAACCGCCGCAGCTGGCGAGCGACTTGGACAGGGTGCCCATCCAGATGTCGACGTCGTTGCGGTCGATGCCGAAGTGCTCGCCGACGCCGCCGCCGTGCGCACCGAGGACGCCGATGCTGTGCGCCTCGTCGATCATCAGCAGCGCGCCGTACTTCTTCTTCAGCGCGATCAGGGCGGGCAGGTCGCAGATGTCGCCGTCCATGCTGTAGACGCCCTCGACCACGATCAGCACCCGGCGGTACCGGTCGCGGATCTGGCTCAGCAGGGTGTCCAGGGCTTCGAGGTCCTGGTGCGGGAACGGCTGGCGGCTGGCGCCGGAGAGGCGGCAGCCCTGCAGGATGCTGTCGTGGGCGAGGGCGTCGTGCAGGATCACGTCCTCCGGGCCGACCATGTGCCCGATCACGCCGACGTTGGTGGAGTGGCCGCCGACCAGGGTGATCGCGTCCTCGGCGCCGACCAGGCCGGCCAGTGCGCGGTCCAGTTCGTCGTGCAGGCCCCGGTTGCCGGAGAGGATGCGGGCCGCGGAGACGGACGAGCCGTAGCGTTCCACGGCTTCCTTCACCGCGTACGCAACCATCGGGTGCCCGGTCAGACCGAGGTAGTTGTAGCTGGAGAAGGAGATCAGCTGACGCCCCTCGACCTGGGTACGCGCACCGATCAGCGCGTCGTGGACCAGGAAGTACGGGTTGTCGACGCCGACCCGCTCGAGCATGGTGCCGCGGCGCTCGAACTCCACCACCTCGGGCAGCTTCGCGACGTCGGCGACCTCTTCGTGGCGTACCCGGGGACGGGCCGGCGCCTCCAGGCGGACCGGTGCCGGCACCGGTGCCGGAGCCGGGAGCGCCCGCTGCGTGCCGCCGCCCAGCGCGCCGGCCAGCACCTGGGCCAGTTCGCCGACGGTGGTGACGCCGAAGACCTCTTCCGGGCCGAGCGGCACGTGCGGCCACTGGCGTTTGAGGGCGGCGGCCAGCTCGGCCGTCATGATCGAGTCGAAGCCGAGGTCACCGGCGAAGGTGCTCTCGGCGCGCACCATGTCGGCCGGGAACGCGCTGATCTTGCCGATCATGACGCCGATCTCGGTGACGATCTGCTCGGCGTCGACCGGTGAGGTCTTCTGCGTGGGCACTGTGCCGCGGCCGGCGACCGGCGCGGCGGCCGGAGTCTCCGGCTCGGGGCGCACCGGCACGACGGTCGGCACCTCCCGCGCGGGCTCGGCACCGGCGGTCAGCTCCATCGGCTCGGCGCCGAGGCCCCGCAGCACCGCGAGTTGCTCCCGCATGAGAAGGATGACGTCGTTCACTGGTGTGGAATCTCCGTTCCGATCGGCTGCCGGGCGCGTGGCGCGCTCCGGCTGGCGGGACTCGGTCCGCGCGACTCGCGCGGGCCGGGCGGACGCCGGGCGCGGGGCGCCCTTGCGGGTGGTCCGGCGGATCGAGTAGGTCTGGGTGGCCAGGGGGAAGGGCGGCAGGGTCAGCAGGGGTACGCGCAGACCCGCGAACAGTGGTGTCAGGTCCACCGGCACGCCCGCGACGGCGAGCCGTCCCAGGCCTTCGAGCAGGGCGTACCCGTCGTCGGGCTCGGCCGGCATCAGCGCGATCCGGTCGAGTCCGGCCGACGAGGGTGTCAGGGCGGCCATGCCGAGCAGCGCGTCACCGGCGCTGACCTGCACCAGGATGCGGGCGCCGGCTTCGACGGCGGCGTCCACGGCGTCGGTGAACAGCACCGGCGAGGAGCCCTGCCGGCCCCACAGGTCGCGCAACGTGTCCGGGTCGGTGGTCGCGGCCGGGTCGACGCTGGAGACGAAGGTGCGTTCCGGGGTGCGGACCGGCATGTGCGCGGCGTGCGTGGTGACCCGGGTGTCCACCTCGGCGAGCAGCGGCGAGTGGAAGGCGTGCGAGACGCTCAGCGGGACCGCCGACACGCCCCGGTCCTTGCAGCGTTCCAGCAGGATGTCGACCGCGGACCGGTGGCCGCTGGCGACGGTCTGCGACGGGTGGTTGTGGCAGGCGGCCCACACCCCGTCGATGCCGGTCCGCAACTCCTCGAAGCCGGCCGGGTCGATCCGGACGGCCGCCATCGTGCCGGGTGGCGGCTCCTCCCCCGCGGTGACCGCGGCGCCCCGGTCGACCAGGAACTCGATGCCGTCGCGAGCCTTGAGCGCGCCGGCCGCGACCGCCGCGACGAGTTCGCCGACGCTGTGGCCGAGCGTGACGTCCGGCAGGACGCCGCAGTCGGCGAGCAGCTGGGTCATGCCGATGCCCGCCACGCCCAGGCCGGGCTGGCAGATCCGGGTGGCGCTGACCGCCGACTCGTCGCCCGGCCCGGGTTCGGAGCAGAGCAGTTCGGTGACGGCCGTGCCGGTGCGCTGGTCGACCAGGTCGCCGAGCGGCCGGACGTGCCGGGCCATCGACGGGAACCGGGCCACCAGGTCGCGCAGCACGCCGGGGCGCAGCGAGCCCTGACCCGGATAGAGGAAGCCGAGCTTGCGCTCGTCGGGTGCCAGCGGGCCGGCACCGGCGTACACACCGGGGGCCAGCCGGCCCAGTTCACCGGCGGCCAGCGAGCGGGCCGCCGCGGCGAGACGTTCGGCGAGTTCGTCGCGGGTGCGGCACATCACCGCCAGGCGGGACGGGAGCAGGCTGCGGCTGGCGGTGGTCCGGGCCACGGCGGCCGGGTCCATCGCCGGGTCGGCCGCGACCAGGGCGGAGAGCCTTTCGGCGTACGCGCCGAGTTGCTCCGGGTTGCCCGCGGAGATGAGGACGAGCCAGGGCCGGTCGCGGTTGTTGCCGGCGCCGCCGCGGGCCGGTCGCGGCTCCGGGGCCTCGCTGAAGACCGCGTGCACGTTGGTGCCACCGAATCCGAACGAGCTGACGGCCGCGCGGCGGCGGTCGTCGGCGACGTCCGGCCACTCCCGGGGTTCGGTGGTGATCCGCAGGCCGGCCTCCTCGATCGGGAGTTCGGTGTTGCGGTCCAGCGCGGGCTGCGGCGGGACCAGCCGGTGGTGCAGGGCCAGCGTGGCGCGCAGGACGCCCGCGGCGCCGGCGGCCGGCAGCGTGTGCCCGATGGTCGCCTTGCCGGAGGAGAGGTAGCAGGGACGCGACTCCCCGGCGGTGGCGCGCAGCCGGCGCAGTGCCTCGAGTTCGACCCGGTCGCCGACCGTGGTTCCGGTGCCGTGCGCCTCGAGGAAGTCGATCGCGCCGGGTGACACGCCGGCGTCCCGGTAGGCGGCGAGCATGGCCGCCTCCTGGCCCTCGGGGCGCGGGGTCATCGGGCCGCCGCCCTTGCCGTCGTTCGCGGTGCCGATCCCGTTGAGCACCGCGTAGATCCGGTCACCGGCGGCGACGGCGTCGGTCAGCGGCCGGAGCACGGCGATGGAGCCGCCCTCGCCGAGCACGAAGCCGTCCGCGCGGGTGTCGAAGGGCCGGCAGACGCCGGTCGGCGACAGTGCCCCGACCCGGGAGAAGCCGACCATGGCGTTCGGGGTCATGTTGACGAAGACCCCGCCGACCAGGGCGGCGCTGACCGAGCCGGACCGCAGGTGGTTGACCGCTTCGTGCAGGGCGATCAGCGACGACGAGCAGGCCGCGTCGACCGCGAAGGCGGGTCCGCCCAGGTCGAGCGTCTCGGCGACGGCGCAGGGCGCCATGTTGTTGAGCATGCCGGCCATCGAGAAGGACTGCGGCGGGTCGAGGGCTTCGGCGGCCGCGTCGGCGAGGGCCTCCAGGAACTCGGGGTTCCGGGCGTGGTTGCCGATCGACCCGTCGGCGAGCATCGTCGCGAGCAGCCGGGTGCCCGCGAGCTCCCGGTAGTCGGAGCCGCCGATGCCGACGAAGACGCCGGTGCGGGCCCGGTCGAACTCGACCCGCTCCCAGCCGGCGTCCTGCACGGCCTCCCGGGCCAGGTCGATGAGCAGCCGGTGCTGCGGGTCCATGGCTTTGGCCCGCCGGGGCGGAATGCGGTAGTGCAGGGCCGCGAATTCCTCGGCCCCATCGATGAACGCGACCTTGTCGGTGTATGTCGAATAGGTGTCCCGAAAATCTGCGGAGTGGAAGGAAGCGTGATTCCACCTGCTGGAAGGTACGGGCTTGAATTTATGTTCGGCGGTCAGCGAGTTCTCCCAGAACTCGACCACGTCGCGCGCGCCCGGAAAACGGCACGACAGACCGACAATCGCAATATCCAATGCTGTTCCTCATGGTTGCGAGCCTGGACGGCGCGACCGGAAAGAGGCCGCGAAAGCTCAGCAGATGGCTTTCCGACCAGAGGCTAACGTACGCCTGGACGTTTTCAGGGACTCTACGGCAGCTTTGCCGGGCAAATCTGTAACCACTCGTCGTCGGCGCGGCGATCGTACCAGTGGAGATCACCCGGGGGTGTCCATTCCAGAAGTCACCCATCGTTTCGCAATGCTCGGACAGTAGTCCCATTCTCCCCTTTCCGAGAATTGATCACGTTCATGAGGACGGCACGTTCGGGCACGCTCCCCGGGGGCTGGTCGCGCGTTGGACCTGTCGTGCCCCCGCTACCTCTAACGGAACAACGACACTCCGTGCAATGTCCCCCAAATAGGGGCATTATCCCACTCCTGGGTGTGTTGATATGCGGAAAAACCACCACATCGCCTAGCTTCATGCCCCATGAAGCACACCACCAAGCGGGGGCTCGCCGCCGCATTGGCGACGGCCGCCGTTGTCACCGCCGCTCCCACGCCCGCACAAGCGGCACCCGAGGTGCGTCCGATCCGGCTCAACGCCACGGCGTACTACGGAACGATGGACATCATCGCCCGCGAGACCCTGGACCTCAGGGCGCGGTTCTTCACCTACGACGGACGTCCGGTCGCCGGCCTTCCGGTGCAGTTCGCCACCACCGGTGAGCGCTGGCTGCTCTGCGAGGCCACGACGGACTTCAACGGCTACGCGGCCTGCCGCAACGGCCCGATCCCGCCGCCGGTCTCGACCCTGAACCTGCTGGTCAACGGGTACGACGCGATCTTCGAGGGCAACCGCCGGTTCGCCCCGGTGAGCGCACACAACAACATCGGCATCGGCTGACGGATCACAGCAGCGGTCGGCCAGGGTCAGCACCTGGCCGACCGCCGACCCGTTCAGCGAATCGGGGCCGAGTCACCAGCATGTGAGAACGACGGTTTTCACTCCCGAAGACCGATTCCCCTTGTGACACACGCCACACCATGGCCCCGCACTTCACGCCCGGCGCATTTCGCGGTTGCTCGCCGCGGAGCCCCCGGATCCCCACAATCCGCGCATATCCTCGGCAAATGAAGATCAGCACAGCCTTGTCGATCATGAATGGCGACAGACTCGACCGAGGAAAAGCAACTTTTCGGATACGTACTATTAACAGTTCCGAAAAGCTGCAAGCATGACGAATGCCGCAAATCCTGATCTTGAGAATTCCGCATCACCGGATCAAGAACCGGGCACGGATCGGATACTGCACGGCATGACGATCGATTTCCCGGCGGCCACCACGCCGGCCGACGGACGGGGCGAGGTCTTCGCCCGCTATCTCGACTACTTCCGCGCGGTGCTGCTGGCCAAGGTGTCCGCGCTGCCGGAGGCCGAGTTGCACACCAGCCGCCTGCCCTCCGGCTGGACACCGCTGGAGCTGGTCAAGCACCTGCGGTACGTGGAACTCCGCTGGATCGCCTGGGGCTTCGAGGGCCGCCGCGACCACGAACCGTGGGGCGACCGCCGCGACGACCGCTGGCACGTCGAACCCGGCGAGACCCTCGACGTCCTCGCCGGACGACTCCGCGAACAGGGCGCGTACACCTCGGCGGTCATCGCCACCGGCGACCTGGCGGCGACCGGCGCACCCGGCCCGCGCTGGGACGGCAACGAACCCGCCACCCTGGAACGGATCCTGTTCCACCTGGTCCAGGAGTACGCCCGGCACGTCGGCCACCTCGACGTGGTGGCCGAACTGGCCGGCGGACCGGTGGGCGAGGACGGTTGACGGCCGGCCGGCCGGTGGGCGAGGACGGTCGCCGGCTAGCCGGCGACCACCCGGTCCCGGCCGCTGCGCTTCGCGGCGTACAGGTTCTGGTCGGCCTGCGAGAGCAGCGCGGAGAACGTGATCCGCCCGTCGGTCGTGGTGGTCACCCCGATGCTGGTGGTGACGTGCAGCGGGCCGGTGATCGGCTCCCAGCCGTGTGCCCGGATCCGCAGGCGCAGACGCTCGCAGCGCAACGACGCCTCCTCCGCGTCCACCCCCGGGAACACCAGCAGGAACTCCTCACCGCCCATCCGGGCCGCGATCCCCGGGCCGGCCGCCTCGACCAGCAGTTCGGCCACGTTCTGCAGCACCGTGTCACCGGTCGCGTGCGAGAGCGTGTCGTTGATCCGCTTGAAGTGGTCCAGGTCGATGATCGCCAGGGACAGCGCCCGGCGGCACGAGGTCGCCTCCGCCAGCAGGTCCGGGACGCGTTCGTTGGCGTACCGGCGGTTGTGCAGGCCGGTGAGCGCGTCCCGGTGGGCCATCTCGCGGAAGTGCTCGCTGGCACGCCGCGCCTCGTTCGCCTCGAAGACGGCCTGCAACGCGCGGGCCCGAGCCTCCCGCTGCACCGAGTACAGGGCTGCGGACGCGGCGGAGAAGGCGCGGTGTTCCTCGTACGCCTCCGCGAACCGCCCGGTCGCCGCGAACAGGGCGGCCTGCTCCTCCCGGACCCGGGCGCCGATCGCGGCGAGCTCCCGGTCCGAACAGAGCCGGCCGGCCGCGTCCAGCGCCTCCTGAGCCGCGCCGTACCGGCCGTCCCGGCGGCGGGCCTCGGCGAGCGTGAGCAGGCACTCGGCCACCGCGTCACCCTCGTTGGCCACCACCCGCTCGTCGAGCACCGGGATGAGCAGCTCCTCGACCTCGGCGTACCGCCCACCGAGCATCTCCACCCGGGCCAGGGTGTCGCACTCGTTGGCACTGAACCGCTGACCGGTCCGCGCCTGGATCTCGCGCATCTGCTCGACCAGCGCCCGGGCCGACGACGCGTCGCGCAACTGGTACGCGCTGTACGCCAGATTGTTCAGCACCAGGATCATCGTCTCGTGGTCCCGGGCGTCGGCGGCCAGCATGAGCGCCTCGCGGGCCCGGCGCTCCCCGTCCATCGGCGAGCCGCTGTCCTCCAGGGCCACCGACAGGGTGAGCAGGTGCCGGGCCCGGATCCCGGGCGGCACGTCCTCGTCGAGCAGCGCCACCGACTGCAGCGCGTGGGTGAGCGCGTCGGAGAAGTCGCCGACCTGGTGGAAGAAGAGGGAGAGCGTCCGGTGCGCCCGGGCCAGCAGGAACGACGCGTTGTTGCTCTCCGCCCAGGCCCGCACCTGGTGGGCGAGCTGACCACCCTCGCCGGTACGGCCCTCGCGCAGCAGCACGCCGGCGAGCAGCAGCACGGTCCGCTGGGACAGTTCCTCCGCGCCGAGCTCGTCGGCCCGGCGTCTCAGATCGGCGGCCGGGGAACGCACCGTGCGGAATTGCGACATCGGGCGGGATTCGAGTTCGGCCACGGCCGCCTCGAGGGCGCCCAGCTCGAGATGCCGCTCGGTGGGGATACAGGTCGCCGTCTCGGTCGTCACTGTCCCTCTACTTCCTGTCGTGGCCGTGACGGTCCACGGTCCGGCGCCCGGGTGGCAGGACGGGTCCCCTTCGGTTGCCGCCCGGTTGCACTGCCCTTCGAACCCGGCGACACCGGTCACCCTGTCCCGGCCGGGACACGGCACACGGTCGCCACCCGTCCGTCCCGGCCGGCCAGGAGCGGCTGCCGGCCAGGAGCGGCTGCCGGCCAGGAGCGGCTGCCGGCCAGGAGCGGCTGCCGGCCAGGAGCGGCTTCCGGCCTGACGGGGATTCGGGCGTCAGCGGTCGGTGCAGACCGGTGCGGAGCTCACCACCCGCTTCACGGAGTACTTCACGGCGACCGAGAAGCAGTAGTCGACCTTCTCGTTGAGCGGGCTCACCGTCCAGTCCGCCGACCGTGCGGACAGCTCCTGGAACTTCTGCGGTTTCTCCCCGGCCCGGCCTCCGGAGATCAACACCACGCCTTCGGCGCCTCGGGGGTACGTCCAGAGCAGCGTCACGCTGTCCCCGCTGTCGCGCAGCCGGACGTTCTGCGGAGCCCCCGCCGCCGCGGGGGCGACACTGGCCGCCGTGCTCGCCGCCGGTGTCGTCGCGGGCGCGCCGGTGGGCGCCGCCGTCGGTGCGGTCGCCCCGTCAGCGTCCGGCAGGGTCAGGATCACCACCGCGGCGGCCGCGGCCACCCCGCAGGCCAGCACCGCGGCGAGCAGCAGCGGATGGGTGGCCCGGCGGCGGGCGGGGGTGTCGGTGCGTACCGGGACGCGCCGGGTGTTCGGCGGGTCGGTCCGGGTCCCGCTGCTGGCCGTGCCCTTCGGCACCGCCCGGCCGTCCTCGTCGTAGTCGGGTGCCCGCCGGCCGGGCAGCGGCGGCGGGGTGTCCGCCCGGGCGTGCCGGCCGACCGGGTCGCCGGGTAGCCGGTGCAGGTCACTGAGGTACAGCGGCTGCTGGTACACCGAACCGTTCGGGTCGGTCTCCCGGTCGTCGGACTCCTCGTCGAGATCGTCGTCCTCGGTGGGATAGACCCGGCCGTTCGGATCGGTCGGCCGGTCGTCCGGTGGTGGCTGGCCGGGTGCGTCCACCGGGTACGGCGCCGGGCTCGCCGGGCCCGGGTCGGCGACGGTCGGCCTGCGCGGGAACCGGCGGCTCGGGTCGGTGGAGGTCCGGCCGCCCCGCTCGGCGGTCGCACACGAGTGCCGGCCGGACGCGCGCCCGGTGGCGAGCGCGGCGGCCTGCCGGGCCAGCGGATGGTCGGCGGGCAGGTACCGGGCGCTCAGCTCCTGGGCCAGCGCCAGGTGTTCGGCGGACTGCCGGTCCCGGCCGCACTCGCGTTCCATCGAGCCGAGCCGGGCGAGCATCTTGATCCCGGCGGGGGCGGCGTCCCCGTACACGTCACGATGGTGCCGCCAGGCGCGGGCGAGCCGCGCCCGGGCCGCGCCGCAGTGCCCGGCGGCGTGCTCGGCGACGGCCAGGTCGGCCTCGGCGGCGAGCACCCGCGGCGAGTCCGGGCCGTCCGCCGCGGCCAGTTCGCCGACCAGGTCGTGATAGACGATCGCGGCCCGGCCGTGCTGGCCGATCCGCTGCAGCACCGCGGCGTGGGTGGCCGCGGCGGCGATGGTCCGCTCGTCGCGGGCGCCGTGCAGGCGTTCCTCGGCGGAGTGCGCGAAGGATGCCCAGAGCCGGGCGGACTCCGGGTCGCCGAGGGCGATCAGGACCCGGGCGTGCAGGGCGGCCGCGACGGCCATGTCCGCGGTGGCGCGGCGAGGGTCGGCGTCGGCGCCCCGCAGGACGTCGTCCAGGACCGCGCGGGCACCGGTGAGATCGCCGGCCGTGGACAGGGACTGCGCCTGAGCCGTTCGTTCCGCGAGTTGAGGGGCCATGTTTCCCATAGTGCTCGGCCGGATACCGTGGGTACAAGTTTCCGGTAGCGAAGTGGACAGGGTAGAAACACGGACATGTCCCCGATCACCACGGTCACCCGTGAACTCCTGGTCCGTTACCTGCAGACATGGGCTCCCGGTGCGCTGCACCGCGGACGCCGCGCGGTCTACGCACACGGATACGCCGACGCCGACGACGGCGCGGCCGCCGAAGCGGCGGTGCGGGTCCTGGCGGCCCTGCCCGACCTGGCCCGCAACCGGGAACTGTCCATGGTGGCGGTCGGCGCGGAGGCGGGTGGGCTGATCGGGCGCCTCGGCGCGGCCCAGCGGGACTCCGGTGCGGCGGCCGGGCTGGCGGTGCTCCCGGTCGGCGGCGGGACGGAGGAACGACTGGCGGTGGCGTTGCGGGCCGCGGGCGCTTCACGCGTACCCCTGCTTGCTTTTCTGGATGCGACCAGCGCCGGTGAACCGCCGAGCGTGACCACCGTCGCGGCGGTGGCGTCCGCCGGAAAGCCGGCCGACGTGCTGCTGGCGCTGCCGCCGGGGACCCCGCTCGAGCCCTATCGCACCGTGGGACTGCCACTGGTCACTGCGGTCCGGGTGGCGACCGGCGAGCTGCTGGTGTTCGGTACGGCCTCGGGACGCAACCTGGAGGATTTCAAGGAGGAACTCTGGGCGGCCGCCGAGTCCGCCGGGGCGCGTCTGGGCGACCCCGGCGACCCGGAGGACCTGCTGATCGACGTCTCGCCGGAGCCCGACCACGACCCGTTGCGCCGGGCGTTGCTGGCGCGTCTGGACGAGGCGGGCGCGGCGACGGTGACCGAACTGCGGACGTTCGCCCTGACCGACACGGTCTATCGGGCGGCGGACGCCACCACGGTGCTGCGCGCCCTGGTGGACGCCGGGACGGTCACCCGCCGGCCGGAACACGGCCGGCTCGGCGGAGACGTCTCGATCAGCACGTCATGACCGGGACTTGTCCTGCTTCCAGGACAGCGGGCCGGGCAGGTCGTAACGGTGCGCGCGGGTCCGAGAGTTCCACGACCACTTGCCGATCTTCAAACTGAAGGACGAGTAGCCGTTCTCGGTGAAGTTCAGAACAAGCGGCCCGATCTTCTTGCGGCTGCGGTAAACGATGGGCATCGGAACGTCTCCCCTCCACTGTGCTGGTGGCAGAACGATTCCCGATGACGCGGATTTACAAACGTCAGCGCGGCTGCCACGCGTCGGGACGCGTGGTCAGCTTGCGGACGTGCGCCGGCATCCGCCCGCTGATCAGCTCGGCGAGGCTCACCTCGTCGACCACCTCACGGACCGCCGCACGGACCGCGACCCACAGGTTCGGCAGGTTCTCGGCGGCACCGGTGTATTGCGTCTCCTCCGGACGGAGCCCGCGCACGCCGGCCAGCGGGCCGTCGACGGCCCGCAGGATCTGGCCGATCGTCACGTCCCGTGGTGGGTGGGACAGCGTGTAGCCACCCTCGGCGCCACGCTGCGCCCGGACCACTCCGGCACGGCGCAGGTCGGCGAGCACCGCCTCGAGGAATTTCCGAGGCATGTCTTGGTCTTGGGCAATGGCCTGGGCCGACATCAGTGCGGGGTAGGCCTGCGCCAAACTCAGCGCCGCCCGGACCGCGTAGTCGCCACGCGCGGAGATCTGCACCTGACTATCATGCCCCCCGCCCACATCCCGGATGCACATACCCCAGGGAGTTGTGGGAATTACGGTCAGTCAGAGGGAGATCGCTGAGCGGGAATTCCGCTGGTCACGAAGTGCGAACGGAATTGTCCCGGACTCAGACCCGTCTCCCGGTGGAAGAAACGTCCGAAGTTGGTCGGCTCCCCGAATCCGAGGCTGCGGCCCACCTCCGCCACCGACAGCGGGGTCGCGGCGAGCAGCCGCCGCGCCTGCAGCGCGACACGGTCGTCGACGACCTGCTTGGCGGTGCGACCGGTCAGCGCGAGGCTCGCCCGGGTCAGGGTCCGCACCGAACAGCCGAGCTCGGCGGCATAGTCCTCCACCCGGCGGGAGTCCGGATAGCCCTCCTCCAGCCGACGACGGAAGCGCTCGAAGGTGCGGGCCTCGACGTGCCCGGGCGGCACACTGCCCGAGTCCAGCAGCCGGACCCGCAGCAGCAGCGCGGCCAGCTGGTGGCGCATCAGCGCGGCAGCGGCACTGCTCGGCGTGCCGCCGGCGTCCCGGACCAGGTTGTCGACCATGGCGCCGAAGCCGGCCGGGTCGGGCAGGCTCACCGGCGCGCGGGCCGGACCGTCCGGATCGTCGGGCACGAGACCGTCGAGCTCCTCCGGCCGGAACAGATCGGACCGGAAGACGATCGACACGACTCCCTCGGGTCCGCTCTCGAAGCGGACCGCCTGACCGGGACGGACCCAGATCAAGGTGCCCGGGCCGCACTGATGTCGGGCGAAGTCGACCTCGGCGACCAGCGTCCCGGCAGTGGTGGACACGAGCGCGTGGCAGCCCAGAAGGCCGGTGGGCGCACCGGCGGTCACCGGCAGGTCGCACGTGCCGATGCCCGCCCAGTCTGGCGGGAGACACGCGAACGCCGGGTCAACGGAATGAGTGAGTGCTGGCATCGACGCTGACGGTAACCGTCGACGACCGTCAACGCATGCCTGCCTGAACTCAATGCGTTAATTGTCCGTTTTCCTGCTCGGTATTCGCTATACGTCCGATTCCGATTTCTTTTCGGAGATCGATTACTTTTCCGGATAAAGGGCGACCCGTACGGACCGGCAGTGTCCGCGCGAGTCGCCCTTTGATCGCTGTCGCTGTCACCGGGGTGGTCGCCCCCGGTTTATCGCCCCGCGAGCAGACGATTGACCGCAGCATCCACGTCCAGGTGATCGGACTCCCGGCCCCGCGGCACCACCACATAGGTGCGCCGAAGGAACCGGACCAGGACACTGCGCGGCACCTCGAACAGCGCGTTGCCGTCGGGTGACGACAGAGCCAGCGCGACGAAATCGCCCCGCGGCGTGGCCCACGGCCACACCCGGACATCGCCGATACCTGCCGGCTCATCAAGCCCGGTCACAAGAAGTTCCCGCGCAAAGGACCAGCTCACGGCTTCCCCACCGGCTGATTCTGCGTGGAACAACACATGGACCGCATACGGGTCGGCTGGGTCGTAGCGCAGACTGGCCCGCACAGGCAGAGCCGTCGCGTCTGGCGCTACGAGCCGCAGCGAGGTTTCGACCTCGACGGTCGTTGGACGAATGGTACTCATGGACGAACTCCCCCCGGCACCGCTGCGAGGCTGGTGAACCCCGCGTTTCCCATACTCAGGTGATCCCTGTCGTTACGCTCCGCCATACGCTGATCTCACCCAGTAGTGGGAAGACGGTTTCGAAAACGCCTCCGCACAGGACGTAAAGCGATATCTTGTCCTGTTCTGCCCATGTACTCGATTCCGCCCGGCGTCGGGTGGCCCAGCAGTTGACTTACTCCGGTAACGTCCAGTCCTCCCGGGTAGTGACGGGACCGCGGAACACTGGGGGATGAAATGGTTCTTAAAGCCGGACGACAAGGCATCTGACGTGCGTGTGCTCGACCGTATCCGGACCACCCCGACCGGACGCCTGGCCCTGAAGATCGGCGTCGGTGCCCTCGGCGGCCTGGTCACCCTGGTCGGGATCGTCCTGATCCCACTGCCCGGGCCCGGGTGGGCCATCGTGATCCTCGGCCTGGCCATCCTCGCCGTGGAGTTTCACTGGGCACGGGGAGTCCTCGCCTTCACCCGCCGGCACGTGACCAGCTGGACCCAGTGGATAGCCCGCCAGTCCCTGCCGGTCCGCGGTCTCGTCGGACTGCTCGGCATGGTCTTCATCAGCGCCGTCGTGTGGGCGAGCGTCCGGGTCAGCTTCGGCGTCGACCTGGTCCAGGTCGCCCTGGACTTCCTGGAGACGCGCCAGTGACCCCTGGTTCGCCTAGGCGGCGGGACATCTAGTAGAGTTCCATCTCGTTGAGGGCGATTAGCTCAGCGGGAGAGCGCTCCGTTCACACCGGAGAGGTCACTGGTTCGATCCCAGTATCGCCCACAAGTACGTTGAGCTGCGAAAAGGTCCACCGCAATGATCCAATGCGGTGGACCTTTTGTCACGGTTCTGGGAGCAGGCGGGGTTGACCACTCCTAGGTCAGATTTGTTCTGCTCCCTGCTTGACCACTACCAGGTCGCCAAGGAGCTCACCCGACGCTGGCATCCATCGAGCGTGGCGCATCGGTGGGAGTGCCAGGCCACTTGTGCAGTCGACGCCGGAGCGCTGTCCGAGTGGGGCATCGCTGGGGCGGAACCTCAGAGGTCATCTCGAAACGGCCCTAGCCCTGGAGACGAGGCCGGTGCCAGTCGTCGATGACGGTGACCAGATGCTCTCCCACCCGGATGGCATCGTCGCGGATTCGGTCGACGAGCTCCGGAGTGATCGCCTCATCCTCGAGCCGCTCAACATCGCGGAACAGCGCCGCCGTCTCGAACAAGGCCGCGGACCCGTTGACGGCACCGCGCCGGGTCCAGCGGCGGTACTTCGTCACGACGTTGAACACCGAGCTGACGAACAACGCCGGCCGTTCGATGAGATCAGGCAGGTCCTGCACGAACGCCAGGATCGACGAGTCACCGGTCAGGATCTCGTCATCGGCGTCCACCGGGCCGAAAGCCCGTAGCCGGGCAACGACATCGCCCGGGTCCACGGCATCGCCGGCACAGATCGCCCACGCGACGGAGAGACCCTCGCTCGTGACCACCGGAACCGGCCGGCGAAGCTCGTTCTGCGACACCGACCTGATCAGTAGTCGTTCCATGCGTTGCACACACGCCACCGACATGATCCGTTGCGCATCCGGGCTCAACTGATCCGCGCGGTCCCGGGCCGAACGCCAGAGTTCCAGGTCGAGGTTCGTCACGGCCAGACGATACCCGGGGTGAAAATCGCCGCCCGCGACTTGCGTTTCGGTTTCACCGGCGCCACGATCTGAGCTCCCGGTTCGCTGGCGACGAGTTCCTTGCAGTTCTCCTTGTCCTCACCACAGAACGGGTTGGACGCGTAGATCACGATCGGACTGACCGGAACCGCAGCGGCGTCGGTCTTCGCCTCAGTGATGACCAGCGGCTCCGCATGGACTGCGTCATTCGGGTTGTCGACTGGCAGCAGACCCGCGCCAATAGCCACGGCCCGCTGTTCGTCCTCCAGATCGATACGACCGCCGACGTAGGAGAACACTCTCCCGGTTTTCACATTGCAGACGGCCAGTACTGCGACCGTCTGGTTGATCGTCCTGAACTCCTGCCGGGAGTACCCGTCCATCACCTTCTCCGCCGACTCCTCGGCCTTGGCGAGTTCGGCCTGCCGGTTGACGCTGTCGCACTTGCTGCCACCGCTCTGCGACGGCACTACCGTAGGTGCTGCCGACGGCCTGCCGGAGGTTTTCGCCGACACAGCCACTGACGGCTGCCCGGTTGCTTTCTGGTCAGCGAGGATCTCGGCGAGCTCGTCGAGCAGGTCGCCTTGGATCTGCTTGATCTTCGCCGTTGTGACAGCTTTCGCGACCGCCCGGACCTGCGCGGTATACACGTGCGCGCCCCGCATTGTGCTCGCCCGGACCCAGAAAGCCGACCAGGCCGCTGACACGTTCGTACACCGCAGCGTGCCAGCCCCGTTGACCGGAACCGTCCCTGACGATGTGCACCCGCCGACAGGGGCACCGTCACCGGTCATCGTCGCGGTCACGTCGACGCTGACCTGCTTCGGGGCCTCCATGTTCGTGCTGGAGAAACTCGTCGTCAGCGCCTGCGTGACCGTGCACGACGCCGGTCCGCACCCGGTGAACGCCGCAGTGCCCTTGACGTCGAACTGGTAGCTGGTATCGACCGCATCGGTGAGCTTCCCGACCTGCGCCACCAGATCTCGGTACGTCCTCTCGACCTGCGCGTCCGAGAGTTTCGGAAAGTCCATCTCCTGCAACGACGCCCCGGCGACCGGGGCCTTCACCGGCACGGTCGGTGCCCGAAGCGCCTGCCCGTAGATCCCGCCGAGATCCGGCAGCGTCGGCAACGCGGGAAGGCTCGTCAACGGCCGTCCGGACGGCATCGTCGGGAACGTCGGCAGCGCCGGGATCGGCGGAACAGACGGCCCGACACCGGCCGGCGCGTATTTCACCACCCGATGCGGTGCCTCCGTGCTGACGAACAGATCCCCGGAAGGAGCCGTCGCCTTCCACACCTGCTCCGTCCCGACCATCGTCGTCTCCTCGACATCGGGAAAGACGGCGGTCGACTCAACCTGGGCACTCAGAGCAGCACCGAGTTCTTGCGGCGTCACCAGTGACCGAGCACCGGCCGACGTCAATCCGGCCGACGTACCACCGGTGACCCACTGCCCGGCCACGCCATCCAGGCCCCCGCCGAGCGCGGTGGCAGGCCCACCAGACAGCTGCTCCGGCATCTTGATGTACGTGCGCCCGTCGACACGCATCACGCCGACGTCCAGGCCGGCGACGGTCAGAGTGCCAGTCAGGGCCCCACCACGCAGCACCGTCATGTCGCTGACCGACCCAGCCAACTGCGGAGACTGCACCCGCACCGCCGGCGCCGCAGCGACCGCGGCAACCGCCTGCCGGAACTGCTCACGCGTCGAAGACCCCGCGTCGTTGCCAGTGACCTTCCAGACAGCCATCCCCGCGACGACCAGAACCGCCAGCACCGCGGCAACTCCGGTCAAGATCGCTTTGCGTGATCGGCTGACCGCCGTCACCTGCTCAGACATACGCCCCCCACGTGATAAGCCAAGCACCATAGAGACGCTGGCCAGGATCTGGCTAGTTCGGCTGGGCGTGCGTGGATCACGTCACTGCCCGCGCGTTGGCAGATCGGCCGACTCGCATCGGCAATGACCATCGCCGCCAGCTCACGGGCCTTCGGCAAGAGCTCCGCGTTGCGCGACAGCGGCCAGGCGAAAATCGTACGTTGGTGACATCGCACCACGGGGAGGGCTGGGACGCCGGTCTCCAGGTCGAGGCACAGCCTCTTCTCCTGGCAATCCCACAGAGACTCAGTTTCAGCGGCGCCGGACGATTCGGTGCGCGACGGTGGGAGGTGCACACCGCGAGGCTGTCGGGGCGCGCGTGCCACATCGCGGCAGGCGTCCTCCGGCCCACAGGGCCGCAATCAACGAACCGGAAGAACTGCCACACTCATGACCGACGCCGAAGCCTCAGCCGACAACGTCACCCGACTCGGAAAGTTCGTCACGGAGCAGAACAGCATCCAGCCTGGCAGGTTCCGCCTCTTCCACGAATACACCGATGACATCCGCCAACGTGATGCCGGGTCCTCGGACGGGCCAGATGGAGAGAACGGAAACAAGGCGCCTTCGGACGCCGGCCCGTCGGAAGATGCCGCATGAGCTGACGCCCGCTTGGGCGAGAAGCAACCTCCTCCTCGCGGGACATGATGTTTTCCCTGTTCAGAAGCCGCCTTCAATGAGGGTGGGGAGCACCGCCACGATGAAATCGGGCTGTCCGGGGTGGGCGGTGCACCACTGCTCCCAAAACCGGTGACCGGGCGGGGAGCAGGCGGGGTTGAAACCAGCAGCGTCTAACAGCGCCGCACGGCATTCAGCAACGTTGGACGACAGCGACTGAGCAGGACCGATCTGTATTCATGCTGGTCAGCGGCTTGATCGGGCTACGTTCACACAGGAGCGCTCCATCCGAACAGCGCTCAACAGCGCCGAAGAGCACGTCTACGCAGCTCAACAGCGTCGTGCCGAGTGATCGATCTCCTACGTCTGCTCCCGTGTAGCACTCCCCCGCGCCCGGAGCGTTCTGTCGAGCGTTCAGGCGCCGGCTGACCTCTCCCCTACGGCCGGAGTGGTCAGGGGGTTGTGGGAGTGGTCAGGATGCCGGCCGGAGGCCCTTGTGTCCCTCGGGCCTCGCCAGGCGTCCAGGGAGTGATGCCGGCAAGATTCTCTTGGCGGGATGCTGGCGGTGCTTGGTTTGTGCCTGCCGGGCAACGACACTCGCTCGCAGTAAGGTTCCCGTGTGGCGCGCCGAAGAGGGCTCGCGGTCGTTACCGACATCTATCCGTACGATCGTGGCGCGGGCTTGGCATTCACCGTCAGGCGGACCTAGGGGAAGCGGAACCATGGGCAACGTTGTACTGGACATTCCGGCGGACCTCGCTGCGCGGATCTCGAGCGGTGAACTGATCAGGACCGGCGGTGTGGTCCGTAACGCGGTTACAGGGTCGATTGTGTCCCACCTGAAGGATGCTGACCTGTCGGTGAAGCAGGTGTGGGCTGCTGCCAAGTCGGTCGGTTCCCGCACGAGCACCGGCAAGGTAGTCGTTGGCGCGGTGGGGGCGGCGGCGGTGACGGTCGCTGGTGTCGCGCTATACAAATGGGCGACGAAGGATAAGGCGCAGCCGACGGTGCAGGAGACATCCGTGGTGGAGGATAACCCGGTGTCGGTACAGCGGTTCACTGCCACGTTGAACGGCTACTTGGATGCGGCGCGTGACGGCCGTCTGGGGGCGTCAAACGTCGAGCTTCTGCTCGCTGACCTGGATGCGGTCAAAGCGGAGTCCGACAGCGGAATGATCACCGTCGCGTTCGCTGCGAATCGGTGGGAGGAACTCGTAGGGCTGCTTGCTGCGTACACGCGGCAGCTTGCCGAGGCTAACGGGGTCGATCCTGGTGGACTTGCAGAGTTGCGGCGGCGTCCTGGCGGTGACGTCGTCCTTGAGCTGCGTGCGCTGCTTGAGGTGCAGCAGCGGATCTTCAAGGACGCTGCCTGACGCAACAGGGACGTACCAGTCCGACATCGTCGTCGCCGGACACGGCGACACGAGACCGCCTTGGTTGGTCTTCCGGCGCTTCATCAATAACCTCTTCGCCAGCGGCGACGTCGTCGAGGATCCGGACTTACCGAGAGCTCACCAGTCGGCGTACTCGGAGAGCGGAGACTGCAACCGGGACTGTCTCCATGATGGTCATCGCCCAGAGTGCCGAAATCGCGGAGAAAGTCGTCCATCGCTGACGGCCGGACGAGCGCTCTACTTGCGGCCATGAGAGAACGTCGGGCAATGCCGCGGATCACCACAGTCCTCATCTACATCCGACCCTCACTGAGCCAGTGAAAAGTCATGGAACGTCCGCCAGAGTCCACTTCCTGCAACCGAAGCCATGCATCAGGCTTGACGCTCTCAAGACTTAGCTGATGATCTTGTTACTCTTAAGTTGATCTATGCTCTGACGGTGTCCATGCCGCGCCGCGTTCTGTTCCCCACCATGCTCGCTCTCACCACTGCGCTCCTTGTCGGCTGCACCGCCACACCCCAGGCCGCCCCCGAGGTGATCGATCTGGCGAGCACGCTCTCCTTCGACTTCCTCCTCGAGCAGGACGACGGCATGGACCAGATCCTCAAAATCACCAACAGCGGACAACAGGCCGTCGCCCCGGTTCTGCGATTCACCGCCCTGGACAAAGCCGGTGAGCCGATCCCGGGCGTCGTCGCCTACAGCGTCTTCGGCACCGAACGCGGCCGCCTCGTGGTCCCGGCCGGCGACACCTACGAGCTGATGCGCTTCTCCGGCAAGCGCGAAGCCGAGGTCGCCGACGTCGCCGTGCGCATCGAGAAGGCTCCGCAGGCGGACTTCCCCGCCGTGCGGGCCGGCGTCGCCGCGACTCCGCTCGACGAGGCCGGCAAGAAGGCGGACCTGGACGCGGAGACCGCCCGGGTGCGGCTCACCAACGACAACGAGGCACCGGTCACCGTCCGCGTCCTCTACGCCGTATGGGAAATGCCCGAGAACCGACCCGAGGGGGTACAGGAACGGCAGCAGGTGTGGTCGGCATTCCCGATCGGTGACCTGATCACGGTGCCGGCGAAGGGCGACACCGCGGTGCCGATGACGGAAGGCTGGAACAAGTCGGAATACGCCAAGGCCCCGACCTCGCTCCTCGTGTTCTACTCCCGCTGACGCCGCATCTCGACATCCGGATGCATCAGCGCAGTAAATGATCATCACTTGCCAGAGGCACTCACATCGGCATGACAGTAAGAGTGGCGCTTTGGCGTTGTCGGATCGTTCGCTTGCGTGACCTCGGGGGTACTGACCCTTGGGAGCACGGCGCCGGCCCGACCACGTCGCTGGGCTCGACAGGAGTGACGGCGGCGTGGGGGAGCAACGTGCCCCTCGTCGGTTGCAATGTTTTCCCAGTTCAGAGGCCATCCACAGCAAGGGTGGGGAGCACCGCCACGATGAAATCGGGCTGTTCGGGATGGGTGGTGCGGCGCTGCTCCCAAAACCGGCGATCGGACGGGGAGCAGGCGGGGTTGAAACCAGCAGCGCCGAACAGCGCCGAACAGCGTTCAGCGGCGTCGGACGACGGCGACTGAGCAGGGCAGATCTACGTTTGCGCTGGTCAGTGGCTTGATCGGGCTACGTTCACACCGGAGAGGTCACTGGTTCGATCCCAGTATCGCCCACAAGTACGTTGAGCTGCGAAAAGGTCCACCGCGATGATCCAATGCGGTGGACCTTTCGTCATGGTTCTGGGAGCACGTCGGGTTGACCGCTCCTGAGTTTGATTTGTTCGCTCCCCGACTGACCACCACTACGTCGCAAATGCGGTCACCGCTCGGGTTCGAATTCGGCGGTACCCTCCCAGCGCTTTTGCAAGCCATCGAAGAGGCGCTGTTCGCCGATGGGGGCGACGTGGATGTAGAGCCCCGGTAGCCGATGGCCCAGCCGCTTCGCCTGAGCGGCCTCCGGCACGCTGTCCTCGATCATCCAGGTCTTGTGGGCGTACCACAGATCTGGAAGGCCGGCTTCCACCGAAGGAAATCTTCGATCAGTGCCGCGAAAGCAGGGCCAATGTGGAGTACGGCTCTCGGGGCCGTGGTTTGTGGCCGTCGTGTGACCGGTCGTGGCGTAGAACATCCCCCATGGCATCGGATTCGACGAAGCTACGTACGGCGCTGGTCCTCTCCACGCTCGCTCTGACGGTTGCCGGGGCGCTGGAGGGCTGCGCGAAGAAGGACGACACCGGCGGTGTGGTCTCCATCGACCCGAACTCCGCGGTCAGTGACGCGAAGCCGGGCGGCGGCGACTCGAAGGGCGGCGACGTGGCGGCGTTCGGGAAGTGCATGCGCGACGCCGGCTTCTCGTGGTGGCCCGACCCGGACGGCTCCGGCCGCATCAACGCCTCGCCGCCCGCGGGCACCCAGGTCGACGAGGAGAAGCTTTCTACAGCCCAGCAGGACTGCTCGTCGAGGTACATGAACCCGGCACAGGCGCCGGCCATGTCCGCGGAGGACATCGAGACGCTCAAGGGTTATTCCCAGTGCATGCGGGAAAACGGTCTCCCGGAGTTCCCGGACCCGGACGCCAACGGCGATATCGACCTCAGTGGCGCGCACATCCAGGACAACACGCCGGAATGGAAGAAGGCGTCGGACGCCTGCGCGAAGTTCATGCTGCAGCCGAAGGAGCGCCAGGACGGAAGCACTCCCTGATGGGTGCGAAGCGGGTAGCCGGCGTGGTCGCGGTGGGTGCGGTGGCCGCGGCGATCACGGTGTTCAGCCTTCCCCGGGACGGCGACGATTCCGGTTCGTCCGGCGCCACCGCGCCGACGACCGCCACGGCCACCGAGGAGACCCTCGTCGACCGGCAGAGTGTCGACGGGACACTGGCGTACGGCGATCCCACATCGATCACGACGCGGGGCAGTGGAACGGTGACGCAGTTGCCCGCCGAGGGCACCACGATCGGCCGGGGAAAGGCGCTCTACCGCTTGGACGACAGACCGGTCACGCTGCTGTACGGGCGGTTGCCCGCGTACCGGGAACTGAAGGCCGGTGTCAAGGGTTCCGACGTGAAGCAGTTCGAGTCGAACCTGTGGGCGCTGGGCTACCGCGGATTCACCGTGGACAGCACGTACAGCTCCGCGACGGCCGACGTGGTCGAGGACTGGCAGGACGATCTCGGGGTGACCGAGACCGGTGTGGTGACGACGTCCCAGATCATGTACGCGCCGGGCGAGGCGCGGGTCAACTCGCTGACGGTACAGGTCGGTGCTCTGGTGGGCTCCGGCAGCGAGGTGCTGAAGGTGACCGGCACGACGGCTCTGGCCACGGTCCCGCTGGGCTCCGGCACGGCCCGGCTGGCCGAGAACGGCGCGGCGGTGCAGGTCCGGCTACCGGACGGCGAGACGGTGCCCGGAAAGATCGCCAAGATCGCCACCGTGGTGACCGAGAATGACAACGGTGGGGCCAACGCAACCACCTACAACGTGACCATCCGGTTCGACGCGAAGGCAAAGGTGCGGAGTCAGGGCGCGGCCGTGGTCAGCGTCGCGTTCACCGTCGGGCAACGGCCGAACGTCCTGACCGTCCCGGTCACAGCGCTGGTCGTGCTCGCCGAGGGCGGATTCGGGCTGCAGGTCTACGAGAACGGCACGACCACGCCGATGGCGGTGGAGACCGGGCTGTTCGCGGACGGCAAGGTGGAGGTCAAAGGCACCGGGCTCCAGGCCGGCATGCAGGTCGTGGTGCCGTCGTGACCGCCCCGGAGATCGACGCGGTGCCCGCCGGTGAGGTGACCGCCGACTACCCGGTCATCGAGCTGACCGGAGTGACCAAGGCCTATCAAGGCGGAGTGCACGCTCTGCGGTCGGTGGACCTGACGGTCGAGTACGGCGAGATGCTGGCGATCGTCGGGCCCTCCGGCTCGGGCAAGTCCACGATGCTGAACTTGATCGGCACCCTGGACCGGCCCACCGAGGGCACCGTGCGCATCGACGGATACGACGTCGCCGCGCTGTCGGACCGCCAGCTGTCGGCGCTGCGGTCCCGGCGGATCGGCTTCGTCTTCCAGCAGTTCCACCTGGCGCCGGGCCGCGACGCGCTCGGCAACGTGGCCGACGGCCTGCTCTACACCGGGCTGAGCCGCCGCGAACGCGAGCAGCGGGCCGAGGCGGCGCTGGACCGGGTCGGTCTCCGGGACCGGGTGACGCACCGCCCGCACCAGCTCTCCGGCGGTCAGAAGCAGCGGGTCGCGATCGCCCGGGCGGTCGCCGGGCAGCCGCCGCTGCTGCTGGCCGACGAGCCCACCGGCAACCTCGACTCGGCCTCCGGCGTCGGCGTGATGGAGGTGCTGCACGACCTGCACACGGCCGGAACGACGGTGCTGGTTATCACCCATGACCGGGAGATCGCCGACAGTCTCCCCCGCCAGGTGCCGATGCTCGACGGGCAGGTGGTCTGAGATGCCGGCCGTGACTGTCACCTCCCCCGGCCGGTACCCGTCCCCGACCAGCCTGAAGCCGGCCCGGCTGCGGGTCTCGGACCTGGCCCGGCTCGGTGGGTACGGGCTCCGCTCGCGGCCGTTGCGCGCCGTGCTGTCGGCGCTGGGCATCGCGATCGGGATCGCGTCGATGGTCGCGGTGGTCGGAATCTCCGCGTCCAGCCACGCCGACCTCGACCGGCAGCTCCGTACGCTCGGCACGAACCTGCTCACGGTGAAGCCGGGCAAGACGTTCGGCGGCAAAGACGCCCAGCTGCCGGCCCCATCGCTCGCCATGATCAAACAGATCAGCCCGGTGCTGTCGGCCACCGCGATCGGCGTGATCTCAGACGTGCACGTCTACCGCAACGAGCGGATCCCGTCCGTGGAGACCGCCGGCATGAGCGTGTCCGCGGCCCGGCTCGACCTACTCAGCACGGTGAGCGCCGAGCTGGACCGCGGCACCTGGCTCAACGCCGCGACCGAGCGCTATCCCACGGTGGTGCTGGGCGCCCGGACCGCCAAACAGCTGGGCTACCCGCCCACGGTCTACATCGGCGGCCGGTCGTGGGTGGTGTCCGGCGTGCTCAAGAAGGCGCCGCTGGCACAGGAGCTCGACCTGTCCGCGTTGATCGGCTGGCCGGCGGCCACCACCTACCTCGGCTTCGACGGCCATCCCACCGTGGTCTACACCCGGGCTGCGGAGTCACAGGTCGAGGCGGTGCAGGCCGTGCTCGCGGCCACCGCCAATCCGGAGAAGCCGAACGAGGCCACCGTGTCCCGGCCCTCGGATCTGCTGACCCTGCAGCGCGCGGCGAACAAGACGTTCACCGCGCTGCTGGTCGGGCTCGGTGCGGTGGCGCTGCTGGTGGGCGGCATCGGGGTCGCGAACACCATGGTGATCTCGGTGCTGGAACGCCGTTCGGAGATCGGCCTGCGCCGGTCGCTCGGCGCCACGAAGGGTCAGATCCGCACCCAGTTCGTCAGCGAAGCGCTGCTGCTGTCCATGCTCGGTGGCGCCGTCGGCTCGCTGCTGGGATACCTGGTGACCGGAACGTACGCCATGATTCAGCAGTGGCCGGCGGTCGTACCCTGGTGGGCCCTGCTGGGTGGTGTCGGCGCGACCGTGGGGATCGGCGCGATCGCCGGCCTCTACCCGGCGATCCGCGCCGCGCGGCTCGCTCCCACCGAAGCCCTCGCCTCCAGCTGACCTCGATGCCGCCGGCGCCGGTCCGGGATCGTCTCCTCGGCCACCCCGGACCGCGCGGTCAGAAGGGAGCCTGCAGCGCCGGCTGGTCGGCCGGGAAGAGGACCCGGACCACCAGCCCGCCGCCGTCCCGGGCCGCCACGGTGACCTCTGCCGAGTGCGCCGTGACGATCGTCTTGACGATGGACAGCCCGAGGCCGTGGTGGCCGTCGTCTTCGGTGTGGCTCAGGCGCTGGAACGGCTGGAGCAGCTGGCCCACCATGTCCGGCGGAACCGGTGCACCGGTGTTGGCCACCGACAGGAAGCCCTGGCCGTTCTCCGTACCGGTGGCGACCCGCACCCATCCGTCCGGAACGTTGTAACTCACCGCGTTCTCGACCAGGTTCGCGACCAACCGCCTGATCAGCATGGGATCGCCGGCGACCGGCGCCGGCTCGATCGCCGGCACCATGTCCAGCCCACGGGTCTCGACGGACCGCATCACCGTGCGGGCCACCTCGGACAGGTCGACGCGTTCGGTCCGGCCCAGGCCGCGTTCGCTGGTGGCCAGCACCAGCAGCGAGTCGAGCAGCCGGAACTGCTGCCCGCTGACGATCATCAATTCCCCGAAGTGCGCCCGATACGAGTCGACCGTCGGGTCCGGGTCGGAGACCGCCTCCTGCAACAGGGCGTACTCCAGCGTCAGCGGCGTGCGCAGTTCGTGCGCGGCGTTGGCGACGAACCGTTTGTGCGACTCGAGGGCCGCCTCCAACCGGCTCAGCAGCCCGTTCACCGTGCCGGCGAGGCTCTGCAGCTCGTCCCGCGGCCCGTCGAGCGCCAGCCGCTCGTGCACGTTGCTCGCGGAGATGTGCTGGATGCTGTTCGTCATCGTCTTCAGCGGCCGCAGCACCCGCCCGGCCACCAGCCAGCCGAGCACCGTCGAGACCACCGCCATGATGGCCAGCGCCAGGCCGGACTGCA
Source organism: Actinoplanes sp. NBRC 101535 (assembly GCF_030269225.1). NCBI lineage: Bacteria > Bacillati > Actinomycetota > Actinomycetes > Micromonosporales > Micromonosporaceae > Actinoplanes > Actinoplanes sp. NBRC 101535. The sequence goes on along the minus strand of NZ_BSSY01000012.1, from coordinate 227,869 downwards.
GGAGCAGCTGACGCTTGATCTCGGCCTGCTGCTCGGCCGCACGCTTCTCCAGCGACGCCAGCAGGCGTCGCTCACCGGCGGACGGGGCGGCGCCCACCTCGACAGGCACCGGCTCGCCGGCCGGCTGATCGCCGCCCACCACACCGATCATCACGCTGGTGTCGGAGGACAACGGCTTGGACATCGCGGCGATCGGTGGGCTGTTCGTGACCAGAACATAGAAGATGGCCAGCAGGGCCGCACCGGCGATCAGGAACAACACGCTGTACAGCAGGGTGAGCCGCAGCCGAACCGTCAGTCCCATGAAGGTCTGCCTTCCTCGATCAGATCCGATAGCCGGCCCGTGGGACGGTCTCGATCACGGACGGCTCACCGAGTTTCGACCGCAGCCGGTTCATGGTCGCCTTCACCGTGGTGGTGAACGGGTCGATGGCCTCGTCCCATACCCGTTCCAGCAGCTCCTCTGCGGAAACCACCCGGCCGCCGGAGGTGAGCAGGTATTCCAGGACGGCCAGTTCCTTGGGGTTGAGCGGCAACCGGACCCCGCCGCGGGTGGCGACGCGCCGTGCCGGGTCGAGCGTCAGGTCGCCGTGTTCCAGGACCGGCGGCACGGCGACCTGGGTCCGCCGGCCGAGCGCCCGAATCCGCGCCACCAGCTCCGGATACTCGAACGGTTTCGTCAGATAGTCGTCGGCGCCGATGGTGAGGCCCTCGACCCGGTCGTCCAGGCCGGCCGACGCGGTCAGCATCAGGACCTTGGTGCGCACCTGCGCCCGCATCAGCCGGCGGCACACGTCGTCGCCGTGCAGCCCCGGCAGATCGCGGTCGAGCACCACCACGTCGTATTCGACCGCGGCGGCCCGGTCGAGCGCAGTCGCGCCGTTGTGCTCGACGTCGACCGACATGCCCTCGCGCCGCAGCATCCGAGCCACCGAGCCGGCGAGCCTCACCTGATCCTCGACCACCAGGACCTTCATCCGCGCCCTGCCCCCGATTCGACCGGTGCCGCCACCATACGGACCGGACCCACCAGCGTACGGAAAGGACGGTCACACGGTCGTCACAGCGCGCGACGCGAGCCGTATGGACCCGGTTGCCATGATCGGCCGCAGCCAGGACCGCCTGCAGCAGTACGCAGGCGAACTGGCCGGAGACCAGCCGGTGCGCGCCTACGCCGCGGACATCGCCGACCGCGACGCGCTGCGCACCGCGATCACCACCGCCATCAAGGAACTGGGCCGACCCGAGGTGCTGGCCTACAACGCGGCACTGATCCGCCCGGACACCCCCACCGACGGTGACGACGAGGGCTGGATCAACTCCTTTGCCGTCAACGTCCTCGGCGCCAAGATAGCCGCCGAGACGGTGCTGCCGGAGCTGCGTGGAAGGGGAAGCCTGCTGTTCACCGGAGGCGGACTCGCCGACACCCCGTCCCGGCAGTACGCCTCCCTGTCCGTCGGCAAAGCCAGTCTGCGCTCCTATGTCCAGGCCCTCGCCGCGGAGCTGGCCGACACCGGTGTTCGCGCGACGGTCGTCACCATCAACGGCGGAATCGACGCTGGTGAGGAACGATTCGCGTCGTCCGCTCTCGCGAACGACTACCTTGAGCTGCATCGGCAGGACGCCAAGGAGTGGCAGCCCGAACTGCGCCGCGACTGAGCGATCACACCGCGGGCGAACAGGGCTCGACCGACATGATGGCGGCGAGGGGAGCGGTCTGCTCCTCGTCGGCCATCATGTTTGCCCCGCTCAGACGCCGCCCTAAACGATGGCGTGGAGCACCGTCACGATGAAATCGGGTCGTTCGGGGTGGGTGGTGCGGGGCTACTCCCAAAACCGGTGATCGGACGGGGCGCAGCCGGGGTTGAAATCAGCGACTCGGTGGATCCCTGCGCATCGAATCCGCACCCCACCGCGGCACCACGATCACCATCCATATTCCCGCCACCGCCGAAACCCCAAGCCGCCTCCCACGCCCACCCACCGGTCAGTAAACGGCGGAACCGAATCCATCCAACTGCTGCTCAGCGACGTCGTCATGCCTGGCATGCCCGGCCCCGAACTCGCAGACCGGATCACCACCGACCATCCCTCGGTCAACGTCCTGTTCGCGTCGGGACACGCCGACGGACTCATCAACGACCGCGGTCTTACACCGGCAGGTGCCACGTTGCTGACCAAGTCGTTCACGACGAGCAGACTCCTTGCCGCGGTCCGAGCGCTCGAGGCCCATCGACCGGCCTGACCGCGAGTCCCCCTTCAACAGCAGGCCCTCTGCTTCGGAGGTCAGGCGGCAGTGAGTTTGTGATCGTCATCATCGTCTGGAGCATCAGGCACCGTGTGGCTTCGGTCAGCCGGGAGCACGCGCCGGTTTGGACGCGGTCGGACAGCTGGTGGGAGATGTGCCCCAAGTCTGCAGTCGCCCGGACACGACGGCAGCGGTGCGCCATCCGAGCGCATATCCGGCGCCTGCAGCGCGGGATACCCGCATGGCGAGAGCGGCGTAGGACTTTCGGCCCTTCACCGATGGCATTTCGGTGCGAAAGCTGTAAAAGCCACTATCTGGGCAAGCGCCGTTGCCTGACGGGTACCGCATCGGTTCGCGTACAACCTCACTTCCTCCAACAGACCGAGAGGGGCCACAAAATGATCAATTCACTGTCCCGGACCGCGAATGAGTGGCGTACGACCAGGGCCGTCCGAACGGCACCCCAGGACGTCGTTCCGGCGAACATCGTCGAGACCGGCGCTCGTCACATCCTCGACTGCGTACAGGCGAACATCTTCGTGGCAGACCTCGCCTTGAACATCGTCTACGCGAACCCCAGGGCGATGCAGACGTTGCGCCTGATCGGACCCGAGATCGAACGGGTTTTCGGGGTTCGCGTCTCCGACGTCCTCAACGGCAGCATCCATCGCTTCCACAAGGACCCCGCCCGGATCGACCGTATCCTCAGAGACCCCGCCTTCCAGCCTCGCGACGCCGCTTTCACGTTCGGTTCCATCACTCTCGACACCCACATCAACCAGGCCAAGGACGAGCGCGGCGCGGTCATCGGCTATGTGGTGGCCTGGGAGGACGTCAGCGCTCGGACCGCCGCTGAAAATCGTTCTCGGGTGGTGACGAACCGGCTCGGTGACACCCTGGCCATGACCGGAGAGGCCAGCGGATCTCTGCATTCGGTGGCGAGCGCCATGGAACAGCTGTCCGCAACGGCCGCCGAGATCGCCCGCAGCGAAAGCCAGGCATCCGAGGTGGTGGTCGACGCCGTGGCTGCGATCGAGTCCGCGACGAGCACGATGGACCGGCTGACCGAGGCATCGGGCCGGATCGACGAAGTGGTCAGCACCATCTCCCAGATCGCCCGGCAGACAAACCTTCTCGCTTTGAACGCCACGATCGAAGCCGCCCGCGCGGGCGCAGCCGGTAAGGGATTCGCCGTCGTCGCCGGCGAAGTGAAGGATCTGTCCAGCGCTACCCAGGCGGCAACACAACGCATCGGCGAGCTCATCACCAGCGTGCAGACGTTGAGCAACCTCGCCGGCGGCGAGATCTCGAAGATCGCTGGAATCGTGGACGCCGTCCGGGCCAACCAGAGCTCGGTTGCGGCCGCCGTGGAGGAACAGACGGCCACCAACCACGAGATCACCCGGAGCCTGACCGCGGCTGCCGGCAAGGTGCACGCCGTCACCGATGACCTCACGACATTCCTGAATACCGCCGCCGAGCAGAAATGATCCGAGAACCAATCACGGCGAGCGGGCGTTCGCACACTGGCAAACGACGAATCGGCACCGAGCAAGTCAGGCCGATCAGGTGTCTCGTGAGGCGATCGCCGGGTTCGTCGAGCGGAACCCGTCGGTGGTCCTCGCGGGACGTCGCCCGTCACGGCGGCCGCGTGCAGTACCGGGCGGTGACCGTTGACGACGCGGCCGCTGCGGACCGGCGACGGCCGAAGGTGTACGTGGTCGACCGCTCGCCACGGCTGCGGATGGTGGTCAAGGAGCAGTTGGAGGCCGGCTGGTCGTCGGCCTCGATCGCAGGCCGGTTGCCGCACGAATACCGCGACGGCGGTGGTGGGCTGGATCCGACTGTTCCAGGCCGATGCGGGACGCGGCCGACGTGACCGGAACCGCCAGGAACAGGACGAGGCTGATCCAGACATCCGCGTTGCTGCTGATCACATCGCCCAGCCCGTACCAGTGGAGACCGCTCCAGAGCACGGCGTAGCCGGCGGCCAGCGCGCCGAGCCTCCACCATCGTTGCCGGCCTGTCACGGCCATCGCCCGGCCGAGCAGCACGGCGGCGGCCGGGAGCAGCCAGACCAGGTGGTGCACCCAGGTGACCGGGCTGATCAGGCAGGCGAGGACTCCGGTCATCGCCATACCGGTCCGGACGGTCTGTGATCTGACCCGCACCCACCAGTACGCAACGACCACGGCGACCGCGATCAGCCACCAGATCGCCGAGCCGTCGAGCCGGGCGACGACACCGCTCAGCGACTGGTTGCCCGTGCTGGCCAGGTCACCAACCCGCTCGGTCTGCCAGAGCGCCGAGGTCCAGTATTCGAGCGAGGGACCGGGAAGCAGAATCGCGGCCACCGCAGCGGCACCGACAGCCGTGGCGGTAGCGGTGACGGCGGCCCGGAACCGGCGGGAGATCAGCAGATAACCGATGAAGACCACCGGAGTTACTTTGATCGCCACGGCCAGGCCTATGCCGATCCCCGCCCAGCGAGAGCCTTTCTCGAGCGCTCGCAGGTCCGCGCAGACGAGGACGACCAGCACGAGGTTGATCTGCCCGAGGCTGAGGGTGGCGAGACCGGGCTCGGCGAAGGCAACCGCACAGGCCCCGACGGCGGTCGACAACCACACAGGCCACCGCCGCAGGGCCGGCGCCACGAACCAGCGGGCGAGCAGAACCAAGGCGGCGATGTTCACCGTGACGCTGACGCCGATGGCGACCGGCCACGACATGACCGACAGGGGACTGAGCAGGATCGCGGCGAACGGAGGATAGGTGAAGCCGAGTGGCGGGCCGTCGTAGCGGTAGTCGTAGATGTCGCCGCCGTCCAACAGCCAGAAGCGCACCGCGCCGCGATAGACCCCGAGGTCGATGAAGATGAAGTCCGGTACCAGCTTCGCGAAACTCCACGCGAGGGCCAGTCCGACGATGATCGCCGTTGCGACGGCGACACCGCGAAGAACCCGCGAGGCCGTGCGACCGTCCTGCGATCGCCGGGCCATCCGGGGACGCGCCGATTGCCGTACGGAATCGAGTGGCCGACGGACAACGGCGTGAAGCAGTCGAAACACAGGATCACCGCACCTAGGTAGAGGACCCGAAGGCATTGCCAACCGTCTATATGGGCGCCCACGGTAACAGGATCGCGACCGCCTGACCGGCCGCTGTGGACAGTTGGCCATGATGACGCGGAGCGGGTGTGCTGGTGAGCGACTCCTCGCGATCCTGTCCAACCGATCGCGTGTCCGGTGTGCTCACCAGTGGATGCCTGACGCCCCGGGTGCCCATGATCGCTGCGGTCGGCTCGAAGGGCCGGGCGGCTCAGCCTCACGTCGCAGTCGCGGCTGGGCGCCGACGCTGAGCATCTCCACACCGGAGAGCATCACCGAGAAGTCCCGCCGGGCACAGACGTTCCCGTACGGGTTCGAGCCGTTCTCGTCGTTCAGCGATGGGCGTTGCGCAATGCGCGGAAGAGCTGCCCCAGGCGCTGACGATGGTGCAGAGCTATCTCGGCGGGGGCTTCGCCGGCAATGAGGCGGCGTGCGTTATCGGTCAGCACGGTGGTGTAGCCGGATACGAAGAAGGCAGCGAGCAGGGTGCTGTCGCCGTCGAAGCCCGGATCGCGTTCGAGCTCGTCGGTCAGCAGGTGCTGCAGGTCAGCGGCCAGTTCTCGGGCTCGTGCGATGAGGGGCGTGGAGCCGGCCACGGTGCGGAAGAACGGGGTGGATTCGGCGGCGATGCCCGACAGTCCGTGGTGGTCCCCGGCCAGCCGCAGCATCAAGGCCTCCAGCGAGTCCAGCACATCGGTTCCCGCGGGACGGTCGCGGACCGCCGAGCGCAGCATCTGCGTGGCGTCCTCGGCCCGGTCGAGCAGGAGGTCTTCCTTGCGCGGGAAGTGCTTGAACACCGTGACGGTGGAGACTCCTGCCGCGCGTGCGACGTCGGCCACGGTGACGGCGTCGAACCCCTGGTCGAGGAACAGCCGGGTGGCGATCTGCGAAATTCGCGCACGTGTCTGCGGTCCCCCGCGGGCATCGGTGCGTGGCATGTGACCCCTTCCGTAGCTGCCGCCAGCATAGTGGTTGTGTAACTAAACTTAGTGAGTTAACTTAGTGGCATGTTCACTGCTGAGGCACGGCCCCCTGATGTGGCTCGACCCGAATCGCTGGGTGACAGATGGATCGCCCTCACCGGGCTGTCCGCGGTGTTCCTGTTCGAGATGCTCGACAACTCCATCCTCAACGTCGCGCTGCCCACGATCGGCCGTGAACTGCAGGCGACGACGACAGCGCTGCAGTGGGTGACAGGCGCGTACTCGGTCGTCTTCGGCGGGCTGATGCTGCTGTTCGGGGCGATTGCCGACCGGTTCGGGCGGCGCCGGGTGATGCTGACCGGATTGGTCCTGCTGGGCGCCGCGAGCCTCGCGACCATGTTCGTGTCGACCGCCGGGCAGCTCATCGCGGTACGGGCGTGCATGGGAGCCGCCGCGGCGATGACCACCCCGGGCTCCATGGCGCTGGCCTTCCGGCTGTTCCGGGCCGACGACCTGCGGGTGCGGGCCATCACGGTCATCTCGACCGCCGGGCTGGTGGGTCTCGCGATCGGTCCGACGGCAGGCGGGCTCGTGCTCGCCGTCGCCCCATGGCAGGTCCTGCTTCTCATCAATGTGCCGATCGCCGCACTCGCGTTCGCCGGCATCCGCCTCGGCGTCGCCGCAGACGACCCGAGCAGCCTGCACGCCGGCCCACTCGACATCCCGGGCGCGGTACTGGGCACGGCGACGATCATCCTGGCCCTGGTCACGCCGACACTGTTCGTCGACGAGGGCGGCGCATCGTGGGCGCCCTGGACCGCCGCCGCGGCAGCGATCGTGACGACCGCGGCCTTCGTCCTACGGGAGCGGACGGCACGTCACCCCCTGCTCGACCTGAGGCTGCTGGCGGTGCCGCTGGTATCGAGCGGCCTGGCCTACAAGGCCGCCGCCGGACTTGCCGTCGCCGGTCTCGGCTACCTGGTGACACTGCTGCTGCAGTTCGCCTGGGGCTGGTCCCCCGCGATGGCAGCCGTCGGCATGCTGCCGCAGGTCGTCGTGCTGCTCGCCGGGAGCCGGCTCGTGACGCCCTTCGTGCGGCGCGTCGGCCTGGAACGTGCGGCCTGGCTGAGCGCCGCAGCGGTCGTCGCCGGTCTTGCCGCCTTCGCCGCACTGAACAGGTTCGGCTACCCCGGGGTGCTGATCGCGCTCGTGCTCGTCGCCGCCGGCATGCGCGTGGTCGGGGTCGTGGCCGGCAACAACGTGCTGCGCGGCCTGCCGGAGAACCGCACCTCGATCGGCGCGGCCCTCGTCGACACCTCCAGTGAACTCGCGACGGGCGCCGGCATCGCCGCCACCGGCACCATCCTGGCCGCCCTGTTCACCGGCAGCCTCACCGCCTCGAGCTGGAGCACCGCACAAGCCGGGCAGTTCCAGCAGGCGGTGACCATCGCGGCTCTCGCCCTCACCGCCGTCGCTGCCGCACTCGTCACCTACGGCGTCATCCGCTCGCACACCACCACTTCCGTCAAGGAGACCCACCATGTCTGATGTCCTGCCGCGCCCACCGTTCGACCCCGAACTCGGGGTGTTCCTCACCGCCATGCACGAACGCGGCCCTTTCACCCTGACCACCGACATGCTGCCGCGCATGCGCATGCTGGACATGACCGAACAGGCCCTCGACGAGCGGCTGACGGCCCGCGGTTGGCGACGCCGCACCCTGACCGTCCCCGGCTACCAGGGTGACCCCATCAACCTGGCGGTCATCAGCCGTATCGGGCACACCGGTCCGGCAACGTGCTTCTACACCATGCACGGCGGCGGCATGATGTTCGGCCACTACCTCGGCAACCTGGACTCCTACGACGACTGGCTGCTCACCCACGACGATGTCGTCCTGGTCAGCGTCGACTACCGACTCGCCCCGGAGTACCCCGACCCCTATCCGGTCGAGGACTGCTACGCAGGCCTGCTGTGGACCGCCACCCACAGCGACGAACTGGGCATCGACCCCTCGCGTATCGTGCTGGCCGGGCAGAGCGCCGGCGGCGGACTCGCCGCGGGCACCGCGCTACTGGCCCGTGATCGGCAAGGACCTCCCCTGCTCGGCCAGATCCTGATCTCCCCGATGCTCGACGACAGCGACTCGACCGTCTCGACCCGCCAGATCGACGGCGTCGGCATCGCCGACCGCGCCATGACCCGCTTCGGCTGGACCGCCTACCTCGGCGACCGGCGGGGCGGCGAGGACGTGTCGATCTACGCCGCCCCCGCCCGGGCCACCGACCTGACCGGCATGCCACCGACCTACATCGACTGCGCCAGCGCCGAAGTGTTCCGCGACGAGACCGTGGCCTACGCCGGCGGACTCTGGCACGCCGGAATCGACACCGAACTACACGTCTGGCCCGGCGGCTTCCACGGCTTCACCAGCATGATGCCGCAAGCGGCACTGTCCCGGGCCGCCACCGCCGCGCTGGCGACCTGGACCGCCCGGCTACTCGCCGGACGACCTGCCGACGACGCGGATGCGGTTCGTCGTTCTTGATCGCCCCGTTCACCGGCACGGCCGGCCGGGAGGACCGGGACCTCTTCGTCTTCACCACGACCGGGCCGCTCGCCGCGGACGTGGCCCTGGCGCATTGCATCGACGTCTGCGGCGAGGTCTTCCGGGCCCTCGCCTGAACTCTCCTCAGAACGCGGCCATGACCTCGGCCGACGGCAGCGGGATCGAGAACATCGGGAAGTCGTGGGCGATCGCGTTGTCGTGCGCCTCGGCCGAGGTGGCCGCCATGCAGTCGGTGACCGTGATGACGCGATACCCGTTCTCGTACGCGCTGCGCATCGTCGACTCGACGCAGCAGTTGGTCAGGAACCCGCTGATGATCACGGTCTCGATGCCCTTGCTGCGCAGGATGAAGTCGAGGTTGGTGCTGGCGAACGTGTCCAGGCCGCGTTTGCCCTCGATCACGATGTCGCCGTCGGCCGGGGCGAGCCGGTCGACGATCGCCGCACCCCATCCGCCCTTGACGAAGGCGTTGCCGTCGACGACCCCTTTCAGGATCCCGTACGGGTGCCGGGTCAGTTCGCCGTAACCCGGTGCGAAGGTGATCGGCGCGTGCATGATGCTCACCCCGGCCGTCCGGGCCGCCGCCACCAGCTCGACGGTCCGGTCCAGCATCCCGGTCGCCGCCATCACCGGGGCCACCGCCTCGTGCAGCACCCCGCCGTCGGTGGTGAACTCGTTCTGGTACTCGATCAGCACGACCGCCGTGGTCGCGGGGTCGATCCGCAGTGTCTCCGTCATGCGCTGATGGTTTCAGGACCGGACATGGTCGGGGAGGGTCAACGCGGAATGTTCCGGGCGGGCCGCCCCGGCCGGGATCACGGTCAGTCCGCGCAGCATCTCGTTGCGCCGGGCCAGGGCTTCCGCGGTCGGCGGGAACAGGATCGAATCGCCCTCGCCGACGAGATCCTGGTTGGCCTCGACGAACGGGCGCGTGCTCCGCTCGTACCCCGCAAAGGCCTCGGCATGATCGCCTGCCGTGGCCAGAGAGACGGCCAGCATGTAGGCACCGACCAGGCCCAGGCTGGTGCCCTGCCCGGTGAGGAACGACGGTGCGTAGGCGGCGTCGCCGACCAGGGCGACCCGGCCGGACGACCAGCGGGGCATCCGGATCTGGCTGACCACGTCGAAGAACAGGTCGTCGGCGGCGCGCATCACCTCGACCATGCGCGGGATCTGCCAGCCGTCCCCGGTGAAGACCGAGGTGACGAGGTCGCGTTGCGCCGCCGGGTCGCGGAACGCGTCGAACGGGGGTTCGGCCCGGTCGAAGGTCAGGAATCCGTGGATCCGGTCGCTGTCGCGCACGGCGTAGAGGGCGGCGCCCCGGCCGGGTTCGCACCAGGTGACGGCCTCGTGCGAGAGCCCCAGGTCGTTGGGCATGGTGAAGCCGGCGAAGCAGTGCCCCAGGTACCGGTGATACCGCTCTTCAGGACCGAAGACCAGACCTCGGGTGTACGAGTGCAGCCCGTCCGCACCGACGACGAGGTCGAAGCTGCGCCGGGCGCCGCCGCGGAAGGTCACGTCGACCCGGTCGGGACGGTCGTCGAGGGTGTCGATGCTGTCGCCGAAAAGGAACTCGACGTCGTCGCGGACCGTCTCGTAGAGGATCGTGGTCAGATCGCCTCGGGGGATCTCCAGGTCGCTGCCCTCGTCCCCGCGGACCACAGTGTCCGGCCGGACCGCGGCGATCGGGCTGCCGTCCGGGTGCAGGAAGCTGATCTGCCGCGTGTCGATGTGCGCGTCGCGCAGCCGCGGCAGCACGCCCATCCGCCGGACGACCTCGATCGCCGTGCCGCGGATGTCGATCGGGTAGCCGCCGCCGCGGATGGTGTCCGCCTTCTCCACCACGGTGACGTCGAAACCGTACCTGTGCAGCCAGTACGCCAGCGCGGGTCCGGCGATGCTGGCTCCGGAGACCAGTATTCTGCTCATGGGTTTCCTCCTCGATGCTCTGCTCGCTCCCCTTGAGAAAAATATATACCTAACTTAGGTATCGAATTGAGTGTGATGACCGACACTACGGATGACGGCGATTTCGACCTGCTCACCGTCCTGCCCAAGATCTCGCAGCTCAGCACGGTGCTCAACCGCAGCGGCCTGATCGACCGCGCCACCGAGAACGCCGGCCTCAGCCTGGACCGCCCGGCCCTGGGCGTCCTGGTCGCCCTGCAGACCGGCGGCGGACCACTGCGCATCGGGGAGATCGCCAGACGCATGCAGGTCGTCGGCCCGCACATCACCCGCCAGGTCAACGAACTCGAACGCCGCACCCTGGTCCGCCGGGTCCCGGATCCGGACGACCGGCGCGCCCGCCTGGTCGAGCTGACCCCCACCGGTGCGGAGGCGGTCGGCCGCTACCTGCAGACGGTGCTCGGTGTCCTGGGCGCGGCGCTGGCCGACTGGTCCCCCGACGATCGCCGCACCTTCGGGCGGCTGCTGGACCGCTTCGCCACCGACCTGACCACCCGCCTCAGCACCCTCAGCGAATAGTCGTTGCACTTTTTGCACTTCGCGGCATGGTGGAGGTCGGCGCCTCCCGCGCCGAGCCGGGCTCCAGGACGGGATCGTCGGATCAGACCGTACGCCGACGGCTCACGCTGCAGGGAAGGCCTGGTCACGGCGACGGAGAAGTCGACCGCGAGCCGGAACACCAGGTATCGCCGGGTGCCGCCGCAGTAGGACAGGTCAGGCGTCGGCGGCGGCGGCGCGGATGCGCTGCCAAGTCACGTAGTCCCAGCCCTCGGCTGCGGCGACGTACTGGTCGGGCAGCACGTCGTCCCAGTTCACCGGCTCCTTCGCCGGGGCGGCCTCAGCGGGGTCCGCGGCGTGGCGGTCGATCTGCGTGCTGGTCATGGTGTCACTCCCGGTTCCGGTGAGGAACCACTGTACGGCGGTGCCAGAGCAGAGCCGGGTGGGCCGCGTTCGCGCTGGCGTTGGCGTTGGCGTTGGGCGACCATCAGACCCGCAGCCACGGGCTCGAGTGAGTCAGAGATCGAATTCGGCCAGCACCGGATAGTGGTCGGAGGCGTGCTCGAGCGCGCCGCCCCGCAGCACCTCGATCGAGCGTGCGCGGGCGGTCACGCCCGGGCCGGTCAGCACATAGTCGAGGCGCATGGTCCCGAACTCGGCCCCAGCCAGGCCGGAGGTAGGCACGGTGTGCGACTCTCCAGATCCGATATTTCGCCATAAATCGGTAAAGTGCGCGTTCTCAAAAGCCGCCAAAGCCCGCGTGTCAGCCACCCCCTGCCCCGTCACATGGCGACGGCGATATTCCTCCCGCTGACCGTCCAGCGACGGGCCGTGATCGGTGAACGTGTCCAGGCTGTTCAGATCACCGGCCACCACCGTCATGTCCCCGGCGTACCGGGCGACCAGACGGCGGGCCTCCCGGCGACGGCGGGACGGCGAATACGGGTTGAGGTGCGTGCTCACCACGGTCAGCGGCCCGGACGGGGTGTCCACGACCACCGCCGCGGCCGCGTGGTGCATGCCCCGGAGCAGGGTGGACCGCCGCAGCACCCGCACCGGCGGGCTGGTCAGCACCGCGACCGGCTGACCGAACAACGACCGGGCCGCGTGCGCTCGCATCCCTACGGCGGCGGTGAGGCTCTGCGCGTACGAGGAGAATCCGCGAAGCTCCTGGACCGCCCAGATGTCCGGGCGGACGGCCCGGACCACCTCGATGATCGCCGGGAGGCGGTCTCCCCCGCCGTTGCGGATGTTCCAGGTCAGCAGCCTCATGCCGGAGCGTTCTGCAGGACCCGGGCCTCCTCCGCGGCCTCGCTGACGGTCTCGGCGTGCGCGTTCGGGCGGACGGTGAACCAGAGCACGGTGATCCAGGCGGTGGTGAGCAGCAGCGCGCCGAGCATGTCGGTCGGGTGGTGCATGCCGCGGTACATCCGGGACAGCGCCACGATCGCCGGCATGATCACCGCGAGCACCGGGAAGATCCAGCGCCACGGGCGGTGCACCCGGGCCATCACGATGATCGCGATGGCGGCCCAGAGACACATGGTCGCGGCGATGTGCCCGGACGGGAACGACGACGTCGGCATCTGGCCGTCGAGCTGCTCGACCGAGGGCCGGGGACGATCCACGGCGGCCGCCGCGCAGAGGAACAGCGTCAGCTCGCCCACCATGGTCAGGGCGAGGAACAGGATCGGGCGCCACTGCCGCCACAGCGCCAGCGCGAGCGGGCAGAAGATCAGCGAGATGATCAGGATGGCGTGGGTGTCACCGGCCTTGCTGGCCAGCCAGCTCAGGTCGTCCAGGGCCGGCGTCCGGAACGTCTGCAGCCAGCGCGGGAAACCGTCGTCGAAGCCGGGCTCCCACCGGGTGACCGTGTAGCCGAGCAGGTAGAGCAGACCGAAGACGAACACCCAGCCGACCAGGATCTCCGCACCCTTGGCCCACGGGTGCGGCAGAACCGCCTCCTCGGCCGGCGCGGGACGCAGGTCCGGACCGGACTCCGGCTCCAGGCCGTCGGAGAGCGACGGCGTGGGGTGGCCCGCCTCCCGGCGCCAGATGCGGAACGCGTACGCCGTGACACTGATCCACGCGAGTCCGAGCAGGATCCCGCCGACCACATCGGAGAGGAAGTGCACGCCCAGCGCGACCCGGGTGAACCCGATCGCCGCCACCAGTACGGCGGCTAGGCCGGCCGTCACCGGACGCCACCGGGGGCGGACCGCGGCCAGGAAGACCAGCACGAGCATCCCGTAGACGACCGTCGCACCGAGCGCGTGCCCGCTGGGGAAACTGTTGCCCGGCGCCTGAGCGACCGGGACCTCGACGACCGGGCGCAGCCGGCCGATCAGCGACTTGAGCGACGGGTCCAGGATCAGCGCGCCGGCACCGGTGACGGCCAGGTAGAGGGCCGGACGGGGACGGCGGCGGATCAGCAGCACCGCGACGGCGAGCACCACCAGCGGGATCAGCACGCCGCGCCCGCCGAACGAGGAGATCTGTTCGAGCACCGCCACGGTGGACTCCGAACCGGACGCCCAGCGGTTCAGGCTGTCGGTCACCGACCGGTCCAGGTTCTGCAGTGGCTCCCAGTTGAAGCGCACCAACAGGAGCAGGACTCCGAAGCCGAGGCCGATCGCGGCAACGACGATCAGGCCGAGGACGCTGCGTTCGGCGAAGTGCCGGACGGGCGCCCAGCCGGTACGTTCCACCACACGGTTGTCGGTCACGGCGCCGTTCTTACCCGGACGGTTCGGTCGATACACCGTCCCGTCGCTGGGACGGGATGTCCGGCTCCGGTTTCCACTCGTCGTCCTTCGCCGGCCGCGCACCGACCCGGCGCGCCTCCAGCTGCGCGGCGAACGCCAGACCCAGGAAGAACGCGATCCCGGTGAGGTTCGCCCACAGCAGCAACGCCATGATCGCGGTCAGCGGGCCGTAGGTGGCGCCGAAACTGTCGCTGACCCGGACGTACCCGGCGAGCAGCAGGCTGGCCAGCCACCACAGGATGGTGGCCACCACCGCGCCGAACAGCAGCCAGGACAGGGCCGGCTGGCGGCGGCGCGGCGAGTACTCGAAGAGCAGCCCGACCGCGAAGACGATCAGGGCCAGGCTGACCGGCCAGCGCACCACGTCCCAGGCCACCCGCAGGCCGTGCGGCAACCCGAGATGCTCCTCCGCCGAGTTCCCGGCCGCCCGGCCCGCCACCAGCAGCAGGAAACCGAAGAGGGCGGGCAGGCCGGCCAGCAGCGCCAGGACCGTGGCCCGGGCGTACTTCAGGTGGGCCGGCCGGTCCCGCTCCACCCCGTAGATCCGGTTCGCACCCCGCTCGACCTGCGCCATCGCCTGGGTGAGCGCGACCAGGCCGGTGATCAGACCGAGGGTCAGCGCCAGCTCACCGGCGTCCTCGGTCGCGTCGGTGTCGACGAGCAGTTCGCGGACCACCGGCTCGCTCGCTCCCGGGGTGAGCGCGATGACGGTGTCCGCCACGATCTGCCCGCCGGACTCCACACCCAGGTCGGTGGCGAGACCGGACAGTGCGATCAGGAACGGGACGATGGCCAGGCAGAGCTGCAGGGCGAACGCCCGGGAGTGGCTGAAACCGTCGCCGTACCGGAACCGGACGAACGCGTCCCGCAGCAGCGGCCAGCGCCCGTAGTGCCGCAGCGCCAGGAAGGCGTCGTCGGCGGACAACTCGTCCCCGGACATGCTCCGGGTCTCGGGGACGGGTTCGGTGCTGCTCACAGGTTCTGGGCCCGCTCGGCGACGGCGTCGGCGTCGTGGGCGAGGTCCGGGTCGGCGTCCGGCTGTGGCACGCAGAGCAGCAGGGCCTTCGGGCGTACGTGAATCTTCATGGCCTTCCCCGGCGAGATCAGATCTCCGTCGAGCTGACGGGACTGTGCCCGGTTGCTGTAGATCTCCACACGTGATGCGGTGTAGCTCTCCATCAGTGGCACCCGCTCCCGCTTGCGGACCACCGCGAAGGCCAGGGCGATCCAGTGCGCCAGGTTGCTCGGGCTCAGGATGGCCACGTTCAGCTTGCCGTCGTCCGGCACCGCCTTCTTGAGCAGCCGCACCCCGCCCTGCAGACGGCCCACGTTGCCGATGATCACCGCGCGGGGGCGGCGGGGCATCGGCGCGCCGCCGTCCAGCCGGATCCGCACCCGCATCGGGCGGTCCAGCAGGTGCTTCGCGCCGCCGCCGACGTACGCCAGCCAGCCGATGTGCTTCTTCGCCCGCTCCGAGGTGTCCTCGAGCATCTGCGCGTCGAAACCCATCCCGGCCATCACCACGAAACACCGGTCGTCGATCGCGCCGACGTCGATCCGGCGGCGCCCGCCGTCCAGGGCGACCTGCAGACCGGTGGCCGGATCGGTGCCCAGCCCCAGGTTCGCGGCGAGCAGGTTGCCGGTGCCGGCCGGCAGCACGGCAAGCGCCACGTCGGTGCCGGCCAGCGCGGTCACCACGGCGGTCACCGTGCCGTCGCCACCGCACGCGAACACCAGTTCGGCGCCGTCGGACACGGCCTGCTTGGCTTGACCACGACCCGGATCCTCGGGGGTGGTCTCGTACCAGCGCGGCTCCGGCCAGCCGGCCTTCCGCAGGCCATCGCCGATTACCTTCTTCAACTGTGCGATATCGGCCACCTTGGCCGGGTTGACGACAACAGCGGTGCGGGGTCCACTCACGCGCTCAGTGTGCCGGAGTCATGGCCGCTCGGCGACCCGGCGTGCGGCCGGCGCACACTGCACGGGTGACAGACCTGACCTACTCCGAGATCGGGCACACCCGCACCGGCGACCTGCCCACCGGATATCGCCATCTGCGTTATCGGACCCGGATCGGCAGCGGCACCGCGGTCCTGCAACGGGCCGGGGAGGCCATCCTGACATTCCGGATGCACCGGGCCACCGGCGCGCGGATCACCACCGACGCCGTCCGGGCCGCCCCGGGCGTACGCCTCGTGGTCGGCATGGGGCCGCTGCGCGCCCCCTGCGAGGTGGTGTGGGCCACCGACCTCGGATTCGGGTACGGGACCCGCCCCGGTCACCCGGCCTCCGGCGAGGAGTCGTTCACCGTGGAGATGGACAGGCACGGCGTGGTGTGGTTCTCGGTCGTGGCGTACAGCCGGCCGGCCGGCACCCTGATGCGCCTCGGCGGGCCGGTAGCTGTCGGATTCCAGCACCTTTACGCGCGTGCGTGCGGATTCGCCCTACGCCGGCTGGGTACGGTGGCCTCGTGAGCACGACATCGGTGACCTGGTGGGGGCACAGCACCGCATGGCTCGCCGACTCCGGCGCCGGCCTGCTGATCGACCCGGTCCTCACCGACCGGCTCGCCCACCTGCGGCGGATGGCCGGCCCCACGCCCCGCCTGCCCGGCGCCCCGGACGCCATCCTGCTGTCCCACCTGCACGCCGACCACTTCCACGTGGCCTCGATCAAGGCGGTCCCCGGCAAACCGGCACTGATCGTCCCGCGCGGCGCCCGCGCCTTCGTCTTCAAGGCACTCGGCGCGGAAGCCGCCGACCGGTGCGTCGAGGTCTCCCCCGGCGACGAGATCAAAGTCGGTGGGGTACGCGTCCGCGCCGTCCCCGCCCGGCACGACGGCGCCCGTGGACCGTGGTCCCGGGACCGGGCCGTCGCCATCGGTTACGTCGTCGAGGGCGCCGCCCGGACCTACTACGCCGGCGACACCGGCCTGTTCGAGGAGATGTCCGACCTCGGACCCCTCGACCTGGCACTGATCCCCGTCGGCGGCTGGGGCCCCACCCTCGGCGCGCACGGCCACCTGGACGCCGCCGACGGCGCCGAGGCGCTACGCCGGGTCAAGGCGACCTGGGCGGTGCCGGTGCACTACGGCACACTCTGGCCGATCGGCATGGGACGGGTCCGCCGGCACATGTTCGACGAGCCGGGCGCCCGCTTCGCCGAACACGCGGCCCGCACCTGCCCGGACACCCGGGTCCGGGTCCTGACGCACGGCGAGACCCTGACCGTGGAGCCCGCCAGGTGATCGACGCTCTCGTCGCGATCGGCTGGCTACTGCTGGTCGTGGGATTCGGCGCGATCGTGCCGATCGTGCCCACCGGCGCCGCGGTCAGCGGGGCCGCCACCCTGGCCCTGCACGAACACCCAGCCCTGATCGGCCTGGTGGTGGTCGCCGGAGCCGCCGGCGCCTACCTCGGCGACCTGGTCATGTACGCGATGTGCCGGTTCGGGGGTGAACAACTGGCCCGCCGGCTGCGCTGGCTGCGCGACGAGGAACGCCTCGCCGTCGTCAAGGAACGCCTCCAGGCCCGGCAGGTCCAGGTCCTGCTGGTGTCCCGGCTGATCCCCGGCGGACGGGTCCCGGTGCTGCTCGCCGCAGCCTTCGCCGGCCTGCCCTGGCGTACGTTCGTGACCGCCAACGCACCGGCCTGCGCCCTGTGGTCGATCGTCTACGCCGCGATCGGCCTGGCCGGCGGCTCGATCTTCCCGGAACCATGGCAGGGCGTGATCGCGGCCGTCGTCCTGATCCTGATCGTCAACCAGGCGCTGACCTGGTGGAACAAGCGCTCGCTCAGTACTTCAGATGCGTCCGGGTGAGCTTGGCGACCTTCTCCACCAGCTTGATCCCGGCCGGCATCGTCTGGTTGGTGTGCGACAGCACCGCGATCGACACGTCGGTGTCGTCGCCCTCGACCCGGCCCACCGAGTTGATGATCCAGAGGTTCTTCTCGGTGGAGCGTTGCAGCCAGCCGTTCTTGACGGTGGCCTCCTCGCCCGCCGCGGCAACGGCCGGCACGCCCCAGTCCTGATCGTCGGCGACCGTACCCATCAGCTTCTCCGCATAGCCGCGCGAATAATCGGTCAGCTCGCCGTCCTCGTCGTGGATCGCCTCGAGGAGCTTCACCTGATCCTTGACCGTGGTCTTCGTCAAGCCCCACGAACTGCTCACCTTGGTCTGGGTCAGCCCCAGACGCTTGTTGCAGGCGGTCAGCGCCTGGATCCGGCCCAGTTTCACGTAGAGCGACGTGGTGGAGGCGTTGTCGCTGTACCTGATCATCTTCTTGGCCAGGGCGTCCTCGCTCGCCGAGACCTTGCGGTCGTCGTCCTGCGCGGTCAGCAGCAGACAGGCGAGCACCTGCACCTTGACGATGCTGGCAGTCTCATACTTCTCGTCACCGCGATAGGCGTACGTCTCGCCGGTCTCGCCGTCGAAAACGGCCACCGAGAACTCGGGGGCGGTCGCCGCATACTTCTTGAGCGCGGCGTCGAGCGCCTTGACACGCTTGGCGCGCTCGATCGCGGCCAACTCCTCCGGACTGGGACCGGTCGGGGTCGGCGACGCCGACGGCTGGGCGTCGAGGAACGTGCCGGCCAGCGCGTTCGTGCCGCTGCCGCCGGCCATCATCCCCTTCGCCACCAGCACCGATCCCCCGAGGATGCCCACGGCGGCAATCGTCAACATCAGATTCCGGGTACTCCGCACCCATGCATACTGCCGTGTCGAAGCCCCCGAATGGGCACTGAAAGCCTGTTGATTCCCAACTTTCGACCCATAGGCGTGCAGCCGGTACCCTCCGTCACGGATTTTCCGAGGGCGACACCGCTATGCGGTCCCGCATCCCGTTAGTCATCCAGTGCCGTCATTGGCTCCATTATGTGAGGGCTCCGCCTTCGTCCCTCGGCTCTTCCTCTCGGCTCGGCCTCTGGGCCGGCTTCGACTCGGCCTCGACTCGGTCCTCGGCCCAGCTTCGGTTCGGTCTTGGCTCGGCCTCGGTTCGGTCTTAGCACGGCTTCGGCCCAGCTTCGGCCCGGCTTCGGCTCGGCTTCGGCTCGGTCTTGGCTCGGCTTCGGCTCGGCTTCGGCTCGGTCTTCGGTGAACGTCGACGTTTTCGACGAGCGCCGACAGAGCAGAATGGGGGTATGGCATCTCTGTTGTCCCGAGCCGTCCAGCTGTCCCGTGCCGCGCTGGCCGTCCCCGCCGTGGCGGCCGACCTGACCCGGACGGCACTCGGACAGGTGGTCGAGACGGCAGCCGCCGCCGCGACCATCCCGGTCCGCGCGGTTGGCCTGGTCGGACAGGCGGAGCTGCTGCTCAACCGGGTCAACCTGGCCACCGCCCAGGCCGAGGACCTGATCCGGCGGGTCACCACGACGGTCACCGCCGCCGAACAGACGGTCGCCGACGCCCGAGCCATCGCCACCGCCGCCGCACTCACCGTCGAGGAGGCCACCGCGATCTCGGCCGCCGCCACCGAACTGATCCGCCGCACGTCACTCACCGCCGACGCGGCCGCCGGACTGGTCGGCGACGCCACCACCGTGATGACCGACGTGAACGCCCTCACCTCGACGGCCACCGCCGCAGTCACCGAGATGACCGCCCTGACCACCACCGCCGGCGCCCTGGTGACCACCGCCGCAGGCGTGGCGGGCGAAGCGCAGTCGCTGATCACCACGGCTTCGGGCGTGGCGGGCGAGGCCCAGTCCCTGATCACCACAGCATCCGGCGTGGCCGGCGAAGCCCAGTCCCTGATCACCACAGCGTCCGGCGTGGCCGGCGAGGCGCAGACGATCGTCGCCGCCGCCTCCACGGTCGCCGGGCGGGCGCAGACGGTCGTCGAGCGTGCCGACGTGGCGGCGGCCCAGGCCGGTGAGCTCCTCGACGCCTACGCCCCGACACTCCAGCAGGCCGCCCCGCTGGCCTCCCGCTTCGTCTCCGAACTCACCCCCGACGAGGTGACCGCCGCCATCCGCATGGTCGATCAGCTGCCCGCCCTCCGCGACCACCTGGTCGACGACGTCATGCCCCTGCTCGGCAAACTCGATCAGGTCGGCCCCGACCTGCACAAACTCCTCGAAGTGACCGAGGACCTGCACCTGGCCATCGCCGGCCTCCCCGGCCTGAAGCTGCTCCGCCGCCGCGGCGAGGAGCGGGTCAACGACTGACCAGCTGTATTGCAGGCTCCGCCCCAGCAACTGCCCCGGACGACGGCCCAACCCGCCCAGCCGCCGCCGACGGCCGAACTCCGCCGCCCACACAGCCGCAACCGACGGCCCAGCCGACCCAGCCGTCAACCACGGTCCAGCCGACCCAGCCGTCGGCCACGGTCCACCCCGCCCAGCCGTCGGCCACGGTCCACCCGTGAACTCGTTACGACCCAGAACACCGGCCGACAACCCCGAGCCGTCGCTGACGGCTGATCGCCGCCTCCCAGACAGCCGTAACCGACGGCCCGACCCGCCCAGCCGTCCTAGAGGGCTGAACTTCGCCGCCAAAACAGCCGTATCCGACGGCCCAACCCGCCCAGCCGTCGCTGAAGGCTGAACTCCGACTCCTGGACAGCCGTAACCGACGGCCCAACCCGCCCAGCCATCGCTGAAGGCTGAACTCCGACTCCTGGACAGCCGTGAACTACGGCGCGGGCCACTCGGCCGTTGACCACGGTCTGCCTGGGAACTGAATGCGATCCCGTGTAACGGCCGGCTACCCCGCACCGTCGTCGGTGTTGCTGCCGGCGTCGTGACAGAACCTTGGGCGACGGCCGGGCGCCTGAAAAACCGCTCGCATTGAGTTGGTCTGGCCGAGGGCGGGCTGCGGCGATCGACGCGGGCGCGGGCGAGCACGGGCGAGCGAACACGGGCGAGCGAGCGAACACGGGCGGGCGAACGCGGGCAGGCGAGCACGGGCGGGCGAGCGCGGGCGAGCGAACACGGGCGAGCACGGGCGGGCGAGCGCGGGCAGGCGTACACGGGCGGGCTTGCGAACGGGCGGGCTTTACGCGTACAAAATGGCGGTTTATATGGCTATTGTCAGGTTTTTGATCTCGTAGGAAGCGATCTCGGGACGCAAAGTGACCGACGGCTCGCGGATCAGGCGCAAGTTGGGGAACGCGAACAGCTTGTGCAGGAAGATGTCCGATTCCTGCAGGGCTATGTAGGCGCCCGGACAGCGGTGGGCACCGTCCCCGAAGGAGAGGCCCGTCTCGGGTACGCCCTCGCCCAGTGCGCGGCCCGGGCAGACCGCCGTCGGGTCCGCACCGACCGCTGCGGGGTCCAGGTTGGTGGCGGCCACGCCGACGTCCACCTTCGCGCCCGCGGGAATCGTCACGTCGCCGACGGTGATGTCGGCGGTGGTGTGGCGCATCAGGTCGCCGACCACCGGTTCGAGCCGCAGGATCTCGTGGAGGACGGCGAGCCGGCCGGCTCTGTCGGCCTCGGTGTAGCGGGTCCGCAGCGCCGGGTCGGTGAGCAGGTGCCAGGCCGCCACGCTGATGAACTCCCTGGTGGTGACCATGCCCGCGGCGGCGAAGGTGATGCATTCGCCGAGGATCTCGGCGGCGCTGCAGCCTTCGTCGATCAGGTGGGAGATCAGGTCGTCGCGGCGTCGCCGGCGGCGGGCGGCGATGGCGGGGCGGACGTCGCGCCAGAAGAACGTGAGGAAGACCGCGTTGTTCAGCATCGTGGTGAGGCGGCCTGCGCCGGGGGCGGGGATGTCGAACATCCGGTCGAGGCGGCGGGCCATGCCGGGCGGGCTGTCGGTGAGGCCCACGACGTCGGCGGCCACCGCCACGGCCAGATGGAACGAGAGGGTGCTCAGGTCGGCGGCGCCGCGGCGGCGCAGGACGTCGATCTGTTCGTCGGCGTAGCGGTGCATCAGGTCCCGGTAGGACGCCTCCACCCGTTTCGGCGTGAAGTAGCGGGCGGTCTGCCGGCGGTGTTCGCGGTGTTCGGGGCCGTCGCGGTAGAGCACCGGCAGCCGGATGTACCTGGCGAGGCGGGTGGCGTTCTCGATGCCGAGGCCGGCCTGGCGGGTGTCGGCGTGCCGGAGGAACTGCCGGGCGGTCGCGTGGTCCTGGATGTGCCACACGCCGTCGGCTCCGGCGTGGGCGGGGCAGCCGGGTACGCGCGGCCCGCGGTCCACTTTGCGACTGCTGTCGACGGAGGTCATCCGTCGATTGTGGAGACGGGAACGGCCCCCGATCAAGCGATCGGGGGCCGTCCGGAGAAACCGGATCAGAAGATCGAGACGCCGTACACGCTGAGCGCCTCCACGACCGGCTGGAAGTAGGTGACGCCGCCGGAGGTGCAGTTGCCGCTGCCGCCCGAGGTCAGGCCGTGCGCGACGGTGCCGCGGTAGAGCGGGCCGCCGCTGTCGCCGGGCTCGGCGCAGACGGTGGTGCGGATCAGGCCGGAGACCGAACCCTGGGAGTAGTTCACCGTGCTGTTGAGCGCGGTGACCGTGCCGGAGCGGGTGCCGGTGGTCGAGCCGCGACGGGTGACGGCCGCGCCGACCGACGGGGTGGCGGCGGAGGTGAAGCCGCCGGTCTTGGTGATGCTGGTGTTGGTGTAGCGGACGATCCCGTAGTCGTTGGTCGGGAAGCTGCTGCCCGCGGTGGTGCCGAGGGTCGCCGAGCCGTTCGTCCAGGTGGTGCCGGCGTTGGTGCAGTGGCCGGCGGTCAGGAAGTAGTACGTGCTGCCACTGCGCACGTTGAAGCCGAGGGAGCAACGGCTGCCGCCGGTGTAGATGGCGTCGCCGGCGGCGATGTTCGGGCTCAGGGTGCCGGGGATGCTCTCGATCCGGGCGTTGTCGCCGAGCTTGGCGACGATGGCCTCGACCGCGGCGAGTTTGGCGCCGGTGACGCTCTCGTCGACGCTGACCACGACCTGGTTGCTGACCGGGTCGACGGCGAACGCCGTGCCGGGGGTCTTCAGCGAGGTCTTGAGGCTGCTGTCCGCGGCGGCCAGGGTCGCGCCGGTGCGGGCCACGTACCGCGGGGTCGCCCCGGCGGCCTTGACCTCGGCGGCGGTGGCGGCGTCGGTGACGTTGACGACGACCTTGCCGGCGCCGTCGATGTAGGAGCCGGCGTCACGCGTTCCGAACTGCGTGTCGAGGGAGCTGGCGAGGGTGGAGGCGTCGAGTGCCGGGGCCTTGGGGGCGGCCGAGACCGGCGACGCGGCGAGGGCGCCGCCGACGAGCATGCCGACTGCCAGGCCGACGATCGGTCGGCGAAGCTTCGGGTTGAGCACGGTTCCTCCCAGGGGGATCGGGTAGGCGGGGACACCGGTCCGGCATCCACGTGCTCGCAAGTATTCAAAGCGCTCGATCTCGGCGCAAGGGTTGACGTTGATCTATGGATGAAGATCAGGAGGGCGCTGAGCTGCACGAATGGCAGCGTCATACTTTCTGGCCTATAACCCTTTCGGGATGAATACCGGATGAACGAGATTTGTCCCGTGCTATGCCCACGGCATACCACGGGACCTCGTACACCCCGCGATCACCGGTCGACGACCGCAATCGGCGCGTCGTCGGCCAGGCGGTAGCCGAGCCCGTAGACCGTGGTGATCAGCTCCGGGTCGTCGAGCTTGGTCCGCAGTCGACTGACGTGCACGTCGACCGTGCGGTTGGTGGTGTGCCGGTGACCCCAGACGTGGGTCAGCAGCTGGGTACGACTGAACACCTGACGTGGGTGGCGGGCCAGGAAGAGCAGCAGGTCGTACTCGAGGCGGCTGAGTTCGAGCAGGCGGCCGCCGCGGAACGCGGTCCGGGCCCGCGGGTCCAGCCGGATCTCGGAGCCGGCCGGCGACACGGCCACCTCGCCCACCTCCACGGCCGCCGTGGCGCCGGCCGCGTCGACCAGCTCCCGCAGCGCGGCGAGCACCCGCTCCCGGCCGCCGGCGCCGCCCGCGATGCTGATCGTCACGGTGACCGGGGCCTCACTCTCCGGCGTGGAGTCCGGCGGGTCCGGCACCGGGCGCAACAGGACCGGCCGGGGATAGGTGGCGTGCGGGTGTGCGACGGCGAGAGCGGACATGACAACCCCTCAGGACGGTGGAGGACGGCACGCCGCATTGCATACGGCGCACAGCAAGGATACATTTCCTATCTGTTAGATAGGTATATCGGTTCCAGTGGCGGGTGTCATACCGGAAGACATCGGCAATCTCCCATCAGTTCACTAGGATATGAGCCAGCGTTGACCAGCACCTGACCCAGGACAGATGGTCGAAGAAAGCAACCCTTGGGGGGACCTCGTGACCGTCAGCTCACTCGTGGACGCCGATCTCTTCCGATCCCTGCTGCGCCGCCACGCCGCCGCCGTCGTCGTCGTGACCGCACCCGGCGAGCCGCCGGCCGGGTTCACCGCCACCTCGTTCACCTCGGTTTCGCTGGACCCGCCACTGGTGTCGTTCTGCCTGGCGCACACCGCCTCGGCCTGGCCCGCCGTCTCCGGTGCCGACGTCGTCGCCGTGCACGTGCTCACCGAGGAGCAGGAGCACGTCGCGAGGACCTTCTCCACCCGCGACATCGACCGCTTCGCCGCCCACGGGGACTGGGAGACCGGTCCGGAGGGCGTGCCGCTGATCAACGGGGTGCTCGCCCGGCTGGTCTGCCGGGTGGTCCGCCGGGTCGAGGCCGGCGATCACACGATCGTGCTGGCCGCGCCGGAGACCGGATCGGTGCACGACGACCTGGCCACGCCGCTGGTTTACCACGACGGGACCTACACGCATCTGCGCCGGGCCGCATAGGCCCGGACCCATGGAGAGGCATCGTTGACATGACGGGAATCGTGGTGGTGTCCGGCAACCCGCGCGCCGGGTCACGGACATCGGCGCTGGCCGTGGCGGTGGGCGAGGCCATCGCCGGCCGGCTCGGCTCGCCGAGGCCCGAGGTGGTCGAGGCCGGCGACCTCGGACCGGGCCTGCTGGTCGCCGACGACGCGGCGACCGGGGCTGCGGTCGGCGCCCTGACCAGTGCGCACCTGCTGGTCATCGCCACCCCCACCTACAAGGGCAGCTACACCGGCGTGCTCAAGGTGCTTCTGGACCGGCTGCCGGCGAACGCCCTCGCCGGAAAACTCGCGGTGCCGGTGGTGACCGCCGGGGCCGCCGCCCAGGCGACCGCCGCGGAGGCGCTGCTCCGCCAGCTGCTGATCGAACTCGGCGCCATCGCCGTCCGCCCCGGCCTGCCGGTCGTCGAGGCCGACCTCGCCGAGACACCCGCCATCGCCGCGAAGTACGCCGCGGCCCTCGACTGGTGACCTAGGTCGGCCGTTGGGCCAGCAGTGCCAGCCGGACCCGGTTGGCACTGCCGGTCTTCGCCATCAGCGCGGTGATGTGGGTCTTCACCGTCGTCACCCCGATGTGCATCCGCGCGGCGATCTCGGTGTTGCTCAGGCCCTCGCCGACCAGGTCGAGCACCTGCGACTCGCGGGCGGTCAGGCCCTCGGCCCGGCGCTGCGGCACCGGCCTCGCGTCCACCGCCCGCCGGACCAGCCGGCGCAGCACGTCACCGCTGAACGGGCTGTCCCCGGCCGCCGCCTGCCGGATCCCGCCGAGCAGCTCCTCCGGCGGCGCGTCCTTGAGCAGGAAACCGCACGCCCCGGCCTGCAACGCCGGGTACAGATGGTCGTCGTCGCCGAACGTGGTCAGCACCAGCACCCGGGCGGACGGCCGTGCGGCGAGGATCCGGCTGGTCGCGGTGATGCCGTCCACCCCCGGCATGCGCAGGTCCATCACGATCACGTCGGGGGTCAGCCGGGCGGCCAGCTCGACCGCGGCACGGCCGTCGCCGGCCTCGCCGACCACCTGCATGCCGGGCTCCGCGTCACAGAGCATCCGCAGACCGGCCCGGATCAGCTGCTGATCGTCGACGAGCAGCACCCGGATCATGTGATCTCCCCCGGCAGCACCGTCGCCACCCGCCAGCCGCCACCGGTCGTGGGCCCGGCCTCGAGCACCCCGCCCAGCACCTCGATCCGTTCCCGCATCCCGGTCAACCCGTGTCCGCCTTCGATCGCATGAGTGGGCCCATTCTGTCCGCCGTCGTCGACCACCTCCCAGTCGAGATCGCCGCCGCCGGCGAGGGAGACCCGCAGCCGGGCCGTCGCCGACTCCCCGGCGTGCTTGGCCACGTTGGTCAGCGCCTCCTGGGTCAGGCGCAACACGGCCAGACCACGGACCGCGTCCAGCCCGGCGATCGCCGGATCGATCTCCGCCTCCACGATCACCCCGCCCCGCCGGGCCGTCTCCACCGCCCCGTCCAGGGTCGCGGGCAGCGCGGACGGGTCGATCGCGGTCATCGCGGCGTCACCGCGGACACCGTCCGGATCGCGCAGCACCGCGACCAGCCGGCGCAGGTCGGCCAGCGCCGCGGTGCCGGTCCGGTGCACGTCGTCGAAGACCTCCCCGGCACGCGGATCGACGTCCGGCAACACGTGCCGGGCCACCCCGACCCGCAGCACCATCGACGCCACGTGGTGCGCGACCACGTCGTGCAGCTCGCGGGCGATCGCGCCGCGCTCGTCGGCGCGGGCCGCACGCTGCTCCGACTCCACCCGGCGGGCCGCCTGCACACCCAGTTCGCGGTTCGTGCGGACGACCGTGCCGATCAGCACCGGCAGACCGAGATTGATCCCCAGTCCGGCCGCCGACGCGGTGATCGCGTCGAACGTGGACGGCAGCACCGCGACGAGATATCCGACGGCGATCACCCCGCAGGCCGTCGCCACCCGCCGGACGCTGCGCACCGCGGTGAACTCGGCAAGCGCCCAGGCGGTGCCCACCTGACTGATCGTCGGATCGTCCAGCACCCGCAACGACACCGTGAACAGCACGATCTGCATCGTCAGGTTGGCCGTCGGCCGGCGATGCCAGAGCAGACCGGCGGCGAACGCCCCGACCGCGAGGGCCCACTGCAGGCCCCCGGGAGTGGTGTGCCCCTCCTGCCGCCCGACCAGCAGCAGGTAGACCACGCCGCTCGCGTTCAGCAGCAGCACCCGGGTCAGCGTGGACCGCACGTCGAGGAGGCGAACCAGCCGGGCCATGACGATCAGCCTAGGTCTCGGCGCCACCAGGGGCGTACCCCGAGGTAGACGGCCAGGCCCAGCGGCCCGAGCATGATGGTCAGCAGCAGGATCGGCGCCATCACCGAGGCGGGGATCCTGCGCTCCCGGCTGTCCAGCCACGACCAGCGGCCGACGAACAGGTCGAAGCCCACCATGTGCGCCCAGCCCGCCGCCGCCCCGGACGGGGATCCGAGCAGCTCCCGCACCCCGTCCAGCGTCGGGCTCGCCACCGCGGGCAGCACCTCGGCCAGTTCGGGCAGCACCAGCAGCCCGTAGACCACCAGGATCGGCAGCACGATCAGCGGCGACCCCACGATCCGGGCGGTCCACGACCAGCGCGGCAGCAGGATCATCAGCGCCCAGAACGGCGCGGCCAGCGCGAAGGTCAGAGTGAACAGCAGTGGTGTCATCGCCGTACCCCCGTCTTGATGACGATCGCCGACGCCGCGACGGTCGCCACGGCCAGAGCCGCGAACGCGGCCAGGGTCAGTCCATCAGGTCGCAGCAGCGGTTGCGCGCGAAGTGCCTGCCAGAGCAACAGCATCACGAGTACGCCGTAAGCACCGCCCCCCACCATCACCAGCCGGACGCGTACCGCCTCGCCGAACCGGGTCCAGCGGCCGAGGGCGTACGCCAGCAGCGGCACCGCCTGCAGCGCGTGCAACCCGACGAAGTGGCTGATCCGCAGATCCCCGCCGAGCGTGCTCCACCCGGTCACCGGCATGTGCGGCCCGCCGTCCGGCACCCCGACCGAGTGCGCGCCGGCGCCGGAGTTCCCGCCGGTCATCACGAAACCCAGAGCCATGCCGCCCAGGGCGATCAGCATGCCGAGGCGGATCGCGTACGCGGCCGGCCGGTCCGGGATCCGCTGGATCAGCGCCACCACGCCGATCGCCAGGTGCGCGAAGAACAACACCATGATCGAGGTACCCATCACCGCCCACAGGGTGGCGTCCAACGGGGTGGCCACGTTGTAGTGCGAGGTCGTACCGCGGATCACCTGGGTCACGATGACGGTGAGCTCGACGACCGCGACGCCGACGATCACGATCGCGGCCACCTCGCCGGTGCGGCTCCGGCGCGGGAGGATCGCCAGCAGCCAGGCCAGGGTCCAGGCGTACACGATGAACGACACCGCGAACTTGAAGGGCTTGAGCCAGATCGGGACGCCGGTCAGCACCCGGGCGTCGGCGAAGATCGCGATGCCGGCCACCACGGTCAGCACCACCGACGCCACGGTGAGAGCCATCAGGGGCCGGTTCCATCGCAGGTCGGGTCGAGGTGGAGCATCGACGGTCGTCATACCTGGAGCCTGCCGTCGCGGCGGCCCGGAATCGCCCGACCCGGGGCCGCACCACCGGCCCTTCGGACGACCTCGTCTCCTCCTCTGGTAGGAGACCGCGATACTGACCCGGTGCACCCCGAATCCCCCGGCATCACCGACTTCCCGGCCGACGACTCCGGCCGCCGCAGCAGCACCGCCCTCGGCCGGGCGGTGGTCGCCGACGCGCTACGGCACGTCGATCCGGCCGCCGCGTCCGCCGCCGAGAACGAGACCGACTGGCGGCGCGGCTACCTGCGCCATTTCCGGGCGCTCGTCGAGTCGGGACTGGCCGACGGCGGTGCGGCCGGCTTCGACATCGCCGAGGCGGGCCTCGCCTCCCTGCACGCCCGGATGCGGTACCGGCGGCCGGACGGCGAGTTCACCCTCCCGCAGGCCCTGATGGCGGCACCGGACCGGCCACTGGAGACGGTCCGGGTCGACGGCACCGGCACGCCGGAACGCGAACTCGTCCTGCCGTACCGGGGTGAGCAGCTCCGCGGCGACGCCCTGCTCCGGCAGCTGGACACCTGGGTGGCCGCCGGGGTGATCGAGGAGTCCTGCGCGACCGCGGTCGCCGAGGTCGCCGGCTCCCCGGACTGGCTCGACCTCAGCGATCAGACGCTGGTGGCGTTCGGGGCGGGCGCCGAGATGGGACCGGTCCGTTCCGTTCTCGGCTGGGGCGGCACGGTCGTCGCCGTCGACCTGCCCCGGCCCGACCTGTGGTCCCGGGTCGCCGAGACGGCCGCCGCCGGCGCCGGCCGGCTGATCGCCCCGACCAGCGGGGAGACGCCCGGGGTGGACCTGCTCAAGGATCTGCCGGCGGCGGCCCAGTGGCTGCAGGGTCTCGACGGCCGGCTCGTGCTGGGCAACTACGTGTACGCGCCGGGTGCCACGTACCCCCGGCTGGCCGCCGCCCTGGACGCCCTGACCGTCCACCTGCGGCACCACCGGCCGGACACCGCGCTGGCGTTCCTGGCCACCCCGACCGACGTGTTCGCGGTCCCCGCAGGCGCGGTGGCCGAGGCCCGGGCCCGGTTCGCGGGCCGGTCCCAGGCGGCGAAGCTGGGCACCCTGGTGTCGGCGGGCCGGCTGCTGGAACCCAACTACACGATCGACGGCGAGCCGGGCATCAACGACAGCCTGGTCCCGCAGCAGGGGCCGAACTACGCGCTGGCCAAGCGGATCCATCGCTGGCGGGCGACGCTGGCCCGCCGGGACGGCACGGTCAGTTTCGCGGTGGCGCCGCCGTCCCGGACCCGGTCGGTCGTCAACAACCGTCTGCTGGCCGCGGCGTACGCGGGCGCCCACGTCTTCGGCGTCGAGATCTTCGAGCCGGCGACGTCGAGCAAGCTGATGGCAGCGCTGCTGGTGCACCAGATCCGCAAGCCGCGGTCGGCCGCGCAGGCGCCCTGGACGGACGAGGCGATCGCGGCGGCGCACGGCGGTCTGTGGCGCATCGGCTATCACCTGCGGACGGCGTTGCCGCTGGCCGCCGTCCGCGGCCTGGTGGTCCCCGGGTCATGACGGTCGCGGGTCTGGTGCTGGCGGCCGGGGCGGGTCGGCGCTACGGGATGCCGAAGGCGCTGGTCCGGCACGGGGACCGGCTGTTCGTGCAGCACGCGGTGGACACGCTGCGGTCCGGTGGCTGCGACCGGATCGTCGTGGTGCTGGGCGCCGCCGCCGACGAGGTCGTCGCGGCGGCACCGGACCTGCCCGAGGTGGTCGTCAATCCGGACTGGGATTCCGGGATGGCGTCGTCGCTGCAAGCGGGGCTGGCCGCACTCGACGACGAGGATGCCGTGATCGTGCTGCTGGTCGACATGCCGGGCGTGACAGCAGCGGCCGTCGAGCGTCTGCGGGCGCATGCCGGTCCGGCGGCACTGGCCATGGGCGGCTACGGCGGTCGGCGGGGCCATCCGGTCCTGCTCGGACGCGACCACTGGGCCGGCGTCGCGGCGACGGCGACCGGCGATCGGGGCGCCCGGGACTATCTGCGGGCGCACCCGGTCACCGTCGTCCCGGTGGGCGACGTCGCCGACGACCACGACATCGACGTTCGGTGACCACAGAAATACTTGAAATCACGGACAACCTTTTGCCGCCCCGGATGCACTTCGCTTCTGAAGACACCGGGAACGACGAAAGGCTGCACACGTGTTCAAGAATCTGCGGAAGCGTTGGCGTACCGGCGTAGTGGCGCTCGCCGCACTCGGCCTGGGCCTCGGCGCGGCGGTGTACACGCAGGGCGCCTCGGCGGCGACCTGGCCGTCGGCCACCGGCACGACGAAGGTCACCGCCACCAAGGCGGTCTCCGGCACGCTCGACGGCGGCCTGAAGCGCTTCGTCGGCAGCGGCGCCCTCGGCACCGACTCGCAGGCCGAGGGCCAGAAGCCGCTGTTCGAGCTGGCCGACGGCGCCGTGCTGAAGAACGTGATCATCGGCTCGCCGGCCGCGGACGGGGTGCACTGCAAGGGCTCCTGCACGCTGCAGAACGTGTGGTGGGAGAACGTCGGCGAGGACGCGGCCACCTTCAAGGGCGGTTCGAGCGCCAAGTACACGGTGACCGGCGGCGGCGCGAAGTCGGCCGACGACAAGGTGTTCCAGCACAACGGCGGCGGCACGCTGACCGTCAGCAACTTCGAGGTCAGCGACTTCGGCAAGCTGTACCGCTCGTGCGGCAACTGCAAGACCCAGTACAAGCGCACGGTGGTGCTGAAGAACATCACGGCCACCGCCCCGGGCAAGGTGCTGGCCGGCATCAACACCAACTTCGGCGACACCGCCACCTTCTCCGGCATCACCATCGTCGGCGACAGCAAGAAGAAGATCTCGATCTGTGACCGCTTCACCGGCAACAACACCGGCAAGGAGCCGACCAAGACCGGCTCCGGCGCGGACGGCACGTTCTGCAAGTTCAGCAGCTCGAACATCACCTACAAATGACATCCTCTGCCCCTGAGAAGGGCAGACGGTCACTCTTCGGTGCACCGATTCATTTGCCGCCTGATGGCGACGGCCCAGGCCCACTCAGGTAGGCGGCGAGGTCCCGCAGGGACCCGATGCGGTGCCCCTCGGTCTCACGGGATCGGTCGAGGTGCACCGCCCGCAGGCCGGCCACCCGGGCCGGCAGCACGTCCAGATCGTGCCGGTCACCGACGCTCAGCACCTGGCCCGCCGGGATTCCCCAGCGGGCGCAGGCCAGCGCGAAGGTGGCCGGCTCCGGTTTGGCCACACCGAGGTCGTCGGGGGTCCAGACCGGGCCGATGCCGGTCATCCCCATCCGGGCCAGCTTCCCGTTCTGCTGTTCCGAACTGCCGTTCGTCAGCACCGCCACGGTCAGGCCGGCGTCCCGAGCAGCGGCGATCCCGTCGAAGGCGTCGTCAAACGCCCGGTATGAAACGGCATATGCGGATACGAACCCTGCGAAGATGGCGTCCAATTCCGACTCTTCATCATGGATGCCCAGAAAATCGCGCAACCGCCGGCGCCGCTGCTCCGCGAAGGTGATCTCCCGCGTCCGCCACGCCGCCAGGTGCTTCTCGGCCAGCGCGTCCCACACCTCGTGCACCTCGGCCGAGTAGGCGAGACCCAGCGACGGCAACCAGGCGGTCAACGCATCCCGTACCGAGGCGTCATGGTCGCCGAGAGTGCCGTCCAGGTCGAAGAGAACCCCACGCAAGATCACGCGGGAACGCTACGTGCCCGCAGCCGCCGCAGCATCCGGGCGTCGGTGAATCCCACCGCCCGGGCCGCCGACTCCACCGTCGACCCGTGCCCGATCAGGTGCTCGGCCCGTTCCACCCGCAGGGCCTGCTGGTAGCGCAACGGCGTGTTCCCGGTCGCCGCCGTGAACAGCCGGGTCAGCGTCCGCTCACTGACCCCCGCGCCGTCCGCCAGCGCGGCGAGACTCAGCGGCTCGGCGAATCCGGCGTCGATCCGGTCCTGCACCCGGTGCACGACGTCACTGAGGTGCGCCCGGTGCCGCAGCATCGTGCTCTCCTGCCGGTCGTCGCCGTTGCGCCGGGCGTACACCACCATCTCCCGGGCCACCCGTGCCGCCACCGCCGGGCCGTGCCGGGACGCCACCAGGTGCAGCGCCAGGTCGATGCCGCTGGCGATGCCGGCCGACGTGACGACCCGGCGGTCGGACACGTACAGCACGTCGCGGACCACGGTCGCCGACGGATAGCCGCGGGCGAGACGATCCTGCAGGTCGTGATGGGTGGTGCAGCGCCGGCCGTCGAGCAGCCCGGCCCGGCCGAGAGCGTCCGCCCCGGCACACACGCTGGCCACCGTTCCGCCCGCCGCGTGGTGCGCCGCGATCCGGTCCAGGACCGCCGCCCCGAACCAGCCGTATCCATCACGCCAGCCCGGGACCAGCACCAGGTCGTCGGCGGCGAGCTCGGGCCAGGTCAGCGCGGCGTGCAACGCGACGCCCTGCCAGGTCGGCACCGGGGTCGCCTCGGCGACGTAACAGAGCTCGTAGCCGGGCGCGGTGGAGAAGACCTGCGCCGGCCCGGCCAGGTCGAGCAGATGCACCTGCGGCGTCAACACGAAGAGCACCCGGCTCACAGAGTCTCACCCCACCACGGAAGCCGTCGTCCGGATCGTCGCGAAGCGGCCGGCCAGGGCATACTCCGTCCGGGCCACCACGTCCGCGGCGGCAAGCGTACGCGGATCCGCCAGCAGCTCGTCCACCGTCTGGTCGGCCGGCGCCTCCCAGTGCGGAATCGGGTTGGTCGCCGTCGCGTCGGTCACGAACGTGACGTCGTATCCCAGGTCGGACGCCACCCGGGAGGTCGTCTCCACGCACTGCTCGGTGCGCAGTCCGCAGGTGGTCACCGCACGCACCCCGGCGACGGTCAGCCGGTGCTGCAGGTCGGTGCCGGTGAAGGCGTTGTGCACGGTCTTGACCAGCACCGGTTCGCCGTCCGCGGGCGTCAGCTCGGCCATCACCCGGACGGATCCGCTCGCCGGGTCGAAGGTGTTGCCGCTGCCCGGCTCGGAGTGCAGCACCCAGATCACCGGTTCCCCGGCCGCCCGGAACCGGTCCACCAGCCGCCCGACGTTCCTGATCAGGTCGGGGTTGTTCGTCGTCGTCCAGAGCGGCCGGGCCCGGAACGATTCCTGCACGTCGATCACGATGAGCGCGTTGGTCATGTCCTCATCCAACGCCGCTCCCGACCGGCGGATAAGACATCATCGCGACGCCGGGCGGACCGATCCGGTCATTCTCCTTCGGGGGTGCGCATCCGCGCGAGCCGCGCCACCGAACGGCTCCGGGCGTGTTCGAGCAGCCGCCCGACCTCGTCGAACGTCGCCGGCCCGGGTTGCACGACACTGGCCCAGCCCTGCACCCCGTAGGCCGGGTGCGGGATCAACCGGTCCGCGACGGTGAAGTCGATGCCGGGGCGTCGATCACTGAACTGCTCCGGCCCGTACCCGAAGAGGTTCGTGAATTCGCTCCTGCCCACCTCGATGTTGAGCCGGTGGACACCGGGCCGGTCGAGGTCGGAAAGGGTGTCGAAATCGGGCACGTCGTGGCCGACGATGGTGGCGAACGGCCGCATCCGGTCCTCGCCGGCGAAGAAGAAACGGTCGTCCCAGGTGTAGGGCGGCATGCCGGAGTCCGGCTCGATCCGGGTCTCGGTCACTCCGGGAAGTGCCCGGATCCGCGCGGCCCATGTGTCGACAGTCATGACCTCAACCGTATCGTTGAACCACCCTGTGAACCTTTGACCGGGATCCCTTCGGAGGACGGCCCTGAAGTCTCCACGACCGATCGACCTCGGCCGGCAGCACGGACTGTCCGCGCAGGCGGTCCGCAACTACGAGCGCGACGGCTGCATCCCGCCCGCCCGGCGCACCGCCAGCGGCTATCGGGTCTACACCGAGGACCATGTGGGTGCGCTGAGCGCCTACGTCGCGCTCATCCGGGGGTACGGCCACCGCACAGCCGGCGAGATCATGCGGTCGGTGCTGGCCGGCGCCGTCGACGACGCGTTCGCGATCCTGGACGAGGCGCACGTCCAGTTGCAGCGGGACCGCGCGACCGTGCGGGCCGTCTCGTCAGCCGCCGTGGTGCTCACCGCGCAACCGGCGGCCGACCGCCCGCACGGTCCGGTGACCGTCGGTGTGCTCGCGCACCGGCTCGGTGTCACCCCGGCCACGCTGCGCAAATGGGAGGTGGCCGGCATTCTCGCCCCGGAGCGGGAACGCGTCACCGCCAACCGGATCTACTCCCCGGCCGACGTCCGGGACGCCGAACTGGCGCATCTGCTGCGCCGCGGCGGTTATCTGCTCGACTACATCGCCGAGGTGCTGCGCCAGGTCCGCGCGGCCGGTGGGCCCGAGCCGCTCGCCGCGTCGCTGACCTCGTGGCAGGCCCAGATCACCGGCCGCGGCCGGCGGATGCTGGACGGGTCCGCCGCCCTCGCCGCCTATCTGAGCCTGCGGGACAACGACGCCGCCTGAGTTCCGCGGGAGACGCCTCTGTCTGAGTTCTGCGGGAGAACGACGCCGCCCCGCCCATGGGGGATATGGGCGGGGCGGGAGTCAGCGCCGGTCAGTGCGGGTAGTCGCGGTAACTACCGGTGTAGTAGTCACCGACCTGACCGCGGTACTCGGCCGAGGTGAAGGTGTCCTTGTCGTACTTCGGGGACTCCTTGATCTGGTCCTTCGTCCGGTCGACGTAGACCTTCTTCTCCTCGCGGTCGACGGTCTGCACCGTGCCCGCCGGCAGGAGGACCTTGCTACCGAAGATCCACGGTCCGGTGTCGACGACCAGGTAGGAACTGCCGACCTCGTTGCTGGCCTCGTCGATCGAACCGATGTGGCCATCGGTCGCCTCGACCTTGAAGCCGACCAGGTCAACGCCGGTCGTGCCCTCGTCGATGCTGTCGGTTCCGGCAGGGTCGTACGCGCCGGGGTAGCCGGCGGTGTCTCGCCAGGACCACGGGGTGAACGGCGTCGGTTGCATCACGGCCTCCTCAGTTGGACGAAATTGCCGTTGGCGACGAGGTACCCGGGCGCCATGACCACTAATCCCGATTACCGGAGAATGTCCCCTCCGGACAGCGCCGCGAGATCGTCCCGGCCGGGCAGTCCCTCGCAGTCACCCGGCACCGTCACCGCGAACGCCCCGGCCGCGATGGCGGTGCGCAGACGCTGCTCCGGTGCCGCCCCGGCCAGCCGGTCGGCGAGGTAACCGGCCACGAACGCGTCGCCCGCGCCGACCGGGTCGATCGAGGTCACCGGCAGTGCCGGCACCTCGTGACGCGTCCCGTCGACGAGGGCCGTGCAGCCCCGGGCGCCGTCCTTGACGATCACCTCGGCCGGGCCGAGTCGTGCCAGGCCGGCCAGCGGCTCGTCGTCGCCGAGCACGATCGCCGCCTCGTCCGGCCCGGCGAACACCAGGTCCGACCGGCTCACCAGGTCACGCAGCACCGGCGCGGCCTCCGCGTGCGACCACAGCTTGCTGCGGTAGTTGACGTCGAGCGACACCGGGACACCGGCCGCCCGGGCGATCTCCACCGCGTGGAAGACGGCCGCGCGGGCGGTCGCGCCGAGAGCCGGGGTGATGCCGGTGACGTGCAGGATCCCGGCCGCGGCGAGCTCAGCCTCGGGGACGTCGGCCGGCGACAACCGGGAACCGGCGCTGCCGGCCCGGTGGTAGTCGGCGTGGATGAACTCCCCGGACCGGCGGTAGCGGATCATCAGGCCGGTGAACGCGTCGTCCTCGACCGCGATCACGCGGACCCCCGAGGAGCGCAACCGGGTCGTGATCAGGGATCCGGCCGCGTCCCGGCCGAGACGCCCCACCCAGGTCGCCGGGCCGCCCAGCCGGGCCACGCCGATCGCCACGTTGCTCTCCGCCCCGGCCACACCCAGGGTGAAGCCGCGGGCGTGCTCCACCGGGCCGATGCCGTCGGCGACGAAGATCCCCATCGACTCGCCGAGCGTGAGGACTCCGGTCATGAACGGGCGAACGCGACCGCGTCCACGGCGTGCCGGGCCCGGGTGGCCAGGGCCTTGAGGCTGCCACCGGTGGCGGCGTCGCCGATCAGCGGACCGCCGAGACCGACCGCGACCGCGCCGGCGGCGATCCACTTGGAGATGTCGTCCAGGCCGATGCCACCGGTCGGCATGATCCGCACAGCGGGCAGCGGGCCGCGCAGGTCCTTGAGGTAGCCGGGGCCGAGGCCGGCGGCCGGGAACAGCTTGATCAGCGGGGCGCCGGCGGTGTGCGCGCGGTAGACCTCGGTGGGGCTGAACGTGCCCGGGTAGTAGGGCACCGGCTGCGCGCCGAGGGTGTGCGCGGGCGAGACCAGGAAGTCGGCGCCGGCATCGACAGCGGCCTTCGCCTCGTCCTCGGTGAGGACGGTGCCGGCGCCGATCTTGATGGTCTCGGGCAGCTGACGGCTGAGGCCGCCGATCGCCTCGAGAGCGCCGTGCGAGGTCAGGGTCACTTCGAGGGCGGTGACGCCGGCCGCGACGAGCACGTCGGCGACCGCGGCGAACCCGTCGGAGGTCGGGGCCCGGAGGATGGCGACGAGGCCACCCTCCACGATGGCGGCGGAGACAGGATCGAGGGGTGCGGGATGATCGGTCACCCTTCGATCCTGCCCGACCGCGACGGCCCGGAAAAGATGAGGATCCTTGTCAGCCCACCGGCTTGTCGGTCTTCGCGGCGGGGACCCGTCGCATGGCGCGGATCCGGCCGGACCCGTTCTTCGCCGCCGGGATCGCATCCGGTGGGGTGTTCGCGATCCCGAGCTCGTCCCGGACCGCGGCCTCGAACTGCTGCATGACCAGCGGGACCTGGGCGATCAGCTCACGGAAGTGGGTCCGTGGCTCGACGCCGACCACCCCGGCCGGGTTCATGTCGCCGTGCAGCCGCTCCAGCTGCAGGTGCACCGCGAGGGCGGCACTGCGGACCGGCCCGGACGCGAGCAGCCGGACCGGCATCAGCGCCGGCCCGACCTGATCTATGTAGGCGATGGCCGACGGCGGTTTGTCGCCGGCCTCGTACGCGGCCCGCAGCCGGTAGGTGGCGCGTTCGAAGGCGGCCAGAAGCTGCACGTAGGCGTCGCGACGTTCGTCGTACCACTGCCTGGTGCGTCGCTTCCGGCTGAGCAGGTCGTTGTTACGGGCGGAGACGAGTTGCGCCACCACGGCACCGGCGAACGCGAACACGACGGCTACCAGCGGCAGCCCCCACCACGGGATCTGAGACACCCGCTTACCGTATCGACCCGCCCCGGGGGCGGTCTGTCAACCACTCCCCCGGCGAAGGCCTTGACCTCGACCTCGGTTCACCTATCAGGCTGGTCCCATGAGAGCAGTGGTCTTCGACAGGTACGGTCCGCCCGAGGTTCTGCACATCGCCGACCGGCCCGTTCCCGAGCCCGGTCCGGGCGAGATCCTGGTGCGGGTGCACGCGGCCGGAGTCCAGCCCTTCGACACCGCGTACCGGGGCGGCCGGATGTCCTGGGCACCGGCGGACTTCCCCGGTCAGACCATCGGCCAGGAGTACTCGGGTGTGGTCGAGCGGGTGGGTGACGGCGTCGGCACCGTGGCAGCGGGCGACGAGGTGCTCGGTTCGGCGATGTTCCGGGCCGCCGCCGACCTGATCGTCGTCCCTGCCGGTGACGCGGTCGCCAAGCCCGCGACGATCGGCTTCCCGACGGCAGCGGCCCTGGTCGCGGCTTCCCAGACGGCCGGCGGCGCCCTGCGCGAGCTGGCGGTGACCGCGGGCGACGTGCTGCTGGTGCACGCCGGGGCGGGCAGCGTCGGCACGGTCGCGATCCAGCTGGCCCGGCTCGCCGGCGCGACGGTGGTCGCCACCGCCCGCCCGGAGAACCACGACTACCTGCGTGGACTGGGTGCGGTGCCGGTGGCGTACGGCCCCGGCCTGGTGGACGCGGTCCGGGCCGCCGGGCTCGCGCCGACGGTCGCCCTGGACGCCGCCGGTGGTGAGGCCATCGCCCAGTCGATCGCCCTCGGTGTCGCGAGTGCCCGCGTGGGCACGATCGTCGACGACCGGGCCGCGGAGGAGCACGACGCCCGGGTGGTCCGGGCCGGCCGGTCCCCGCAGCGTCTCGCCGAGGTGGTCGCGCTGGCGGCCGAGGGCGAGGTCGTCATCGAGGTACGCACCTTCCCGCTGGACGACGTGGTCCGCGCGCACGAGCTGGTGGAGTCCCGGCGCGGCCCCGGCAAGGTGGTGCTGACAACGGTCACCGCAGGTAGCTGAGGCCGTCCAGCATCACCGAGCCGCGCCCGGTGGTGCCCTCCGCCTCCACGGTCACGGTGTGCGTGCCGCTGTCGCGCCACAGCCGGCTCCACACCACCTGGCGGTACTTCGCGGTGTCCGACCGCAGGTCGAGGACGCCCTGGTAGCGACCGTCCACGCTGATCCGGACCCGGCCGGAGGTGGCGGTGCGCCCGACCACCAGGGCGGCCGCCCGCCCGGTGAAGGTCCAGGACATCGTGGCGTCCGCGGTCGAGGCGGTGGCCGCCTCGCTGCCCAGGAACCCGTTGTCACGCAGGGTGCGCCAGGTTCCGGTCCGTCGTGCCGCGCTCTCCGCGAGGAGCATCGGGGTACGCGTGACCGACGAGCTCCGCCGGCTCCCGGCCCGGTCGGTGACCGTCACCGCCCAGGTGCCGGTCTCGCCGAGCCGGGCCGTGGTGTTCAGCGCCCGGGCGGCCCCGGCCAGGGCGGCCTGGGAGGCGCCGCCGACCCGGGCCGCGCGCAGGCCGGAGGGGTCGGTGGCGGTCCAGGTCAGCCGGACCGGCACCGCGTCGGCCATCGTCCCGGTCCGGAGGCTGAGCTGCGGCACAGCGGTGAATCGCGGGGGCACCGGGTCGGCGATCACGGTCGCGCCGGTCGCCGAGGTACGCCCGGACAGGTGCACCGCCTTGACGACCACGGCGTGCCGTCCGCGTGGCAGTTTCATCCGGGAGAGCCGGTGGCCGTTGGGTGCCAGGGTGAGGAGCCGTCCGTCGACCCACACCTCGAAGTGGTCGATCATCCGGGTCGGTGTGGACAGGTCCCAGAGCGGGCGGACCAGTCCGCGGGTGTAGTGCCGTCCGGCGTACGCGATGGTGTTGTTCAGTCGCCGGATCCGCAGGCCGGACGGGGCCGCCCCGGCGATCGCCCGGATCGCCGGCAGCTGGGCGTAGAGCGCGTTGCCCGGGCATTCGGTGGCACCGGTGTCCCGGTGTCCGGAGATCCGGTTGAGCAACGCGGGCCGCCCGGCGGGGTAGCGGTCGCTGCCGCCGGAGACCTTGACCACCCGGCCCTGCGGCGGGCTGCCCCAGGCGCCCAGTTTGTACGCCGCGACCTGCGCCACCGACGCCCGGGCCGCGGACGAGATCGCCGTGCCCCGGTAGTCGCCGATCGCCACGACGGCACTGGCGTCGGTGTTGAACCCGAGGGTGTGCGCGCCGAGCACCGATCGGTGCACGCCGCCGCCGCGGCCCTCGAAGATCGTGCCGCACTTGTCGACCAGGAAGTTGTAGCCGATGTCGTCCCAGCCCTTGCTCCGCACCTGGTAGACCTGGATGCCGCGGACGATGGCGGAGGACTGCGAGCAGCTGTA
Organism: Actinoplanes sp. NBRC 101535; assembly: GCF_030269225.1. Classification (NCBI taxonomy): domain Bacteria; kingdom Bacillati; phylum Actinomycetota; class Actinomycetes; order Micromonosporales; family Micromonosporaceae; genus Actinoplanes; species Actinoplanes sp. NBRC 101535. The sequence goes on along the minus strand of NZ_BSSY01000012.1, from coordinate 187,794 downwards.
GTCGTTGCCGGTGGCGGTGTGGTGCACGAAGACCACCTGGATCGGGCCGGTGTATTCCGGCGCGTCCTTGACCAGGGCCTCGTTGGCGCCCCAGCCGGCCCGGGTGACCATCCGCGGCACCGGCCGGGTCGGGTAGTGCGCGGACACCGGCGCCATCCGGGGGCGGGCCGGGGCGGTCCGCACCTGCTCGCCGTCCGGGTTGATCAGATCGATGCGCAGGTCGTCCGGGAGCGGCCGGCCGGCCGGGTCGGCGATCCGGGCCTGGACGCCGTCCGAGGGGCCGACCCAGAGCGGGTCGCTGGCGCCGCGGGCACCTTCGGCGCCGCCGGACGCGTCCGGGTTGTCGGTCTCCAGCGCACGCCACGGGCTCCACCGTCCGGTGCCGGCCGCCCGGGTCCGCACCTCGATCGTGCCGCGGGCGCGGGCGCGCGGGTTCGCCCAGGTCACGCCGAGCATGCTGAACGGTTCGGTGGCGCGGGCCGGTAGTTCGGCGGAGGACGTGGCGGCGACCGGCCGCAGGGCTCCGGTGGCGCCGAACGGGAACGTCTGGACCAGCGGGCCGGCTCGCCCGGCCACGCCCGCCGGGCCGGACGGCTGCGGCGGTGCGGCTGCCACGACGGCGAGGGCGACGGCCGGCGTGGCCGCGACCAGGGCGGTGACGAGACGGGCGGTGAGCCGGTTGCGGCGCATGTGAACTCCCCGTTGGCATTCCGGTGACCTCGTGTCACCTTGCCCGTGCCGGAAGTGACACGTGGGAAGTTCTGCGAAAAAAGCTCAGATTTCTAGTTCATTGTCCAGATAGTGGCATTCAGGGCGGTCGCGAAGGTGACCCACGCCCAGTACGGCAGCAGCAGACCCGCCGCGAGACGGGAGACCGGCCGGAACCTCCACACGGTCACGCCGATCAGGACCCACAGCACCACTATGTCGAAGAGGGCCAGTCCGTACTGGCCGAATCCGAAGAAGATCGGCGTCCAGATCGCATTCACCACCAGCTGGGCGACCCACCAGTTCAACGCCGGCGACCAACCGGTACGCCGCCAGACCAGCCAGCCGCTGACGGCGATCATCGCGTACAGGATGCTCCAGACCGGACCGAAGACCGACGAGGGCGGTGCCCAGTCCGGCTGCTGAAGACTCTGGTACTCCCCGGCGGTGCCGGACACGCCGAGGCCACCGATCAGGGCGGCCACGGCGACCGCGGCCCCGAAACCGGCCAGGGCGGGCCAGGGCGGTACCGAACGGCTCGGGCGCATCACGTGACTGCTCATGACAGGGGTGTTACCCAGCCGCGGCTCGATCTACCAGGCCGGTGATGACCCAGTCGGCGATCCGGGCGAAGTCCAGATCCGGGTCGCCGCCCTCCGCCAGCACCGCGGCGAGCAGCGGGAACTCCCCGCTCGTCACGGCCGCGGCGATCTGTTCGGCACCGTCGCGGGCGTCCGTGCGGCCCGCGCGTTCGCCGGTCACATATGCGGTGACGAATCCGGTGAACAGGCCGAGCAGGGTCATCCGGGTGACGCCGGGCAGGCCGGCCGGCTCCAGCGCCCGCAGGCCGTGCTCCAGGAACCTGAGCAGGTTGACCCCGGCCAGCTGCCGGCCGGCCAGCACCGACGGGATCCACGGGTGGGCACGCATCAGCTCGCGCTGCACGGTCAGCAGGGCCAGCAGGTCGGCACGCCAGTCACCGGTGATCTCCGGCAGGGCGAACTCCCCGGCTGCGGTGTCGACCATCAGGTCGGCCAGGTGCTCGCGGTCCGGCACGTACGTGTAGAGCGACATCACCCCCGCACCGATCTCGGACGCGATCCGGCGCATGGTGACGGCCTCCAGCCCCTCGCTGTCGGCGACCCGGATCGCGGCGGTGACGACCTGCGACCGCGTGAATGCCGGTGGACGACCTCGTGCCACGGGAAACCTCCTGGTACTGTTTTTGGTACAGCGTACGAAAAAGGGAGCTGCGCCATGCGAAGACTGCCCTTGTCCCTCCGTCTGTGGCGGCGCCGGGCCCGGCAGGGCCCGCCCGCACGCTATGACGTCGTCTGGGAACCCGCCCTGCGGGTGCCCGGCGCCGACGGCACCACCCTGCTGGCCGACCACTACGCGCCGGTCACCGACGAGCCGTGCCCGACGATCCTGATCCGCGCCACCTACATCCGCGGCGGCTGGCCGTGGAACATGGTCTACGGCGCCGCCTACGCCGAGCAGGGCTTCCACGTGATCCTGCAGAGCAGCCGGGCCACCGGCGGATCGGACGGCGAGTTCCACACCTGGCGCAACGAGGCGCCGGACGGTCAGGCCGCGATCGAGTGGCTGCGCAAGCAGGACTGGTTCACCGGCGAGTTCCACACACTCGGCGCGAGCTACATGACCTACAGCCAGCTCTCGCTCGCCGCCGATCCGCCGCCGGAGTGGCGCGGCGCGGTCTGCCAGGTCGGCCTGACCCACCCGCACTCGTTCTTCTGGCCGGGCGGCGCGTTCGCCCTGGAGCGTTCCCTGGTCGGCGGTCTCAACCTGTTCGGCAACGCCAACATGTTCCGGGACAACGTCCGCCTGCTGATCCGGCTGCAGCGCCACTGGAAGAAGGCCGTCTTCGGGCTGCCGTTGATCGAGGCCTACCGCACGGCCATGGGCGGCCGCCGTCCCGAGTTCGAGGCGTGGCTGACCTCGCCGGAGCCGGACGACGACTACTGGCGCGGCGCCGACCTCACCGCGGCCGCCCGGGCCCTGCCGGTGCCACTGAGCCTGAGCACCGGCTGGCACGACTTCACCACCGGCCAGTTCATCGACCTCTACCGGCACCGGCGCGACGCCGGGCTGCCGGTTGACCTGCTGATCGGCCCGTGGACGCACACCGGCATCCTCGACAAGGGCTGGGCCGAGTCCTACCCGTGGGCGTTGCGGGCCCTGCGCGGCCGGGAGCCGGCGACCCCGGTCCGGGTGCACGTCGGCGGCGCGGACGAGTGGCGTGACCTCCCCGACTGGCCGCCGCCCGCCGAGCCCCGGCGTTTCTTCCTCGCCGCGGACGGCCTGCGCGCGGGGCCCGGTCCGGGGGCGAGCACCTTCCGGTACGACCCGGCCGACCCCACCCCGTCGATCGGCGGCGCGCTGCAGTCGAAGACCCAGGGGACGTACGACAACGCCGAGTTGGAGGCCCGGTCCGACGTGCTGCTGTTCAGCACCGAGCCGCTGACGGGGGCGGTCGAGGTGATGGGCACGGTGCACGCCGAGTTCGACGCCACGACCACGGCGGCCAGTGCCGACCTGTTCGCCCGTCTCTGCGATGTGGACCCGTCCGGCAAGTCGGTCAACGTGTGCGACGGGCTGACCCGGTTCACCGGCGGGCGGGTCGTCGTCGACATGGGATCCACGGCACACCGGTTCCGTCCGGGGCACCGGATCCGGCTGCTGGTGGCCGGTGGCGCGCACCCCCGCTGGCTGCGCAACCACGGCACCGGGGAGCCGGTCGCGTCCGCCGTCCGGATGGTTTCGACGGACACGACCGTGCGGCACAGCTCGTCGGTGATAGTGAGCGTGGTTTAACGCTCCTCGATGTGGGGGTACTGCGTCGCCGCCCGACCCCCACATCACCTGATAAGGAGCCGATTATGTCCATCCAGGGACTCTTCTACATCATCGCCGTGATTCTGCTCGTGATCGCGGCTCTGCCGATCGCCACGCGCGGCTTCAGCCTCGCCCTGCTCGGTGCGGCGTTCGCCCTGCTCGGGTACGCGTGGCCGGTCATCACCGCCTGACCGTGCGGCGGTACACCACCACCTGCCACGGCCCGAGCCTCAGATCGTCCGGCGCCGCGGCGTTGGTCAGCAGCAGTTCCGCTGACGACCACGCCGCGGCGTCCTCGATCTCGGCACCGACCGTCTCCCCGGTGAAGTTGCCGATCACCAGGAGCTCGGTGTCGTCGAGCCGCCGGGTGAACGCGTAGAGCCGCTCGTCGTTCGGCAGCAGCATGGTGAAGTCGCCGCCGGCCACGACCGGCTCGGTGTGCCGCAGCTCGATCAGTTGCCGGTACCAGTGGAACACCGAGTCCGGGTCGTCCCGCTGCGCCGCCGCGTTGATCTCGCGGTGGTTCGGGTTGACCGCCAGCCACGGCGTGCCGGTGGTGAACCCGGCCTGCGGCGAGGCGTCCCACTGCATCGGTGTCCGGGCGTTGTCACGTCCCCGGGCCCGCAGCACGGTCAGCACCTCGTCCGGCGTCCGGCCCTCCAGGTCGAGGGCCTGACGGTAGTGCCCGAGCGCCTCGATGTCCCGGAAGTCCTCGATCCCGCCGAACGGATAGTTCGTCATGCCCAGCTCCTCGCCCTGATAGACGTAGGGCGTGCCGCGGTGCAGGTGCAGCACCGCGCCGAGCATCTTCGCCGACGCCACCCGGTGTTCCGGGCCGTCGTCGCCGTACCGGGAGACCACCCGCGGCTGGTCGTGGTTGTTCCAGTACAGGCTGTTCCAGCCCAGGTCGGCGAGACCGGCCTGCCAGCGCCCGAGGATCGCCTTGAGCTTGGTGAGCTGCAACGGCTGCAACATCCACGGATCGGTCCCGCGGTCCACCCAGACGTGATCGAACTGGAAGACCATGTCGATCTCCTGCCGGGCCGGGTCGGTGTGCAGCCGTGCCTCGTCCACGGTGACGCCGGGCATCTCGCCGACGGTCAGCAGACCCTCCCGGCCGGCGAACACCTCCCGGTGCATCTCCTGCAGGAACTCGTGCAGGCGGGGGCCGCCGACGTACGCGGCGGAGCCGTCCGCGTACGCCGTACCGGCACTCAGCCGCCCGTCCGGCAACGACGTGTCCTTGGAGATCATGTTGATGACGTCCATCCGGAACCCGTCCACGCCGCGGTCCAGCCACCAGCGCATCATCGCGTACACCGCCTCGCGGACCTCGGGATTCTCCCAGTTGAGGTCGGGCTGCTTCCGCGAGAACAGGTGCAGGTAGTACTCGCCGGTCTTCTCGTCGTACTCCCAGGCCGGCCCGCCGAACACCGAGCCCCAGTTGGTCGGCTCCGCGCCCGGCGTGCCGGGTTCCATGCCGTCGCGGGCCGGGCGCCACCAGTACCAGTCCCGCTTCGGACCGTCCTTCGACGACCGGCTCTCCTGGAACCAGGCGTGCTCGTCCGAGCTGTGGTTCACCACCAGGTCCATGATCAGTTTCATGCCCCGGTGGTGCACCCCGGCCAGCAGCTCGTCGAAGGTGGCCAGGTCACCGAAGAGCGGTTCGATGTCCTGGTAGTCGCTGATGTCGTAACCGTTGTCGTCCTGCGGGGACGGGTAGATCGGGGAGAACCACAACACGTCCACCCCGAGTTCGGCGAGGTGGTCGAGATGATCGATCACACCGCGCAGGTCGCCCATGCCGTCGCCGTCGGAGTCGGCGAAACTCCGCGGGTAGATCTGGTAGACGACCGCTTTCTTCCACCACTCGTCAGACCGCATGCCCGTAACGTATCGGGTCCGGTGTCTTTTTTCCCGCCATCCGATCCCCTGGGACGGCTACGGGGTCACGTCGATGGAGAAGACCACCCGCTTCCCCACGACGCTGTCGATGCGCTCGTTGAGCCCCCACAGGCGGCCGGAGAATCTCGAGAAGGACAGGTTCTGGCTCAGCGGCGGGGTCAGCGCGATGACGTGCGGTTCCTGGCCGGGCACCGCCCGGTGGATGCAGGAGTACGCGTCCGCGCTGTTCGGGTCCTCGTTGGCACTGTCCGGGCACCGCCCGCTGATGTACAGGTTGGTGCCGTCGGTCGCCGCGCCCTGCATCTCCCAGATCGGCGACGAGTACCCGGCCACCGCGGTCACCGTGCCGTACGCGCTGCCGTCGTCGGCGCGGGGCAGGGCGGTGGAGGCGTTCAGCGGCCACCGGATGATCCGGCCGCCGGCCGCGCCGGACTTCCACTCGGCGGCGATCAGGCCGTCGGTGCCGGTGCGGTCCAGGCTCAGCGAGCTGAAGCAGGGCGTCGCCCCGGTGGTGGTCTGGCAGCTGCCGGAGCCCTTGGTCCGGGTCCAGTACCGGCCGATCATCGGCATCACCCACTGGTGGCCCCACGCGGACGAGGTGCCGCCGGAGATCCCGACGTCGGTGCCCAGGCTGTTCATCCGCCAGATGTGCCGCATGTCGTAGACCTGCAGCTCACCGCTGTTGGCCACGAACAGCCGGTTGCCGTACCAGGTGATGCCGTCGGCGTGGTTGCCCTTGACCGCCTCGAAGCCGGACTCGGTCGGCGCCACCAGCAGCACGTGACCGTACGAGTTGCCGACCGCCGAGTTCGCCGTCATCGAGATCCGGGTGAACTCGTTCTTGGACTCGTTGATCCCCCAGTACCACGACGCCAGATAGATGTGGTTGCCGTCGATCATGCCGTTGACGTTGTCGCCGTCGTGGCTGGCGGTCAGCCCCTGCGGCACCCAGCCACCGGTTTTCGAGTAGTTGCTGCTCCGATCGTCCGTGGTGTTCCAGCAGAAACCGTCGGGCACGTACTTCGTGGGCAGCAGGTTCGGGTAGTGACAGAGTCCCTTGCGGCCGGTCTGCTGCCCGGACAGCGCGACGTCGAGCGTCGAGGCCGTCGACACCGCGCCCCCGCCCTCCACGGCGGCGATGCGCTGCTCGAACGTCGCCCATTCCGCCGGGTCGGTCTGCAGTTTGTACGTGCCGACCGTGGCGGCGTCGATGATCGACACCGGGGTGGCCGCGGCGGCGGGTGACGCGCCGAGCAGCGCACCGGCGGCCACCGTCACGACGGCGACGGCCGCCGCCAGTGTCGCGCGGGCCGACGGAGGTGGATCGAGAGAGAAATTCATGATGCCCTCTGTAGCAAATCCCCGCACATCTCGATCGCGAGTGGACATACTGCTGACGTGTCCCCGGACGAGAAGCGGTGTCTGCCATGAGGATCGCATTGCTGGGGCCGATCGCCTGGCGGACGCCACCACGCCACTACGGCCCCTGGGAACTGATCACCGGGCTGCTCGCCGACGGGCTGACCGCCCGCGGCGTGGACGTCACCCTCTTCGCCACCCTCGACTCGGTCACCACCGCCACCCTGGACGGCGTCGTCGCCACCGGGTACGAGGAGGACCCGGCGATCGACGGCCGCGTCTGGGAGGCGATCCACGTCGGTCACGCGCTGGCCCGGTCCGGCGAGTTCGACCTGGTCCACAACCATCTGGACTGGCTGCCCCTGGCCTTCTCGGCGCACTGCCGGGCACCGATGCTCACCACCGTGCACGGTTTCTCCGGGGCGAACATCCTGCCCGCGTACCAACGGGCCCGCTCGCACTTCGTCGCGATCTCGGACAGCGACCGCTCGCCGGACCTGGACTACGTCGCCACCGTCCACCACGGGGTCGACCTCGCCGGCCTCCCCTTCACCGCGCGCCCGGCCGGCGACGACCTGATCGTGTTCGGGCGGATCCATCCGGACAAGGGCACCGACATCGCCATCGAGATCGCCCGGCGGGCCGGCCGGCGGCTGCTCATCTGCGGAATAGTCCAGGACCAGGATTACTTCGCCGAAAGCGTGGAACCCCATGTCGACGGGGAAGCCGTGGTGCACCTCGGCCCGATCGGGCCGGACCGCCGGGCGGCGATTCTCGGATCGGGCGCCGCGCTGCTGCACCCGATCCGGTTCGCCGAGCCGTTCGGGCTCTCCGTCGTGGAGTCGATGATCTGCGGGACGCCGGTGGTGGCGTACCGGAAGGGTTCGATGACGGAGGTGATCGACGAGGGTGTGACGGGCTTCCTGGTGGACACGGTGGACGAGGCGGTACTCGCCGTCGCGCGCCTCCCACGACTGGACCGTGCCGCCTGCTCCGCTCGTGCCCGGGAACGCTTCTGCGCCGAGCGCATGGTGTCCGACTACTTGGAGATTTACCGGAAGATAGCCGGTCATTAGTTAGATCTTGTTAACGTCACAATGTGAATTGCGCGTTAAACGGGCATCATTACTCGGCTGTCTTTGCGCTGTTCACACAGCGCTGAGTCCGGCCTGCGGGGAGGCGGCCGGCCGAGAAGAAAGGCCTGTCATGCCCGCGACCTACGGGTTCCTGAGCACTTATCCCCCGACCCAATGCGGTTTGGCGACATTCAATGCCGCGCTCGCCACCCACCTCAGTGGGACCGGAGGGTCGGGAGTGGTACGGCTGCTCGCCGGCGACGACACCACCGGGGGTGGGATCGCGCTCGACCGGTCCGCGCCGCGAGTCGTGCACACCTGGCACACCGACCGGCCCGGCGGCTGGGTCGCGGCCGCCACCGCGCTCAACCGCTTCGACGTGGCGATCGTGCAGCACGAGTACGGCATCTACCCGGGCGACACCGGCACCGAGGTGCTGCCGGTGCTCCAGGCGCTGCGGATCCCGTCGATCGTCGTCCTGCACACCGTGCTGACCCACCCGGACGAGATGCAGCGGACCGTCCTGGAGCAGATCGTGCGGACCGCCGACGCCGTGATCACCATGACCGACACCGCCCGGCGGCGTCTCACCGAGCTCTACGCCGTCGACCCGCACAAGATCACGGTGATCCCGCACGGCGCCGGCTCGCACCTGGGTGTGCCCCGCGAGAGTCACGACCGGCCGCACCTGCTCACCTGGGGACTGCTCGGACCGGGCAAGGGCATCGAGTGGGCGCTGCGGGCGCTCGCCTTCCTCGACGACGTCGAGCCCCGGCCGCTCTACACGGTGGCCGGCCGGACCCACCCCAAGGTGCTCGACCAGTGGGGTGACGCGTACCGGGACTCGCTGAAGGAGCTGGCGGCCGAACTGGACGTCGAGGACTGCGTGCAGTGGTCCGACGTCTACATGGAACCCGCCGACCTGTCCCGGCTGATCCGGTCGGCCGACGCGGTGGTCCTGCCGTACGACTCGACCGAACAGGTCACCTCGGGCGTGCTGATCGAGGCGGTCGGCGCGGGCGTGCCGGTGGTGGCCACCGAGTTCCCGCACGCGGTGGAACTGCTCGCCGACGGTCCCGGGCTGCTCGTCCCGCACCAGGACCCGGAGGCGATGGCGATGGCGATCCGGCACATCATCACCGAACCGGGGCTGACCGGCCGGCTCACCGGCCTGGCCGGCGGGCCGACTCTGCGCTGGCCTGCCGTGGCGGCCCGATATCAGGCCCTGGCCGGGCGCCTGCTCGCCGATCGTCTTCCTCTCGCCGCCGCGGCCACCATCCCGGCATGACCACCGGATCTCTGAGGCTGCTGCCGCCGCCGATCCGGATCACCGACGTCCCGGCGCCGCGCTGGGACCACGTGCACCGGCTCTCCGACGACACCGGGCTGCTCGAACACGCCCGCTACGCCATCGTCCGGCGCGAGCACGGGTACTGCGTGGACGACGTGTCCCGTGGCCTGCTGGTGATCGCCCGCGAACCGCACCCCGGACCGGATCTGATCAGGCTGGCCGAGCGCTACCTGGCGTTCCTCACCCACGCCCAGGGACCGGACGGCGGTTTCCGCAACCGGCTCGGCTACGACCGGCGGTGGCTGGACGAGCCGTCGGCCGGCGACTGGTGGGGGCGGGCCCTGTGGGGGCTGGGCACCGCGGCGTCCCGATCCGGGGCGCCGTGGATCCGCCGGGAGGCCCTGACCGCCTTCCGGCAGGGCGCCCGCCGCCGGTCGCCGTGGCCGCGGGCGATGGCGTTCGCCGGGCTGGGCGCCGCCGAGCTGCTGCGCGCCGACCCGCACGACAGCGGAGCAGCCGAACTGCTCGGTGACGCGGCGACCGTGATCGGCGTGCCCGGCTCGGATCCGGACTGGGTGTGGCCGGAGCGCGAGCTGACGTACGCGAACCCGGCCCTCGCCGAGGTGATCATCGCAGCCGGTGATCTGCTCGGCGACGAGGCGCTGCTCGGCGACGGCCTGCGGATGCTCGCCTGGCTGTGCGGCATGCAGGAGCACCACGGCCGGCTCTCCACCGTCCCGGTAGCCGGCTGGCGTCCCGGTGAGCCGCTCGCCCGGTTCGACCAGCAGCCGATCGAGGCCGCCGCCACCGCCGACGCCTGCGCCACCGCCGCCGCCGTGACCGGCGACGAGCGCTGGGACGCCCCGCTGTTCCAGGCGATCACCTGGTTCCTCGGCGACAACGACGGCGGATCGGTGATGTGGGACCCGGATACTGGCGGATGTTATGACGGATTGACGGCGGAAGGTCCTAATCTGAATCAGGGAGCCGAATCCACCCTCGCGCTCGTCTCCACGCTGCAGCATGCCCGCACGCTGGCGATCCGGAGCGCGACCCGACCGTCAGGGGCGGCTTAGCATGACCGCAACGATGAACGCGACCGACATCACCCGGCACACCATCACCATGGCCCCCGACGGGCGCCGCGTGGTGATCAAATTGTTCGTGCCCGGCGAGGACGCCAATTCACCCCACAACCGGGCCTCCTGCCTGATCGAGCGCATCCTGCAGCTCGACGAGGCCGACATCACCCGCATGCTCGACGACGTGCTGACCCGCTTCTCCGGGCGGCACCACGACATCCTGGCGGTGTTCCAGCACCACTACGAGGTCGTCCAGCACCGGGTGCCGCCGGAGGCCGACCTGTCGCCGTCGGCGCGCAGCCTCATCGGGGCGTACTTCAGTCACGAGTTCTCGGTGGAGGCGGCCGCCCTCTGCAACCCGTCGATCGTCCCGCACCCCGACCAGATCGGGCTCGCGGCCGGTGAGCTGCGGGCGGCGGTCAGCCTGCGGCAGATCGGCGAGGGGCACATCTCCTCGGTCGGCTTCTGCAGCGTGATCCTCGGGCCGGGGGCGACGATCCGGCTGGAGGACCGGGACGGGCCGCTGGCGATCGGCACCCGGGTCGGCGCCAAGCACATGCGACACCAGCTGTTCGCGGCGCTCGGCGACGACGACATCGACAACGAGGCCTCGGCGTACGTCCTGAACGCCCTCCCGGAACGCTTCGACGACCAGGAGTTCGAGGACGTCCTCAGCCACATCCCGCACGAGCTGCAGGCCCGCCCGACCACGCCGATGACGCTCGACCTGCTCCGGCGGATCGTGCACGACGACTACGCGGTGACCTTCCCGGCCGCCATGCCCCTGCACCAGCGGGTGCTCTGGCCGGCCACCCCGAGCGAGAGCCGGGGCATGGAGGACGCCCGATTCGTGCAGGTGGTCGACCCGGACGGGCGCCCGGCGTACCAGGCGACCTACACCGCGTACGACGGGTTCAACATCTCCGGTCGGGTGATCTACACCCGGGACCTGCGGCATTTCGAGGTGACCACGCTGCACGGGCCGGCCGCCCGCAACAAGGGCATGGCGTTGTTCCCGAGATACATCGGCGGGAAGAAGATGGCGCTCTGCCGCTCCGACGGCGAGACCCTCGGATTGGCCGTCCGCGACGACCAGCACCGCTGGCAGCCGGCCGGTCCGCTGCTCGTCCCGCACCGCGGCTGGGATCTGATCCAGGTCGGCAACTGCGGCTCGCCGATCGAGACCGAGGCCGGCTGGCTGGTGCTCACCCACGGCGTCGGCCCGATGCGCCGGTACGCGATCGGCGCCATGCTGCTCGACCTGGAGAACCCCGAGCGGGTGATCGCCGACCTGCCGGAGGGCCTGCTCGACCCGGACGAGACCGAACGGGAGGGGTACGTCCCGAACGTCCTCTACTCCTGCGGCGGCATGGTGCACGACGGCCGGTTCTGGCTGCCGTACGCGCACAGCGACGTCCGGATCGGTTTCGCCAGCATGCCGCTGGACCAGTTGCTCGACCGGATGCAACCGGTCACGTCCTGACGCCGACCGTGCCGGCCACCACCCAGATGGTCAGCACGGCCAGGAAGGTCCCGCTCGCGCCGGCCGCCGCCACGCACTCCAGCCACTCGTCGCGGACGCCCGGCGGGGTGGGCCACTTGTCCTCCGGCACCCTCGGGTTGACCATCGGCAGCACCACGGCGGCCGACTCGGGAGTGCCGAACAGGCAGGTCACCGGGGTGGCGCTGAGGTCACGCAGACCGGCGGCGACCATCCGCCGGCGCAGGGTGCGGCCCATGTCCAGCCGGCGCGGGGTGAAGTGCCCGCAGGCGTGGTCGAGCACCACCTCGCCCAGCCCGGACGGCATCCCGTCGAACGCCAGCGACGACCAGTCGGTGTCGATCAGGCAGATCCGGCCGCCCGGCCGGGTCACCCGGATCATCTCGGCGATGGCCACGTCGGGGTCGTCGACGTGCTGCAGGACCCGCTCGCACCAGACCCCGTCGAATCCGCCGCCGGGCAGGTCGAGCGCGCAGACGTCGCCGGTCAGGTACCGCACGTTGGAGCCGTCGTGCAGGCCGACCGCGGCCGCGGTCACCGATGCGGCGTGGTCCACCGCGACCACCTCGCCGAACGTGCCGACCTCGGCGGCCAGCAGCCGGGCCACCTCACCGCTGCCGGAGCCGGCGTCGAGCAGCCGCTGTCCCGGGGCGGGGCGCAGCTGCTCGTAGGCCGTGCGGCGCACCCGGCGGATCTCCGGATGCTGCCCCATCTCGGTCAGGGCCGCCAACACCATCGCGGACATCTGTGCTGACAGGCCGTCGATGTCGGCGAACGGCGTACGGTCCTTCTGAGCGGGTTCCATGGATCCGATTGAACATCGCGCACAGCCCGAACCGACCATGTCGTCATCCATCCGACAGGCGCGGTACCTGGCCTTTCTCTTGATCCGTTCCACTTTCCGGCGCGCGTACTACAACGTTTTCCGCCCATCGGCATCCGCACGGACGGTAATGGGGTACGCATCACACCGTCACGGGCCGATTGGCATGCAACAGGATGGCAATCCATGTGAAAAACTTCCGGACATGATCGAGCGGGTGAAGTTCGGACTGGTCGGCTACGGCAGCGGCGGACGCGTGTTCCACGCACCGCTCATCGCCTCAGCCCTGAACGTCGATTTCGTCGGCGTCGTCACCACGTCGCCGGAGCGCAGGGCACAGGTCGCCGAGGACCACCCCGGCGTCGCCACCTTCGACTCGGTCGCCGCACTCGCCGAGGCCGGCGCCCAGGCCGTGGCGATCTCCACACCCGCCGACAGCCACGCCACGCTGGCCCGCGAGGCCATCGCCGCCGGTCTGGTCACCGTCGTCGACAAGCCCTTCACACTCGACGCCGAATCCGCCCGCAAGCTGGTCACCGAGGCGGAGACGGCCGGTGTGCCGCTCACCGTCTACCAGAACCGGCGCTGGGACTCCGACTTCCTCACCCTGCGCAAACTGATCGAGAAGGGCTCCCTCGGCGACGTCCGGCGCTTCGAGTCCCGGATGGAACGCTGGGCGCCCGACCGCGAGCCTCCCGCGGCCGGCGGCGGCACCCTCCTCGACTTCGGCTCCCACCTCGTCGACCAGGCCGTCCAGCTGCACGGACCGGTCACCCGCGTGCACGCCGAGATGCGCGGCGCGCCGCTCGACGACGACTTCTTCATCGCCCTGCACCACAGCGGCGGCGTCGAGTCGCACCTCTGGGGCAGCTGGCGCCAGCCCGGCCCGGGACCCCGGTTCCGCGTCACCGGCACGCTCAGCACGTACATCTCCCCCGAGCTGGACCACCAGGAGACGCTGCTCAAGGCCGGCAAGACCCCGGCCAAGCTGGCCGATCGCTGGGGTGTCGAGCCGGAGCGCAACTGGGGTCACCTGCACCGCGGCGCGACCGGCGCCCCCGTGGAGAGCTGCCGGGGTCGCTGGGACACGTTCTACCCAGCAGTGGCCGAGTCGATCCTGACCGGTGCGCCGCTGCCGGTGGATCCCTGGGACACCGTCCGCAACATGGAGATCCTGGACGCCGCCCGGCAGAGCGCCACCACCGGCGTTTCCGTCACTCTCTGACACGAGGGGCAGATCCGGGCGGATTCGCTGAGATCGGCGGCAGGCGGCCTGCTCGTCGTGGCCCTGCCGAGGTTCGGCCCCGGCGGGCGGATCTCGCACGCCGCTTCGGGGGTACGCGCCGAGGCCGCCTCGGGGGTACGCGCCGAGCAGCACCCAGGAGCACCACACCTCCCGCCGCCACCAGCGCGGCGGGAGCCCACGCTCACCCTCCCTGCGCCCCCGATCACCACGCGGATGTCGAGCACCGAACGTGTCTAGACACGTTCCGTGGTCAGGGTGCGAAGCCCATCCGCGTGGTGACTTCGGGCGCGCTGGACGCCCCAATTCACCACACCCCTGGCGGTGTGGTGAATACGGGCGCGCTGGACGCCCCAAATCAACACACCCCTGGTGGTGTGGGGACTTCGGGCGCGCTGGACGCCCCAAATCAACACACCCCTGGTGGTGTGGTGAATACGGGCGCGCTGGCCGCCCGAAATCACCACACTGTTGTGGGTGTGGTGAATTCGGGCGTGCTGAGCGCCCTAAATCACCACAGAGGCAGACCCTGACTGCGAAAGGTGTCTAGTCGCGGGGGATGACCTGGGCGGTGGCCAGCGAGTCGGCGAACGCTGTCGGCTCGCGGTCCAGCCCGCCCGGGACCAGAGACAGGGCAGGGCTGTCGGATTCGGTCATCGCGGTGAGGATGTCGTCAGGGGTCAGACCCGCCGACTGCAACAGCCGGATCTCGCGGGCGTTGACGCCGACCGGGAGCGGACCGTTGCCGAGGTCGGTCCCGTAACGGACGCTTCCGCCGTACCCCAGGAAGAGCCGCAGGTTGCGCAGCGCGGTCTCGACAGCGGGGTTGGTCTGTCCCCGGCCGTGGATGTCGAGCGTGCTGATCCAGCGCATCCGCTCGGCACTCTCCCGGAGCAGGCCGTCGTCGAGCGGCTCCGACCAGGGTGTGTGCGCCAGCATGTCCGCACCGGCGGCCAACGCCGCGGCAACCGTGCCGGGCCCTTCGGCGTGCACGACGACCGGGAGCCTCGCCGCGTGCGCGGCCGTCACGACGGCGTCGAGGGTGCCCTGCGGCAGCATCGGCCCTCCGGCGTGCGCGGTCACTTTGATCAGCGAGGCACCGTGCCCGGAGGCCTCCGTGACGGCATCGGCCCCGTCCGCGGCGGAGTGGATCTCCCGCCAGCTGCCGGCGGGCGCCCACGACCGGTCGCTGGGATAGCCGCCCGGAGCGATCAGGAACGGTCCCGCATAGCGGATCAGCGGAAGCCCCCGTGCCTTCGCCGCCAAGTCGGCGACGACCGCGGGGTCGGCGCCGAGGTCCCAGACCGCGGCGATGCCACCGGCCCGCACCGCGGCGAGGTCGACCAGCGCTGAGTGCACGTGCGCGTCGATCAGGCCGGGTAGCAGCGTTCCGGGGAGGCTGCGGCTGTCGGCGGGCGCCATCTCGGCCGGCATCGGCTTGGCCCGGCCACCGCCGTCGACCCGCAGCGCGACACCGTTCCGCAGCCGCCCACCCCACCAGACGGAGTCGGCCAGCAGCCAGGTCGCAGAGGGCTGGACGGCGCTTCGCGTGACTGTCGCGGTACACGGGGTACGGCGCAGCGCGGCCACCGCACAGCCGCCCGAGGCCCCACCGCAACATCCGGCAGCCGGTTCCTCCTCGATGCTCACCGGTGCTTCTCCACCAGGTCACGGAGCAGGGCCAGGCCGTCGTGGACCTCGGCGAAGCCGGTGCTCAGCGGCGCCGGGCCGATGCGCAGGCCGTCGGGGCGGCGGTAGTCGGGAATCACGCCGCCATTCCACAAC
This sequence comes from Actinoplanes sp. NBRC 101535, assembly GCF_030269225.1. Taxonomy (NCBI): domain Bacteria; kingdom Bacillati; phylum Actinomycetota; class Actinomycetes; order Micromonosporales; family Micromonosporaceae; genus Actinoplanes; species Actinoplanes sp. NBRC 101535. The sequence goes on along the minus strand of NZ_BSSY01000012.1, from coordinate 172,165 downwards.
GGCTCCAGCAGCCGCTCGAATCCGGGTCGTCGCAGGGTGACGTGGCCGCCACGCCGGTCCTGGTCGCGTGGGCTGACCACCGTGACGCCGTGCGGCGCCAGCCAGGTGTCGGCCAGCTCCAGCACATAGTCGGTGAGCAGCAACGATTTCGTCCGGACCGCCTCGATGCCGGCCGATTCCAGCATGTCCAGGTTGGCGTGCAGCGGCACCATCGCCAGGATCGGTGGGGTCCCGCTGAGCAGGGCACGGATCCCGGCCGCCGGCTCGTATCGCGGGCCCATCTCGAACGACGCCCGGTGGCCCATCCAGCCCTGGATCGGCTGGCGCACCGTCTCGTGCAGCTCCCGGCGCAGGTAGGCGAACGCCGGCGCCCCCGGCCCCCCGTTGAGGTATTTGTAGGTGCAGCCGACCGCGATGTCCACACCCCAGTCGTCCAGCGCGACCGGCACGGATCCGGCGGAGTGGCACAGGTCCCACAGCGTCAGCGCGCCCGCCGCGTGCGCGATCCGGTTGATCTCCGCGACGTCGGCGAGCCAGCCGGAGCGGTAGGCGACGTGTGAGAACAGCACGAGCGCCGTCTCCTCGTCGACCGCCGCGGCGACCTGCGACGGGTGGATCCCGGTCACCGGGTCGGTCTCGATCCAGACCAGGGTGAGGTCACGTTCGGCGGCGATGCCCTCCAGCACGTACCGGTCGGTGGGGAAGTTGTCGGTGTCCAGGACGACCTTGCGACGGCCGGGGCGGGCGCCGACGGCCGCGCGGGCCAGCTTGTAGAGCAGGACGGTCGTCGAGTCGGCGATCACCGTCTGGCCGGGCGCGGCACCGAGGGCGATCGCGCCGAGCCGGTCCCCGAGGGTGAGCGGCCATTCCAGCCAGCCGTCGGTCCAGCCGCGGATCAGACGGCCGCCCCACTGTTCGCGGACGAACTCCTCGACCGTCCGGGCGGTCGCCTCCAGGGGCCGGCCCAGCGAGTTGCCGTCCAGGTACGACAGCAGGTCGCTGCCGGGCGGGGTGAGGAACGCGTCCCGGTGCGGCGCGAGGGGGTCGGCGGCGTCCAGGGCTGCGGCGCGGGCGAGCAGGTCGCTCAACGAGGAACTCCGATCTCGGTACGCACGGCGAACAGTTCCGGGAAGAACGTGAGGTCCAGGGCCGCCTTGAGGAACGACACCCCGCTGGAGCCGCCGGTCCCCCGTTTGACGCCGATGGTCCGTTCCACCGTCTTGAGGTGCCGGAACCGCCAGAGCTGGAAGTTCTCCTCCAGGTCGACGAGTTCCTCGCAGGCTTCGTAGACGTCCCAGTTCTGGTCGGCGTTCTCGTAGATCTCGCGGAACACGGGCACCAGGGTGGGCTGGTAGTCGTACGCCTCGGTGACGTCGCGCTGCAGGATCTCGACCGGGACGGCGTGCCCGCGGCGGGCCAGGAAGTGCAGGAACTCGTCGTAGACGCTGGGGCTGCCGAGGGCGTCCTCGAGGAGTTCCCGGGCGGCGGGCGCGTCGTCGAAGACGCTCAGCATCCGGCGGTCCTTGTTGCCGAGCAGGAACTCGACGGCCCGGTACTGGTAGGACTGGAAGCCGGAGGAGGTGCCGAGGAAGCTGCGGAACTGGGCGTATTCGGTGGGGGTCAGGGTGGCCAGCACCGACCACTGTTCGGTCAGGGTGCGCTGGATGTGCTTGACCCGGGCGAGTCCCTTCAGGGCCGGCCGCAGCTCGTCCTTGGCCAGGTGCCGTTGCACCGCGCGCAACTCGTGGATGATCAGTTTGAGCCAGAGCTCGGATGTCTGATGCTGCAGGATGAACAGCAGCTCGTCGTGGTGCTCCGGCACGCTCACCGGGTGCTGTGCACCGAGGATCTCGTCCAGGTGCAGGTATTCGCCGTACGACAGGTTGACGTGGAAGTCCTTGACGATCCCGTCCTCGATCGGTCGTTGTGACGCCATGACGCCCTCCCTCACAGGCTCGGTACGGGTCCCCAGTACACCCACCGGCCGTCGTGGTGGACGAAGCGGCTGTTCTCCTCCATCACGCCGGGCCGGCCGTCTTCGGTGTAGTGGGCGCGGAACGCGACGGTGCCCTCGGCGTCGAACAGTCCTCCGCCGGTGGTTCCCAGAATCTCCAGTCGTACCCAGCGCAGGCCCGGCTCAGGCGTGACGTCGGCGGGGCGGGTGTCGGGGTGCCACGAGTGCAGCAGGTAGGCACGGCGGTCCTGCGCGTAGGCGCTGAACCGGGAGCGCATCAACGTCTCCGGGTTCGCGGCGGGTTTGCCGTCGTGCGGCAGGAAGCAGCAGGCGGCGTACGATCCGCCGCCGCAGGGGCACGGCAGGTCGGCGACGTGACGCGGGGGGCGTGGGCGAGGCATCCGCCCATCCTCGCTCAGTGCGCCTGTTGCTCCACGACGATCCCGCTGATGACTTTCTGGCAGCGGTCGAGTTCTTCGATGAGGTTGCGCATCTCCTCGATCGCGGAGACGGCGTCGCCCGTGCCGGACCGGATGCCGTCGACCTGGCTGCCGATCTGGCTGGTGGCGGTGGCGGTCTCGTTGGCGAGGTCCTTGACCTCGCTGGCGACCACGGCGAAGCCGCGTCCGGCCTCGCCGGCGCGGGCCGCCTCGATGGTGGCGTTGAGTGCCAGCAGGTTGGTCTGCCGGGCGATGGTGGCGATCAGCTGCACCACGTTGCCGATCTCGGTGCTGCTCGCTTCCAACCGCTGGATGACCTGGACCGCGGTCTCGGCGGCGCGGACCGCGGACCGGGTGGCGGTGGCCATGTCGTCGCTCACGCTGGCGAGCCGGTGCACGGAGTCGCGCTGCCGGTCCTGCGCCGACCAGTCGTCGTTCTGCTCCCAGTCGGTCATGTGGGGGTGGCCCCTTTCTGCCGTTCGCCACCAACATCCCACCGGACCGTCGGCGGCGCGGCGATTTCCCCGTGCCTGCAAATGTCTGCAAGCACAGCCGGAGCCTGGTCCGCGTACGCAACAAGGAAGTTCATTTCTTGCAAGGATCTGACGTAAGATTCCGACGTGACCAAACGTCTCGCCGAAGTGGCGAAGAAGGCCGGGGTCAGCGAGGCGACCGTCAGCCGGGTGCTCAACGGGCGCAGCGGCGTCTCCGAGGCGACCCGCACGTCGGTGCTGACCGCGCTCGACGTGCTCGGCTACGAGCGCCCCACCAAACTGCGCGGCGAGCGGGGCCGGTTGGTCGGCCTGGTGCTCCCCGAGTTGCAGAACCCGATCTTCCCGGCGCTGGCCGAGGTGGTCACCGCGTCGCTGGCGCAGCGCGGCTTCACCCCGGCGCTGTGCGCCCGCACGATCGGTGGCGTGCCCGAGCGCGACTACATCGAGATGCTGCTGGATCACCAGGTCAGCGGGGTGGTCTTCGCCGGCGGCGCCTACGCGCTGGCCAACGCGGAGCACGCGCACTACCGGGCGCTGATCGACCGGAACATGCCGGTCGTGATGGTCAACGCCGGGGCGGACGTGGGCTTCCCGCACATCTCCACCGACGACGCGGTCGCGGTCGAGCAGGCGTACGGCCATCTGCGCTCGCTGGGCCACGAGCACGTCGGCATGGTGATGGGGCCGGAGGATCACATGCCGTCGCGGCGCAAGCTGGAGGCGCTGACCCGGATCGCCGGGGCCGGCTGGTCGGTGGAGCGCACCAGTTTCTCGATGGAGAGCGCCCGGCTCGCCGCGACCAAGCTGATCGAGCGCGGTGCGACCGGCCTGATCTGTGCGAGCGACGTGCTGGCGCTGGGGTCGATCCGGGCGGCCCGCCGCCTCGGACTGGACGTGCCGGCCGACGTCTCGGTGGTCGGCTTCGACGACTCGGCGCTGATGACCTGCACCGATCCGCCGTTGACCACGGTCCGCCAGCCGATCGAGACGATGGGGCAGGCAGCCGTCGACCTGCTGGTCAACCAGATCGAGGGCGGCGGCGTCGAGCCGGACGAGTTGCTCTTCGAGCCGGAGCTGGTGGTCCGCGGATCGACGGGTCCCGCACCCAAACGCTGACGTAACCAGGCAAAAGGGCGGGCCGAACGGCTCGCCCTTTTTGTGTGTCTAGAAATTTCTCGATCAAGTCGAGTTCTTGCGCGACACAGTCCGTCTTTGTATCGTCACAGCCACGAAACATGCGAGAGCCAGATCACATCTGACTCCAGGCCATAGGTGCGTCTAGGGAAGGACGTCCCCCATGCTCGACACCAGAAAAGCGCTCGGCATCCTGCTCGTGGCCGGTCTGGGCGCCACCCTCACGGCCTGCTCCACCAAGGGCGACGATTCGGGCACCGACACCGACGGCACGGTCACCATCACGGTCGACTGCCAGCCGGTCGGCGCCCAGAAGGAGCTGCTCGACAACTGGAACGCCGACGTCGCGGCCTTCGAGCAGGCGAATCCGGACATCACCATCAAGAGCGTCAGCGTCGGCGAGCAGTGCAACAACCCGCCGGACTTCACCGCACGGCTGGCCGGCGGCACGATGACCGACGTCTTCTACGGGTACATGACCGACCTGCAGCAGGTGCTCGACTCGGGCCAGGCCCTGGACATCACGTCCGCCGTGTCGGCGAGCACCGTCCCCACCTGGGACAGCGTCGACCCGGCACTCAAGGAGGTCTTCACCGACTCCGGCAAGCTCTACGCGGTCCCGGTGAAGAACTACTCGATGGGCCTGGTCTACAACAAGACCCTGTTCACCAGGGCCGGCCTGGACCCGGCGAACCCGCCGACGACGTGGCCCGAGGTCCGCGCCGCGGCCAAGAAGATCGCCGCGCTCGGTGACGGCATCGCCGGATACTCCGAGTACAGCGCCGGCAACACCGGCGGCTGGCACTTCACCTCGCTGCTCTACTCGCAGGGCGGCCGGGTCCTCAGCGAGGACGGCAAGAAGGCCGACTTCAACAACCCGCTCGGCAAGCAGGTCCTGCAGAACCTGAAGGACATGCGGTACGCCGACGACAGCATGGGCGATCGACAGCTGCTCCAGTGGGGTGACCTGCTGACCAACGCCGGTGCGGGCAAGGTCGGCATGTTCATCGGCGCCCCGGACGCCACCCAGGCGATCGTCAGCCAGTTCCAGGGGAAGTACGAGGACTGGGCGATGGGTCCACTGCCCGGCCAGGACGGTCCCGCCAAGGGCACGCTCGGCGGCGGCGAGGGCTACTTCTTCAAGAAGGACCTGAGCCCCGAGCAGGTCGAGGCCGGCCTGAAGTGGATCGCGTACCAGAAACTCACCCCCGGCAAGGGTCAGCTCGACTACGTCCGGGCCAAGCCGCAGAACTACCCGGTCGGCCTGCCGCAGCCGCTGCTGTTCGCCAACGGCAGTGACGCGCAGAAGCAGGAGCTGGAGCTGCGCAAGGCGAACGCGAACGTGGACACCGGCAACTTCGCGGCCTTCGAGAACAACCCGGTCCCGATCCAGGGCGAGCCACGCAACGCGCAGGCGATCTACGCGGTGCTCGACGGAGCGATGTCCGGGGTGCTGACCGACCCGAAGGCGAACGTCGACACCCTCCTGGGGACCGCGCAGGAGAAGGTCGATCAGCTGCTGGCCGCCGGCAGCTGATGAGCGTCCTCACCGCTGCGGCCCGGGTGCACGAGCAGGTCACCGTGCACCCGGCCGGGTCCCGGCGACGCCGCCGGATCCTGGACGACCTCACCGGCCACGCGTTCCTGATCGGCGCGGTGCTCTGCTTCGCCCTGTTCATGTGGTACCCGATGATCCGCGGCGTGGTGATGAGCTTCCAGCGCACCCGGCGCGGCGAGACCACCTGGGTGGGCTGGGACAACTACACCCGGATCGTGGCCGACCCGAGCTTCTGGACGGCCTGGCAGAACACGTTCGTCTTCACGGTCCTGGCCCTGGTCCTCGGGTACGCGCTGCCGTTCTTCGTGGCGATCCTGCTCAACGAGTTCCGGCACGCGACGGGTTACCTGCGGATCCTGGTCTACCTGCCGGTGATGCTGCCGCCGGCCTCGGCACTGTTCCTCTTCAAGTACTACGCGTACGACCCGAGCGAGGCGGGACTGTTCAACGCGATCCTGACGGCGGTGCACCTGCCGACGTCGGAGTGGATGCAGTCGCCGCGGATGACGATCCCGGCCATGGTGATCGCGTCGACCTGGATGAACATGGGCAGCGCCGTCCTGATCTACCTGGCCTCGCTGCAGAACATCCCCGGCGAGTTGTACGAGGCCGCCGAACTCGACGGGGCCGGCGTCTGGCGGCGGATCGTGCACGTCACGATCCCGCAGACCCGGCTGATCCTGGCCCTGCTGGCGATGATGCAGATCGTCGCGACCATGCAGCTCTTCATCGAGCCGCTGATCCTGGCCAACGGCGCCGGGACGCAGGACTCGGCCGTCTCGGTCGCCTACCTGATCTACCAGCACGGGTTCTTCCAGAACGATCTGAACGGTGCCGCCGCCCTCGGCGTGATCATGCTGCTCGTCCTGGCCGTCTTCTCCGCCTTCTACGTGCGGCTGACCACCAGGAAGGACGACGCATGAGCAGCCGGACCCTGATCTCCTCGACACAGGTGAAGCGGGGCCGGGTCGTTTACTGGACGCTGCTCGCGGTCGTCGTCACGGTGTTCACCCTGGTGTTCCTGGGCCCGCTCTACTGGATGGTCACCGGCGCGCTCAAGAGCGGACAGGAGATCGCGCAGACGCCACCGACGCTGTTCCCGCAGGACCCCCGGGTGCAGAACTACGCCGACGCGTGGAACCACCTGAACCTCGGCAAACTGCTGTTCAACACGTTCTACTACGCGGCCGGGGCGGTGGTGTTCCAGCTGGTGCTGGACACCGCGGCGGCGTACGCGCTCTCCAAGCTGCGCCCGGTCCTGGGCACCGCGATCCTGGGATCGATGCTGGCCACCCTGATGATCCCGGCGATGGTGCTGATCGTCCCGCAGTACGTCACCGTGATCGAGCTGCCGGTCGTGCACCTGAACCTGCTGGACTCGCCGTTTGCGATCTGGCTGCCGATGGTCGCCAACGCGTTCAACATCTTCCTGCTCAAGCGGTTCTTCGACGCGATACCCGACGAACTGGTGCAGGCCGCTCAGGTGGACGGGGCGAGTCCGCTGCGTACCCTCGCCTCGATCATCCTGCCGATGGCGCGACCGATCCTCGGGGTGGTCTCGATCTTCGCGGTGACCGCGGTCTGGAAGGACTTCCTCTGGCCGAAACTGGTCATGCCGCACCCGGACACCCGCACGGTCAGCGTCGGCATCTACGCCTTCGCCGGCGGCACCCCGATGAACGTGGTGATCGCGGCGTCGGTGATCGCGGCGATCCCGACCGTCGTCATCTTCCTGATCTTCCAGCGCAACATCATGTCCGGCCTCACCTCGGGTGGGCTGAAGGGTTGAGAGAGGTATCGGTGTCCACAGCTTGGTGGCGTGATGCGGTCATCTATCAGGTCTATCCGCGCAGTTTCGCGGATGCGGACGGCGACGGGATCGGTGACATCGCCGGCATCCGGTCCCGGCTCGGTCACCTGCGGGATCTCGGGGTCGACGCGATCTGGACGAGCCCGTGGTACCCGTCGCCGATGGCCGACGCGGGGTACGACGTGGCGGACTTCCGCGACATCGACCCGGTGTTCGGCACGCTGGCCGAGGCGTCGGCGCTGATCACGGAGGCCCACGAGGCAAATATCCGGATAATTATCGATATTGTGCCGAATCACGTGTCCAGTAAGCATCCCTGGTTCCAGAAGGCTCTGGCCGGCGAGGGACGCGACCGATTCTGGTTCCGCAACGAGCCGACGAACTGGACCGGCGAGTTCGGCGGGAAGACCTGGACACGGCTACCGGACGAATCCTGGTATCTCCATCTCTTCACCCCGGAACAGCCCGACCTCAACTGGGACAACCCCGAAGTCCGAGCCGAATTCGAGAGCATCCTGCGGTTCTGGTTCGACCGGGGCGTGGACGGCATCCGGATCGACTCGGCCGCCCTGCTCGTCAAGGACCCGGCCCTGCCCGAGGTCGTCGACGGCGAACCGCACCCGTTCCACGACCTCGACGCGGTACACGACATCTACCGCTCGTGGCGGCGGATCGCCGACGCGTACCCGGAGAAAGCCCTGATCGGCGAAGTGTGGATGCCGGACGTCACACGGTTCACCAACTACCTGCGCCCGGACGAACTGCACGCCGCCTTCAACTTCGACTTCCTCGGCTGCGCCTGGGACGCCACCCTGATGCGGGCCTGCATCGACCGCACCCTGGCCGCGCACGCGACCGTCGGCGCCCCGCCGACCTGGGTGCTCTCCAACCACGACGTGACCCGGCACGTCACCCGGTACGGCCGGGCCGACACCACGTTCAGCTTCGACAACAACCTCGACGGCACCCCGGTCGACCTGGCGCTGGGCACCCGGCGGGCCCGGGCGGCCGCGCTGCTGACCCTCTCGCTGCCCGGGGCCACCTACGTCTACCAGGGCGAGGAGCTGGGACTCGGCGAACACGAGGGGATCCCGGAGGACCTCGTCCAAGACCCGATGTTCGCCCGGCGCGGGCACACCCGGGACGGCTGCCGGGTGCCACTGCCCTGGTCCGGTGACGAGGCGCCGTTCGGGTTCAGCGGCTCCGCCGTCGAACTGTGGCTGCCGCAGCCCGCCGAATGGAAGGGCCTGACCGTGCAGGCCCAGACCGGCGACCCCGGCTCGATGCTGGAGCTGTACCGCACCGCGATCCGGCTGCGCCGCGGGTTCCGGGACGCGCCGATGGACTGGGTCGGCACGGGCGCGGGCGTTCTCGCGTACACCCGCGGTCCTGACCTCGTCGTCGCCCTGAACCTGTCCGAACGTGCGGTCGCACTCCCGGATCACACGTCGGTGCTGCTGACCAGCGCACCCCTCGACGGCGACCTGCTGCCCCCCGACACCGCCGTCTGGCTCCGCCGCTGATTCGTCCGGGTCCGTCCCGGCGCGCACCACCCCCATCCCCTGTCAGAGAGGCGCTCCCATGTCTCGAACAAGGGTGCTCGCGGTCGTCGCGATCACCGTGGCAGCTCTCCTTCACGCTCCCGCCGCGGCGAACGCCGCCGACACCGACCTGGCCGCCGGAAAGACCTTCACGGCCGCCAGCCGCAACGACGTCTACCAACCGTCCAACGCCGGCGACGGCAACGCCGCCACCTACTGGGAGAGCAGCAGCAACGCCTTCCCGCAGTGGCTGCAGGTCGATCTCGGAGCCACCGCCGCGATCAACCGGACCGTGCTCAAACTGCCGCCCGCCACCGACTGGACCACCCGCACGCAGACCCTCACCGTGCAGGGCAGCACCGACGGCTCCACGTTCAGCACCCTCAAAGCGAGCGCCGGGTACGTCTTCAACCCGGCGAGCGCGAACACCGTCAGCATCGACGTGTCCGGTTCGGTGCGCTACGTACGGCTGAGCTTCTCGGCGAACACCGGCTGGCCCGCGGCCCAACTGTCCGAACTCGAGGTCTACGGCACCGGGGGTTCCGAGCCGCCGCCGACCGGAAACGATCTGGCCGCCCAGAAACCCGCCGAAGCGTCGTCGACCGTCGGCGGCTTCGTCGCGACGAACGCCAACGACGGGAACACCGCGACCTACTGGGAGAGCGGCGCCCACCCGGCGAACCTCACCGTCAAGCTGGGTGCCAACGCGGCCCTGACCTCGGTCGTCGTCAAACTCAACCCGAACGGCGCCTGGGCCACCCGGACCCAGACGTTCGCGGTCCTGGGACGGGAGCAGTCGTCGTCCTCCTTCGCGACGGTGGTGGGCTCGGCGGCGTACACCTTCGATCCGGCCACCGGCAACACGGTGACCGTCCCGGTGAGCGCGACCCTCGCCGACCTGCGCCTCTCCTTCACCGCCAACACGGGAGCGCCGGGCGGCCAGGTGGCGGAGGTGCAGGCTTTCGGCGCGCTCGCTCCGAACCCGGATCTGACGATCACGGCCACCTCGTTCACACCGAGCGCCCCGATCGAGACCGACACGATCACGGCGTCGGCCACCGTGCGCAACGCCGGCACCGCCGCATCGGGATCCTCCGAGATCAACTTCTATACGGGTACGACTCGCGCCGGCACCGTGGCGGTCCCCGCCCTCGCGGCCGGCGCCTCGACGACGGTGTCCGCCACCATCGGAACCCGGGAGGCGGGCAGCTACCAGCTGTCCGCCAAGGTCGACGAGTCCGGCTCGGTCGTCGAGACCAACGAGGCCAACAACGCGTGGACCCATCCGACGGCACTCGTCGTCACCCCGGTCAGCAGTTCCGACCTCGTCGCCTCGGCGGTCACCTGGTCCCCGGGCACCCCGGCGGCGGGCAACACGGTGACGTTCGCGGTGACCTTGAAGAACCAGGGTTCGGCGGCCTCGGCGGGCGGCGCCCACAATGTGACGCTGACCGTCCTCGACGGCAGCACGGTCGTCCGCACCCTGACCGGATCGTGGACCGGCACGCTGGCGGCCGGCGCGTCCTCGCCGGCGATCACCCTGGGCACGTGGACCGCGGTGAACGGCCGCTACACGGTCCGGACCGTGATCGCGAACGACACCAACGAACTGCCGGTCAAGCAGGCCAACAACACCAGCGAGAAGTCGTTCTTCGTAGGGCGCGGCGCGAACATGCCGTTCGACTTCTACGAGGCGGAGGACGGGCAGGTCGCAGGTGGGGCGGCGGTCGTCGGGCCGAACCGCACGGTCGGTGACCTGGCCGGTGAGGCGTCCGGCCGCAAGGCGGTCACGCTGAACCAGACCGGCGCCTCGGTGCAGTGGACGACGCGGGCGGCGACGAACACCGTGGTGGCCCGGTTCTCCATCCCGGACAACACGACGAGCTCGATCAATGTGTACGTCAACGGGACTATGATCCGGTCGTTGCCGCTGACCTCGCGTTTCGCCTGGCTCTACGGCAGTGAGAGCGCGCCGCAGAATTCCGGGACCGGGCCACGGCACATTTACGATGAGGCGAACATACTGTTGCCGGCGTCGTATCCTGCCGGTAGCACTCTTCGATTGCAGAAGGACGCGGCGAATACCGGTCCGATTGCGATCGACTTCATCAACTTGGAGCAGGTGACCGCTGCCCCCAATCCCGACATTTCACGATATGTCGTGCCGAATGGATTTGATCAGCAGGCGGTTCAGGCAGCTCTGGACGCCGCCCGGCAGGACACCTCGAAGCTGGGCGTCTACCTGCCCGCCGGCGACTACCAGACCAGCTCCAAATTCCAGGTGTACGGGCGGTCCGTGCGCGTGATCGGCGCCGGACCCTGGTACACCCGGTTCTTCACCCCGTCGGCGCAGACCGAGACGGACGCCGGTTTCCGGGCCGACGCCACCGCCAACGGGTCGACGTTCGCGAACTTCGCCTTCTTCGGCAACTACACGATCCGCATCGACGGGCCGGGCAAGGTGTTCGACTTCGCCAACGTCGCCGACATCACCATCGACGGCATCTGGGCCGAACACGTGGTCTGCCTCTACTGGGGCGCCAACACCGACCGCATGAAGATCACCAACTCGCGGATCCGGAACACGTTCGCCGACGGCGTCAACATGACCAACGGCAGCACCGACAACCTGGTCGACAACAACGAGGCCCGCGCCACCGGCGACGACAGCTTCGCCCTGTTCTCGGCGATCGACGCCGGCGGCGCCGACGAGATCAACAACGTCTTCTCGAACCTGACGACGATCCTGACGTGGCGGGCGGCCGGTATCGCCGTCTACGGCGGCTACGCCAACACCTTCAAGAACATCTACATCGCCGACACGCTGGTCTACTCGGGCATCACGATCAGCTCGCTCGACTTCGGGTACCCGATGAACGGCTTCGGCGCCTCCCCGCCCACCACCTTCGACAACATCTCGATCGTCCGCGCCGGCGGCCACTTCTGGGGCGACCAGGTCTTCCCGGCGATCTGGCTGTTCAGCGCCTCGAAGGTCTTCCAGGGCATCCGCGTCAACAATGTGGACATCGTCGACCCGACCTACGCCGGCATCATGTTCCAGACCCAGTACATCGGCGGCCAGCCGGTCAACCCGATCAAGGACACCGTCCTGACGAACATCTCGATCACCGGCGCCCACCGGAGCGGCGACCAGTACGACGCCAAGTCCGGCTACGCGGTCTGGGCCAACCCGCTGCCGGAGGCGGGCCAGGGGCCGGCGGTGGGCGCGGCGACCTTCACCAACCTCCGCCTGTCCGACAACTACCGGGACATCGAGAACCCGACGACCACCTTCACCATCACCCGCAACTGACCTCCTCCAGGGTGTATTAAGCGCCCAAACTCAACACACGCCGGGGAGGCGTGTTGACTTCGGGCGCGCTGAACGCCCGAAATCACCACACCCCTGATGGCGTGTTGAGTTTGGGCGCGCTGGACGCCCGAAATCACCACACCCTGGGAGGCGTGTTGAATTTGGGCGCGCTGGACGCCCGAAATCAACACACCGCTTGGGGTGTGGTGACTTCGGGCGCGGTGGGCGGCTGTCCACAGGGGCCCCGTCACGGATCGGGCGGACCTGCGACCGTGTGCCGATGACCGCCACTCCCCGACCGGACGACGACGAGCTCACATGGACCGCCTTCCGGCAGTCCGGCATCCTGACCACCGCTCAGGCGACCGCCCTTGGCAGCCGGGACCTGGTCCGCGGCAGTCTGACCGCAGGCCGGTGGCGTCGCGTCTGCCGCGGAATCGTCGCGACCACCAACGGCGGGCTGCTTCGGCCTCAGCAACTGTGGGTGGCCTTCCTGGCGGCAGGCCCCGGCGCCGCGCTCAGTGGAACGACAGCCCTTCTGGAGTCCGGCGTCCGCGGCCTTCGCGAAAGCGCGCTGTGTGTTCTCGTCCCCGCGGAACGTCAACGGTCCACCCGCCTGCCCAGGATGCCGACCGACATGCCGCCGATCCGCATCACCCGTACGCGATTCCTGCCGGACGAACACCGCCAGGTGGGAAGCCCGCCGCGTGTCATCACGGCCCGTGCTGTCATCGACGGCGCTTCGTGGGCGTCCAGCGCCGACGCCGCCCGGACGATCATCGCGGCGGCATGTCAGCAGCGCCGGGTGACGCCCGAAGAGATCTTCGCCGTTCTCGCGACACGTCGCGGATCACCCCGGCATTCCATGATCAATCGCACGTTGATCGACGTCGCCGGCGGCAGTCAAGCCCTCTCCGAACTGCAGTTCCTCGAACTGTGCCGAACGTACGGCTTCCCTTCCCCGAGCCGGCAGGAGAGGCGGCGCGACTCATCCGGACGACAGCGCTTCCTCGACTTCTACTGGAAGGCTTGGCGCCTCCACGTGGAGATCGACGGTTCTCATCACATGGAGGCCACTCACTGGAGCGACGACATGGTCCGGCAGAACGAGGTCTGGATCAGAGGCGACCGGGTGCTCCGGTTTCCGGCCGGGCTTCTCCGTTCCCGGCCTGAAGTCGTCATCCGACAACTCCGCGCGGCGCTCGAGGCAGCAGGTTGGCGCAGCTGACCCACATCACGGTGACCTCACACGCCCACAGCCCCCGAATTCACCACACCCCAAACTCCGTGGCGATTTCGGGCGCCCACCACGCCCAAACTCAACACACCCCGAGCAGCGTGGCGAGTTCGGGCGCCCACCACGCCCAAACTCAACACACCCCCGAACAGCGTGGCGAATTTGGGCGTCGTGGACGCCGCAAATCAACACAGGCTGGGGAGTGTGGCGAGTTTGGGCGGACACCACGCCCGAACTCGACATGCGTTGAGGGGCGGTCAGGGGAGCAGGTGGGTGGAGAGCCAGTCGATCGTTTCGCGGAGGTAGACCGCCCGGGAATCGCGGTGCAGCAACTCGTGGCCCTCACCGGGGAACAGCAGGTAGCGGTGCGGGACGCCGCGCGCGGACAGGGCAGCCACCACCTGCTCGGCTTCGATCAGCGGGACGTTGGAGTCGTTCTCGCCGTGGACGACCATCAGCGGTGTCCGCAACTGGTCGATGCGGGTCATCGGGGAGAGGTCGTGGAGCAGGTCGGCGTCGTGGACCGGGTCGCCGTACTTGCTGACCGCCGCCGCCGCGATCCACGGCTCCGTGTGCTGATAAAACGTGGAAAAGTTGGACATGCCGCACACGTCGATCCCGACATCGAACAGCCCGGGGAACGTGGTCAACGCGGCAAGGGTGAGGTACCCCCCGTACGACCGTCCCATGATGCCCACGCGGCCCGCGACACCGGCCGACCGCAGGTAGTCGACGCAGCTCCGCACGTCGGCGATCGCCCCGTAGCGTAACGCCCCGTTGTCCGCGTCCACGAACGATCGGCCGAAACCGCTGGAACCCCGCACGTTGGGGGCGAACACCGCGATCCCGCAGTTGACCAGCGACTGGAACAACGGTCCGTGGCCGGGTCGTTCCTGCGCCTCCGGTCCGCCGTGCAGCCACAGCACCGTCGGATGCGGCCCGGGTGTCGGCGGCGTGAAGAGCCAGCCGGTCAGGGACAGGCCGTCGTGTGCCGGGAAGGTCCGCAGCGTCGGCCGGACCGCGTCGTCCGCCGCGGGCAGCGCCGCCACCCGGGACACCGTCCCGGACGCATACGTCCAGACCCCGTGCGGTTGTCCGGGGCCTTCGGCGGTGAACGCGAGCGTCGAGCCGTCGAAGCTCCACGCGAGGTCGCTGACCACCGGGCCGGGCAGCGGCGCGATCACCGCCGGGACGCGGTCGCCGTCGTGGTCCAGGCCGATCAGCGCGACCTCCGACTCACCGCCGCGCACGTTCCAGAGAACCGCTGCGGTACGCCCGTCGGCCGTCACCGCAAAAGTTTCGATCTCCCCGGAGAGCGTGCCGAGGGCGCCGGCCGGGTCGGTGGTCCCGCCATCAGCGTCCGCCCCGTCCGCACCGAGGTCACCCGGGCCGGGATCCGAACCCGGGCCGGGATCCGAACCCGGGCCGCCGGCGAGCACCTCGACGGCGTCTCCGGCGACCCGCAGCAGGGACGGGAACTCGCCGTCCAGGCTCAACGCGTACACGCAACCGCCACCCGGGCTGAACATCGCCTGTTCGCCACTGGTCACCGGCTTCTCGCTGCCGGTGGACAGGTCCCGCAGGACGATGTCGCGACTCCCGCGGGGACCGTACCGCAGCAGCGCGAAGCGCCCGGCCGGGTCCACGTCGAGGAGGGTGACCAGCTCACCGTCGGTGACCACCGCCCGTGTTCCGGTGACCGCGTCGACGAGCACCGCCGTCGTCAGGTTCTCGGTGAACGCCAGCAGCGGACGGCCCGGCAGCCAGCGCATGTTGTCCGCCGTGCCGGTGCCGAACCCGGCCACCTGGTGCAGTTGTGTCCCGTCCGGCCGGACCAGCCAGATCTCGTGGCGCGGCGCGCCTCCGGGGGCGATCTGGCAGGCCAGCCAGCCTCCCCCGGAGGACCAGCGGACCGCGGACACCGGTTCCGGTCCGGTGTCGACCCGGAAGGTCAGCTCGCTGCCGGCCGGTTGCACCCAGACGGCGGGCACACCACCCCGGTCGGAGACGTACGCCACGTGCCGCCCGTCCGGCGAGAGACTGGGTGACCAGTTGCCGGCCACCTCGGACTCGATGCGCGGGTCGGGACTGTGCCAGCCGACCGGCAGCACGGTGACGTCGACGCGATGGAGCTGACCACTCATCCGGCCTCCTCAGATTCCGTTGTCCTGCAACCACATCTCCAGCAGCGCGAGCTGCCACAACTGGTTCGCCCCGAGCGTGGTGCGCGGGGTGTTCGGGTCGGCGAGGAGCGCGTCCACGTACTCCGGCCGGAACAGTGCCCTGTTCCGGGCGGCCGGGGCGTGCAGCGTGTCGCGCACCTTCGCCAGCATCGGGCCTTCCAGGTGCCGGATGCCGGGCACCGGGAAGTATCCCTTGGTGCGGTCGATGACCTCGTCGGGGACGAGTCCACGGGCCGCGTCCTTGAGTACGCCCTTGCCGTCGCGGGCCAGTTTCAGCTCGGGCGGGCAGGCCGCCGCGAGCTCCACCAGCTCGTGATCCAGGAACGGTACGCGTGCTTCCAGGCCCCACGCCATAGTCATGTTGTCGACCCGTTTGACCGGATCGTCGACGAGCATCACCTGGGAGTCGAGCCGGAGTGCGGCGTCGACCGCGGTGGTGGCACCCGGGCGTCCGAAGCTCGCGGCGACGAATTCGCTGCTGACGTCGGTGTCGGGCAGCCATCCGGGGTTGAGCTGCCGGGCCAGGTCGGCGTGTCGCCGGTCGAAGAACTCCTTCGCGTACGCCTCGACGGCCTGTTCCCGAGGCACACCGGCGAGGGGCGGATACCAGCTGTAGCCGGCGAGGATCTCGTCGGCTCCCTGCCCCGATTGTACGACCTTGACCTGCTTTGCCACATCCTCGCTGAGCAGGTTGAACGCGATGCAATCGTGGCTGACCATCGGCTCACTCATCGCCGCCACGGTCCGGTCCACCGCCGGCAGGAACCGGTCCGGACCGATTCTGATCTGATGGTGTTCGGTGCCGAACTTGCGGGCGATCAGGTCGGAGTACTCGAACTCGTCGCCCCGCTCCCCGCCACCGGCCTCGAACCCGATGCTGAACGTGGTCAGCCCGTTCTGCCCCTGCTCGGCGAGCAGCGCGACGATCAGGCTGGAGTCCAGTCCCCCGGAGAGCAGGACACCGACCGGCACGTCCGCGACCATCCGCCGTTCGACCGCGATCCGGAGCCTCTCGCGGACCGCTTCGGTCCAGTCCGTCGCGGCGATCTCGCGGGTGAAGGAGGCCTCCCAGTAGACCCGCTCCGTGGACGTCCCGTCGGCTCGGATCACGCGTACCGTCGCCGGGGGGAGCTTGCGCACCCCGGCGAGGATGGTCCGCGGAGCCGGCACCACCGAGTGGAACGTCATGTAATGGTGCAGCGCCACCTTGTCGATGGTGGTGTCCACCCCGCCCGCCGCCAGCAGCGCCGGCAGCGTCGACGCGAACCGCAGGCGCCCCGGCGACTCGGCCAGGTAGAGCGGCTTGATCCCCAGCCGGTCCCGGGCCAGCGTCACCGTCCCGCTGTCGTGCTCGACGATCGCGAACGCGAACATCCCCAGGAACCGGTCCACGCAGTCGGCGCCCCACCGGTGGTACGCCTTCAGGATGACCTCGGTGTCCGAGGTCGAGAAGAAGGTGTACCCGTGGCCGCGCAACTCGTCCCGGAGCTGCCGGTAGTTGTAGATGCAGCCGTTGAAGACCACGGTCAGGCCCAGCTCCGGGTCGGTCATCGGCTGGGCGCCGTTCTCCGACAGATCGATGATCTTCAGGCGCCGGTGACCGAGGGCGATCCGCCCCCGGTCCCAGAGCCCGTCACCGTCCGGCCCCCGCGACTCCATGCAGGGCAGCATCCTCCGGACGGCGTCGATGTCCGCGGGTCGTTCGCCGTAACAGATCTCTCCGGCGATTCCGCACATGAACATGACCTCCTTGAATCGGGTTATCCGAGCAGCCAGGTGTCCTTCGAACCACCGCCCCGCGAGGAGTTGACGATCATGCTGCCCGCCGGGGCGACCCGGGTCAGCGCGGCCGGCGCCACCACCGAGCGGCTCGTACCGGTGAAGACGAACGCCCGCAGGTCCACGTGCCGCGGGGCGAGCCGGTGACCGTCGAAGACCGGGTGGGTGGAGAGGCTGACCACCTCCTGCGCGACCCACCGGTGCGGGGCGGCCTGGATCTGCCGGCGCAGCGCGTCCAGCTCGTCCGCGGAGGCGTGCGGCCCGATCACGATCCGGTCGCCGCCGTACCCGTCGACCGGCTTGCAGACCAGCTCGTCGAGGCGGGACAGCACCTCGGTCCGCTGCTCCGCGATCCCGCACAGATAGGTGGGGACGTCGGCGAGCAGCGGCTTCTCGCCGAGGTAGTACTCGATGAAACGGGGGACGTAGGCGTACACCGCCTTGTCGTCACCGATGCCGTTGCCGAGCGCGTTGGCCAGCACGACGGTGTCCGCGTGCAGCGCGGCCACCAGGCTCGGACCGAGCGGCATGCCGTCCGCGCCCGGCGAGTGCACCAGGCTGTCCTCGCCCATCCGCAGGTAGATGACGTCGACGGGGTACCTCTTGCCGTCCCGCAGACGCCACACCCGGCCCTCGTCGACGAAGAGTTCGGCGCTGCGGACCACCGGGACACCCATCGCCTCGGCGAGCATCCGGTGCTCGAACCAGGCCGAGTCGTCCGGGCCCTGGCTGAGCACCACCAGCGCCGGGTCGTCCCCGGCGGACGGGCCGGCCGCCTCGATCAGCGCCCGCTTGAGCAGGTGCGGTGTCTCCTCCACCGACAGCAGGCCGGACGGGCGGGGCAGCTCGGGCAGGATGCTCCAGGTCAGGCGGCGGTTCTGCATCGCGTACGCGATCCCGGACGGCACCCGCAGGTTGTCCTCCAGCACACACCAGCGGCCGGTGGCCGAGTCGAGGACCAGGTCCACCCCGGCGACCTGGGTGCGGACCGCCTTGCGGCCGATCAGGGCACCACTGGCCCGCAGCTCCGGCGACCCGTTGATCACCCACTCCGGGACGATGCCGTCGGCGACCACGGCACGCTCGCCGTAGACGTCGTTCAGGAACGCGTCGAGGGCGCGTACCCGCTGGATCAGGCCCTCGCTGAGCCGCTGCCAGTCGCGGGCCGGCACGATGCGCGGCACCATGTCGAACGGGAACAGCCGGGTCGCCGCCTCGCCGGCCACGCTGAACGTGATGCCGCGGGCCCGCTGCTCCTCGTCGCGGGCGTCCTCGCGCTGCCGCAGACCGGTCGCGCCCAGGTCACTGAGAACCGAGATCATGCCCGTGTACGCCGGAGCCACCGTCCCGCCCGGGAAGGCCTCGTCGCCGTCCGCCCGGTAGGCGCCGAGTTTCGCCGGCGCGGCGGTATCGGCGGTCGCCGTCGTGGTGGTGCCGCCGCGGGTCTCGGCCACCAGCAGGTCCACCACGTCGGAGAGCCGGCCGCGACGGGCCAGCGCCCGCCGCTGCCGGGACGCCGAACTGCCCAGGCTCAGCGCCCGGACGGTCAGGTCGAACACCTGGTCCCAGTCGCCGAGTTCCTCCAGTTGCGGGCGCAGTTCGTTGACCAGGCGCTCCACCGCGACCGCGGCCGGCACCGGAACCGGCGACCGGGGCAGGTCGAGCAGGTCACCCTCCAGGCCGGACCGGGCGGCCCGCCACATCGCGGCCCGGTGCAGCGGCGGACGGGCCGGCGGCAGCGGCGCCCCGGCCCGGTGCTCCTGCTGGGCGCGCAGCACCAGCGCGCGGAAGAGACCGGCGATCAGCACCACGGTCTCGGTGTCCGGGCTGGCGTCGGTCACCCGCAGCTCGACGGTGGGCACGTGCGCGGACGGCCGGACGTCGAAGTAGACCATCTTCGGGTCGCTGATCGTCCCGGACGCGATCAGGTCGCTGACCAGGGCCTCGTGTTCGGCGGCGGAGTGCAGCACGCCGCTGTCGCCGGCGGTGGGCCAGCGCATCCAGACCAGGGAGCGGACGCTCGCGTACCCGGAATCCTCGCCCATCCAGAAGGGTGAGCTGGTGGAGAGTGCCAGCAGCACCGGCAGGGTGGGCGCGACGCGCTGGGCGACCGCCACCGCCTCGTCGCGGTCGGGCACGCCGACGTGCACCTGGGTGCCGCAGATCAGCTGCTCACGGACGAGCATCTGGTACTCGTGGAGCATCCGGTGATACCGCGAGGTGGGTGTCACCGGCAGGGTGTCCAGATCGACCAGTGGCACGGTTCCGGAGGCGACCAGCCCCAGTCCGAGCGACTCGGCGACCGCGATCGCCGCGCTGCGCCGCTGGGCGATGCCGTCGCGCAGGCCGTCCAGGGTGGTGCTCACCGGGGTGTTGGTCTCCACCACGGAGCGATGCAGTTCGGCCGAGAAATGGGCGCCGTCCAGGCGATCCAAGATCTCCGGGGCGCGGGGTACGAGCTCCCGCGTGCCGAGGTCGACCACATGGAGCTCCTCCTCCACACCGAGAGTGAGGGCGCCCAGGTCGGGCGCGGGGGTGGTGGGCGCCTGGAGCGACTCCGTCATCAAGAACCGCCTTCACATCTGTCGTCTCACGCCGGGCCGGATCACGGAAGCCTTCCCAGCTGATGTAGCGAACCTGTGACGTGCCCGTTTCCTGCTCTCGCCGAACATGACAAGGGCGACACTGCCGACCGCCCCATCCCGGACATGCATGCCGTGTGTAATCTCGGCCCGTGGCGCCCCACACCACTCGGAGGTCCTGATGAGCAGCGTCGTCGTAATCACCGGTTCGGCCGGTCTGATCGGGTCCGAGTCGGTCCGGCACTTCGCCGGGCTGGGCATGGACGTGGTCGGTGTCGACAACGACATGCGCGGTTACTTCTTCGGCAAGGACGGCTCCACGAAGTGGAACCTGGACCGGCTGACCAAGGAGATCGGCGACCGCTACACGCACCACAGCATCGACATCCGCGACCGCGAGGGGCTGGACAAGCTCTTCGCCTCGCTCGGCAGGAACGTCGGCCTGGTCATCCACGCGGCCGCGCAGCCGAGCCACGACTGGGCCGCGAAGGAGCCGTTCACCGACTTCGACGTGAACGCGGTCGGCACCCTCAACATGCTCGAGGCCACCCGCCGGCACTCGATCACGGCGCCGTTCATCTTCACCTCGACCAACAAGGTCTACGGCGACACGCCCAACTCGTTGCCGCTGATCGAGCAGGAGACCCGCTGGGAGCTGCCCGAGGACCACAAGTGGTATCAGGGCATCGACGAGACCATGTCGATCGACAGCAGCCTGCACTCGGTCTTCGGTGCGAGCAAGGTCGCCGCGGACGTGATGGTCCAGGAGTACGGCCGGTACTTCGACATGCCGACCGCGGTGTTCCGGGGCGGCACGCTGACCGGTCCGGGTCACTCCGCCGCGGAACTGCACGGCTTCCTCGCGTACGTGATGCGCTGTGTCATGGAACAGCGGCTCTACAAGATCTACGGCTACAAGGGCAAGCAGGTCCGGGACGCGATCCACTCCAGTGACCTGGTGTCCGCGTTCGAGGCGTTCCACAAGGCGCCGCGGATCGCCGAGATCTACAACATCGGTGGCGGCCGGTTCTCGAACTGCAGCGTGCTGGAGGCGTTCACGCTCGCTTCCGAGATCGCCGGGGTGCCCGCCAACACCGAGTACGTCGACCAGAACCGGACCGGCGACCACCAGTGGTGGATCAGCGACACGGCCCGGTTCCAGGAGCACTACCCGACCTGGAAGCACACGTACGACGTGCCGGCGATCCTGCGCGAGATGTACGAGGCGAACCAGGACATCTGGAAGGCCTGACCTCCACTTTCTCGTTTCGACGGCCGTGCGGCGTTTCGCCGCGCGGCCGTTCGTCGTTGTTTCCGGTAATTATTGGCGTTATCGGATTTCTGGGCGAATAACCCTAACTTGCTGTGTTTTACCTGTAAGGAGCGGGTGGGTAATCACCCGTTAACCGCACTTGAGCTACATTTACGAAATGTCCGACTTGACGCAGTCTTTGCGCCGGGACTTGCCGGCGTCCATCGTCGTGTTCCTCATCGCCATCCCGCTGTCGCTCGGCATCGCCGCGGCATCCGGGGCCCCGCTCCTGGCGGGGTTGGTCGCCGCGGTCGTCGGCGGCATCGTCGCCGGAGCCCTGGGTGGCTCCGTCCTTCAGGTCAGCGGCCCCGCCGCCGGCCTGACCGTCATCGTGGCCGGTGCCGTCTCCGAATTCGGATTCGCCGGCACCGCCGCCATCGTCGCCATGGCCGGTCTGGTCCAGATCGTGCTCGGCGTCTCCCGCCTCGGCCGCGCGGCCCTGGCCCTCTCACCCGCCGTCGTGCACGGCATGCTGGCCGGCATCGGCCTGACCATCGCCCTCAGCCAGATCCACGTCATGCTCGGTGGCGCCGCACAGAGCGCCGCCTGGCAGAACCTGATCGACCTGCCGCAACAGATCGTGTCCCACCACGGCACCTCCGCCCTGCTGGGCGTCCTCACCGTGGCGATCCTGATCCTCTGGCCCCGTCTCGTCCGCTTCTCCCTGCTGCCGCCCGCGCTGGTGGCGGTGGCCTCGATGACCGTCCTCGCGATGTTCATCGGCGACGGCGTGGCCCGGGTCGACCTGCCCGACGACCCGCTGGCCGGCATGATCCGCCCGGTCTGGCCGGACGCCCCGATCCGCTCGATCTTCGTCGCCGTGATGACGATCGCCCTGGTCGCGAGCGTCGAATCACTACTCTCCGCGGTCGCGGTGGACCGGCTGCACAACGGGCCGCGCGCCAACCTCAACCGCGAGCTGGTCGGCCAGGGCGCCGCGAACACGCTCTCCGGCCTGCTCGGCGGCCTGCCGGTCACCGGAGTGATCGTGCGGAGCTCGACCAACGTGGCGGCCGGGGCGAAGACCCGCGCGTCCGCCATCCTGCACGGCGTGTGGATCGCGGCGTTCGTGCTGCTCTTCGCGAACGTGCTGGAGGCCATTCCGATGGCGGTGCTCGCCGCGGTGCTCATCGTGGTCGGGATCCGGCTGGTCAGCCTGGCCCAGATCCGCACCTACGCACGGCACCGGGAACTGCCCACGTACGTGGTGACCGCACTCGGCGTGCTCTTCGTCGACCTGCTCACCGGGGTGGCCCTCGGCATGGTGACCGCCGCCCTGATGATCCTCTGGCGGCTCACCCGCTCGGAGATCCACCGGACCGAGACCGCGCCCGGCAAGTGGCTGGTCACGATCACCGGCACCCTGGCGTTCGTCGAGTCGGCCCGGCTCACCCGGGAGTTCGGCGAACTGCCGCCCGAGGCGGACGTCGACGTCGAACTGCACCTCGACTACCTCGACCACGGTGCCTTCGAGACGATCCGGGAATGGAAGGAGGGGTACGAGCGGGCCGGCGGTCACGTCCAGATCCGCGAAGTGCACGACTCCTGGTTCCATCAAGCCACCTCGGGGCGGCTCGGCAGCGGCAAACGGTCGCCGCGGGTGCTCGGATCGTGGAGCCGCTGGCAGGACATGGACCAGCAGCGCCGGGACGCGATGGCGATCGGGATCGCGGAGTTCGAGCGTACGGTCGCGCCCCTGGTCCGCCCGCATCTGGCCACCCTGGCCCGGGAAGGACAGCGCCCGCAGCAGCTCTTCATCACCTGCGCGGACTCCCGGCTGGTCCCCAACATGATCACCGCGAGCGGTCCGGGTGACCTGTTCTGCGTCCGTAACGTCGGCAACATCGTGCCGGCGCACGGCACCGGGGACTCCTCGGTGGGGGCGGCGATCGAGTACGCCGTGGACGTTCTCGGCGTCGGCACCATCACGGTCTGCGGCCACTCCGGCTGCGGTGCGGTCCGGGCCCTGATGAACGGGGCCGCGCGGCCGGGCTCGGCGCTCGGCGAATGGCTGGAGCACTCGCACGTGGGCTTCACCGACGTGACCGACGAGGAGCGCTGCTGCACCGACAACGTGCTCAAGCAGCTGGCCAACCTGCGGACCTATCCGACCGTGCAGGACGCGGAGGCGGCCGGCCGTCTCCGGATCACCGGGATGTTCTTCGACCTGGCCGAGGCCCGGATGTACGAGATCGACCCGTTGCTGGGTGACGCGCGGCCGGTGTCGACGATCCCCGCCGCCTGATCCTTCTCCTCTCCAGGTGGGGAGTGCGCGTGCGCACTCCCCACCTTTCTGTTTCCGCCTTCGTCCGCGCTGTTTCCGCCCGGCCGCGCTGTTTCCGCCCTCGGCCGCTCATCCCACGCGTCCGCGCGTTGTTCGCCCGCTCGTTGTTCGTCCGTTCGTCCGTTCGTCCGTCCGTTCGTGCTTCGTCTGCTCGTGAGGGAGCGCACGTTGCAGGTCACCTGCGGCACGGAGAAAGGTAAGGGGCAGATCCCCCGAAGAATCCGAAAGGCCGAGCCATGCCGCTGCGTCCCGGAGCCCGGGCCTGGGCGGTGTGGGCCGCGGGCCTCGCCGCATACATCGTCGCTGTGCTGCACCGGACCTCCCTCGGCGTCGCCGGGCTGGACGCACAGGTCCGTTTCGACGTCGGCGCGAGTGCCCTGGCCGGGTTCGCCGTCCTGCAACTGCTCGTCTACGCCGCTCTACAGATCCCGGTCGGCCTGCTCCTCGACCGGTTCGGATCACTGCGCCTGGTGCTGGCCGGCGCGCTGTTCATGACCGCCGGGCAGACCCTGATGGCCTTCGCCGACGGGGTGACCGGCGCCGTGATCGCCCGGGTTCTGGTCGGCGCCGGCGACGCGATGACGTTCATCAGCGTGCTGCGCCTGGTGCCGCACTGGTTCCCCGCCCGGCAGGTGCCGGTGCTGACCCAGGTCACCGGCATCATGGGGCAGTTCGGTCAGCTGCTCTCGGCCGTGCCCCTCGCTGCTCTTCTCGCCGGACCCGGCTGGACCACCGCGTTCGCCGGTGCCGCCGGGGTCGGGGTCCTCGCCACCATCGTCATCTTCGTCGCGTTGCGCGACACCCCGGAACGCCGCTTCAACAGCGGTCCGCCGATCAGCTGGCAGCATCTCGGCGCGGAGGTCGGCGCGGCCTGGCGGCACCCGGGCACCCGTCTCGGTCTGTGGACCCACTTCACCACCCAGTTCACGGGCACGGTCTTCGCGCTGATGTGGGGTGTGCCGTTCCTGATCGCCGGCGAGGGTCTGACCCGCGGTCAGGCCAGTTCACTGCTCATCCTGTTCGTGGTGACCAGCATGGTGTCCGGCCCGTTCCTCGGCCTGCTCACCCAGCGGCACCCGCTCCGGCGCTCGTGGATGGTCCTCGGCATCGTCGCCCTCAACATGATCGCCTGGGCCGTGGTGATCGCCTGGCCCGGCCGCGCGCCGATGTCCCTGCTGATCGGTCTGGTGATCGCCATCGGGCTGGGCGGCCCCGGCTCGGTGATCGGGTTCGACTTCGCCCGCACCTTCAACCCACCGAGCCGCCTCGGCACCGCGACCGGGGTCGTCAACGTCGGCGGTTTCGTCGCGTCGCTGCTCGCGATCGAGTTGATCGGCCTGATCCTGGACGCCCGCACCGGCGGCAGTGCCGACTATCACATCTCCGATTTCCGGGCCGCGATGTCGGTGCAGTTCGCCGTCGCCGCCATCGGTGTCGCAGGCATTCTGCGGACCCGCCGCCTGGCCCGCCGCAAGATCACGGCGGAGGAGGGCATCGAGTTCCGCCCCCTCCGTCAGGTTCTGGTCGGTTTAACGACCGGCCGTGAGGTAAAGGCAGAGAGCTTGCGCGATGGAGAGGAGGCACATGACTGACCACGCGCAATCCCGGCTCCTGTCCGGTATCGACATTCCCAAGACCATCGCGGGAACGCTCGCCGCAGTCTCCGCAGCGGTGGTCGGATCCTTCCTCGGCGTCGCCGGCACCATCATCGGCGCCGCCGTGGCAAGCCTGATCAGCTCGGTGGGCACCGAGATCTACCACCGTTCGATCGACAAGGGCACCAAACGCCTGCAGAGTGCGTTCACCGCCGCGCCCGCCGCGGTGGGCACTCCCGAGGTGGTGGCTGCCGCCGACGTCTCACCGTCGTCGGCTCCGGTCTCCGGGGCGCCTGCTCCCGGGGCTTCCACTTCTCCGGATTCCACCGGCGGTGCCGTGGTGTCCGGGGCGGCCGCCGGCGGGGCCGTCCACTCCTCGGCATCCACCTCGACCGGGGTCACCAAGATCCGGTGGAAGCGGGTGGCACTGGTGGCGGGCGCGTTCTTCGTGCTGGGCATGGGCACGCTGACCGCGGCGGAACTGTTCGCGGGCCGTTCGGCGGCGGACGCCACGAGCGGACGGGACAGCGGGTCACCGACGATCCTCTTCCAGTCGGACTCGTCGGACTCGTCCGATCCCGGTTCCGGCTCGCCCGACGACGAGGAGACCACCCCGTCCCCGGACGAGACGACCACTCCGGCACCCGGCGACACCGCGGGGACGACGGAGACGGTCGAGCCCGGCACCGAGTCGACCACCGACCCGGACCCGGCGGAGACCGGCCCGACCGAGCAGCCGACCGAGGCCACCGAGCCGACCGAGGCTCCCGCCGAGGAGGAGACGTCCGACGGCGGTTCCGGCCAGGACCAGACCGACAGTGGAAGCGACACCGGCTCGACAGGTAGTGGTTCGAGCGGCGCCGACTCCAACTCCACCGACTCCGACTCCAACAGCTCCAACCGCTCCACCGGTTCGTCCGATTCCTCCGCCGAGAACTGACCTGCTTGATCACTAAGGAACGAACCACCCCGGGCCCGGCGGTGCCAGCACCCAGAATTGTTCACCTCTGGGCTGGCCCCGTCCGGGCCCGGCGGTGCCAGCACCCGGAATCGTCCACCTCTGGGCTGGTCCGTCCGGGCCCGGCGTCATCGTCCGGACTGATCCACTTTCAGGTCGGACATCGTTTCTCTGCATGAAGGGTGATTTCATGGACGCGAAGGACATCCTCATCGAGGCCCACGGGCGGCTGCCCGAGCTGGTGGAGACCGCCGTCCGCGGCCTCACTCCCGAGCAGCTCCGCTGGGCGCCCGCCCCGGGTGCGAACCCGATCGGCTGGCTGGTCTGGCACCTGACCCGGGTACAGGACCACCACCTGACCGACATGATCGACGGCACGGACCAGGTCTACCTGTCCGGCGGCTGGGCGCCCCGCTTCGGCTTGGAGCCCGAGCCCGACGACACCGGTTACGCGCACACGCCCGAGCAGGTCGCCGCGGTCGCTCCGGAATCCGACACCGTGCTCATCGACTACTACACGGCGGTCCACGAACGCACGGTCGGCTACCTCGAGTCCCTGACCGAACCCGACCTCGACCGCATCATCGACAAGGCGTGGGATCCCCCGGTGACGGTAGCCGTCCGCCTGGTCAGCGTCATCGACGACGACGCCCAGCACGCAGGCCAGGCCGCCTACGTCCGCGGCCTGCTCTGACCCGGAGGACACCGGCCCGCCG
Organism: Actinoplanes sp. NBRC 101535; assembly: GCF_030269225.1. Classification (NCBI taxonomy): domain Bacteria; kingdom Bacillati; phylum Actinomycetota; class Actinomycetes; order Micromonosporales; family Micromonosporaceae; genus Actinoplanes; species Actinoplanes sp. NBRC 101535. The sequence goes on along the minus strand of NZ_BSSY01000012.1, from coordinate 145,275 downwards.
TCCGGATGACAGCAGGTGCCCCTCTCCCCCAAGCCGTTGCGGGGTGAGGAGACGCCGGAGGAATTCATCAGGCGGACGGCGGTGCCGACCGGGTCAGCGTTCGGAGGCTGATCGCCGGGCCGCGCATCGCCGACCGCCCCTGACCGGCATCAGGCCGACGACGGCTCGGTGAGCGGCAACCGGACCAGGAAACGGGTGTCCCCCGGCGCCGACTCGACCGTGATGTCACCGCCGTGCCCGTTCGTCACGATCCGGTAGGAGATGTCGAGGCCGAGACCGGTCCCCTGCCCCACCGGCTTCGTGGTGAAGAACGGCTCGAAGACGCGTTTGCGCACCTCGGGTGTCATCCCCGGGCCGGTGTCCCGGAGCGAGACGAGCACATGATCGCCCTCGCGGGACGTGTGGATCGTCAGCGTGCCGGTGTGCTCCATCGCCTGGATCGCGTTGTCGATCAGGTTCGTCCACACCTGGTTCAGCTCGGCCGGGTGCGCCGGGATCTGCGGCAGGGAACGGTCGTACTCCTTCACCACGCGTACCCCGTCGCCGATCTTGTGGGACAGCATCACCAGGGTGCTGTCCAGGCCGGTGTGCACGTCGATCCACTGGTGCGCGGCCCGGTCCACGTGCGAGTACTGCTTGGCGGCGAGGACCAGCGACGACACCCGGCTGGTGGCGTCCTCGATGTCGCTCATCAGCTGTTCGGTCTCCAGGGCGTACCCGATCCAGTGGATCGCCTGATCGAGCAGTTCCGGCGAGGCCAGCCGGGATTCGATCTCGGCGAGGCAGTCCACGTCGATGCCACCCTGGGCGAAGACCGGGGCGACGTCCCAGGGCGCGGTGACCTCGCGGCTCTCCATCCAGTCGCCGAGTTCGTCCTCCAGGTCGGCGGTCTGCATCGCGGTCAGCACCGGGGCCTTCGCGGCCCGTTCGATGACCTCCTCCTGCAGTTCGAGGAGGGCCGTCAGCCGGTCCGGGGCGACCTTGCCGGCCGCCAGCTTGCCGAGCTTCATCCGCATCGCGGCGACCCGCTGACGCAGCGCACCGGTGGCCCGGGAGGCGGCCGCAGCCGGGTTGTTCAACTCGTGCATCAGGCCGGCGGAGAGCGCGCCGAGTGCCGCCAGCCGCTGGCGTTCCCCGATCGCCGCCTGCGAGCTGCGCATCCCGAGAGCGAGGCCCTCCAGCAGGTGGATGGCCATCGGGAACCAGTCGCGCATCAGGGCGCCGAAGTCGGCGGACGAGAGCACGAAGAACTCGCTGTCGGAGAGCGCCCGCATGGACTGCATGTAGGTGCGGGGCACCCCGTCGTCACGGATGTACGCCTGGGTGGCGCCCATGTAGACGCCGCGCTGCTCGGTGCGGTTGGTCTCCACGTCGTCGGCGCCGACCCGCCGGGTGAGCGCGATCGTCCCGCTGAGCAGCACGAAGAACTTCTCGGCCGGGTCGCCCTCGCGCAGTACCAGGCCACCGGCCGGGACCCGCATGGTGCAGCCGTGTGCGGCGATCCAGGCGAGCTGGTCGTCGGTGAGTTTCTCGAAGAGGAAGAGACCGCGCAGTTCCTCGGTGGTGAGCGCGCCCGGCTCGCACGGTTCGAGCCGGATCTCCTCGGTGTCGGGCATGGTTTACTCCGCTTCCAGGTAGCGATGGACCAGCGCGACGGCCATGGCTCCCTCGCCGACCGCCGAGGCCACCCGCTTGATCGAGTTGGCCCGGACGTCGCCGGCGGCGAAGATGCCGGGGACACTGCTCTCCAGATAGAACGGATCCCGGTCGCGATCCCATCCCCGCGGGCGTTCCCCGTTGGCGAGCAGATCCGAGCCGGTCCGGATGAATCCCTTCGCGTCGCGGGCCACCACGTCGCCGAGCCACTCGGTCCGCGGTTCCGCCCCGATGAACACGAAGAGATAACCGCATTCGACGGTGGCCTTCGTGCCGTCCTTGCTGTCACAGATGGTGATCGCCTGCAGGTGGCCGTCGCCGTGTGCCCCGACCACCTCGCACCGGGTCCGGATCGCGATGTTGTCGATCCGCCCGAGTTGCTGGATGAGGTAGTACGACATCGACGCCTCGAGGGAGTCGCCGCGGACGAGCAACGTGACCTTCCGGGCGTACCGGGAGAAGAAGAGCGCGGCCTGACCGGCGGAGTTCGCACCACCCACGATGTAGACGTCGGTGCCGGCGCACGCCGGTCCCTCGGTGGACGCCGAGCCGTAGAAGACCCCCGAACCGGTCAGCCCGGACACGCCGTCGGCGAGCAGCGGACGGTATGAGACGCCGGTCGAGAGCAGCACCGCCCGCGACGAGATCTCGCTGCCGTCGGAGAACATCAGGGTGTGCGCGGAGCCGTCGGTGCGCAGCCCGGTGACCTCCCGGGTGTTCAGCGTCTCGGCGGCGAACTTGTCGGCCTGCCGGCGTGCCCGGTCGGTGAGCTGGGCGCCGGAGATGCCGTCCGGGAAACCCAGGTAGTTCTCGATCCGGGAACTCTGGCCGGCCTGCCCGCCGACCGCCTGCCGTTCCACCAGCAGCGTCTTGAGACCCTCCGATCCGCCGTAGACCGCGGCGCCCAGACCGGCCGGGCCGCCGCCCACGATGACCAGATCGTAGAAGTCCCGGTCCGGGCTGGTGGACAGGCCGGCTGCCTGGGCCACCTCCTGCACGGTCGGCCGGACCAGCGCCCGCCCGTCGGCGGTCACCACCAGCGGGATCGCCTCCGGCCCGGCGTCGGCCGCCTCCATCAGGCGGCGTCCCTCCGGCTCGTCGGCGCCGAAGTAGCGGTACGGGACCAGGTTGCGCGCCAGGAAGTCGCGGATCTGGAACGACGGCTCGCTCCACCGGTGGCCGACGACCCGGATGTCCGGCATCTCCTTGTCACCGGTCGCCTGCCACGCGTCGAGCAGCGCGTCCAGCACCGGGTAGAGCTTCTCCTCCGGCGGGTCCCAGGGCTTGAGCAGGTAGTGGTCGACGTCGACCACGTTGATCGCCTGGATGGCGGCGTCGGTGTCCGCGTACGCGGTGAGCAGCGCCCGCCGCGCGTGCGGGAACAGGTCCATCGCCTGCTCGAGGAACTCGATGCCGTTCATCTGCGGCATCCGGTAGTCGGCGAGCATCACGGCCACCCGGCCGCCGCGCAGTTTCAGCTCACGCAGCGCGTCGAGCGCCTCGGATGCCGAAGAGGCCCGGACGATCCGGTACCTGTCGCCGTAACGGCGGCGCAGGTCGCGCGCGATGGCCCGGGAGACGGAGGGGTCGTCGTCGACGGTCAGGATCGCGGGGTGTCCCATGCTTGAAAGTCCTCAGCTCTCGGGGTGGCGTTCCAGATATCCGGCCACGAACGGGCAGGTGGCGACGACCGGCAGGGAACGGGACCGGGCGTCGCCGAGGGCGGCCGCGGCGAGCCGGCTCGCGAGCCCCCGGCCGGAGAAGGCCTGATCGATCTCGGTGTGCAGCAGTTCGAGCCGGTCGTCGTGCCGGACGTAGTGCAGGAACCCGGCCACCTCACCGCCGAGCAGCACCTCGTAGCGCCGGCTCTCGAAGCTGTCGACCACCACCGCCTCGGCCGGGTCGGCCGCACCGACCTGGGCGCTGCCCTCCACCCGCAACTTGCGGCGGGCCCGCTCGTAGAACGAGGTGCGACCGAACCTGATCACCTGGGCGGCGGCCGGCAGCGGCTGGATCTCGAGCCGGGCGCCGGGTTCGGCGTAGCCCTCGATGATCCCGTCGACCTCGATGGCGAGCCGCCCGCTGGTCGGCAGCACGTCCAGGGCGACGTGTTCGGAGGTGTCCAGCACCAGGGACCGGTTGAACGACGAGTGCGCGGCGGCGGCACTGACGATCAGGGCCTCCACGTTCGGCGAGACGATCGGACCACCGGCCGAGAAGCTGTACGCCGTCGACCCGGTCGGCGTGGAGACCATCACCGCGTCGGCCGCGTAGTTGACGAACCCGCGGCCCTCGACCCGGATCCCGACCGCGGCGAGACCGTGTCCCGGCACCCGGACCAGTGCGATGTCGTTGAACGCGGTGACCGTCTTGCCGTCCGGCAGTTCCACCCGCACCGCGGTCCGCGACTCGACCGTGTAACGGTGCTCGTCGATCGCCGACAGCGACTCGGGCAGGTCCGGCAGGTCCACCTCGGCGAGGAAGCCGAGCCGTCCCACGTTCACCCCGAGCACCGGCGTCTTCCGTCCCTCGACCAGCCGCATCGTACGCAGCATGGTCCCGTCACCGCCCAGGCTGACCAGCAGCCCGGCCCGTTCCACCATCTCGTCGGCGGAGACCGGCACCGCGTTGCAGTCGATCCGGGTGATCTCCTCGGGCAGTCCGAGGACGGTCACGTCCCGGTCGGCCGCCCAGCGCACGATGGTGTCGACCGCCGACCCGCAGTCCCGCCGCGGATGCAGCACCAGTCCCACTACTCTCACCATGCCCATGGCCGTCAGCCTTGCACGCGACGATGAAATCGGCGAGAACCGCCCGTCACCGGCGGTCGGCGAGGGCCAGGAACCGGTCGGGGACGTCCTCGTACGACCGCAGGCGCCAGCCGGAACCGTCCAGCAGCGGCCCCAGTCGTTCCTCGCTGAGCGGCTCGCCCGGTCGCAGCGTGCGCCCGTGCCGCGCGGCCAGCTCGGCCCGCCCGGTCGGGTGGAAGATCACCAGCGTGCCGCCGGGACGGGTGGCCCGGGCCAGTTCGGCCAGGCCGGCCGCGGGGTCGGGCAGGTGGTGGACCAGTCCGGCGGCGAAGATCACATCGGCGCTGCCGGCACCGACCGGCAGCCGGCGGGCGTCGGCCACCGCCAGGGTGGCGCAGTCGCCGCGGCCGGCCTTGCGGGCCACGTCCAGCATGTCCGGGGTGATGTCGAACCCGAACACCCGGCCGGCCGGCCCGACCGCGGTGGCCAGTGGGGGCAGCGCCCGGCCGGTGCCGCAGCCGACGTCCAGCACGACCTGCCCCGGGCGGACGCCGGCCAGCCGGACGGCTTCGGTGTATCGCGGGATGTCGTCGCCGAACCTGCTGTCCCAGCCCGCGGCCCGGGCGGTGAAGAACGCCCGGCTCTCCGACAGATACCACCGGTCGGGGTCGGCGAGGTCGGGGTGCAGGTGCCGGATCACCGGCCACTCCGGGTCCCGGTGGTCGATCACCACCTGGGCGCGGCGCTCGCCGTCGCCCTCGGCGAACCGGTGCCGGGGGCCGCCGCGCAGGTAGACCAGGACCCGGTCGGTGGCCGGCTCGAGCACGTTGAGCGCGGAGTCGAAGCCACCGCGGCCGGGGCCGCTCAGACCGAGGACCGCGTCGACGCTCCAGGCCCGCGCGGCCGGCGGGAAGGCGGCGGCCAGCCGGGCGGCGAACACCGCGGCGGCGCCGGGATCACCTCCGTCCACGATCACGGTGAGGGGGGCCCGCGGCGCCAGCACCTCGGCTAGCAATGCGGTGACTTCGGCGATGCGTTCCGGCACGCCCACAGCATGCCGGGACGGGTGTGACCCGCGCAACGCCTGGTTTTTAGACTGTTTTGTCCGCCAACCACTCCGGTGCGAGCACCGCCCAGATCTCGGTGTCCCGACGGCGTCCCTGCCAGGGGTACGACTCCCGCTTGCGTCCCTCGGCGGTCATCCCGAGCCGGCGGGCCACGTTCGCACTGGCCGTGTTGTCCGGATCGCACAGCCACTCGACCCGGTGCATGCCCCGCTCCCGGATCGCCCAGTCGATCAGGACCCGGACCGCCGTGGTGATCAGTCCGCGGCCGGTGCCGGCCGGCTCCAGCCAGCAGCCGACCTCGCAGTTGCCGGAGCCGGTGTCGAACGAGGTGAACATCGTGCCGCCGACCAGGGTGCCGTCCAGCCAGATGCCGAACAGGCCACCGGTGTCCGCGGCACGCTTGTCCGCGTACCGCTGGAGGGTCGCCGTGGCACTCGGCAGGTCGGTGCTGACACTCGCCCACGGAATCCACGGGTCGACGGTGGCCCGGGCGCGGTCCATGTGTTCCAGAAACTCGACGGCGTTCCACGGTTCCAGCGGACGCAGCTCGGCGCCCCCACCCAGAGAGATCGAGAACATGCGCGAAGCCTAGGACCTAGGGGCGAAAGGCCGTACATGACCGGGCGTGTACCGGGCACGATGAAATCATGAGCGAACAAGCACGGGCATTGGCTCAAGCGGCGGACGCGGCCCGGTTCGCCCCCTCCATCCACAACACCCAGCCGTGGCGCTGGGTGGTCCGGGGCGACCGTCTGGAGCTGCACGGCGTCGCCGAGCGGCAACTGCGCGAACAGGACCCGGACGGCCGGATGCTGCTGCTGAGCTGCGGGACCGCCCTGCACCACGCCCGGGTGGCGCTGACCGCCGAGGGCTGGGAGCACGAGGTGGAGCGGCCGGCCGGCGACCCGATCGCGGTGATCCGGATCACCGGACGGCAGTCGGCGCCCGCGGAGGCCACCCGGCACTTCCAGATGCTGCGGGTGCGGCGCACCGACCGGCGGATCGTCACCGACGAGACCGTTCCCGAGGAGACGCTGCGCCACCTGGTGACCGAGACCGAACAGGGTGGCGCCGCGCTGCACCTGCTCGGCGCCGACCAGGTCCTGGAGCTGGCGGCGGCCGTCGACCGGGCGCAGAAGGCCGAGGACACCGACGAGCGGCTGCGCGCCGAACTGGCGACCTGGGTGGGCGGCGAACGCCCGGACGGCACCGGCATCCCGGCCTCGGTACTGCCCGAGGAGGTCCCGCTCTCCACCGTCGCCGAACGCGATTTCCAGACCAGCGGGACACTCAAGGCCGGCGAGGGGCACGGCCGGGGTGCGGCCTACGGCGTTCTCTACGGTACGGGTGACGAAGCCGCCGACTGGTTGCGCGGCGGCGAGGCGCTGAGCCGCCTCTGGCTGGCCGCCACCGAGAAGGCCGTCAACCTGCTCCCGCTGAGCGGTCCGGTGGAGATCCCGTTCACCCGCCACGAACTGCGCCGCATGCTGGGTGGCATCGGCCACCCGTTCCTGGCCCTGCGCCTGGGGGTGCTCGACCCGGCCGAGTCGGCCCCGCCGCACACCCCCCGCCTCGACACCGACCAGGTCATCGAGGTCGTCGCCTAGCCGCTGGACACCTTTCGCAGTCAGGGTCTGCCTCTGTGGTGATTTCGGGCGCTCAGCACGCCCCAATTCACCACACCACCAGGGGTGTGGTGAATTGAGGCGTCCAGCGCGCCCGAAGTCACCACACCACCAGGGGTGTGGTGAATTGGGGCGTCCAGCGCGCCCGAAATCACCACACCACCAGGGGTGTGGTGAATTGAGGCGTCCAGCGCGCCCGAAGTCACCACACGGATGGGCTTCGCACCCTGACTGCGAAACGTGTCTAGTGCGGGTCGTTCTCGGGCCCGTAGGCGGCGAGGAAGCGGTCCCGGAAGGTGTCCATCCGCCAGACCGGGGCCGCGGTGTCCGGCTTGATGCCGTCGGTCCAGCCCCAGGAGGCGATCCGGTCGAGGACCTTCGGGTCCTTGGCCACCACCGTGATCGGCACGTCGTGCGAGGCGTTCAGGCCGACCACGATCGAGTTGGGCTGGTGGTCGCCGAGGAACACCATCACGGTGTTCTCGTCGCCGTACTTCTCCAGGTACTGCATCAGCGAGTCGACCGAGTAGGCGATCGAGCGGGCGTACTCCGTGCGTACCCGATGATTGTCCTTGTAGAGACTTTGCGGGGTCTCGGCGTCGGCGACGACCGGGCCGTAGACGCTGCCGTCACCCATCGCGTCCCAGTCGAGCATGCCCGGCACCGGCGCCCACGGGGTGTGGCTGGACGTCAGTGTGATCTCGGCGGCCAGCTTCGGCCGGTCGGTCTTGCTGTGCTCCAGGTCGTGGTACGCCTTCATCACGAACTGGTCGGGCATCGACGACCAGCTGAACGCCGGGCCGTTGTAGCCCAGGGTGTGCGAGTCGTAGATGTGGTCGTATCCGTAGAACTGTCCTTCCGGCCAGGCGAAGGAGATGCCCGGTTCGACACCGACCGACCGGTGCCCGGAGTTCTTGAACGCCCGGGTCAGCGTGAGACGGTCCGAGGCGACCAGGCTGCGGTACCGTGCCTCGTTCTCCACCCACATGCCGGACAGGAAGGTGGAGTGGGCCAGCCAGCTGCCGCCGCCCGAGGTGGGTGAGGTGAGCCAGCCGCTGCGGGCGGAGAAACCGGCCTTGGCAAGCCGCTCGGTGTTGGCCGCGAGGCTGTTCAGGACCGCGCCGTTGAATTCCGGGTTCTCCACCGCGTCCCGGCCGTAGCTCTCGATGAACGCCAGCATCACGTCCTTGTCGCGCAGGGCGGTGAGCAGCTGGTCGCCGGGCTGGTCACGGTAGGCGTCGATCTTCACCTCGGCGGCGAACCTCTCCCGGTCCCTCAGATCGTTCGGCAGTGCCAGCGCGGTGTGCGCCGCCAGTTCCGAGGCGGTGTAGGACGCCACCGGGATGCCGCCGATCAGCTGTACGCCGAGGGCGGCGAGCGCGACCCAGGCGACACCCACCGTGCCGAGGCCCCGCCAGGCCCGGGCACGGTGGGCGGTCAGGATGCCGCCGAGCCGCTGGATCGCCCAGGTCATCCCGGCGACCAGGCCCACGGCGAGGACGGCGACGCCGACGGCGACACCGATGGCGGAGGGCCGGCCGAGCGAGTCGACGAGGAAGTTGAAGCCGTCGTCGAAGAGCGCCCAGTCGAGCACCGGGTCGAACCGGCGGGCCAGCACCGCGAAGAAGCCGACGTCCACCAGTTTGACCACGGTCAGCAGGCCGAGGATCACGCCGATGGTGATCGTGAACACCCGGCGGAACCGTCCCTTCTGCGGTAGCGACAGCAGAAGCATCCCGGCTACCAAGGCTTCGACCGGAATGCGAACCAGCGCCGTCCACACCGAGTTTCCGGGCGGGAGCCGGGTGATCTGGTCCGGGACGATCAACGCCAGGAAGACCAGAAGCAGGGCGAATCCCGTGGTCACGTGCCGGAGGACGCGGCGGTACGGCTTGGTTGGGCTCACGTTCCTTTCATACGCCAACCGGCTGTTCCCGGTTCGACCGGTCACCCGTGACAAAAGTCAGTGGCTGAGTGAGCACTCGCTCATTACAGTGTGCGGCATGGAACCACGACGCCGTCGTGTCCCGGCCCTGGCGCCGGAGGAACGACGGGCCGCATTGATAGCCGCCACCATCCCACTGCTGCACCGGCACGGGCTCGAGGTGAGCACCCGCCAGATCGCCCAGGCCGCCGGAGTGGCCGAGGGCACGATCTTCGGCGTCTTCGAGAGCAAGAGCCAACTGGTGACCTGCTCCGTGATCAAGGCGCTCGACCCGCAGGCGACCCTGGACGGCCTGGCCGCCATCGACCGCGGGCTCGGGCTGCACGCCCGGGTCGCCCGGGCCGCCGAGCTGGTGAACGCCCGGTTCACCGAACAGGCTCACCTGATGCACTCCGCCCGCCGGCTGATCCTGGCCGGCGAGGGCGACACCGATACACAGGCGCGGATGGCCGCGTCCCGTGAGCAGTTGCAGGCCGCCATCGCCGACGTCATCGCGCCGGACGCCGGACGGCTGCGGGTCTCCCCCGCACGGGCGGCCCGCCTGCTGCTGCTCTTCTGCGGCGCGGAGGTCTTCGGGCCCTACGGCGAGCCGGCCTCGTTCCACGGCGACGACGCGGCATCCCTGCTGCTCGACGGACTGACCAAACCGGAATTCACTCGGGGGGATCGGTAACTGTGCTGATCAAACTGCTTCGTGTGCATCTGCGGCCGTACCGGAAGGAGATCACCCTGGTGGTCCTCTTCCAGTTCCTGCAGACGCTCGCGACGCTCTATCTGCCGGCGCTCAACGCCGACATCATCGACAACGGCGTGGTCAAGGGCGACACCGGCTATGTGATCCGGGTCGGCGGCGGCATGCTCGGCATCACCGTGCTGCAGATCGCCGCGCAGATCGTCGCGGTCTACTTCGGGGCACGGACCGCGATGGCGGTCGGCCGTGACCTGCGCGCCTCGATCTTCGACAAGGTGCAGGACTTCTCGGCCCGCGAGGTCGGACAGTTCGGCGCCCCGTCACTGATCACGCGGACCACCAACGACGTCCAGCAGATCCAGATGCTGGTGCTGCTCACCTTCACCCTGATGGTCTCGGCGCCGATCATGTGCGTCGGCGGCATCGTGCTGGCCATGCGCGAGGACGTCGCGCTCTCCGGCCTGCTGCTGGTGATCCTGCCGATCCTGGTCACCGTGATCGGCCTGCTCATCGTCCGGATGCGGCCGCTGTTCCGGTCCATGCAGACCCGTCTGGACCGGGTCAACAAGGTGATGCGCGAGCAGATCACCGGCATCCGGGTGATCCGGGCGTTCGTCCGCGACGATCACGAGCGGGAGCGTTACAGCGCCGCCAACGCCGACCTGAGCCACGTCTCGTTGCAGGTCGGCCGGGTGATGGCGCTGATGTTCCCGACCGTCATGCTGATCGTGAACATCTCCAGTGTCGCCGTGATGTGGTTCGGCGGTCACCGGATCGAGGACGCCGGCATGCAGGTCGGCGCGTTGACCGCGTTCATCGCGTACCTGATGCAGATCCTCATGTCGATCATGATGGCCACCTTCATGTTCATGATGGTGCCGCGTGCCGAGGTCTGCGCCGAGCGGATCAAGGAGGTGCTCGACACCGAGTCGAGCGTGGTGCCGCCCACCGCAGCGGTCACCGAGCTGGCGAGACACGGCGAACTCGAGCTCCGCGACGTCGACTTCCGCTATCCGGGTGCCGAGGCCTCGGTCGTCTCCGGGGTACGCCTGACCGCGCGTCCCCGGGAGATCACCGCGATCATCGGCAGCACCGGCAGCGGCAAGACCACCCTGCTCAACCTGGTCCCGCGACTGTTCGACGCCACCGGCGGCACGGTCCTGGTCGGCGGCGTGGACGTGCGCGAACTCGATCCGGACCTGCTGGCCCGCACCGTCGGCATGGTTCCGCAGCGGCCCTACCTGTTCAGCGGGACGGTCGCGTCCAACCTGCGCTACGGCAACCCGGACGCCACCGACGAGGACCTCTGGGCGGCGCTGGAGATCGCCCAGGCTCGGGACTTCGTCGAACGGATGGACGGACAGTTGGACGCCCCGATCGCGCAGGGCGGCACCAACGTCTCCGGCGGGCAGCGGCAACGCCTGGCCATCGCCCGGGCACTGGTGCACCGGCCGGAGATCTACCTGTTCGACGACTCGTTCTCGGCGCTCGACTACGCCACCGACGCCGCGCTGCGGGCCGCGCTGACCGGTTACATCGCCGACGCCACCGTGGTGATCGTCGCGCAGCGGGTCAGCACCATCCGCGACGCCGACCGGATCGTGGTCCTCGACGACGGCAAGGTGGTCGGCACCGGCACCCACGACGAGCTGATGCAGTCCGTACCCACGTACCGCGAGATCGTTCTTTCCCAGCTCACGGAGCAGGAGGCCACGGCATGACCGAGCGAAGCGAGTGTCATGTCCGTGCTCTTCACGGCTCTCCTGGAGGCACAGCATGACCGAGCGACCTCAGCCTCGGCCGGTGGGTGGGCCGCCGGCCGCCCGGATGATGATGGCGGGCGGACCGCCGGAGAAACTCGAGGACTTCAAGGGCTCCACGAAACGGCTGCTCGGCCTGCTGCGCCCGCAACGTGCCCTGGTCGGGCTGGTGCTGCTGTTCGGCGTCGCCGGCGTCACGCTGTCGGTGCTCGGGCCGTACATCCTCGGCAAGGCCACCGACGTGATCTTCGCGGGCGTGGTCGGCCGGATGCTGCCGGCCGGCGTCAGCAAGGCGGACGCCGTCGCCGGTCTGCGCGCCGAGGGCAACGACACCCTGGCCGACCTGCTCTCCTCCGTCGAGGCCGTCCCCGGACAGGGCATCGACTTCGACCGGCTGATGCGGATCCTCGCCTGGGTGGCGCTCATCTACGTGTTCGCATGGGTGTTCGGCGTGTTCCAGGGCCGGATCACCGCACGGGTGGTGCAGACCGCCGTGTTCGACCTGCGTAACCAGGTCGAGGAGAAACTGGCCCGGCTGCCGCTGTCCTACTTCGACAAGCAGGCGCGCGGCGAGGTGCTGAGCCGGGCCACCAACGACACCGACAACATCGCCCAGACCCTCCAGCAGACGTTCGCACAGATGGTCACCGCGATTCTGATGATCGTCGGCGTACTCGGCATGATGTTCTGGATCTCGCCCCTGCTGGCGTTGATCGCGCTGATCACGGTGCCGTTGTCGATCTGGCTGACCACCGTGATCGGCAAGCGGTCGCAGCCGCAGTTCGTCGCACAGTGGAAGACCACCGGCAGGCTCAACGGCCACATCGAGGAGATGTTCACCGGGCACTCCCTGGTCAAGGTCTTCGGCCGGCAGCACGAGGCCGCCGAGACGTTCCGGGAACACAACGACCGGCTGTACGCGTCGTCGTTCCGCGCCCAGTTCATCTCCGGCCTGATCCAGCCCGCGATGATGTTCATCTCGAACGTCAACTACGTGCTGGTGGCGGTGGTCGGCGGTCTGCGGGTGGCGTCCGGCACCCTGACGCTCGGCGAGGTGCAGGCGTTCATCCAGTACTCGCGGCAGTTCAGCCAGCCGCTGACCCAGGTGGCGAGCATGGCCAACCTGGTGCAGTCCGGGGTGGCCTCGGCCGAGCGGGTGTTCGCCCTGCTCGACGCCGAGGAGCAGAGCCCCGACCCGGCGCCGGCCGACATGCCCCGGGTGCAGGGCCGGATCACCTTCGAGAACGTGTCGTTCCGCTACCTGCCGGACAAACCGCTGATCGAGGACCTGTCCCTGACCGTCGAGCCCGGCCAGACCGTGGCGATCGTCGGGCCCACCGGCGCCGGCAAGACCACCCTGGTCAACCTGCTGATGCGCTTCTACGACGTGACCGGCGGCCGGATCACCCTGGACGGGGTGGACATCGCCACCATGCCGCGGGCGCAGCTGCGGGAGCAGATCGGCATGGTGCTGCAGGACACCTGGTTGTTCGGCGGCAGCATCGAGGACAACATCGGGTACGGCGCCGACGAGCCGGACCCCGCTTCGGTACGCGTCGCCGCCGAAGCCGCCCACGTGGACGGGTTCGCCAGGACCCTGCCGGACGGGTACGCGACGGTGATCGACGAGGAGGGTTCCAACGTCAGCGCCGGCCAGAAACAGCTGATCACGATCGCCCGGGCGTTCCTCGCCGAGCCGAGCATCCTGATCCTGGACGAGGCGACCAGCTCGGTCGACACCCGTACCGAGGTCCTGATCCAGCGGGCCATGGCGACCCTGCGGACCGGGCGCACCAGTTTCGTCATCGCCCACCGCCTCTCCACCATCCGCGACGCGGACGTGATCCTGGTGATGGAGAACGGCACGATCGTCGAGCAGGGCACCCACGACGCGTTGATCGCGGCGGACGGCGCGTACGCCCGGCTCTACTCGGCCCAGTTCGCCCAGGCCGTCACCGAGGTCGACTGACCTTCCCGGATCGCGAGAACGGGGGCGGCCATCCGGCCGCCCCCGTTGTCTACCGCTTGCCGGCTACTTGATGGTCACGGCCTTCGAGCCGCTCCACTCGCCGAGGATGCCCTCGGGGGTGTAGCCCGCGATGTAGGCGCGGAACGTCAGCTTCTTACCGCTGGCGATCTTCACCTGCTTCCAGTACGAGCCGTTGTCGCCGGTCTTGCCCTTGTAGACGGTCTTCCAGGCGCCGCTGACCCAGCTCTGGACGATGACGTCCTGGCCGGCGTCCTTCGGGTTGCCGGTGACGGCCACCTTCAGCCAGCCCTTGCCGGGCGAGGTGACGACCAGCGCCGGGTTCTGCTTGACGCGGACGACCAGCTCGTCGGAGGTCATCTCGCCGGACTTCACCTTGAACCGGTAGCCCTGTCCGATCCACCGCGAGAAGGAGTACATCCCGCTGCCGTCGGCTTCCACCGACCGGAGCTTCACGAACTCCTCCGGCTCCTCGCTCATCGGGGCGCCCCACAGCTCGACCCACGCCTTGGGCTCGTGCACCTTGCCCGCGATCGGCACCGCGATGGCGCCGGTCACGACCGGGTTCGGGGTGGTGATGGTCGGCTTGTCGCCGGTGCCCGGGTCGGTCGGGTCCGTCGGGTCCGTCGGGTCGGTCGGGTCCGTCGGGTCCGTGGGGTCGGTCGGGTCGGTCGGGTCGGTCGGCTTGCCGCCGTCGTTCGCCGCGATCTTGATGACGCCCTCGGTCACGGTGCCGAAGCCACCCAGCGGGGTGCCCCAGACCCGGATCGTCTCGTCCGGCTCCTCCTGCTCGTCGTCAATGATCTTGACGTCGGCGATGTGCAGGATGCTGCCCGACTCGGTGCCCGGGTCGATCGTCACCGTCTGGGTGCCCGGGTTGACGAAGTCACTCGGGTCGGCGGCCTTGTGGCCGTCGATCGCCGCACCGCCGAACTGGATGCTCGCGGTGAGCGCCTGGTCCGAGATGCCGGTGACGGTGCCGTTCACGACGACGGTCTCGCCCTCGTGGCCGACCACACTGTTGACCTCGAAGTCCGGGGCCTTGTCGTCGTTCTCCAGCATCAGCGTCGCGGCGAACGGTCCGGCCGTCTCCACGTCGCTGGAGTTGGCCGAGGCCGGTGCCACCTTGAGGTTGACCGTCTCGTCCCGCTCGTTGATCAGGTCACCGTTGACCAGCACCACGCCGTACCCGGTCGTGCTCTCCGCCGGGATCAGGATGCTGGTGGTGGTGAGCAGGTAGTCGTTGCCGCCCACGACGCTCGGATCGGTGGTCGCCGTGCCGGTCATGGCGTCGGTGACATCGATGCTGATCGGCTTGTTGCTCGGGTTGCTCAGCTTGACCTGCAGCAGGAGGGCGGTGGTCATGTTGCCCTCCTTCATCTTGTAGTCGTCGAAGGTGATCTTCGGCTTGTTGTCGTCGTCCTTGATGTTGATGTCGTAGCTGGACGCGCCGAGCGTGGCGCCGACCGGGCTGCTCAGCTTGATGGCGAACTTCTCACCCGCGCCCTCGTAGATCATGTCGCCCACGATGTCGACGGTGAAGGTCGCGGTCTGGGCGCCGGCCGGGAACACCAGGGTGCCGGTCTTCGCGATGAAGTCCTTCACCGGCGAGGCGTCGACCGGGCTCTTCGCCTCGGCGGACCAGTTCACCTTCACGGTACGACCGGACGGGGTGTCCAGCTTCGCGGTGATGGTCCGGGCCGTCTTGCCGCTGTCGCCCTCCTGCACGTCGGTGGTGGCGATGCTGATCACCGGCGGCGTGCTGTCCTTGTCGATGATCGTGACATCGGCGGCCGACTTGGAACCGAGCACCGCGTTGGTGGGGTTCGCCAGCTGGAGGTTGAAGTCTTCCGGTGCCTCGTTCAGCGGGTCGGCGGTGATCGGCACCTTGCCGGTCGCCGTCTTCTCCTTGGCCTTGATCGTGAGGACGCGCTGCGAGGCGGCCGGATAGGTGAAGTCGGTGCCCGGCGTGGCGACCTCGTGGTCCTCGACCTTGGTCATCGGCGGGCCGGCGTCCCAGCGGACCGTGATCGGCTTGTCGGAGGCGATGTCGGCGACCAGCGGCACGTTCAGGTCGGTGCCCTCGTCGGCGGTCGGCAGGATGTCGCCGAGGCTGACCTTGGGCATCGGGTCGACATCGGTGATGCCCACCTGGAGCGACTTGTTGGCCGGCGCCGCCACGGCCATGGCGGACGCGTTCACGGTGAAGGTCTCGACCTCGGCGGTGTCCCGGAGGTTGTCCTTGGTGATCGGCACCTCGAGGGCCCCGCTCGTCTTCCCCTCGGGGATGACGATGGAGTCCTCCGCGACCGTGGTCGTGGCGACGTCGTCGGTGATCGTCGTGTAGTCACCGTTCGGCGAGTCCACCGTGGTCGCGATGGCCGTGCCGTCGACGGAGCTCAGCTTGACGGTCGTGTCCCGGCCGGAGGGGACGTCCAGCTTGGCGGTGATCACCGCTTTGGCACCGGTCGCCTCGGTCACCGGGCCGTTCGACGACAGCGAGTACGCGGGCGCGTCGTCGTTGTCGAGGATCTTGCCTTCGGCGCTGAACGGACCACCCGTCGTCGGCGCGACCGGAGTGACCTTGAAGGTGACGATCTCCGGAAGAGGGCCCTCGTAGAGCGCATCGTCGATGGTTCGGATGTTGACCGTCTTCTTCACGTCCGCCGTCGTGGTGCCGGACGGGAATGTCACGGTCGTGGTCGACGCGACGAAGTCGGATCCGGCCTTCGGCGCCCAGCTGACACCCGGATCGTTCGCTTTGGCCTCGACAGTCACCGTGTAGACAGCGTTGGCCGTCGTGGTCCCCGCCGGCTGGGTGATGACGAAGCTGAGGTCGCCGCCCTCGACCGTCGAAGCGGCCGCGACGGTGATGTCGACGGGGTCCGCGAGGGCATAGGCAGGACTGACGAACGCTACCGTCGGGACCAGGCCGACGGCTGCCGCTACTGCCACGGACATGGCCGTTCGCAGGGACTTCTTGCCACGCAGCGCGAACGGAACCGAGCCGCTCTTGGCCGCATGGGCTTGTGGATAGCGCATGTCTTTCTTTCTCCTTCGGCGGCTGGGCTACCTCCGAACCGGGAGGCCCCTGGCTTTGCGTCCCCGTCTCGCGACGGGTTTGCCTTGTCGGGTACACGGCGCCCCAGGCGCCGGAAAACCGGCTTGAGCAGCGCAAACGCAGGATCGGCGATCAAGCGTGAGGTCGCGCCTTCCGTAATGTAACCGGCGTAAAGCACCCTTACCGAAGGATTAGAATATTTCTCGTAAACCCTCCCAAAGCAGATGCGCGTCGATGAGTCAGAGCAGGCCGTGGCGCATCGCGGTGGTCACCGCGGCGGTACGGTCGGCGACGTCCAGCTTGTTGAAGACCCGCAGCAGGTGGGTCTTCACGGTGGCCTCACTGATGAACAGCTGCCGGCCGATGTCGGCGTTCGTCGAACCCGCGGCGACCAGCCGCAACACCTCGGTCTCGCGCGCCGACAACGCCGGCGGGGCCGGGCTGCGCACCTGGCGGATCAGGGTCGAGGCGACACTCGGCGCCAGCACCGTCTCGCCGCGGGCCGCCGCCCGGACCGCGTCGGCCAGCTCCGACGGGGAGGCGTCCTTCAGCAGGTAGCCGCTGGCGCCGGCCTCGATCGCCCGCAGGATGTCACGGTCCGACTCGTAGGTGGTCAGCACCATCACCCGGATGTTCCTGTCCGCGGCCAGGATCCGGCCGGTGGCCTCCACCCCGTCACCACCGGGCATGCGCAGGTCCATCAGCACGATGTCGGGGCGTTCGGCGAGCGCCATCGCGGCGCCCTCGGCACCGGACGAGGCCTCACCGATCACCGTCAGGTCCGGCTCGGCGTCGAGCATGCCCCGCAGGCCCATGCGTACGACCGGATGATCGTCCACCAGCAGCACCCGGATCATGCCGGCACCTCCACCTCGATCGTCGTCCCGGTGTCCGCGTCGCTGCGGATCGTCAGCACCCCGCCGACCTGCTCGACACGGGACCGCATGCCGGGCAGACCGTATCCGCCGGCCGCCCGCGGGTCGAAACCACGGCCGTCGTCGCGGACCACCAGGCGTACCGTGTCCGGCGCGTACGCCAGCAGCACCGCCACCTCGTTGGCCCCGGCATGCCGTCGCACGTTCGTCAGCGCCTCCTGGGCGGCACGCAGAAGTACCACCTCGACCGCGGTCGGCAGGTCACGGGGTTCGCCGGTGGTCCGGAAAGTGGCCGGCACCGAAGCCTCTTCCGCGAATCGCGAGGCTTGACGGCGTACCGAATCAAGAAGGCCTGAAGCCAGCGCAGCGGGTGAGAAAGCCGCAATGATCTCCCGCGACTCGGCCAGATTCTCCTTCGCGGTACGCACCGCGAGCGCCAGCCGTTCGTCGCGCAGCGCCGGGTCGGCCGCCTGGATCAGCGTGATGATGCTGGTGAAGCCCTGCGCGAGGGTGTCGTGGATCTCGCCGGCCAGCCGGGTCCGCTCGGCGGCGACGCCCGCCTCGTGGGAGAGGCGGGCGAGTTCGGCGCGGCTGGCCTCCAGCTCGGCGATCAGCGAGGCCCGTTCCTTGCTCTGCTCCACCATCCGCATGATCCACAGACCCATGCAGATGCCGGCACCGGTGGAGATGGCCGCGACCACCAGGTCCATCCCGATGCCGCCCGGGTCGTTGACCTGCTCGGTCGCCACCGGGATCAGGTTGACCAGCACCACCAGCACGATCGCCCGGCGCAGCGACACCATCTGGAACAGCAGCGGGATCATCGCGAACAGCAGCCAGGCGGCGACCGGCACGGCGGCCACCGTCACCGCGAAGAAGGCCATCTGGACGAGCGACACCACCAGCGAGGCGGTGCTCTCCCGCTCCCGCGTGATCAACTGGTGCCCCACCACCAGGTGCAGCACGACCATGGCGGCCAGCGCACCGAGGGCGACATGGCGGCGCCCCGGCGTGGAACCCTCGTCCAGCAGGATCGCGGCGACCATCGACGTCGCGACCATCACGAAGAACACGTCCCACAGCCAGGGAGCCGGAATCGAGGACCCGGCCCGGTCCGTCACTTCGACCGGGAGCTCCACCGGAAGGTCAGCAGGCACAGCGCCAATCCGACCACACACCAGACACCGAGCACCATCGCCACCTGGCCGAGGTGCCATGCGCCACCGATCTCCTGCGCCTTGGCGGCATCCGGCAGGAAGACCGACCGGAAGGCCTGCGCCACCCAACGGACCGGGAAGATCGACGCGACGTTCTGCAGCCACTCCGGCAGCTGGATCACCGGGTAGATGAAGACACCGGAGATGAACTGCAGCGCCACCACCGGCACGTTCAAAATCGCCCCGGCGCTGCGGGCGTTCTTCACGATGGCACTCACCGCCACACCCAGCAGCGAACACACCACCACCGACAACACGAACACCCAGGCGAAGGTGAGCCAGTGCGCGGCCGGCGGCAGCGGCATGTCGAACACCAGGACACCCACCAGCAGCAGAAGCACCGTCTCGGCGACGCTCAGGAGCAACACCAGAAGGGCTTTTCCGATCATGTACGCGACCATCGGCATCGGCGTCCCGCGGAGGCGCTTGAGCGTCCCGTCCTCCCGGTCCAGTGCCAGCCCGGAACCCATCGTGACGAACGCGGTGGTCAGGATCCCGTACGCGATCATGCTGGCGGTGAAGATCCGGCTCGCGGCGGCACCGCCGTCCTCCCCGTCACTGCCGAAGATCGTCCCGAAGAGCAGCAGGAGCATCGCCGGGAACAGGAAGGTGAAGACGACCGCCGCCCGGTCCCGCAGGAACTGCAGAATCTCGACGTGACCGCGGCTCAGGCTGACGGTGAGGGTGCTCATCGGGTGGCTCCGATCAGGCTCAGATAGGTGTCCTCGAGGGTCGGCCGGGTGACCGTCAACGTGGTGAGATCGGTGCCGTCCGCGAGCAGCCGCCCGAGCAGTTCCGCCGGGTCGTCGACGCGCTCCGTACGCGGCGTCCCGCCGGTGTCCCGCCAGCTGACCACGGCCTGAGCCGAGGCCCGCCCACCGAGCGTCGCCGGGGTGCCGGTGGCGACGATCTTCCCGGCGGCCACCACGGCGAGCCGGTCGGCGAGCGCCTCCGCCTCGTCGAGGTAGTGCGTGGTCAACAGGATCGTGGTGCCGTCACCGGCCAGCGTGCGGATCAGATCCCAGAACCGGCGGCGCGCCTCCGGGTCGAACCCGGTGGTCGGCTCGTCCAGGAACAGCAGCTCCGGACGGCCGACGATGCCGAGCGCCACGTCGACGCGACGGCGCTGGCCGCCGGAGAGCGTACGGATCTTGCTGGTGCGCTTGGCGGTGAGCCCGACCAGTTCGATCACCTCGTCGGGCTTCCGCGCGTCCGGATAGAACCCGGCGACGTGCCGCACCATCTCGTGCACCGTCAGGTCGGCGGCGTCCTCGGCGTCCTGCAGCACGATCCCGATCCGGGACCGCCACGCGCCGCCCGCCGTGCCGGGGTCCTCCCCCAGCACCCGGACGTCCCCGCCGTCCCGGCGCCGGTGCCCCTCCAGGATCTCCACAGTGGTGGTCTTGCCCGCGCCGTTCGGCCCGAGCAGGCTGAAGATCTCCCCCCGGGCGACGACGAGGTCCACTCCCGCAACCGCGTCCCGCCCGCCGTATGTCTTACGAAGTCCGGTTACCTCGATGGCTTCCATGCCGTTGATGCTGCCGCCCGAACGCCTCCACACGGGACGACCGCGCGACTGTCATCCCCTGTCCACCGTTCGGTGGACAGACTCCCCCTCCACCGCCGCCAGAAAACGGTGCATTCCTGACGAAGGGTTGTCGTGGGGAAGCTTCCGGCCGTCCTTGGCATGCCGCTTCTCCAACGCTGCGGCTCGCCGAAACGCCTCTTTACGCAGCGGCATGTAAGCGGCCGCGTCGATACCCTTGCCCTTCCGCCTGTCCAGGATCCGGCTCCTCCGCTCGATCACGTCGGTGTTCTCGAACCGGAATTGATCCTCGTGATGCAGGATCAGCCAGACCTCGAAACAGGGGTTGGAGATGGCCAGGTGGATGTCGTTCGCCTTGGCCAGGGCGACCGCGGCGTCGAGACTCGGGTGGTTCAGCGGCCACTCGACATCGAAGAGGCACCAGCACTCGTCCACCTCGGGATCGCTCTTACGCGCCACGGCCATCTCGACCAGGGTGATCGGAGCGCCCTGCTCGGGGTGGATCTCGATGTTCAGCGCGGTGTTCTCCGCAATCTCCGGAAGGCGTTTCAGCCCGAGAACGTAATCAGGCTCTGATCTGATGCCCTCGCAGAAGACGACGATGGTCCGAAGCTCCGGCCGTCTCCCCGGCGCCCTCCTGAGCGGTTTCCCGCCGGTTCGGCGCCGCCTCAGGCCACCGCTCATCCGATCAGCCCGAGTGCGCGGAGCAGCGCTGGCTGGTCGATCTGCGGAAGCGCGCCGAATCTGCCGTGCAGGTAGGCCGTCTCCAGGTTCTGTGATCGCCGGACACGCTCGCCGGCGAAGTCGGACAGCGGTCCGAGGCGCGTCGCCCCGTCGTCGCCCTTGTCCGTCAGCCAGACCTCGTCGCGATTCAGGTGGTTGAGCAGGCTCGTGTCATGCGAGGTGAAGATGAGTTGCGCACCGCGGGGATTGAGAACCGGACTGTGGAAAATCTTGATGAGTTCCGCGGTGACCGTCGGGTGCAGGCTGGCGTCCAGCTCGTCGAAGACGATGAGCGACCCGTAACGCAACGCGGTGAGAACCGGCCCGATCATCCGGAACCACATCTTCGTACCTTCGGACTCCTTCGTGAATTCGAGCGGCACGTTCCTCGATCCCGCCCGATGCATCAACCGGAGCCTTCGCTGGCGTTGCACCTCGCCTGGCGAAGCCGAGTAGGTGACCTCCTCCTCGTCGATGACGACATCCGAAATACCGAGATCAGCGAGTTGAAGTAGCGCAAGAGCCTGTTGCCGATCACCAGAACGGCCAGCATCCTCAAAAAGAGATTCTTGTTCCGGGGCCTCTTCGAACCATCGCATGGTTGCGACGGGAGTCAACGCCCGACGACGAGCCCCGAACCGAGATTGATGTGACACTCCGAAAATTCCGGCAGAGCCGAAGGCGCGAGCGAAGTCGGCAACCAATGGCTCGCCGAACCGGCGAGCGATCGACAGCGCGAGCGTCGTGGGAGTCAGTAGTTCCCGCGTGCCGGCAAGACCACCGATCCCCCGCTGGACCTTGAAATCGAGATCATCCCGCTCGAAGATCCGCCGCCGCTTCTTCTCGGGGTAGTGAAACAGGGCCTCGTAGTGGACCCTGGCCCTGTCCAATTCAAGAAGATATTCGAATCGGACCCCGCCCACGAGCATCTCGAGAACGAACTCACTGCTCTTGTCACCACCCTCACCGAAGGCGAAGGGTTCGATGGGGATCGAGTCCTCCCAAGACAGGAGAGAGTGGGCCACAGCATCCCTCAGCCATGCGAGAGCCGCCAAGACGTTCGACTTGCCAGACGCGTTAGGGCCATAGATGGCAGCGACGGCGAGCAGGCTCTCACCCAGACGTTCCGCCGGTCGGGCCTCTTCCCTATCACGATCGACTGCCACCAGCGACAACTCGACGTTCTCCGCCAAGGAACGAAAGTTGGAGGCCTCGAACCGGATCAGCACCAGACCACTCTAGCCCCCACTCAGCTGCTGACACGGCCACGATCTCGTCGTGATTTGACGAATTCGCGACCATATCGGCGTGCGAGTCACTCCCAGCGGAAGTTGCGGGCGGCGGCGGTCAGCCAGACGACGGCCCACAGGGCCAGGCTCAGCCAGATGGTGAACGGGACGGACGCGCCGTTCATCAGGGTCTCGCGCAGCGCGTGGGCGTGCGCCGCCAGGGGCAGCAGGAACCAGCCGGCGGTGCCCAGGTCAGGGGCCTCGAACATGATGCCGCCGACGGACAGCATCACCACGTAGATCAGGGTGGCGGCGCCGGTGGTGGTCTCCGGTTTGAGGATGCTGGCCAGCAGCAGGGCCAGACCGGTGTAGCCGGCGGCGGCCAGCACCGTCACGCCGGCGGCCGGCAGCAGGTCGCTCAGCTCGGGGCGCCAGCCGACCGCGACCGCCACCGCGGACAGGACCAGCACCTGCACCACGACCTGCACCAGGATCGCGGCGACCTTGGCGAGCAGCAGGCCGGGCCGGGTCAGCGGCGAGGCGCCGAGGCGCTTCAGGACACCGTAGCTCCGCTCGTACCCCGTGGTGATGGCCTGTCCGGTGAAGGCGGTCGACATCACGGTGAGGGCGAGGACTCCGGGGACGACGTAGCCCAGACGGTCGTCGGTGGGAAGTTTCGTGACGTCGAACAGGCCGGCGCCGAGCATGACCAGCAGCGGCACGCCCATCGCCAGCACCACCGCCTCGCCGCGGCGGGCGGTCAGCAGGAGTTCCATCCGGATCTGCCGGCCGATGATGGCGCGCATCGGGGCGCGGCCGGGCGCCGGGGTGAACGTTCCGATGCTGCTCACTTGCCGGCTCCTACGGTGGCGTGTGCGGCGGTCAGGGAGAGGTAGACGTCCTCGAGGGTGCGCCGGCGGCTGTTGACCGCGGTGACCTGCGCGTCGGCGGCGGCGAACCAGGTGAGCACGCCGGCCAGGCCGGTGGTGTCGAGCGCGCCGGAGATCGTGTACTCCCCCGGGGAGGTCTCGGTGACGGTGTGGTGGGCGCGCAGCCCGGTCAGGTCGAGTCCCGGGTCGGCGCGGACCTCGAGCAGGTCGATGCCGGCCGCGGCGGTCAGTTCGGCCGGGGTTCCGGTGGCGGCGACCCGGCCGTTGCGCATGATGACCACGTCGTCGGCGAGGCGTTCGGCCTCGTCCAGCAGGTGGGTGGTGAGCAGCACCGAGACGCCGTCGGCCCGGAGTTCCTCGATGAGCTGCCAGGTGGTGTGCCGGGCCTCGGTGTCCATCCCGGCGGTCGGTTCGTCCAGGAACACCAGTTCGGGGCGGCCGACCAGGGCCACCGCGAGGCTCAACCGCTGCTGTTCGCCGCCGGAGAGCCGGCGGAACCGGGTGCGTTCGACTTTGCGCAGGCCGAGACGGTCCAGCAGCATGTCCGGGTCGAGCGGGTTCGCGGCGAAGCCGGCGAACAGCCGCAGGATCTCGCCGGCCGCCGCCCAGGGGTAGACGCCGCCGGACTGCAGCATGATGCCGAGCCGGGGCATCAGCTCGTCGTGGTCGCCGACCGGGTCCAGGCCGAGGACCCGGGCGGTGCCGTCGTCGGGGCGCCGGAAGCCTTCGCAGACCTGCAGCAGGCTGGTCTTGCCGGCCCCGTTGTGGCCGAGCAGTGCGAGCACCCGCCCGCGCCCCAGTGACAGGGAGACCCCGTCGACCGCCGTCGTGTCGCCCCAGCGCACGACGGCGTCCTTCACCTCGACCGCGGCCACGTCGCCACTCACCATGAGTCCCGCCCCATCGCTGTCAGTCCGCCAAGGCCACCTTACGGCGGTGTGTTGGGGCCCTCGGCTCGGCGGTACGCGGGATGGGATCAGTCACCTGATCAAACCCGATAGGGTGCGGCCCATGAGTGGCGTCGTGGAGATCTACACCGACGGTTCGTGCGCGCCCAACCCCGGGCCGGGCGGCTGGGGCGCGGTGTTGCGGTACGGCACGGCCGAGAAGGACCTGTACGGCAGTGAGGCCACCACGACCACGAACAACCGGATGGAGTTGATGGCTCCGATCCGCGCGCTGGAGACGTTGAACCGGGCTCCGCTGGTCGTCGACGTCTACACCGACAGTGTCTACGTCCGCAACGGCATCACCCAGTACATGGAGCGGTGGCGGAAGAACGGCTGGCAGACCGCGGCCCGTCAGCCGGTCAAGAACGTCGACCTGTGGCAGCGGCTGGACGCCGCGGTCCGCCGTCACGAGGTGCGCTGGCACTGGGTGAAGGGACATGCCGGGCATCCGGAGAACGAGCGTGCCGACCGCCTCGCGGCGCGGGGACTGGAGGAGGCCCGCTCTCGGTGACCGGCGGCCAGGTGGGGTCGGGCAGGGACGTGTAGACCACGCCGCCGACCGCGGCCGGATCCGGCATGCCCGGCCCGACGTGCGGCCGGGGCAGCGGGAAGCTCAGGTGCATCTCGGGTGTGATCGGCGCGATCCGGGGTGCGACCGGCGCCGGTGGCTGCTCCAGTGAGGCCCGGACCGCCATACTGAAGGTGCTGCGTGTGCCCGTGTCGTCCGTCGACGTGTTCTTCCGTCGCTGGTGCAGACGACCGGCCGCATATCCGGCGCAGGCGGTGAGTGCGGCGGCCAGGCCGGCGAGGATCACGATGTCGCCCGGAGCGGTCATGTCACGATTCTGGCGAATTCGATAGACCACGAGCTATGGCCCGTTTGACGGACCACGAAGGAATTAGCTCGAAGGTTCAACCAAGATGCACCTGAAACGGCGCTGTTGACACATTTGCGTGTTTCCGGCACCGTGGTCGCAGACAGTTGATAGGGGTCCATCGATGAGCCACACCTGGCGGGTTCTCCTCGCCTTAATCCTGACCCTGACCACCGCCGCGGCCTGCGGTTCCGAGGACGAGAGCGTCCCCGAGGTGGAGATCTTCTCCTGGTGGGCCGACGGTGGCGAGAAGGCCGGGCTGGACGCCCTGGTCGACGAGTTCACCGAGCGCTGCCCCGGTGAGCGGTTCGTCAACGGCGCGGTGGCCGGCGGCGCGGGCGTCAACGCCAAGCAGGAACTCACCTCCCGCATCCAGCGCAAGGACCCGCCGGACACCTTCCAGGTGCACGCCGGCGCCGAGCTGCTCGACCACATCGACGCGGGCCAGGTCCGGGACCTCACCACCGAGTACGACACCTGGGGGCTCCGCGACGCACTGCCGGCCGGGCTGGTCGACGACCTGACCGTCAACGGCAAGATCTACTCGGTGCCGGTGAACGTGCACCGCGCCAACGTGGTCTGGGCCAACACCGAGGTCCTAGCCGCGGCCGGGATCACCCGCACGCCGAAGACCGTCGACGAGTTCCGCGCCGACCTGGCCACGCTGCGCAAGGCCGGCGTCGAGGCACCGCTCGCCCTCGGCCGGGACTGGACCCAGCTGATGCTGCTCGAATCGGTGCTGATCAGCGAACTCGGGCCGGACGGCTTCGACGGCCTCTTCACCGGTGCCACCGCCTGGGACGGCGCCGACGTGCGGGCGGCGCTGCGCGAGTACGCCGGCCTGCTCGACTACAGCAACCGGGACCGGGACACCCGGGACTGGCCGCAGGCCGAGCAGCTGCTGATCGACGGGACGGCGGCGTACCAGGTGATGGGCGACTGGGAGGCGGCCGACCTCACCGCGGACACGTACTCCTGGTTCACCTTCCCGGGCAACGGCACGGTGTTCCAGTGGCTGGCCGACTCGTTCGTGCTCGCCACCGGCGCCCCGAACCCGGAGGGCACCGACTGCTGGCTGCGCACTGTCGGCTCGGTCGAGGGTCAGCGGGCGTTCAACGCGCGCAAGGGGTCGATCCCGGCGCGGACCGACGTGCCGGGCAAGGGGTTCACCGCGTACCAGAAGGCGGCGATGAAGGATTGGCGGACGGCGACGCCGGTGCCGTCGTGTGCGCACGGCTCGGCCTGTCCGCAGGCCTGGCAGAACGTGATCAACACGGCGCTGAGCGGCTTCTCCGCCGACGGCGACCTGACGGCACTGCAGAACTCCCTGGCGACCGCCGCCGGCCGATTCGTGAGAAAACCCTGACCGACCGGCAGGATGGGAGCATGGCGGACGACCGTGACGGGGTGGCGCTGACCAACCTCGACCAGGAACTGTTCCCGGAGGCCGGCGCGACCAAGCGCGACCTGATCGACTACCTGGACGCGATGGCGGGGCGGCTGGTGCCGGTGCTGCGCGACCGGCCGCTCACGGTGATCCGGGTGCTGCGCGGCCAGGACCGTTTCGTCCAGAAGAACCTGCCGAAATACACGCCGGAGTGGGTGCCGCGGGCCTCCGTCTGGGCGGAGGCCTCGCACCGCGACGTCACCTACGCTCTCGGCAACGACCGGCGCACCCTGCTCTGGTTCGGCAACCAGCGGGCCGTCGAGTTCCACCCGGCCCTGGCCCGGGCTGCGACGCCGCAGCACCCCACCCACCTGATCATGGACTTGGACCCGCCGGAGGGCGGCACGTTCCCGCTGGCCGTGGCGGCGGCCCGGCTGGTCCGCCAGGTGCTGGCCGACGCCGGCCTGGACGGCGCGGTGAAGACCAGCGGCGCGAAGGGCGTCCACGTGTTCGTCCCACTGCCCGACGACGTGGCCGCCGACGACGTGGCCGCGGCCCAGCGTGCGGTCGCCGCCCGCGCCGAACGCCTCGACCCGGCGCTGGCCACCACCGCGTTCATCCGCGACGACCGGCACGGCAAGGTCTTCCTGGACGCCACCCGGGCGGGCGGTGCGACGGTGGCGGCCGCGTACAGCCCGCGGGCCCGTCCCGGCGTCCCGGTCTCGTTCCCGCTCGACTGGGCCGCCCTCGACGACGTCGGGCCGGCCGATTTCACCCTGCACACCGCGCCTGCCCTGCTCGACGGCCGGGACCCGTGGGCGGACACCATGCCGCCGCCCCGCCCGCTCCCGTCCGACCTGGTCGCGGAGGGCCACACCATCCCGGTCGCCCGCGTCGCCGCCATGCACGAGGGCAAGCGCCGGGCCGCGGCACGCCGTAAAGCAAACCCATGAGGGGGTACGACCTACCTCCGTACCCTGGCTGATCGCCCGCTCCGACCCTGGTCACCCCCGTGCCGCCCGCGCCGGGCTGAGCGCGCGGGGAGACCTTCAGGTGACGAGGGCGCTCCAGAAGGGGACGGTGGGGCGGGAGCGGTGGGCGGCCGGGGAGCCGATGCCGAACTCGCGGTGCAGCCAGTCGGGCAGGTCGGCGCCGTACCCGATCACGTCGGTCTGGTAGATGGAGAGGACCGGGTGGCCGGGGATGACGGCCGGCAGGTAACGGTGGGCGTAGAGCGGGATCATCCGGGGGGCGATCATCAGGGCGGCGCGGGCGGTGCCGACGCGGTCGCCGAAGGGTGCGCCCCAGCCGTCGTACCAGAAGTCGTTCTCGGCCACGTCGAAGAGGACGCCCTCGACCGGCGCGGTCAGGGCGAGGCGCAGGGCGGTGCGGTCCGGTGAGCGCCAGTCGGGCCAGCCGACACCGGTGGGCAGGCCCGCGGCGAGGAACTCGCGGTGGTCGGGGGCGAACGTGAAACCGAACTCGGACTCGATCCCGGTGATTTCGTCACCGGACAGGCCCGGCGCGATCGGGACACGGCCGGAGGCGGCGAGCAGTTCCGCTGCGGTCACCCGGACAGCCTATGCACAACGGCGGAAGATATCGAGATCCGTCCCTCGTCGGGGAACCGGCCGGATCTGAATCCGCAGGATCTCCTCAGGCCACGGCCCCGGATCCCGATGACCCGGGTTGACCACCCACCGCGGGTGGTGGACCGGAGGCGCCTGATGGCAGTCAACAGGGCAGCGCACGACCCCGACGTGGCACGTCGCTGGGTCCGTCTCTGCGTCGCGGTCGGCTCGGTCGTCGCCGTCATGGCGATTCTGATCGGCGCCGGTGTCGGTGGGCCTCGCGGGGACCATCTTCTCACCGCGTGGACCCTGCTGTTCGCCGCGGGCGCCGCGGCGGTCGCGTGCGCCTGGCGGTCCCGCCGGTTCACCGGCCGGGCGCGCTGGGGCTGGTCGATGCTGGGCCTGGGCATGGCGGTCTGGGGGTACGGCCAGTTCTCCTGGCTGACCACGTTCCTGCCGAACGGCACCCCGGTCGCGCTGCTGGGCACCCCGCACCTGAGCGTGCTGGCGATGGCCGCGCTGGTCCCGGCCGGTCTGCTGATCCTGCCCAGCTCCTCGCAGCCGCTGGTCAACCGGGTGCGCAGCGTGCTGGACGGTCTGCTGATCGCCACCTCGCTGTTCCTGGTCGCCTGGGTGTTCCTGCTGGACCCGCGGATCGAGGCGGGCGCCACCACCGGCCTGGCCTTCTATGTGAAGGCGTTCCTGCCGATCACCGAGGTGGTCATCGCCACGATGATCGTCTACATGCTCCCGCAGCAGCGCCGGCACCACGGCTGCGGCAGCGACCTGGCCTTCGTCGGTGCGGGCATGCTGGCCTTCGCGATCTCCGACGCCGGGTACGTCTTCCTCGACCTGATCGGTGACCCGCGGACCGGCAGCACGCTGCTGGACATGGGGTGGGTCGCCGGGTTCGCCCTGGTGCTGATGGGTGCCGCCCGCCCGTTCACCGGCCGGATCGCCCCGATCGAGGTCCCGCAGCGGGTGCTCACCGGCGTCGTGCTGGTGCCCTACCTGGCGATGCTGACCGCACTGGCGGCGAGCGTGATGTACCACATGCAGAACGGGCACAGCCACCCGTTCGTGACGTACAGCCGGTCGTTCCTGATCCTGCTGATCGTCGGCCGGCAGCTGCTGACCCAGTTGGAGAACCGGGCGCTCACCCGCAACCTGGAGAACCGGGTCGCCGACCGTACCGCCGAGCTGTACGCCCGGGAGCAGCACTTCCACGCCCTGGTGCAGCAGAGTTCGGACGTGGTCACGGTGGTCACCCCGGAAGCGGACGTGATCTATCAGAGCGATTCGGTGCAGCGGGTCTTCGGGTACGCGCCCCGCACGCTCACCAACCGCCGTCTGACCCAGCTGCTCGAGCCGGAGTCGGCGCTGCGGCTGGCCCAGGCTCTGCGGCAGGTGGCCGGCCGGCCGCACGCCACCACCGTGCTGGAGCTGACCGTTCCGCACCGGGACGGGCGTGCCCGGCAGGCCGAGATGACCATCACGAACCTGCTCGACGACCCGCACGTGAGTGGTCTGGTGCTGAACACCCGGGACATCAGCGAGCGGATGGAGCTGCAGGAACAGCTGGTGCACGAGGCGTACCACGACTCGCTGACCCAGCTGGCCAACCGCGCGCTGTTCCGGGACCGGACGGCCGCCGCGCTGGAGCGTTCCGGCGACGCGGTGACGGTGCTGCACCTGGACCTGGACGGTTTCAAGCGGGTCAACGACAGCCTCGGCCACCTGGCCGGCGACCAGCTGCTGGTGCAGGTCGCGGACCGGATCCGCAACTGTGTCCGGGGCGACGACATGCTCGCCCGGTTCGGCGCGGACGAGTTCGGCGTGCTGATCGACACCGGTGCCGACGAGCAGAGCGCGGAGCTGGTGGCCCGGCGCATCCTGGACGACCTGGACGCCCCGGTGGCGGTCGGTGACCGGCAGATCCACGTCCGGGCGAGCATCGGGCTGGCCGCCGCGCACCTGCTGGAGGAGCACGACGGGACCGTGCCGGCCGAGCGGGCCGAGCAGCTGATGCGCAACGCCGACCTGGCGATGCACGCCTCCAAGGCGAGCGGCGGCGGACTGTTCTCGAGTTACCGCTCGCAGATGCGGGAGGGCCTGGTCGAGCGTCTGGAGCTGGAGAACGATCTGCGGGGTGCGCTGGAGCGCAGTGAGCTGAAGCTGCACTACCAGCCCACCATCGACCTGGACACCAACGAGGTGATCGGCTTCGAGGCGCTGGTCCGCTGGCCGCACCCGGTCCGCGGCATGATCAACCCGCTGGACTTCATCCCGATCGCGGAGGCGACCGGCCTGATCGTGCCGCTCGGAAACTGGGTGTTGCGTGAGGCGTGCCGGCAGGCCGTCGAGTGGAGCGACGCGGCCGGCGGCCGTCCGCTGAAGATGTCGGTGAACGTGTCGGTCCGTCAGTTCGACCAGCCGGACTACGCGGAGAGCGTCGCCGCGGTGCTGGCGGAGACGGGGATGCCCGCCGCGCTGCTCTGCCTGGAGATGACCGAGAGCGTGCTGATGAGCGACACCGAGGCGAACCTGGAGACCCTGGTCCAGCTGAAGGCGCTGGGGCTGACGCTGGCGATCGACGACTTCGGCACCGGGTACTCGTCGCTGGCGTACCTGCGGCGCTTCCCGGTGGACACGTTGAAGATCGACCGGTCGTTCGTGGAGCGGCTCGGCGTGATCGCCGACGACACCGCGCTGACCGACACGATCGTCCGGCTGGGCAAGAGCCTCGGCATGGCGACCGTGGCCGAGGGCATCGAGGAGTTCGGCCAGCTGGCGGCGCTGCGGCAGATGGGCTGCGGGTTCGCGCAGGGGTACTACTTCTCCCGGCCGGTGCCGGCGACCGAGGCCGGCCGGCTCTTCCTGGAGGGTGCGGACATCACGCAGACCGCCTGACCCTTCCGGTCCGGTACCGATCACGAACCGTCCCGCCCCGCAACCGCCGGGGCAGGGCGGTTCGTGTGCTTTCCGCGTACCCGGAAAAGGGGTCGGTTTTGGTGTCCGGGAAACCCGACTCAACTGTTAACAAACTCGAATCGTCCAGTTAAAAATTGCCTGCCGACCATTCCGACACAATTTTGAAAGAATGTTGTTACGTCGCGGTAGCCTGCGATGCCTAGAGCGACTTACCGGACAGATGCTTACATAAGCTACACCTAGATAGGCGTTTTGCCGGAATTTCATGCCCTTTGCGCAAGATTTTTCCGGGAGAGCTATGACCCGAACGGTATGCCCGCAGGCAGTCTCCGTTATTAATTCGATGCGTCAAGTCATTTCCCGCGACTCGGTTCGCGACTACCTTTCCGAATCGCGAGATCGAAAAGCCTCACAGCCACGGCGCGTGCGAGGTATGTCGTGACGGAGGTACTTGGCGCGTGGACACTTCAACTGAGGGGCTGGCCCCACCGGCCCCACCGGCATCGAACGCCGTGGCCGTCGCGCCGGGCGCCCCGAAACCGGCCGGGCAGCGGGGCAAGTCGCCGACCGCGATCGCCTTCGCCCGGCTGCGCCGCGACCGGGTGGCGATGGTCAGCCTCGGGATCTTCCTGTTCTTCGTGCTGATCGCGATCTTCGCGCCACTGCTCGCCAAGCTGGAGGGCCAGTCCCCCACCGAGCTGCACATCGACCTGATCGACCGGAACGGGTACCCGATCATCGGCGTCACCGGTGACCACTGGTTCGGCATCGAGCCACGGCTCGGCCGTGACCTGTTCGCCCGCTGGGTCTACGGCGCCCGGCCCTCGCTGATCGTGGCCGGCCTGGTCACCCTGCTCACCACGATCATCGGCGTCACCATCGGCCTGATCGCCGGGTTCGTCGGCGGCTGGACCGACCGGATCCTGTCCTGGGTCATCGACTTCGTGCTCAGCCTGCCCTACCTGCTGTTCGCCATCGCGGTGCCGGCCGTGCTGCTGACCGTCTTCGTCGGCAACGCCGAGGGCGCCGACGCCACCCAGGTCGCCGAGATCCGGTTCGTCTCGCTGATCCTGGTGCTCTCCTTCTTCGGCTGGGCCGGCCTGGCCCGCCTGATCCGCGGCGAGGTGCTCTCGCTGCGGGAACGCGAGTTCATCCAGGCCGCCCGGGTGCTCGGCGTGCCGACCCGTCAGGTGCTCTTCAAGGAGCTGCTGCCCAACCTGGTCGGCCCGATCATCGTCTCGGCGTCGATCGCCCTGCCCAGCTACATCGTCACCGAGGCCGGTCTGACCTTCCTCGGCGTCGGCCTGGTCGAACCCACACCGTCGTGGGGTTACACCATCTCCACCGCCGTGACGTTCTACCGGGCCCACCCCATCTTCCTGTGGGTCCCGGTCATCGGCATCACCGTCCTGGTCCTGGCCCTCAGCCTGCTCGGCGATGCCATCCGGGACGCGTTCGACCCCCGAACCAGGCGCTGAACCGCTTTTCAGAAAGCACAGAAAGAGGAGAAATGGCGAGCCGTTTGACAATGGCCGCGGCGGTGGCCGCTGCCCTGACGCTGGGGGTCGCGGGCTGCAGCAGCCCGTCGTCCAACAACAGCGCCGACAAGAACGAGGACACCGGCACGATCAGCACGCAGACCGCGGCGATCGACGCCACCGCCAAGGGCCCGGCGCCCGAGGTGGCCGGTGCCAAGAAGGGCGGTGTGCTGACGGTCTACTCCCAGTCGACGCCGAACACGATCGACCCGACCGACATCTACTACACCGACTCGAACGAGATCAGCAAGCTGCTGTTCCGCACCGCGACCCAGTTCGCGATCCGCGACGGCAAGCCGGTGCTGGTCCCGGACCTGACCGACGTCGGCACGGTCTCCGCCGACAAGCTGACCTGGACCTTCAAGTTCGTCACCGGGCAGAAGTACGAGGACGGCTCCGAGATCAAGATCGAGGATCTCTCGTACGCGATCAAGCGCTCGTTCGCGAAGGACCTCTACGCCAACGGCCCGGCGTACCAGCTCGCCTACTTCAAGGACGGCGACACCTACAAGGGACCGTACGCCGGTGGTGACACCTACGCCGGCGTCGAGACCCAGGGCGCCGACACCCTGGTCATCCACCTGGCCAAGGCGTTCCCCGACCTGCCGTTCTACATGTCGTTCCCGATGTTCACGCCGATCCCCAAGGCGAAGGACACCAAGGCCGACTACAAGAACAAGCCCATCTCCACCGGTCCGTACAAGATCGAGTCGTACACCCCGGGCACCCAGCTCAAGCTGGTCAAGAACGAGAACTGGGACGCCGCCACCGACCCGGTGCGCCACCAGTACGTCGACGGCTGGGACTTCAAGTGGGCCGGCGACGACGTCAAGACCCAGCAGCAGGTCCTCAACAGCAACGGGCCGGACGCCAACGCGATCAACTACGCCGACGTGGACGCGTCGCTGATCCCGCAGCTCACCGGCGAGAAGAGCAGCCAGTTCGTCCAGGGTGAGTCGCCCTGCACGTACACCTGGCAGCTGGACTCCACCCAGATCCCGCTCGAGGTCCGCAAGGCCATCGCCAAGGCCTGGCCGTACGACCAGACCTGGAAGGCGGCCGGCGTCAACGACTACATCGGTGAGGCGGCCAGCACCTTCATGCCGCCGAGCGTCCCCGGCTACCAGAAGTACACCCCGGTCGAGGACCTGACCGGTCTCGGCAACGGCGACCCGGCCGCGGCCAAGAAGCTGCTCGAGGCGGCCGGCAAGGTCGGCTTCGAGGTCAGCTGGTACTACGACAACACCAAGCCGATCCCGCAGCAGGTCTCCCAGGTCCGCGCGGACGCGCTGACCGCGGCCGGCTTCACCGTCAAGGCGATCGGCGTCCCCACCGCCGAGCTGCGCACCAAGATCTCCGACTACGACGCCCCGGTCAACATCGCCCAGGGCCCGCGCGGCTGGTGCTCCGACTGGCCGTCCGGCGGCAGCTGGATCCCCGTCCTCTTCAAGTCCAGCGCCGTCGCCGACGGCACCAGCATGGGCGAGCTGAAGGACCCGGCGCTGGACGCGAAGATCGACGCGGTCGCCAACCTGGCCGTCGAGGAGTCCACGTCGAAGTGGGCCGCCCTCGACGAGGAGATCATGAAGCAGTACGTCGCGATCCCGTTCTACTACACCAAGTTCGGCATCGTGATCGGCACCAACGTCGGCGGCACCCAGGCCGACCCCACCATGGGCATGCCGCTCTTCACCGACATGTTCCTCAAGGGCTGACGCTCTGATCCACGGCGGCCCGGCCCTGCCCCGGGCCGGGCCGCCGCTCTTGATTTCATCCTCGGAGGATCTGCGGTGCTGCTCTACATCCTGCGCCGGCTGGCCAGTGCGATCTCGGTCGTGATCGTGACCCTCGTCGCCAGCTTCGCGCTCTTCTTCCTCGCGCCGACCGACCCGGCCGGTGTGATCTGCGGCAACCGCTGCACCGCGGAACGCCTGGAAGCGATCAACGAAAGCCTCGATCTGGACCAGCCCGCGCTCACCCAGATCGGCCTCTACATGAAGGGCATCGTCGTCGGACGGGACTACGTCACCGCCGGCGGCGTGGTCACCGAATGTTCGGCGCCGTGCCTCGGCTACTCGTACACGCTCGGCCAGCCGGTCACCAAGATGCTGGCCCAGGCCCTGCCGGTGACCATGTCGATCGTCTTCGGCGGTGCGATCGTCTACTTCTTCGTCGGCGTGATCACCGGGACGCTGGCCGCCAAACACCGCGGCAGCCCCCTCGACAAGATCACCGTCGGCGGCAGCCTGCTGATCAACTCGGTGCCGTACTTCGTGGTGGCGCTGCTCGTCGCCCTCTACGCGACCGTGCTGCCGACCTCGGCCTACCACCCGTTCCTGGACAACCCGGTGCTCTGGGCGAGCGGACTCCTCGCCGCCTGGCTCACCCTCGGGCTCACCAACGCCGCCAGCTACACCCGGTACTCGCGAGCCTCGATGATCGAGACCCTCGGGCAGGACTACATCCGGACCGCCCGCTCCAAAGGCATCAGCGAGCGCCGGATCGTCTACCGGCACGGCGTCCGCGCCGCCCTCACCCCGGTGATCACCATCCTCGGCCTGGACATCGCGTTCCAGCTGACCAACGCCCTGTTCACCGAGAGCATCTTCGGGCTGCCCGGCATCGGGCTGCTCACCCTGCGGGCCTTCGCCCAGTACGACCTGCCGGTCCTGATGGGCGGCGTGCTGCTCGGCTCGGTCGTGCTGGTCCTGATGAACCTCGTGGTGGACGTCGTCTACACGTTCCTCGACCCGCGGGTCCGGCTCGGATGACCTTCCCTTCGCTCAGGAAAGCGGCACGATCATGACGCCCTATCTCGAGATCACCGACCTGCAGGTGGAGTTCCCCACCCAGGACGGCACGGTCCGCGCCGTCCAGGGACTCAGCTACGCCCTGCCGCTGGGCCGCACCCTGGCGATCGTCGGCGAATCCGGCTCCGGCAAGAGCGTCTCCAGCATGGCCGTGATGGGCCTGCACGACCCGCGGTCGACCCGGATCACCGGCTCGATCAAGGTCGGCGGCAAGGAGATCGTCGGCATGTCCGAGCGGAACCTGATGGCGTTCCGCGGCGCCGACGCCTCGATGATCTTCCAGGACCCGCAGTCGTCGCTGCACCCGTACTTCACCATCGGCGACCAGATCATGGAGTCGTACCGGGCGCACCACCGCGTCTCCCGCAAGACCGCCAAGGCGCGGGCGATCGAGATGCTCGACCGGGTCGGCATTCCCAACCCGGGACGCCGCGTCGACCAGTACCCGCACGAGTTCTCCGGCGGCATGCGGCAACGCGCGATGATCGCGATGGCCCTGGTGAACGACCCGAAACTGCTGATCGCGGACGAGCCGACCACCGCCCTGGACGTGACCGTGCAGGCGCAGATCCTGGACCTGATCGCCGACCTGCAACGCGACTTCGGATCGGCGGTCGTCTTCATCACCCACGACCTCGGGGTGGTCGCCGAGATCGCCGACGACGTGCTGGTCATGTACGCGGGCAACGCGGTCGAACACGGACCGGTCAAACAGATCCTGGGGACGCCGCTGCACCCGTACACCTGGGGGCTGCTCGAAAGCATCCCGGCGGTGTCCGGCACACCGGGGCCGCTGCACCCGATCCCCGGATCGCCGCCGAGCCTGCTCGCGGTGCCGAACGGATGCGCCTTCCACCCGAGATGCGAATTCCGGGACCGGGTGGCCGACGGCCTGTGCGGGGAGAAGCTGCCCGACCTGGTCGCGCGGACCGCGGACCCGGACCGGCTGTCCCGCTGCCACCTCACCGGACCCGACCGGATCTTCGAAACCGACATCCTGCCCCGGCTCCCTTAGGACCAGTGCCATGAGTACACCGCTGCTTGAACTCGACGACGTCACGATGCACTTCCGGATCAAGGGCGACGGGCTGTTCTCCCGGGGCACCAACAAGGTGCGGGCCGTCGACGGGGTCAGCCTGACCCTCCAGCCGGGCGAGACGCTGGGCCTGGTCGGCGAGTCCGGCTGCGGCAAATCCACCACCGCCCGCCTGATCACCCGGCTCCTCGAACCCACCTCCGGGAAGATCAATTTCGACGGTACGGACATCGCTCACCTGTCCGAACGGCAGCTCCGCCCGTTCCGCCGCCAGATCCAGCTGATCTTCCAGGATCCGTACTCGTCGCTGAACCCGCGGCACACGGTGGGCACGATCGTGGGCACCGCCCTGCGCACCCACGACATGGTCCCGAAGAGCGGCGAACTCAAACGGGTCCAGGAACTCCTCGAGATGGTGGGGTTGAACCCGGAGCACTACAACAGGTATCCGCACGAGTTCTCCGGCGGCCAGCGCCAGCGCATCGGCATCGCCCGCGCCCTGGCGGCCCGGCCGAAGGTGATCGTGGCGGACGAGCCGGTGTCCGCCCTGGACGTGTCGATCCAGGCCCAGGTGATGAACCTGCTGGAGAACCTGCGCTCGGAACTGGGCATCGCCTTCGTGTTCATCGCCCACGACCTGGGTGTGGTCCGGCACTTCTGCGACCGGGTGGCAGTGATGTACCTCGGTCGCGTCGTGGAGGAAGGCCCCCGCGACGCGCTGTACGAGCAGCCGCACCACCCGTACACGCAGGCACTCCTCTCGGCGGTCCCGGACATCGGCGTGGTCCGGGGCGTACCGCCGCGTGAACGGATCCGCCTGGTGGGCGACGTGCCGAGCCCGGTGAACCCGCCGTCGGGGTGCCGCTTCCGGACCCGCTGCTGGAAGGTGCAGGACATCTGCGCCACCGCAGAGCCCGAACTCGCCATCCCCGCACTGGTACGGCCCCCTGCCGTTCCGGAGTCCCCGGCGACCGCGGTCACGCCTGATGCGGTCTCCGCTTCCGTGCCGGAGCCCGTGGCAGCGATGTCGGGACAGCTCACGGCCTGTCATTTCGCCGCACCGCCGGTCGCGCCGGTGGTCGCCCAGCCGGCCTGATTACCCTTGGCGGGTGGACCCTCGTACTCCGACCGTCTACCGCACCCAGTCGTGGCGGACCCGGCGCCGGGCACTCATCGTGCTCGGCGTCGCCGTTGTCCTGCTGCTCGGATACCTGATCGGCCGCTGGCAGGACAGCGCGGCCGAGCCGGCGGCGGCGGTCCTTCCCCCAGCTCCCACCGCATCGTCTCCGGCCCCCGACCCCTCACCCACCGTCTCCCCCTCAGCGTCCCCGTCACCCGTCGCGGTCGAATATCCGCTGCTCCAGGCAGAGTCGGCCACCGAACTCAACGGCGTCGAGACCGAGGACACCCAGGACGAGGGCGGTGGCCGGAACGTCGGCTGGATCACCCGCAACGACTTCATGCGGTTCGACGACTTCGCCTTCGGCGAGGTCCCCGCCACGAAGGCCCGCATCCGGGTCGCCTCCGACACCGGCATCAGCGGCCGCATCGAGATCCGCCTCGACAGCCGCGACAACGCCCCGGTCGGCGAGATCTCGGTCAGCAACACCGGCGGCTGGCAGAACTGGCGAACCGACACCGCCGCCCTCACCGACGTGACCGGCACCCACACCGTCTTCATCACCTTCACCGCCCCCGACGACAGCGAATTCCTCAACGTCAACTGGATCCGGTTCGACCACTGACCTTCCCCTCGGCGGCACTGCCGCGAACGCGAGGGACTCCGGGGAGAGACAGCGAGGTGGGGCGGCCGCCTGCCGGGTCCGGGGCAAGAGGCAGTGGGGGTTGACAGGCTGGGTCGGGGCAGGGGGAAGACGTGAGGCAGACTGCTAGGCGTGCGGAAGATCTATGTAGTCGGCATCGGCGCGGGCGACCCGGACCATCTGACCCTGCAGGCGGCGAAGGCGATCGGGCGGACCGATGTGTTCTTCCTGCTCGACAAGGGCGAGACCAAGGCGAGCCTGGTGGAGCTGCGCGAGCGCCTGATCAAGGGGTATTCGCAGCCCCGGAAGCGGATCGTCGAGGGACGCGATCCGGATCGGGATCGGACGCCCGCCGACTACACCGGCACGGTTGCCGACTGGCGGCATCGGCGGTCGCTGGTGCTCGAGGAGCTCATCGCCGCGCACCTGAAGGACGGCGAGACCGGGTCGATCCTGGTGTGGGGGGATCCTTCGCTGTTCGACTCCACGATCGCGATCCTCGAGGAGATTCTGGAGCGCGGCGAGACCGTGTTCGAGTTCGAGGTGATTCCCGGCATCAGCAGTGTGTCCGCGCTCGCCGCCAAGCACCGGATCGGGCTGAACCGGGTGGGGCAGCCGTTCCAGGTGACCACCGGGCGGCGTCTCGCCGAGGGCTGGCCCGAGGGGGTGGACGACGTCGTCGTGATGCTGGACGCGCAGCATGCGTTCACCGGGCATCCGGAGGCCGACATCTACTGGGGCGCCTACGTGGGCACCTCCGACGAACTGCTGGCGTCGGGCCGGGTCGGCGACGTCGCGGACGAGATCGTCGAACGGCGTACGGCGGCCCGCGAGGAGCACGGTTGGATCATGGATACCTACCTGCTCCGTCGGCGTCCGACCCGGTAGACGATGTCTGCCGGGCCGGAAACCGCCAACGGAGAACAGCGGCGCGTGCCAGGACAGGACCTGTGGGCGCCCTGGGTGTGCTGGGACTGGCGGGACGGGAGACAGGCGGCCTGCGCGGGCTCCCACGGTGGACGGGGGTGCGGTCCGAGTGCTCCGGGCGTACACCCGGCAGGAGCGCGGGAAGCGCGCCTGCCCTGACCCCCAGCGGTCGACTCGGACCCTGGCCCCCAGCGGTCAGCTCGGAGAAGACCCCTCGGAACGAGGCGTCAGCTCTGCAGGGCCTTGCGCAGGGCCGTGACCGCCTGGGTGATCGCGGCCTCGGCGGCGTTGGTGCCCCGCAGGGCGTTGAGCATCACGAAGTCGTGGATGATGCCCTGGTAGCGGGTGGCGGTCACCGGGACACCGGCCTCGCGCAGGTTCGCGGCGTAGGCCTCGCCCTCGTCGCGGAGCACGTCGGCCTCGCCCGTGATGATCAGGGCGGGCGGCAGGTTCTCCAGCTGGGCGGTGGTGGCACGCAGCGGGGATGCGGTGATCTGGGCGCGTTCGGCCGGGTCGGTCGTGTACTGGTCCCAGAACCACTGCATGCCGTCGCGGCGCAGGAAGTATCCCTCCGCGAACTCGTGGTAGCTCGGGGTGTCGAACGCGGCGTCGGTGACCGGGTAGAACAGCAGCTGGAACGTGACCGGGACGTCGCCTCGTTCCTTCGCCATCAGGGTGAGGGCCGCGGCCATGTTGCCGCCGACCGAGTCGCCGGCCACGGCCAGGCGGGTGGCGTCGAGGCCTTTCGACGCGCCGTCGGTGACCACCCAGCGGGCGACCGCGTAGTTCTGTTCGATCGCGACCGGGTAGCGGTGCTCGGGTGACAGGTCGTACTCGGGGAAGACCACCGCGGCGTTCGCGCCGACGGCCAGTTCGCGGACCAGGCGGTCGTGGGTGTGGGCGTTGCCGAACACCCAGCCGGCGCCATGGATGTAGACGATCACGGGCAGCGTGCCGGTCGCGCCGGCGGGCTTGACGATGCGCGCCTTCACCGAGCCGGTCGGGCCGCCCTCCACGGTGATCCACTCTTCGTCGACAGCCGGCTTGTCGATCTCGCCGGACTGCACCTCGTCGACCGTCTTGCGACCCTCGGCCGGGCCCAGGTCGAACAGGTAGGGCGGGTTGGCGGTGGCGGCGGCGAACTCGGCGGCCGCGGTTTCCAGTACCACTCGCGGGGTAGTGCTCATGACGAACCTCCTGGTCAGACGGCTTACCCGGATAAAACTAGCTCACGATTAGATCGTGCACAAGTTAATCGACCAAGTGGTATGGTGCGGTCATGGAGGACCTGATCTGCTTCGCGCTGTACGCGGCCTCACGTTCGGTGACCGCGGTGTACCGGCCCCTGCTGGAACGGCTCCACCTGACGTACCCGCAATACCTGGTGATGACGGTGCTGTGGCAGCGCGGCGCCAGCCCGATCAAGGAGATCAGCGGGGCGCTGCAACTCGACTACGGCACGCTGACGCCGCTGCTCAAACGGCTGGAGACGCTCGGTTACGTGCGGCGCGAACGACGGCCGGACGACGAGCGCAGCGTCATCGTCACCCTGACCGCCGAGGGCGAGGCGCTGCGGGAGCAGGCCCGGGACGTGCCGATCGAGATCACGCAGGCGATGGGGCTGACCCCGGAGGCGACCGCCGTGCTGCGGGACACCCTGCGGCAGATCACCGAGAACACGGCCGCTTACACCGCGTCGCAGACCCGGTCGAACGGCTCCGCGTAGGCGAAACCGGCCGGTGAGTCCCGGCGAGACGTGTCACCCGGGCGATCTCCGCACCGCACACCACCCCACACAGCTGACGAGCAGTCCGCTCACGTCGGCGAACTGCTCGTCAGCAGACGAAAGGCGACAGGTCGCCGGGAGAACCGGAACCCGCTCAGGAAGCGGGGTAGAAGTTCTCGCAGGCTGACCGCCTTGGTGTAGAAGCTGTAGTCGGCCAGATCGTATACGGCGTCACGGGTGGGATCGGCACGGATCGAACCGTTACACGCGGCTGAACGGCTCCGCGTACGCGAAAGGTCCCCGCATCGAGGGTGACCAGGCCGCCAAGGTCCGGATCTGGAAATACGGCGCCCACTCGGCGACCGGCGGCGTCACCGCGACATCGGCGGCCGGGCGGAACCCGAACCGGCCGTAGTAGGCCGGATCGCCGAGCAGGATCACGGCGGGCTCGCCCAACGCGTCCGCCGCGCCGAGCACCGCGTGCACCAGCGCCTTGCCGACGCCGCGGCGCTGATGGTCCGGGTGGACGCTGAGCGGGCCGAGCCCGAGCGCCGGACGGCCGCCCAGCGATGCCCGGGTGCAGACCACGTGACCCGCCACCGCCGCGTCGATCTCGGCGACCAGGGAGAGCGCGGGAATCCAGCCGTCGGACGCCCGCAGCTCGGTGACCAGGGTCGCCTCGACCGGCACACCCGCCGCGCCCGCCTTGCGGAAGGCCGCGGCCGTCACGTCGTGGACGGCCGGGATGTCAGCGGGGATCTCGCGCCGGATGAGCATCGGGCCAGCCTCGCGCCCGACGCCCCTCCGGGCAAACGATTTACGCGGTGCCGTCCTCCAGGTCGCCCTCGGTCTCCAGGTAGATCTCCTGCAGCGCGGCCAGCGTCGCAGGCTCCGGCGAGTCCCACAGCTTGCGTTCGGCCGCCTCCAGCAGCCGCTCGCTGATGCCGTGCAGCGCCCACGGGTTCGACTGCTTCATGAACGCCTGGTTCTCGGCGTCCAGGACGTAGTTCGCGGCGAGTTGCTCGTACATCCAGTCGGTGACCACGCCGGCCGTCGCGTCGTACCCGAAGAGGTAGTCGACGGTCGCGGCCAGCTCGAAGGCGCCCTTGTAGCCGTGCCGGCGCATGGCGGCGATCCAGCGCGGGTTCACCACCCGGGCCCGGAAGATCCGCGCGGTCTCCTCGGTCAGGCTGCGGGTCCGTGCCTGGTCCGGGTTGGTGGAGTCGCCGATGTACGCCGCCGGCGCCTTCCCGGTCAGCGCGCGAACCGTGGCGATCATGCCGCCGTGGTACTGGAAGTAGTCGTCCGAGTCGGCGATGTCGTGTTCGCGGGTGTCGATGTTCTTCGCCGCGATGTCGATGCGCCGGTACGCGTTCTCCATGTCGTCGCGCGCCGGAACCCCGTCCAGTCCGCGCCCGTACGCGAAGCCGCCCCACACCGCGTACACCTCGGCCAGGTCGGCGTCGTCGCGCCAGTTCCGGCTGTCGATCAGGGGGAGGATGCCGGCACCGTACGCGCCCGGACGCGACCCGAAGATGCGGGTCGTGGCGCGCCGCCAGTCGCCGTGGGTGTCCTGGTCGCGCAGGGCGTGGTCGCGGACGAAGTTGTCCGGCTCGTCCAGGGCGGCGACCATCTGGAAGCCGTCGTCGAGCATCGCCACGACGTGCGGGAACGCGTCCCGGAAGAAGCCCGAGATGCGGACCGTGACGTCGATCCGGGGGCGGCCGAGCTCCTCGCGGGGGATCGGTTCGAGTCCGGTGACGCGGCGCGATGCCGGGTCCCAGACCGGCCGGACACCGATCAGGGCCAGGATCTCGGCGATGTCGTCGCCGGCGGTCCGCATGGCGCTGGTGCCCCAGGCGGAGAGGCCGACCGAGCGGGGCCAGTCGCCGTAGTCGTCGCGGTACCGCTTGAGCAGGGATTCGGCCATCGCCTGGCCGGTCTCCCAGGCGAGGCTGCTCGGGATGGCCTTCGGGTCGACGGAGTAGAAGTTGCGGCCGGTCGGCAGCACGTTGATCAGGCCGCGGAGCGGGGAGCCGCTGGGGCCGGCCGGGACGTAACCGCCGTCGAGGGCGTGCAGGACGTGGGTCAGTTCGTCGGTGGTCCGGGCCAGCCGCGGCACCACCTCGGACGCGGCAAACTCCAAAACTCGGATTACATCCGCATTATCCGACAAATCCGAAATGCCGGAAGTGGGCCACCCGCGGTCCTCCATCGCGGTCACCAGCGCCCGGGCCTGCTCCTCGACCGCGTCGGTCTCGGCCG
Source organism: Actinoplanes sp. NBRC 101535 (assembly GCF_030269225.1). Taxonomy (NCBI): domain Bacteria; kingdom Bacillati; phylum Actinomycetota; class Actinomycetes; order Micromonosporales; family Micromonosporaceae; genus Actinoplanes; species Actinoplanes sp. NBRC 101535. The sequence continues at coordinate 102,474 of NZ_BSSY01000012.1, read as the reverse complement.
TCGAGGCGTCCTCGGCCAGACCGAGAGCCTCCCGCAGACCGGGCAGCGCCGCGACCTTCCCGGCCCACATCTGCCGGGCCCGCAGCATCGCCAGGACCAGGTTGATCCGCGCCTCACCGGACGGCGCCGCACCGAGGATGTGCAGGCCGTCGCGGATCTGGACGTCCTTCACCTCGCACAGCCAACCGTCGATGTGCATGATGAAGTCGTCGAACTCCTCATCGTCGGGACGGTTGGACAGCCCCAGATCGTGGTCCATCTTGGCGGCCTGGATCAGCGTCCAGATCTGCGCCCGGATGGCCGGCAGCTTGGCCGGGTCCAGTGCGGCGATGTTCGCGTGCTCATCGAGCAGCTGCTCCAGACGGGCGATGTCGCCGTACGACTCGGCGCGGGCCATCGGCGGGATCAGGTGGTCGACGAGCGTCGCGTGCGCCCGGCGCTTGGCCTGGGTGCCCTCGCCCGGGTCGTTCACCAGGAACGGGTAGATCAGCGGCAGGTCGCCGAGCGCCGCGTCGGTGCCGTCGGAGGCGGACATGCCGACGTTCTTGCCCGGCAGCCACTCCAGGTTGCCGTGCTTGCCCACGTGCACCACCGCGTGCGCGCCGAACGAGTCGGCCACCCAGCGGTACGCCGCCAGGTAGTGGTGCGACGGCGGCAGGTCCGGGTCGTGGTAGATCGCGACCGGGTTGGCGCCGAATCCGCGGGGCGGCTGCACCATGACGACGATGTTCTCGTCCTGGAGAGCGGCGAGCACGATGTCGCCGTTGTCGGTGTAGAGCTCACCGGGCGGCGGCCCCCAGTGCTGGATCATGCTCTCCCGGAGATCGTCCGGGAGGGAGGAGAAGAACGAGGCGTAGGAATCGCCGGAGATGCGAACCTTGTTCTCGGCAAGATGATCTTCAGTCAGCCAGTCCGGATCCTGCCCACCGGCCGCGATCAGCGCGTGGATGAGCCCGTCGCCGTCGTAGGACGTGAAGTCCCCGACCCGGTAGCCACGGTCACGCATGGCCGCCAGCAGCGCGACGGTCGACGCCGGGGTGTCGAGGCCGACGGCGTTGCCGATCCGCGAGTGCTTGGTCGGGTAGGCCGAGAGCATCAGGACGATCTTGCGAGAAGCCGGCGGGATGTGCCGCAGCCGGGCGTGTGCCACGGCGATGCCCGCCACCCGCGCGGACCGCTCCGGGTCGGCGACGTAGACCGACAGGCCGTCCGGGTCGATCTCCTTGAACGAGAACGGCACCGTGATGATCCGGCCGTCGAACTCCGGGATCGCCACCTGGGTGGCCGCGTCCAGCGGCGACAGGCCGTCGTCGCTGGCCTCCCACGCCGCCCGCGAGCTGGTCAGGCACAGCCCCTGCAGGATCGGCACGTCCAGGTCGGCGAGCACGCCGACGTCCCACGCCTCGTCGTCACCGCCGGCGCTCACCGTCGCCGGCTTGGTGCCGCCGGCCGCCAGCACCGTCACCACCAGGGCGTCCGCCTTGCGCAGCTCGGCCAGCAGGTCCTCGGACGCGGTCCGCAGCGACGCCGTGTAGATCGGCAGCGCCCGCGCGCCCTTCGCCTCGATCGCCTGGCAGAGCGCCTCGACGAACGCGGTGTTCCCGGCCATGTGGTGGGCGCGGTAGTACAGAACAGCGACGGTGGCCTCTGCCGGAGCGGAGGACGACGGCCGCTCGAGGATCCCCCACTGCGGCGCGGAGACCGGCGAGGCGAACCCGTTGCCGGTCAGCAGCACCGTGTCGGAGAGGAAGTCGTGCAGCGCCGCCAGGTTGTCCCGGCCGCCCTCGGCGAGGTAGAGGTGCGCGTCGGCGGCGACACCGGCCGGGACCGAGGAGAGTTTCATCAGGTCGGCGTCCGGCGCCATCTCGCCACCGAGGACGACGACCGGCAGCGAACCGCCGAGCAGCTCGTCCAGGCCCTCCTCCCAGGCGCGACGGCCGCCGAGGATGCGGACCACGACCAGGTCGACACCGTCGAGCAGGGCGGGCAGGTCGTCGACCGAGGTCCGGGCCGGGTTGGCCAGCCGCCAGGCCGAGCCGCTGGCCCGGGCACTGAGCAGGTCGGTGTCGGATGTCGACAGCAGCAGAAACACGCGCGCTCCCCCTCGGGGTCCGCGCCCCGTGGTAGTCGGATCACGGCGACCGGAGTTCCTGGCTCCCGGGCGTGGACACCCGGTGACAGTGGCGGGACCGCGCCGGACTCGCACCGGCTTCCTCCGCGGCATCGCCGCTCGTGACCCTCCACCTTTCCGAACCGCGACACCCGGCGTCAAGGCGGGGTGCGCTTCGCGACCCTGCCGACCCGAGGATGCCTCATGATCGGCGCTCGCACGTAGGATCCGGGCCGTGGCCCGCCTGCTGAGAACGTCCGACACCGACGCCTGCCCCGGAGCGCTGCGGCTGCATCCCGCGGCCGACGGCCTGGTGGCGCGCGTCCGGCTGGTCGGCGGCATGCTCACCGGCGGCCGGCTGCGCGCACTGCGTGTGCTGGCGCAGGAGCTCGGCGACGGCTGCCTGGAGCTGACCTCACGGGCGAACCTGCAGATCAGAGGCCTGCAAGCGGAGGGCGCGGAGATCCTGGCGGCCCGCTTGCGCGATGCCGGGCTCCTCCCCTCCCTCACCCACGATCCGGTACGCAACATCGCGGCGCCGCCGCTGGCCGGACCGGGGCTCCGCGCTCTGGTGGCACGGCTGGACGACGCGATCCTGGCGGATCCGGGCCTGCCCCGCCTTCCCGGGAAGTTCCTTTTCGCGATCGGCGTCGTCCCGATCGCCTCGGACGTGGCAGCGGTTCCGGCGGGTGACCGGTTCGCGATCCGGTTCGCCGGCCACGACACCGGGCTGCGGGTCGCCGCGGACCGGGTGGTGTCCACGATGGTCGCCGCCGCGCACGCCTTCCTGGCCGAACGGGAGGCCCAGCGGGGTGACGGCCCGGCCGTGTGGCGCCTGCGGGAACTCGACGACGGGCCGGCCCGGGTCACCGGGCGACTCGGCCTGGTCACCGAGCCGGTGGCGGTGGCGGCGCCGGTCCCGGCCGTCGAGCCCGGCGGGCTTCTCGGCGTGCTGGAGCAGCCGGACGGCGGATACGCGGCCGGGGCGCTGGTGCCACTGGGCCGGCTCACGCCCGTACCCATGGAGGTCCTGGAAGCGGCCGATCAGCTGGTGGTGACCCCCTGGCGTGGGGTGATCGTGGCCGATCTGAGCCGGAGCGCGGCGGCCGCCTGGACCGAACGCCTGATCGCGGCCGGCCTGGCCACCGCGGCAGACTCACGCTGGGTCGGGGTGACCGCCTGCGCCGGGCTGCCGGGCTGTGCGAGGTCGCGGGCCGACGTGCGCGCCGACGCCGCGACCGCGAGCCGGTTCGTGGACGGCCTGCCGGTGCACTGGGTGGGTTGCGAACGGGGCTGCGGCAGCCCGATGGGACGGCATGTCCGCGTCGAGGCGACGACTGACGGTTACCGGGTGGATGACGCACCCGTGCGAGAAGAGCAGGAGCTGGGAGACTTGGTGGCGGCGGCGAGGACAGCGTGATGGAGTACGAACGCGACGGCGCGGAGATCTACCGGCGGTCGTTCGCGACCATCCGGGCCGAGGCCGACCTCGCCCGGTTCCCGCAGGACGTGGCCCGCGTGGTGGTCCGGATGATCCACGCCTGCGGCATGGTCGACCTGGTCGACGACGTGGACTACAGCCCGGGGCTGGCGGTGGCCGCCCGCAAGGCGCTGCTCGACGGTGCCCCGATCCTGTGCGACGCGGAGATGGTGGCGTCCGGGGTGACCCGCAAGCGCCTGCCGGCCGGCAACGCGGTGGTGTGCACGCTGCGCGACCCGTCGGTGCCCGGCATCGCCGAGCGGATCGGCAACACCCGCAGCGCGGCCGCGATGGATCTGTGGGGCGACCGGCTGGGCGGTGCGGTGGTGGCGATCGGCAACGCGCCGACCGCCCTGTTCCGGCTGTTGGAGATGATCGACGCGGGTGCGCCCCGGCCGGCCGCGGTGCTCGGCATCCCGGTCGGTTTCATCGGCGCGGCCGAGTCCAAAGAGGCTCTGGCGGCGTCGGGTCTGGAATATCTGATCGTGCGGGGACGGCGGGGTGGCAGCGCGATGACCGCGGCCGCGGTGAACGCTCTCGCCTCGGAAGCGGAATAGGTTGATGGTGGACACCCCTACCCCTGGAAAGCTGTACGGCGTCGGGCTCGGCCCCGGCGACCCCGACCTGGTCACCGTCAAGGCGGCCCGGCTGATCGGCGAGGCCGACGTGGTGGTCTACCACGCGGCCCGGCACGGGCGCAGCAACGCCCGCGCGATCGCCGCCGGTTACCTGCGTGAGGGGCAGATCGAGGAGCCCCTGATCTATCCGGTGACCACCGAGACCACCGATCACCCGGGTGGTTATCAGGGCGCGATCGACGAGTTCTACGCCGCGTCGGCGGCCCGGCTCGCCGCGCACCTGGACGCCGGCCGGACCGTGGTGGTGCTGGCCGAGGGCGACCCGTTCTTCTACGGGTCCTACATGCACATGCACAAGCGTCTGGCCGACCGCTACGACACCACGGTCGTCCCCGGCATCACGTCGGTCAGCGCCGCGTCGGCCGTCCTCGGGCGTCCGCTGATGGAACGCGACGAGGTGCTGACCGTGCTGCCCGGCACGCTCTCCCCCGACGAGTTGGCCGCCCGGCTGGCCGGCACCGACTCGGCCGCCGTGATGAAGCTGGGCCGTACCTTCCCCGGTGTCCGGGACGCCCTGGAACGGGCCGGCCGGCTCGACGACGCCTGGTACGTCGAACGCGCCACCACCGCCCAGGAGCGGACCGCTCCGCTGCGCGACGTGGACCCGGCCACCGTGCCGTACTTCTCGCTGGCGTTGCTGCCCAGCCCGGCGGCCTCGGGCAGCATGGTCAGCCTGGAGGACGCGGTCGTCGAGCGCGCGCCCGGCGAGGGCGGCGTGACCGTGGTCGGTCTCGGTCCCGGCGACCGGAGCTGGCTGACCCCGGAGGCGCAGCAGGCGCTGGCCGCCGCCGACGACCTGGTCGGCTACACCACCTACATCGACCGGGTGCCGCCGAACCCGCGGCAGCGCCGGCACGCCTCGGACAACCGGGTGGAGGCCGAGCGCGCCGCGTTCGCCCTGGATCTGGCGAAGCGGGGCCGCCGGGTGGCGGTCGTCTCGTCCGGTGACCCGGGGGTCTTCGCGATGGCCGCCGCGGTGCTCGAGGTGGCCGAGGACGAGCAGTGGAAGGACGTGCCGATCCGGGTGGTTCCGGGGCTGACCGCGGCGCAGGCCGTGGCGAGCCGGGCCGGCGCCCCGCTCGGGCACGACTTCTGCATCCTGTCGCTCTCCGACCGGCTCAAGCCGTGGTCGGCGATCGAGGCGCGCCTGGACGCGGCGGCCTCCGCCGACCTGGTCATCGCGATCTACAACCCGGCGTCGAAGACCCGCCGGGAGCAGCTGGTCCAGGCCCGGCAGTTGCTGCTGGCGCACCGGGCGCCGCAGACGCCGGTGGTGGTCGGCCGGGACGTCGGCGGACCGGACGAATCGGTGCGGATCACCACGTTGGGCGCACTCGACCCGGAGACCGTCGACATGCGGTGCCTACTGATCGTCGGATCGTCGCAGACCAAGGCGATGACCAGGGGCGACGGCACGACCGCGGTGTACACCCCGAGGCACTACCCAGGCTGAATTCCGGGAGCACTTTGCGCAACCGTGCGCAACCGATCCGCATCGAAGGGATCCTTTCGTCAGGGGCGCGGCGACCGATCGTTCAGGTAACGACCGCGAACGGCCCCGGACGAAAGGACCTCCTCACACCGTGAAGAACGCTCGCCACTTCGCCGCGGTCCTGGCTTCCGCCCTCGCCGCCGGTATCGGCCTGATGCCGTCCGCGGCGTACGCCGCCCCCACCCCGAAGCCGACACCGTCGAAAACCACGAAGCCGGCGACGAAACCGGCCGTAACCAAGCCGGCCGTAACCAAGCCGGCCGCAACAAAACCGGCCGCAACAAAACCGGTGGTGACCAAAACCGTCGGACCGACGCTGACCGGGCGGCTGAACGCCTCACTGGTCGCCAAGACGATCAACTACTACCCGTCGGACGCCGGCTGGTCCGCGATGTGGACCCGGTTCGACGCGGTCCGGATCGAGGCGGACCTGACCAAGGCCGCCACGCTGGGCGCCGACAACGTCCGGGTGATCATCTTCCCGCAGGCGTTCGGATATCCGGCCCCGAAGGCCGAGTACACGGAACGCCTGCGCAAGTTCGTCAGCATCGCCGGCGCGGCCGGGCTGACCGTCAAGTTCACCCTGTTCGACTGGTGGTCCGGTTATGCGGACGCGACCGGCAGCGCCGCCTGGGCGAAGGCCGTCATCGCGCCGTACGCGACCGACCCGCGGGTCCTCTCGGTCGAGCTGAAGAACGAGTTCGCCCCGAACGACACCGCCGGGGTGTCCTGGGTGAAGAAGCTGATCCCGTCGGTCCGGGCCGCCGCCCCCACCATGCCGCTGTCGATGTCGACCGACGGGCAGACCGGCGCGGCCGGACTGGGGAAGATCAAGTCCCTGCTGGCCGCCGCCCCGCTCGACTTCTACGACTTCCACTTCTACGGCAGCTCCGAGCGTTCCCTGGCGGAGATCCGGCGGGCGCAGGCCGCGGTCAGCCCGTCCCCGATCGTGATCGGCGAGACCGGCCTGAGCACCGAGACGTCGAGCGAGGGCGACCAGGCCGTCTACCTGGCCCGGGTGTTCCGGGCCGCCCAGGTGGCCGGGGTCCGCTCGGTCGCACCGTGGACCCTGTACGACTTCAACGACGGCGCGATCCCGGGCAACTCGGCGGTGTCGAAGATGCCCGCACAGTACAGGTTCGGCCTGTACCGACCGGACGACACCGCGAAGCCGGCCGCCGCCGTGGTGCAGAACGCGTGGGCCGGCCGGACGATCGACAACAGCATCCTGGACCTGGGCTTCGAGGCCGCCCCGGGCAACTCGCCGTGGCGGCCGTACCTGGCCGACGAGGGCGCCGCGATCCGGGTCAAGGGGGCGGCGCGGACCGGCACGTCGTCGGTGCGCTTCACGCGTACCGAACGGACCGCCACCACCATCCCGTCGGTACGCGTCTCGCCGATCACCCCGGTGCAGGCCGGCCAGTCCTGGCACGCCGAGGCGTGGGCCCGCGGCCAGAACGTCACCGGCTCCAACGAGATGGCGCTGAGCTGGTTCGACATCAACGACAAGTGGCTCGGCCAGAACTCGTCGAAGCAGGTCGCCAAGGGCACCAGCGGCTGGACGCGGCTGACCGTGGACGCGGTGGCCCCGGCCGGCGCCACCAGCGTGCAGCTTCACCTCAAGTCGGGCGACAACGACGGTTCGGTCTGGTACGACGACGTCGCCATCTCCTGACCGACGCCGATACGTGCCAGGAGCCGGGTGTAGGCGTCGACGGTCTGCCCCCACGACGACGGATCCACGTGCCGCCGGCCGATCAGTCCGGCGGCCCGGCCGATCCCGTCGGCGATCTCCGCGGGCTGCCCGGGCGGCACGAACACCGTCCCGCTGTACCGTCCGGCCGCCTCGGTCAGCCCGCCGACCGGGGTCACCACCACCGGCAGCCCGTGGCTCATCGCGATGTGCAGCGGCCCGCTCGCCGAACTCCGCCGGTACGGCAGCACCACGATGTCCGCCGCGGCGAAGTGCTCCTGCACCTCGGCGTCCGGCACGTAGCGGTTGACCAGGCGGATCCGGTCCCGGGCCGGCGAGGCCGCGATCATCTCGACGGGCAGGGTCCAGCCCTCCCAGGTCTCGCCGACGACGGTCAGGTGATGGTCCGGTCCGAGCCGCCCGAACGCCTCGATCAGGTCCTCGAGGCCCTTGTACGGCCGGATCGTCCCGAAGAACAGCAGACGGCGCGTCCCGTCCGGCGTCCGGCCGGCGGCGGGTGTGACGTGGTGGTCGAACGGTCCGTGCAGCGCCACCTCGGCCGGGGTCGCGCCCAGGTCGTACGCGACGCTCAGCTGCTCCCGGTCGAACTCGGAGTGCACGATCACCCCGTCGGTACGCTCCAGCAGCGGCCGGATCGCGGACCGGACGTAACGGGCCGCCCATCCGAGCCGGGCCTCGCCGGTGTCCTGCACCTCGTGGAACTCCACGATCACCGGGATGCCCAGCCGTCGCGCCGCCAGGACCAGCACCAGGTACGAGTGCAGCACCGCCCCCGTCCACCACTGCAGCACCAGCACGTCCGGCCGGAACTCGCGGAGGAACCGCACGGCGCGGGCCAGGCTGGGCGCCGCCCACCAGTCGATGCCGTCGAAGACGCGGACGCCGGACGCGTACCGCAGGTCGGCGAGGGCGTGGCCGACCCGGCCGCGCCCCGGGTAGAGCCGCGCCGGGAGCAGCCGGCGCATCAGGATCGCGCCCACCTCGTGCCGTTCGGCGAGGGCGTTGCTCAGCCGGCAGGTGTAGTAGCTGATCCCGGAGAGGAACCGCCAGCCCGACCCGACCACCAGGATGCGGGTCCGCTCAGCGGGTTGCGATGCAGGCACGGTAGACCTCCTCGATCTGGGGGACGACGCGGGCCGCGGTGAACTCCAGCCCGCGCCGGTGACCGGCGGCGCGCAGCCGTCCGGCGAGGTCGTGATCGGTGAGCACCCGCAGCAGTGCGTCGTGCAGGGCGCCGGCGTCACCGGGCGGTGCCAGCAGGCCGTCGACCTCGTCGCGGACCACGTCGAGCAGGCCACCGGAGGCGGACGCGACCAGCGGCGTGCCGGCCAGCATCGCCTCCACCGCGACCTGGCCCATCCCCTCCAGCAGGGAGGGCACCACACCCGCTGCCGCGCCGCGCCAGGCCGCCATCACCTCCGCGTGCGGCACGTCGCTGCGGATCAGCACGCCGGGCGGTTCCGGCGGGGTGTCCGGGCGCCGGGCGCCCAGGCAGACCAGCCGCGGCGGGTCGGCCATCGTGGCGCCGAGCCGGCGGTAGGCCTCGAACAGCACGTCGATGCCCTTGTGCGGGCCGAGCTGCCCGACGAACAGCAGGTAGCGGCCGTCCGGCAGCCAGAGCGGCCGGGGTGTGTCCCGGGCCAGGGTGTCCAGGCCGTCCGGCACCAGACTGGAGATCACCCGGACCGGCATCCCCGCCGGCAGCCGGGCCTGCCGGACACCGTCGGCGACCGCGGAGGAGATCGCGGTCAGCGCGGTGATGCCCCGGTGTCGCTGGGCGTGCAGGGCGGTGGTGAGCAGCAGCGACCGGGGGCGGCCGTACTGCTGGGCGGCGCACGTCAGGCAGCGGGACAACCCCGGTCCGGCGCACCGGGCGCCGTCGTAGGAGAACGTCTTGCGGACGCAGGTCAGGCTGAAGTCGTGCGCGGTGTGCACGTGCGGCAGACCGAACCGGCGGTGCAGCGGCAGATAGCTGTACATCAACCAGTCGTGGCTGTGCACCAGGTCGAACCGTTCGGCGCGCAGCACCCGGGCGATGGCGGCGGTGGTCAGCGGATCCGGTGCGGTCGGGTGGAACGGTTTGGCACGGTCGGCGTTCAGGCCGGGCAGCAGACGTCCGGCGACGCTGGGGACGCGCAGCACGCGTACCCCGTTGATCTCCTCGTCGTCCTCGGCCGCGGGGGTGGCCAGGGTGAGCACGGTGATCTCGTGTCCGCGCCGGACCATGGCCTCGCCGCTGGTGGCGATGCTGCGTTCCAGCCCTCCGATCACGGGGGTGTACAGGTTCGCGAGATGCAAGATCTTCATCGCTTGTCGCTCTTCCCTGTCGGGTACGCGTGAGCGCGCACTTCGTGTCCGCCGTGCAGGACGACGGCGGCCACCAGGACCGCCGCCGCGGACTGCCCCGCGAGCCAGGCGTAACCGGCGCCGGTCACGCCGTGAACCGGGAGCAGCAGCCACGCCAGGGCGAGGCACGAGACGGCCCGGACGGCGTTGAGCCGACGGCAGCGGCGGAAGTCGGACTCCGAGCGCCAGTGCGCGACGGCCAGGTTGACCACCGCGTCCGGGATCGCCGCCAGCACCAGCACGGTCAGCAGCGGTCCGCCGGTCGCCGCGTAGGAGTGGCTGAACAGGGCGAGCAGCCGGTCACCGGCGGCCAGCAGGACGGTGGCCGGGACCCCGACCACGGCCAGGACCACCAGCGCGGCCCGGGAGAGCGGCACCCGGGAGGCGTTGGCCCGCTCGGCGTAGAGGGCGGAAGCCACCGCCGGCGAGACCATGAACAGCATCGACGCGGTCATCCAGGCCAGGTAGAAGTGGCCGGTCGCGCCCGCGCCGAGACGGGCGGTGACCAGGACCGGGAGCAGGACCGCCGGGCCGGCCTGGGCCAGGTTGACGAGGTGGTGGCCGAGCAGCGCGGTTCGCAGGTGCGGCAGCTCCGACCGGGTTCCGGCGATCCGGATCCGGGCGCCGGGACACAGCCGGCCGGGGCCCACCGCGATGGTCACCGCGCTCACCAGCAGGGTCGGCAGGACCCAGGAGAACAGCACCGCCCCGGACGAGGCGGCCCCGGTGGCCAGCACGGCGGCCAGCGCGGTGAGTTTGCCGGCCGCCAGGGCCAGGTTGCGGGTCAGCATGCCGAGGCCGGAGCGGTGTGCCACGTACACGTTGTCGAGCAGGGTGGTGAGGGTGACCGCCACCGCGGCCGCGACCAGCGACGTGCCCTCCCCCGCGCCGCGCAGGAACCCGAAGGACGCCGTCAGGCCGGGGAGCACCAGCACGGTCGCGGTGGCCAGCGCCGCCGTGGCGGACGCGGCCACCAGCAGGCCGCTGCCGACGATCCGGGACCAGGCGTCCGGGCCGGCGCCCGGCAGCCGCTGGATGAACATGTGACCGGCGCCCAGGTTCGTCAGCATGCCGACCGCGGTGGCGGCCGAGATCAGCGCGGTGGCGGTGCCGATGTGGGCGGGGGTGACGCCGCGGGCGGCGAGCATCCAGTACCCGTAGCCCAGCGCGCCGTTGACCACCGTGGTCGCCATGATCAGCAGGCTGTTGCGGGCCAGCGAGTCGTCGCGGAGACGGCCGGCCGCCGCGGTCAGCATGCGATCCGCCGCTGGGCCCGGACGCCGGGCCGGGTCGCGGCGTAGAAGCCGGCGCTCGAGGTGCCCACGCTGACGCTGACCGGGCGCAGGCAGCCGTCCGCGGGCAGTTCCGGCACCCGGATGTCGAGGGTGCGGACCGTGTCGGCGCCGAAGGTCACCGGCTGGGCGGCCACGACCACTCCGCCCACCCGCAGGCGCACCATCGCGGTGGTCACCGGCAGGCCCGCGCTGGTCACCAGGACCGGTACGCGCAGGCCACCGGCCGGGACGATGAGCGGGTGCCCGACCCGCGACGCCCAGCCCTTCAGCGCCACGCTCAGGTAGCCCGGTTCGGCGGGCCGGGGTCCGGTCCGCAGGGCCCGCAGGGCCACGACCGCGACACCCAGGGCGAGGACCACCGGCAGGGTGACGGCCAGGCCGGTCCGGACCGGACCGGGCAGGATCCGCCGGTCCGGAGCCGTCGACGCCGGGCGGTCGACGGGATGCGGGCGCCGCTGTGCCGGGAGCCCGACCGGCGCGCCCGGCAGCGGCAGGACCGTCACCCGCTCGCGGACCAGGACGAAGACGCCGAGCAGGGCGGTCAGCACGGCCGCACCGAGCACCAGCGCAACCGCGCGGACCGGGAGACCGGACGCGTGCAGCAGCAGGGCGATCAGCGGCACGGTGACCAGGCCGGTCAGGGCGGCGAGCCCGGCGCGGACGGCCGGGAACGGGCTCGGGCCGGGCGCCCCGGGCAGGGCGCGCAGCCACAGTTCGCCGAGGGCGCCGAGAGCGACGGCGGTCAGCGGGAGCGCCGCCCAGGGCCGCCCGGTGGCCGGGATCAGGGCGGCGAGCGCGGTGCCGCCGAGCAGCAGCAGACGGAGAGTGGTCATCGGATGCCCCCGTGCGCCCGCTTGCCGAGGCGGGCGAAGTCGAACCGGTAGATGGCGACGTGCGGGCCGTCGTAGACCTTGATCAGCCAGGGCAGGGTGTCGAACTTGGCGAGCTGGGCCCGGGTGAATCCGGGCTTCCCGTCGTGCGGGATCGGCTCGTTCGTCTCGAAGTAGATCTTGATGTCCGGCACCTGCTCGGCCATCCGCCGGTCCACGACCAGGTACTCGAACCTCCAGCTGCGCAACTGCTCCAGCACGGCGGCCGGCACCGGGCGCCCGGGCGGGATGCGGTACAGGTCGTAGGCCGGGAAGGTGACCGAGCCGGTGGCCGGTTCCTGCTCGCCGTACGAGCCGAAGATCAGCCCGGTGTAGCGGTCCGCGACCAGCCGGGCACCGCGGCCCTGCGTGGTGCGCAGCCAGTTCGCGGCGGCGAGCACCTCCGGGGTGCTGGCCCGGGTGTCCGAGCCGAAGACCGGCGGTCCGGGGAACCGGTAGGACGGGTTCATCCCGGCCGCGGTGTTGCCGACCAGGACCACGGCGCAGGACGCCAGCAGCGCGGGGCCGGCCGTCCGGTGGAAGCGGTCCACCAGCGCCACGATCAGCGGGGCCGCCGCGACCGCCAGCCCCAGGTAGCTGAACGCCCAGGACCGGCGGGCGCCCTCCGCCCCGGACGGGGTGAGGATCAGCAGCGTCGCCGGGAAGTACAGCAGGCCGAGCAGCAGCATCGCCGCCACCGCGGCCCGGGTCAGCGGCTCGGCGACGTGCCGGGACCGCCACCAGAGCACCGCCGCGCCGGCCAGCGCGAGCAGGGCGAAACCGGGGGCGGCGAACGCGGCGTCCTGCTCCCACCAGGGCGCGACCGACTGGCTGAACAGGGTCCGGCCGCTCTGCCCGCCGCCGGCCACCCCGCCGAACTGGGTCAGCGCCCGTCCCAGGTAGGGATCGAGGTAGTCGTCGGTACGCGGCGACACGGCACTCATCCAGACCGCCACCACCGACGCCGTCACGGAGGTCAGCGCCCAGCCGGTCCGGGTCGCGGCGATCAGGGAGCGGTCGGCGAGACAGTGCAGACTCAGTGAGAGCGCCAGCAGGCCGAGGACACCGGTGAGCCAGATCGCGGTGAGGTGGTGGGTGGCGGTGACCGTGACGGCCAGCAGCAGGGTCAGCCCGGACCAGCCGAGACGCGACGGGATGTCACCGGCGCGGACCGCCCGGACCGCGGCGGTCAGCGCCCAGACCAGGATCGTGATCGCCAGCGACTCGTACCCCAGCTGGGTGTCGAAGAAGAGGAAAGAGCTGTTCAGGCTGTACGCGCATGCGGCCGCCGCGGCGACTCTCGGGTCCGGCCAGAGCTGAGCGGTGAGCGCGGCGACGCCGAGCACCAGCAGCACGTGGGCGACCAGCAGCACCAGCAGGGCGGCGTGCCAGACCCCGAGCCCGGTGAGCGAGGCGAGCGAGGCGACGGTCGCGTGCAGACCGGGATAGTCGCCGATCACCCGGACGATCGGGTTCTGCTCGAAGAGCCGGCCGTCGAGCAGGATGTCGTGGCTCTGTCCCCAGTGGGCGTACTCGTCGTGGAAGAGCGGGCCGGCCGGGTTGCGCAGCAGTTTGGGCAGGTAGGTGAAGCAGGCGTAGCCGATCAGGACGGCCAGTCGCAGCCGGGCGCCGGACGAACGGCGCACCGCCCAGAAGACCGCCGGCAGCGTGAACACCAGCATGCCCGTCCAGAACCAGGCGAATTCGCCGCCGCTGCCCCACTCCGCCAGCCGGTACGCGACGACGAGCGCGGCCGCCCCCGCCGATCCCGCCACGGTGAGCGTGACCGCGCAGGCCACCGCCTCGGCGCGGGCCCGCCGCGGGGAGGCGGCGGGCCCGTCGTTCTGCCGGCCGGTGAGGATCCCGGCCGTCGTGGCGCTCATCGGCCGACGGCCCCCGCTTCCGCCGTCCGGGCCGGCGGCGCCGGGCGGCCGGTCACCGCGGCGTACACGTCCCGGGTCGCGGCGACCACGTCGTCCCAGGTGGGCAGTTCGGCCGTGCCGGTGCGCGGTGTCCCGGCCGCGGCGGCGAGCGCGTCCGCCAGGAGCACCGCGTCGTCCGGGTCGGCGAACCGCAGCGACACCGCGGTCCCGGCCAGCCGGGCCACCTCGCGGTGGGCCGGGATCGGCGAGGCCACCGTGGGGATGCCCGCCGCCAGCGCCTCGGCCACGGTCATCCCGAACGCCTCGTGCGCCGAGGCGGAGACCACCGCGGACGCACCGTCCACGCGGGACGCGTACGCGTCGTCGTCCAGGCGCCCGTGGAACACCACCCGGCCGGACAGCCCGAGCCGGGCGGTCAGGGTGTTCCACGCGTCGCCGGCCGGCCCGGCGCCCACCACGTCGAGGCAGTACTCCGGCCCGAGGTGCAGCATCGCCCGGATCACCCGGTCGACCCGCTTGTAGTGCTCGAGGCGGCCGGCGCAGAGGATCCGCCGGGTCCGCCCGGTCACCGGCGGGGCGGGCGGCCGCGCGTCGGTGCCGTTCGGGATGACCACGGTCCGGCCTGCGGTGCCCGGGAAGTCCCGCAGCACCAGGTCACGTTCGGCGGCGGTGACGCAGACGACCGCCGCGGACCGGTCCATCACGGCCCGTCCGAACGGGCGGTAGAGCGGGTGCAGCGCGGCCCGGAACCGGGTGTGACCGGTGCCGTGGTAGTGCGGCGTGAAGACCAGTGGCACCCGGCCACCGCCCGCGGCGCAGAGCGACACGAGCGAGTGGTAGCTGTGCGCGTGCAGGACGTCGTACTCCTCGGCGTGGGCGCGCAGCCAGCGCCAGAGCGGGACCGAGAAGCGGTAGGCGCCGGCCGGGACGGTCAGCGGGAAGCGCCGGACGCGTACCCCGTCGATCGTCTCGACCGACCGCCCGGCGGCCTGGGTGATCACCTCGACCTCGTCGCCGGCCGCGGTAAGGCCGGTGACCAGGCGCCGCACGTGGGTCTCCACCCCGCCGATGTCCGGGTGGTAGGCGTTCGCGACGATCCCGACCCTCATGAGACCTGCCGTTCCACAGCCAGCGGCTCGGTCTCCACGGCGGCACGCCGGCGCAGCGCCAGGCGGGGACGCCATTCCCGGGCGATGGTGCGCAGCACCCGCAGGCCGTCGGTGAACGCGTTGAGGTTGCTGACCCCGTGGATCCGGGAGTGCTCGAAGCTGGGCACCTCGACGATGGTCAGCCGGGCGTGGGCGGCACGCAGGTTGAGCAGGGTCTCGATCTCGAAGCCGTCACCCCAGAGCCGCCCGTCCGCGGTGTCCGGCGCCGGGGAGGTGCTGTCCAGGTCGAACGCCTCCAGGTGCCGGGACCAGAAGGCGTTGTATCCGTAGCAGAGGTCGCTGTAGCGGGTGCCGTACAGCAGGTTGACCAGCATGCTGAGGCACTTGTTGCCGGCCCGGCGCAGGCGGGTGATGTCGGCGCTGCCGCCGCGCGGGCGGAAGCGGGACCCCTTGGCGAAGTCGGCGCCGGTGCGCAGGGCGTGCACGAAGCGCGGGATCTCGCGGGGGTCGGTCGACCCGTCCGCGTCGATCATGACGATGATGTCGCCGGTCGCGGCGGCGAATCCGCAGGCCAGGGCGTTGCCCTTGCCACGGCGGTTCTGCTGGACCACGACGATGTCCGGGCGCAGCCGCCGGGCGACCGCCACCGTCTCGTCGGTGGAACCCCCGTCGACGAGCAGGATCTCGTCCACTCGGGGCAGCCGTGCGAACACGTGCGGCAGGTTGCGGGCCTCGTTCAGCGCCGGTACGACGACGCTGACCTTGGGTTCTTTGCGGGACTGGGCCGGTGGCCCGGCGAGGGTCCGCCCGGCGCCGGTCTCGCCGGGAAGCACACGGTCGACCGTGGGCATGTCTGTCTCCGATCGGGCAGGGTGGGGTCGGCCCGGGCCGGGCCGGAGGCGAACAGGTGCGAGAGGCTTCGGGTGGTGCGGTGAGGCGGCCGGCGCCACCGTGGCGGCGCCGGCGCTCGCTCAGGCGGACGGGACGTCGATCGTCCAGCCGTAGACGTCCTGGCTCGAGGTGATGTCACCGGTGCTGCCGGTGAAACCGATCCAGGCGCTGGTCACGCCGGACTCCTTGGCCAGGTCGAGGGGCCGGTCGAAGGCCACCCGCTCGGTCGCGCCCTTGCTGCGGGCACGGACGTGCACCGTCAGGTGGGTGGTGGCCGCGTCGTAGCTCAGGCGGACCTGGAACGGCCGGCCGTACAGCGGGATCGGCGCGGGCACGGTCGCCAGGTGCCGGTCGGGGTTGCCGGCCCGGGTGACGGCCAGGTGTTCACCGGCCGGGTCGTTCTGCCCGTTGCGGTAGGTGTCGAACTCGATCGCCACGCTCTGGCGGATGCCGCGGTATCCGAGTCCGCCGCCCCAGCCGCCGAGCGCCCGCGGGCCGGTGCCCTGCACGACGAACGCGATGCCGTCGGCGCCGGGCTTGCCGTGCCGGTGCATGTTGACCACGAAGGTCGTGGTGAAGGACCGCGTGAGGTCGATCTGCCGGGTCGACCAGGCGGAGCCGGCCTGCCGGAAGCTGCCGCTGGTCAGTCGCAGGAACCGGTTCCGGCCGTCTCGGTCCGCGACGACCTGTGCGGTGCCGTTGAGCGAGAGGTCGTCCAGGTGTCCGCCGCTGAGCGGGGTGACGGTGCGGTCCTGGCCGGGGGCGGCGAGCGCCGGGGGCGCCACGGCCGCCAGGGCGAGCAGGGCGGCGGCCAGGAAGCCGCCCCGCACCACTCTGGTTTTGCGAAGAGATCGCACTACATGCTCCGTTTCGGTCGTTTTGCCCGACTAGACCTGGCTTAAGGTAGGGCAGACCACGGAGCCGTGTGGGCGAGATTTCCTAATTACCCCCGAGGGTTCTATCCCGCGCCCACTGGTGGAACGCGCCGATGTGATGCTCGCTGGGCACCAGCACCCCGCCGTCCGCGTACGCCCGGGACGACATCCCCGGCTGGCAGCGCTCGCACGCGTCGAAGTCCTGACGGTTGACCCGGTCGAAGAGCTCGACCGACGGCCCCAGATCCACACCGGAGGCGACCACGTCCGGCCGGAACAGCCAGTCGCACTCGACGACCGTCCGGTCGACCGCCATCGGGAACATCCGGTGCAGGATCACGTGGTCGGGCACCAGGTTGATGAAGACCTGCGGCTTGACGGTGATCGCGTAGTAGCGCCGGTCCTGCTCCGCGCTGATCGTGTCGATGCCGGCCAGGCCGCCACTACCGTCCACCGTGAAACCGGTGACGCCCGGCCCGAACTCGGCGCCGTGGCCGACGTAGTACTGCGCGGCGTACCCACCGGCGAACTCCGGGAGGACGTGCACCAGCTCGGGATGGATCGTCGAGCAGTGGTAGCACTCCATGAAGTTCTCGATGATCAGCTTCCAGTTGGCCCGGACGTCGTAGCGGATCCGCCGGCCGACGACCAGGTCGTCCACGCCGTACCGCTCGATCGACGCCACGTCGCCGAGACGCTCGACGCAGGCGCCCACCACGTCCTCCTCGAAGGACGGCGGCTCGGCGGCCAGACAGACCCAGACGTAACCGAGCCACTCCCGGACGTGCACCGGGCGCAGGCCGTACTCGACCCGGTCGATGTCCGGCATCTTCACCAGGTTCGGCGCGGCCACCAACTTGCCGTCCAGGTCGTACGACCACGCGTGGTACATGCAGCGGAACGTCCGCTTGACCGCGCCGGCATCGTCGGCACACAGCTGCGCGCCCCGATGCCGGCACACGTTCAGGAAGGCCCGCGCGTCGCCGTCCCGATTCCTGGTGACCAGTACGCTCTCCCGCCCCACTGTCGTGGTGCGGAACTGACCCGGGGCGGCGATGTCCGCCCCCCGGATCACGCAGAACCACATCTGCTCGAAGATCTGCTCCTGCTCTCGGGCGAAGAGAGCGGGATCGGTGTAGAAGTGACCGGGAAGAGTCGGGACGAGCGAACTGACCATGGCTACTCCATGAGCCGGCGGGGATGGAACAGGTCGATCGGGTGGGACGTCGCTCCGGTGGTGGCGAGATCGGCCAGGATCTCCCCGACGACCGGGACGAATTTGAAACCGTGCCCGGAGAAACCGCAGGCCACGGTGACGGCCTCGTGGGCCGGGTGCCGGCTGATCACGAAGTGCTCGTCGGGGGTGGTGCTGTACATACAGGGCTCGCCGCGCAGCCAGGAACCGGGCAGATCGGGCAGGATCCGGCCGGCGCCGGCCGCCATCTCGGCGATCTCCTCCGGGTGCACCTCGGTGTCCAGCCCCTCCGGCGTGGTGTCGGAGCCCCGCCGGAAGAACGCGATCTTGGCACCGCCGTCCGGGCCGTCGATCGCCGGGAACCCGTACATCTGGCTACCCTCGGCCGGCTCCCAGATGTAGATCGGGTGCGACTCCGGCCGGAACGCGTCCACCCCGCCGCGCGGCTGGAACCAGTGCTGCACCTGCCGCTCGATCCGGATCGGCACACCCAGGTCGGCCAGCAGGCCCGGCGCCCACGGTCCGGGACTGATCACCAGCTGGCCGGCCGTGTACTCCCCCGCCGCGGTCCGCACCCGGACACCGCCGCCGGTGGTCGGCTCCCAGGACTCCATCGGCTCGTCGAAGTGCAGGTCGGCGCCGTGCTTCGCGGCCAGGTCGAGCTGCGCCACCACGGTCCGCTCCGGACGGACGAAACCGGCCTTGGCCTCGTAGAGCGCCACCTCGTCGTCGTGCGGCGCCATGGTCGGGAAGCGGCGCCGCAGCTCGGCGGCGTCGAGCATCTCGTGCTCCAGGCCCCACCGCCGGGCGCTCTCCAGGGCACCGGAGACGGTCCTCGACTCCGGCCGGCCCACCATCACGCCGCCGGTCAGGGTGATCACGTCGCGGCCGGACTCCGCCGCAAGCGCGTCGAACAGCTCGTACGACCGGAGCAGCAGCGGAACATACTCGGAGCCCTCGAAGTAGGACTGCCGGGTGATCCGGGAGCCGCCGTGGCTCGCCCCCCGCGAGTGCCCCGGCCCGAACCGTTCCAGCCCCAGAACCCGGTGCCCCCGGGCGGCGAGGTGGTGCACGGCGGCACTGCCCATGCCCCCGAGTCCGACAACGATCACATCGTAAGCAGGCACAACAGGCTCCTGTCCAGGCTAACGCCGGAGGCGTTCGTGTTTCGGGTCGAACAGCGGCTCGGCCGCCACCGTGGCGAGCAGCCGCCGATCGAAGTATCCGATCTCCACCTGTGTCCCGGGGACGGCGAGTGCCGACGGGAGCCACGCGTACGCGATCACCGACTCGACCGTGTGCCCGTACGCCGCACTGGTCACGTGACCGACGGCGAAGCCGCCCGCGTAGACCGGCTCGGACCCCATCGGCACGTCCCCGGTGTCCGCCACCAGCAGGCAGGTCAGTCGACGGTCCGGCGCGGTGGCCGGCCGCTTGTCGGGGCTGACCGCGAACCCGAGGCCGGCCTGGAACGGGTCGTCCTCGGTCGTCATGTCGACGCCCCAGGCCCGGTAGCCCTTCTCCAGCCGCAGACTGGTGAACGCCGCCCGGCCCGCGGCGATCAGGCCGTACTCCTGGCCGGCCGCCCAGAGCGTGTCCCAGAGCCGCAGGCCGTACTCCGCCTCGGTGTAGATCTCCCAGCCCAGCTCGCCGACGTAGGAGAGCCGCAACATGGTGACCGGCACCATGCCCAGATAGCCGCGGCGCACCTGGAAGTACTTGAAGGCGTCCGGGGAGACGTCGATGTCGGTCAGCGGGGCGACCAGTTCCCGGGCCGCCGGACCCCAGAGGCCGAGTCCACAGGTGCCGCCGGTGACGTCGCGGACCACCACGCCGGGCGGCGCGGCCCGCAGCAGGCGGTCCAGGTCGAGCGGGCCGTTGACGCCGACCTGGAAACGGTCCTCGGCGAGCCGGGCCACGGTGACGTCACTGGCCACGCCGCCGGCCGGGTCGAGCAGCAGGGTGTAGACCACCGAACCCACCGGGCGGTCGACGTCGCTGCTGGTCAGCGCGTTGAGGAAGCCGACCGGGCCGATCACCTCGAGCCGGGTCAGCGGGCTCATGTCGTAGAGCGCCACCCGGCGACGGGTCAGCCGGGCCTCGGTCTCGGCGATCGGCGACCAGTGCCGGCCGGACCACTCGTCGCGGGGCCGGGCCTCGTCGGAAGGCGGGTTGGACGCGTACCAGAGGGGTCGTTCCCACCCGGCGGCCTCGCCGAAGACCGCGCCCAGCTCGGCCTGCCGGGGGTGGAACGGGCTGACCCGCAGGTTGCGCACCGCCGGCGGGTCCAGCGGGTGCACGATGTCGTAGACCTCGGCGAAGTTGCGGATCGCCCGTTTGCGGACGTATCCCGGGGCCAGTTGCGCCGCATCGAACCGGTTGAGGTCGCATTCGTGCAGGTCGAGCGAGGAGCGGCCGTCGACCATCCACTCGGCCAGGGCCATCGCGGCGCCGGCCGAGTGGGTCACCCAGATCGCCTCGGCGGTCCAGAACCCGCGGAGGTCCCGGGATTCGCCGATCAGCGGAAAGCCGTCGGCGGTGAACGAGAAGACGCCGTTGAACGCCTCCTCGAGGGTCTTGCCGCGCAGCGCCGGGATCAGCTCGATCGCCGCCGACCAGGACTGTTTGAAGGTCTCCGGGGTGTACGGCAGCTTCGACGGGTGCGCGTCGCCGGGCAGCTCGTCGAGGCTGACGGGCATGGGTTCGTGCAGGTAGGAGCCGATGCCGAGGCGGTCGCCGTGTGCCCGGAAGTAGAGGTCGCGGTCCTGGTGGCGGACGATCGGGAGTCCGTCGGCGACGCCGGCGACGCCGGTGGTCCGGACGTACTGGTGGGCCATCGGCAGCAGCGGCACCGGCACTCCGGCCAGTGCGCCGATCGCCGGTCCCCAGAAGCCGGCACAGCTCACCACGATGTCGGCGTCATAAAGTTGATCATCAGTCCGGACGCCGCTGACGCGGCCTCTCCGCGAGACGATCTCAATCACTCGACTGTTTCCGATGAATCGGGCACCGCGCTCGCCGGCCCGCGAAGCCTGCACTTCGCACGCCTTGATCGCCAGCGCCAAGCCGTCGGTCGGCACGTGCAATCCACCCAGAAGACGTGATTTATCCAGCAGAGGGAACATTGCGGCACATTCCGCCGGGTCCACCAACGAGGACGAGATCTCCCATGACTGGCCATATCCGAAACGCCGGTGCAACTCGGCCAGACGCTCGGGCGTCGTCGCCACCTCCAGGCTGCCCACCGTGGAGAAGCACCCCAGCGAGGAGTACTTCTCCACGGTGTAACGGGCCATCCGGGCCAGAGTCCGTGACGGGTTGGTCTGGAAGACCAGCCCCGGCGCATGCGAGCTGGAACCACCGGTGACGAAGAGGGGCCCCTGTTCGAGCACGGTGACGTCGGTCCAGCCACGTCCCGTCAGCTCGTCGGCGAGCGCACAGCCCACGATGCCGGCGCCGATGATCACGACCTTCGGTCCGGGCATCGCTCAGCTCCCGGCCGGGATCCAGGACTTCCAGGTGGCCTCGTGCTCGGACGCCCACTTCTCGGCGGCCTGCTCGGCGCTCATGCCCTGGTTGGTGAGGTAGTCGGAGACCAGGTTCTGGTCGTCGTTGGTCCAGGTGAAGTTCTTGACGAACTCGTAGGCGGCACCACCGGTGTCGGCGAACTTCTTGCTGACCACCTTGTCCAGCACGTAGTCCGGGTAGTCACAGGCCACCTTCTTCGGGTCCGCGTCACAACCCTCGGTGTACGCCGGGAGCTTCACCCGCGCGTACTTCTCCTTGGCGAACAGCCACTGCGGCTCGTAGAAGTAGAAGAGCAGCGGCTTCTTCTGCGCGGTCGCCTGCTGGGCTGCCTTGATCAGCGCGGCCTCGCTGCCGGAGTAGACCACCTTGTAGTTCAGCTTCAGGTTCTCCACCAGGGCGGCGTCGTTGGTGACGAACGACGGATCACCGTCGAGGAGCTGCCCCTGGGCGCCGGACTCGGAGGTCTTGAACAGGTCGGCGTACTTGTTGAGGTTGGCTCCGTCGGTGATGTCCGGGTACTGCTCGACCATCCACTGCGGGACGTACCAGCCGATCACGCCGGTGTTGCCGGTCGGCCCGGCGTCCACGGCGACCTTCTTGTCCTCGATGTACGTCTTCTTCAGATCCGGATGGCCCCAGTTCTCCACGATCGCGTCGACCTCGCCGGTCTCGAAGCCCTGCCAGGCGATCTCCTCCTTGAGGTTCTTCGTCTCGACGGTGTAGCCGAGCTCCTTCTCCAGGAGGTACTCGATCACCGCGGCGTTCGCCTCGTACCCCACCCACGGGTTGATCGCCAGGTTGACCGTGCCCTTGCTCTCCCCGCTCGGCGCCGACCCGGCGTCGGAGGTGGCACCGCCGCAGCCGGACAGGACCAGGCCGAGTACGGCGGTCATCGGGATTATCCGCAACTTCATTGTCGAGAGCCCTTCGTCGAACGATGAAACCCTTGGGTGAGGCGGTCCAGCAGGACACCGAGCAGCACGATCGCGAAGCCCGCGGCCAGGCCCCGGCCGAAGTCCTCACGCTGGGAGAACCCGGCGACCACGTCGTATCCGAGCGCACCCGCGCCGACCAGGCCGCCGACCACGACCATCGCGAGGACCATGACGATCCCCTGATTGGCGGCGAGCAGCAGACCGCCGCGGGCCATCGGCAGCTGCACCTTCCAGAGCAACTGGCGCGGGGTGGAGCCGGCCGAGAGCGCGGCCTCCACCACCGTGGCGGGCACGTCGCGGACCCCGCGTTCGACCAGCCGGACCACCGGCGGGACCGCGAAGATGACCGCCGCGACGATCGCGGTGAACCGGCTCGCGCCGAACAGTGCGACCGCCGGCAGCAGGTAGACGAAGGAGGGCATGGTCTGCGCGGCGTCCAGCAGCGGACGGGTCAGCACGGCCAGCCGGTCGTGCCGGGCGCAGAGCACCCCGGCCCAGACCCCGATCAGCATGGTCAGCACGGTGGCGACCAGGACGGTGGCCAGCGTCTGCATGGCGTGCTGCCAGAGGCCGAGACCGTTCACCCCGGCGACGGAGGCGGCCGCGATCAGCGCCGACCGCCAGTCCGCCATCAGCAGCCCGGCGACCAGCACGAGCACCGTGAACAGCCACCAGGGCGTGGTGGTCAGGGTGGTCTCGAGCGGGTTGAGCAGAATCGCGCTGACCGTGTTCTTGAGCCACTCGGTCACGTCGTACCAGTGCAGCTCGACCCATCCGGTGAGCTCGTTGACCGGCGCCGCGAAGGAGAACCGCGGCACGGCGTCGCCGATCGGCAGCGCGGCGACCACGGCCGCCGCGCCGAGCACCGGGACCGCCACCCGCCAGGAGTGCGGCCTGCGCCGGGACGCCGCGGTGGTCACCCGGTCCAGCACCACCGCCATGATCACGATGGCCAGGCCGGCGTCGAAGGCCGCGCCGACGTTCACCCGCTCCAGCGCCCGGATGATGTTCTGGCCCAGCCCCGGCGCGTCGATCAGCGCGGTCACCACGGCCATCGAGAGCGCCATCATGACCGTCTGGTTGACCGCGAGGACCAGCGTCGGCCGGGCCATCGGCAGCCGCACCCCGGTCAGCAGCTGCAGCCGGGTGGCGCCCTGCGCGGTCGCCGCCTCCACCGCGGTCGGCGCGACACCGGCGATGCCGAGTTCGGTGATCCGGATGGTCACCGGCACCGCGTAGATCAGAGTGGCGATCACGGCGGCCGGCGAGCCGATCAGGAACAGCAGCGTCATCGGCGCCAGATAGGCGAAGGTCGGCAGGATCTGCATCACGTCGAGCACCGGTCGCAGCGCCGCGCCGACCCAGCGGACCCGGGCCGCCAGCACACCGAGCGGCACGCCGAGCACCACCGCGATCAGCACCGCGGACAGGGTCAGCGCCAGCGTCTCCACGCTCTCGACCCAGAGGCCGAGCACGGCGAAGGCCACAAAACCGGTCACCGCCAGCAGCCCGGCCCGCCACCCGGCGACCACCAGCGCCAGCGCCCCGGCCACGGCGACCAGGCCGGCGAACCCGAGACCGGTCAACCCCGCGCTCACCGCGTCGACGAGCAGGCGCACGCCGAGGCGGATGTAGTTCACGCCGTACAGGAAGAGGGGGTTGACGTCCCGGTTCGCGTCGACCCAGTCCCGGACCCCGTCGAAGAAGCGGAAAGCCGCGGCGTCCGAGGAATCCGCGGCCGCCGTCGTGCGGAAGCTGAGGAGGGCCACCACGCTCACGACCACCAGGACCGCGATACGGGTACGCCCGGAGCGCAGTCCCGCCGCGCCCCAGCGACCTGGGTGTCCCGCCCCGTCCTCCGCCGCGCCGGTCTCCCGGCCGGCGGTCGTCACCGTCACGCCGGAACCTGCCGGCGATGCCCGAGCAGGGCCGGCAGCAACTGTTCCGCATCCACCACACCGACCCGCACGTCCCCGTCGACCACCGGCACCGGGCGATCCGCGCGCAGCACCCGGGCCACCGCGTCACGGATCACGGTGTCCTGCGGCAGCGGGGTGTCCTCGAGCTCCTCACCCTCGGCCGCGTCCCGGGTGATCCAGCGCAGGGTCAGCACGTCGGCGCGCGGCACGTCCCGCACGAAGTCGGCCACGTAGTCGTCGGCCGGCGCCCCGACCAGCTCCTCCGGCGTGCCGACCTGCACCAGCTCGCCGTCGCGCAGCACCGCGATCCGGTCGCCCAGGGTCAGTGCCTCGGCCAGGTCGTGGGTGATGAAGACCATCGTCTTGCCGACCTCGGCGTGCAGCCGCCGCACCTCGGCCTGCATGTCCCGGCGGATCAGCGGGTCGAGCGCGCTGAACGGCTCGTCGAAGAGCAGCACCTCGGGATCGGTCGCCAGGGCGCGGGCCAGGCCGACCCGCTGCTGCATGCCGCCGGACAGTTGCTCCGGCAACTGGCGCTCGTGCCCGGTGAGCCCGACCAGCTCCAGCACCTCCGCGGCCCGCGCGTGCCGTTGCGCCCGGCCGGCGCCCTGGATCTCCAGCCCGTAGGCGACGTTGTCCAGGACCTGGCGGTGCGGCAGCAGGCCGAAATGCTGGAAGACCATCGCCACCCGGTGCCGGCGCAGCTCCCGCAGACGCTTGGCGGACATCGCCCGCACCGCCTCGCCGTCGATGCGCACCTCGCCGGCGGTCGGCTCGATCAGCCGGGTCAGGCAGCGCACCAGCGTGGACTTGCCGCTGCCGGAGAGCCCCATCACGACGAAGACCTCGTTGGCCGCCACCTGGAAACTCACGTCCCGGACCGCGACCAGGCAGCCGAGCCGGTCGCGCAGCTCGGCGCGGGGCAACGCGGCCAACGGCGAACCGGGCACCCGTTCGGCCCGCGGGCCGAACACCTTCCAGAGCCGCTCGACCTCGATCATCGGTCGCCCGCCAGGGACGCGGCGACCAGGTCGGCGGCCTTCTCGCCGATCATGAAGACGGTGACCATCGGGTTCACCGTGGGCATCACCGGGAAGACCGAGGCGTCCGCGATCCGGACGTTGTCGAAGCCCTTCAGCCGCAGCTCCGGGTCGACCACGGCACCGGGGTCGCCGGCCGCGCCCATCCGGCAGGTGCCGGCCGGGTGATAGACGGTGTGGTGGGCGGCCCGGCCGTACGCGGAGAGTTCCTCGTCGGTACGCAGATGCGGCCCCGGCGCGATCTCCCGCTTGATCCAGGAGGCGAACGGCTCGGTGGCGGCCACCTCGCGGGCCAGGCGCAACCCGTCCACGATGGTCCGCTCGTCGTAGCCCTCCGGATCGGTGAAGTACCCGAAGTCGAGCAGCGGCTTGGTGCCCGGATCGGCGTCCGCCAGCCGGAGCCGCCCGGAACTACGCGGCCGCGGGATGTTCGGGGTCATGCCGAAGCCCCATTCCGGCACGTCGTAGCCGAGACGCGCGGTGTTGACCGTGAACGGGATCTGGTAGAGGTGGAACATCAGGTCGGGCCGGGTGGCACCGGGCTCCCGCCGGACGAACAGGCCGGCGTCCGAGTCCATCGCGGACATCGGCGGGATCGGCCGGCTCGCCTCCCAGAGGATCAGCGACTCCGGGTGGTCCAGCAGGTGATCGCCGACGCCGGGCAGGTCCGCCCGCACCTCGATGCCGAGTTCCTCCAGGTCGGCGGCGGGACCGATGCCGGAGAGCAGCAGCAGGCGCGGGGTGTCGATCGCGCCGGCGCTCAGGACGTACTCGTGACGGGCCCGGATCAGTCTCGTGCCGTCGGCGTCCCGGACGGTCACGCCGCGATCCGGGTCGAGGTGGTACGCCCACGTCTCGGTGAGGATCGTCAGGTTGGGCCGGTCCAGGTGCGGATGCAGGTACGACACCGACGCGGACGAGCGGACACCGGTGTCCGGGTCGTAGCCGACCGCGAAGAATCCGGCGCCGTCCACGAACGGCGCGGCGTTGAAGTCCTCGATCACCGGTACGCCCAGCGCGGTGTGGCACGCCGCCACGAAGTCCTCGGTCAGCGGGTTGCGATCCTTCTCCCCGACCGGGGTGATCGCGACCGCCAGCCGCTCCCAGTAGGGCAGCATCGCGTCGTACGACCAGCCGGTCGCGCCGGCCGCCACCCAGTCGGCGAAGTCCTCCGCCGGCGGCAAGAAACTGATCATGGTGTTGTGCGACGAACAACCACCCAGGACTCGCGCGCGGGAGTGTCTGATATGCGAATTCCCACGCGGTTGTTCGACGGTCGGATAGTCGTAGTCGTACGGCGACTCCAGCAGGTTCAACCAGTTCCGCAGTAGCAGCACGTTGTCGTCGCCGACGTCGGACGGTCCACCCTCGACCAGGCAGACCCGTACCCCGGGATCGGCGGAGAGGCGCGCGGCGACCACCGATCCGGCAGTGCCACCACCGACCACCACCACATCGAACTCGATCGTTTCCAGTTTGCGCCACCTTCCATCGGGAGGCCGTGGCCGCGCTGTGGGAACAGGATCTTCAGCTCAGTGGTAGGGGTCAATGGCCCTGAGTTTCTTTTACCTCTTCGCAACAACCCCGGCATACCACACCGGCCGCGACCCCTCATCACAGAGAGTCACATCGACGCCTCCTGCAGTGAGCGGATTCCGGCGCCGACATCCCCCTCAGGCTCCGATCAAGGCATGGACCACCGACGATCGGAATGAGATTTTTCACCTTTCCGGGGGAACATTCTTCCGGACGCCCGGCAGTGCGATAGACGTTCTTCGTGACGTCAATGTGACGCGCCGTTCCCGCTCCGGCCGGGAGTCCGGCACCCTCCGGGGGTGGTCTTGCGGCCGTCCTGCTCAGCCCGGTGCATGCTGCTCGCGGTGAACCCTGGACATCATCCGTTCGGATGATGCCGGGGGTTCGATGGCAGAACCATATTTTTTCTTTAAGTCCGCCGTAGGAAACCATCAAATCACGTCCCGGAATTGCTTTCTGTGAGCAGGGCTCCTAACGTCTGGTCGTCGGCGCCGGATCGGCCGCCGGCAGTCCGGTAATCGGCGAAAAGAAGGTCACGTCATGCGAAGCTCGGGTCAGCGACGTACCCGGCTGCTCGCCGTCGGCGCAGTGGTCGCCGCGGCCGGTGGTGTCATCGGATTCACCCAGATCGCCTCCGCTGACACACAGGACGGCACCAGCGGGGCCGGCAAGATCGTGGGTAACAACCTGCAGATCCTCACCGACACCTGCGTCGACAGCCAGCTCGAGCCGCACGACGGCTTCCAGAAGGGCAACCGGTGCGTCTCCACCGAGTTCGGTGAGGTCGGCGCGGCGGCGAACAACCCCACGCTGCTGATCACCGAAGCGCCGACCCAGGTCCAGGCCAACACCGCCTTCACGCTGAAGATCAGCACCCGCAACCTGATCCGGGATCGCTTCCTCGCGGCCGGCCAGGGTGGGTACTACGTGGAGAGCTCGGTCCTGCAGAACGGTCTCGTTCGCGGCCACTTCCACACCGCGTGCCGGATGCTGGACAGCACCGACGCCGCGCCCGCCCCCGAGCCGGTCCCGGCGTTCTTCGTCGCGACCGAGGACAACGGCGGCTCGGCCACCCCGGACACGGTCACCATCCAGGTGCCGGGCCTGCCCACCGACGGCGAGGCGCAGTGCTCC
Organism: Actinoplanes sp. NBRC 101535; assembly: GCF_030269225.1. Classification (NCBI taxonomy): domain Bacteria; kingdom Bacillati; phylum Actinomycetota; class Actinomycetes; order Micromonosporales; family Micromonosporaceae; genus Actinoplanes; species Actinoplanes sp. NBRC 101535. The sequence goes on along the minus strand of NZ_BSSY01000012.1, from coordinate 74,485 downwards.
TCCTGGGCCGGTGACGGCTCGCACCGCATCCCGATGATGGAACGCGCCAACCAGACGCCCGCCCTCGACTCGGTGCGCATCACCGTCGGCGGCAACGGCGGCGACAACGGTGGTGGCGGGAACAACAACGGCGGTGGCAACAACGGGGGCGGGAACAACAACGGGGGCGGCAACAACGGCGGTGGCAACAACAACGGCGGTGGGAACAACAACGGCGGCAACAACAACGGGGGCGGTGGGAACAACAACGGCGGCAACAACAACGGGGGCGGTGGGAACAACAACGGCGGTGGCAACAACGGGGGGAACAACACCAACACCGGCGGCGTGAAGCCGACCACCCCGGCCGCGACCATCACCCCGAAGACCACGTTCGAGGCCACCCCGAAGACCACGGTCACCAAGACCAAGGAGGCCGACGCCTCCGGTTCGAACGCCGACGACGAGGACGAGGAGACCACCTCGGGGTCGACCAAGTCGACCACCAAGGCGACCACCAAGCCGTCCGACTCCGAGTCCGACTCGGACTCCGACTCGTCCGACTCCTCGAACGAGGAGAGCGAGACCACGACGAAGAGCACCCCGAAGAAGACCACCGCGCCGACCGAGGACCCCACCCCGGACAGCACGGACGAGGCGGGCACTCTCGACTCGGGCAGCGACTACGACGGCGCCCCGGATGCGGACCAGCCGAACACCGACACGATCGCCGAGCCGCCGGCCACCAGCGCCGAGACCGGCCCGCTCAGCCTGATCAGCAACAACATCGCCTGGTTCGGTGGCGGTGCGGTGCTCCTGCTGATCGCCCTGATCTCCCTGGCCTTCATGCGGAACAACCGTCCCCGCAACAACTGGCGCTGACCCCCGCGGCGCCGATCGTCGAGGCGGGTAGAACCTCTCACGAGGTCCTGCCCGCCTTTTCGCGTTCACGATCCACTACCCTGAGTTACCGCGTTCACCCGATCAGGGCGCCTATCGGGGACAACTTTCCCTGAACGCAGAGGCGGGGCGGTCACTCACAGAAAATAAGGGTAGCCTCACCTACTGAGATCTCTCCACCGGCAGTGAGGTGCAGTCATGGCGAACAGACCGGCGCGACCGGCCATCGAGGGCGTGGTCACCCGAGTCGAGCAGCTGACCCCGCACATGGTGCGTGTGGTGGTCGGCGGTGACGCCCTGGCCGGCTTCCCGGCCGGCGAGTTCACCGATCATTACATCAAAGTGTTCTTCCCGCAGGACGGCGTGGCATATCCGGAGCCCTTCGACATGGGCCTGATCCGGGAGAGCCTGCCGCGCGAGCAGTGGCCCGTCACCCGGACCTACACGGTGCGCAAGTGGCTGCCCGAGGTCCAGGAACTCTGGGTCGACTTCGTGGTGCACGGCGACTCCGGCATCGCCGGACCGTGGGCCGCCAACGCGAAACCCGGCGACAAGATGCGGTTCCTCGGCCCCGGCGGCGCCTACCGGCCCGAGCCCGACGCCGACTGGCACCTGCTGGCCGGCGACGAGAGCGCGCTGCCGGCCATCGCCGCGTCCCTCGAGGGCGCGCCGGCGGGCGCCAAGATCCGGGCCTTCATCGAGATCGACGGGCCGGACGAGGAGCAGAAACTCGAGACCCTCGCCGACGCGGAGATCACCTGGCTGCACCGCGGCACCCGCCCGGTCGGCGAGCTGCTCTGCGACGCCGTCCGCGGCTACGAGTTCCCGGCCGGCCGCGTCCTCGCGTTCGTGCACGGCGAGGCCAACGCCGTCCGCGACCTGCGCCGCCACCTGCGCCGGGAACGTGGCCTGACGATGGACCAGCTGTCCATCTCCGGCTACTGGCGGCGCGGCATGAACGAGGACGGCTGGCAGTCCAGCAAGCGCGACTTCAACGAGCAGACCGAGCGTGAGCAGGAGACTCCCGCGCCCGTCTGACCCCATCGGTAAGTGGCGCCCGGGCCGTGTGACCGTACACACCCGGGCGCGCATCGGACCTCACGGCGGGTCCATGATGAGGCCGTGGCGACGCAGAGTGAACAGACGGTGCAACCGAGGACGGGACGACGGTCGGGGCCGCTCTTCGCGCTGATCGCACTCCTGCTGGCAGCGCTCAACCTGCGACTCGCGGTCACCAGCGTCGGACCGGTGCTCACCGAAATCCGCGACGGCCTCGGCATGAGCACGACGATGGCGGGGCTGCTCACGTCCGTACCCGTGCTGTGTTTCGCCTCGATCGGCCTGGCCGCGCCCCGCCTGGCCCAGCGCTTCGGCGCCGCGCCGGTGATCCTCGGGGGCATGGCACTGCTCGCCGGCGGCCTGGCGATCCGCCCCTTCACCGGCGGACCGATCCTGTTCCTGCTGTTCAGCGCCATCGCGATGGCCGGTATCGCACTGGCCAACGTGCTGCTGCCGTCGATCGTCAAGGACCGTTTCCCCGACCGGATCGGCACGATCACCGGCCTCTACTCGGTGGCGCTGAACATCGGCGCCACCACGGCGGCCGCCGCGACCGTGCCGCTGACCGGCGCGTTCGGCGACGACTGGCGGCTCGGGCTGGCCTGCTGGGCGCTGGCCGCGCTGGTGGCACTGCCGCCGTGGGCGCTGATGGCACGCGACCACCGGGCCGCCGCGCAGGCCACGCCCGCCCCCGCGCCGGACCCGGTACGCATCAGCCGGCACCCGGTCGCATGGGCCCTCGGCGTGTACTTCGGCATGCAGTCCACCTCCGCCTACGTGATCATCGGCTGGCTTCCGCAGATCTACCGGGACGCGGGCATCTCCGCCGAGATGGCCGGCATCCTCTTCGCGACGACCTCGTTCCTCGGCGTGCCGCTGTCGTTCGTGCTCTCCGCGCTGATCAGCCGGTTCCGTTCGCAGAGCCTGATCGCCCTCGTCCTCGGCCTGTTCGGCATCGCCGGCTGGCTCGGCCTGATGATCTCGCCGACCGCCGCGCCGTGGGTCTGGGCGGTCATGCTGGGCGTGGTCAACACCGCGTTCCCGCTGGTCCTGACGATGATCGCGCTGCGCGGCAAGAACCCGGGAACGGTCGTGCGACTATCCGCCTTCGCCCAGGGTGTGGGCTATCTGTTCGCGATCCCGGGACCGCTGGTGATCGGCGCCCTGCACGACGCCACCGACGGGTGGCGGGTGCCGCTCGGCCTGATGGCCCTCCTGATGGTTCCGCAGATCATCGCCGGCATGGTGGCCGGCCGCGACCGCCAGATCTGATCCGCCCGCCCCCACCGCCACCGTCGACGGCCGACCCCCCTCAGCCGTCGTCCACGGCTCCCCAACAGGCCGACCACAGCCCTGACGCACGGCCGAACCAACCCAGCCGTCGCCCACGGCTGCGAGGGCGGCCCAAAACAGCCCTCACGCACGGCCGACCGACCCCAGCCGTCGCCCACGGCTCCCCAACAGGCCGACCACAGCCCTCACGCACGGCCGAACCAACCCAGCCGTCGCCCACGGCTGCGAGAGCGGCCGGGAACAGCCGTGGGCGACGGCTGGGCACCTTGCGGGAGCGACGATCCCGGGAGCGCGGGCGGAGTGTGCGGAGACGGGAAAGCGCCCCGGCCGGGGGAGCGACCGGGGCGCGAAGTCAGTGGGGGTGCGACCCGGTGCGCCGGACCGAGGAAGTGCCGGCGCACCGGGTAGCGTCCCATCCAGCAGGAGGACCATCGCCTCGAAGACTCCCGCCGAGCAAGGTTAGGCTAACCTAACATCCAGCGGGGATCAACGGCGGACCTCAGCGGGTGGGCACGGCGGGCCCGCGCCGGACACGCGGGACGCGGCCCAACCGGATCAGCAGCACGACGCCGGCTACGCAGGACACGGCCGAACGGGATCAGCAGCCCGACGCCGGCTACGCAGGACACGACCGAATCGGATCAGCGGCACGGGGCTGCCGGGTCGCGGGACTCGTTGCGGCTCAACGGGATCTCGACGGCGCAGAGACGGCGGACCGCCACCGCCTCGTCCAGCGGCCACATGCCCACCGTCGCGTCCGCACCGGCGCTCGCCAGCATCGAACCGTCCGGCGAGAAGTCGAAACTGACCACCGACGCCTGATGCCCGGTCAGGACTGCCCGGATCTGCCACGTGCCGGTGTCCCAGAGCCGGATCACCCCGTTGACGTCGGTCGACGCGAGGGTCCGGCCGTCCGGCGAGAACGCGACCCGGTCGATCTGGTCCAGTTGCTCCTTCGAACGCCACACCACCCGGTTGTCGGCGGTGGCCCGGACCTCGACGACCCGGCCGGTGCCGGCCGCCGCGTACGTCCGCCCGTCCGGCGCCGTCGCCATGTCGAGAGCCTGGTAGTCGCCGATCCCCTGCGGTTCGCCCTCCTCGGCCAGGTCGGGTGTGCGCAGCGTACGCAGCACCATCTCCTTGGTCCCCCCGGATCCGCTGTCCGCCGCGTCGACGACGGTGTCCAGGACCCGCAGGCGGGTGCCGTCCAGGGAGAACCCGATCGCGTACGCGGTGTGCAGATGGTCGCCGAGAACGATCCGTCCCCGGAGTTCACCGGTGAAGTCGTAGACGGCGACCACCCCCGGCACCTTGTCGTCCACCTCCGCCAGGCCGCCACCGGTCGACACCGCCACCAGCGTCCGGTCCGGGGAGACCACCAGGTCCTTCGGATCGCCGTCGAGGCGGACCGTGGCGCGGCGCCGCCCGTCCGGGCCGAAGAAGGTCAGAGCCTTGTCGGGGCGGGTTGCCACCACCACCGTCGCGTCCGCGCCGAACCCGATGCCCTGCGGCACCCCGGCGAGCGGAACCCGGACGGTCTCCTCCCGGCTCCGGGCGTCCCAGATCCGCAGCTTCCGGTCCTCACCCCCTCCGGCCACCAGGGTGCCGTCCGGTGAGAACGCGACGTCGTACACCGCCTCGTCGGCGGGCATCCAGTTGGACGAGAGGCGGAAGACCACCGTCGGTTCCTCGGGACCGGTGATCACCACGTACGGCGCGGACGCCGACGCCGCGGCCGCCCGGTAGTTGGTCAGCCCAGTGTTCAGCGAACCGGTCGCCTCGCTGGTCAGCGACCACAGCGCCGAGGTCCGCTCGCCCGCCGGCGCCACCACCAGCTCGCTGCGGGTGACCGCGACCGGCCCGGGCTGGTGGATCTTCCCGTCGTCCGGGGTTACGCTGCGCAGCCGCTTGCCGGCCGGGACGGACCACTGCTGGATCTGCCCGTTCGTGCTGTTGGTGACCAGCGTGCCGTCCGGCGCGAAGCTCAGGTAGAGCCCGGCATCGGGCAGCTCGGCGACCCGGGCGCCGTCGCCGATGCGCCACACCCGGACGCCGTACACGGTGTCGGACTCGGCGAGATACCTGCCGTCCGGGCTGACCGCCAGGAACATCGCCGGCTTCGTGCCGATCGCCAGCGAGCGGGTCAACCTACCGGTCACGGCGTCCCAGACACCCACCCGGTAACGCCCGCCGGCCGGCTCGGCCAGGTCGCCGACCACCCGGCTGGTGCCCGGGACCCAGGCGAACGGGCCGATGCCCTCCAGGGTGCGGTGGGCCCGGCCGGTGGCGACGTCCCAGATCTGCCCGCCGCCCGGGATCGCCAGCGTGCCGGACGCCAGGTAGCGGCCGTCGGACGAGAACGCCAGCGTGTGGACCGGCTTGCCGGACTCGAGCCGCAACGGCGGTCCGGCCGGGCTCAGCGTCGCGGTGTCCCACAGCTGGACGGTGCCGTCGACGTGGCCGACGGCGATCCGGGCGCCGTCCGCGCTGATCGCCACCGCCCCGCCGCCGGGACCGGTGCCCAGACGGCCGACCAACGGGAGCATCTGCGCGGACAGCACGGCGCTGCGGGCCTCCACGGTGTGTCCCTCGCTCCAGGCCTCCAGCGCGCTGCGGATCGCCGCCGCGTCGTCCTCGTACAGCGCGGCGAGCGACTCGGTGCCGTGCAGCCGGGACGCCGTCCAGCGGGTGGTCTCCTCGGCGCCGCGCCGCTGGTCCAGGGCGATCAGGCCGCCACCGACGGCGAGCAGCAGCGCCACCGCGAGACCGGCCACCAGCCGCCACAGCCGCCGGGTCGCCTGCCGGCGCGCCAGCTCGGCCTTCTCCGCGGCCGCCCACCCGGCCTCGAGATACTCCCCCACCACCGGGGGTACGCCGGCGCCGGCCGGCACCCGCTCGCGGGCCGCCAGCAGGCGGGAGCCGCGGGGCAGCAGGTCCGGGTCGCGGCCGGAGGCGTCCCAGTCCCGGGCCGCCTCCACCACCTGACGGCGCAGCACCAGGTCCTCGCGGGCGTCGGCGAGCCAGCCGGCCAGCCGGGGCCAGCTGGTCAGCAGCGCCTCGTGGCTGATCTCCACGGTGTCCGCGCCGACCGTCACCAGGCGGGCCTTGACCAGCCGGCGCAGCACCCGGGAGTCGGTGGCGGCCCGCTCGCCGCGACGGCGTACCACGGTGCCGTCGGCGGAGACGGTGACCAGGGCGAGCAGGGCGTCCCGCAGACGGTCCCGGTCGTCGGCCGGCATCTCCAGGTAGATGTGTTCGGCGCTCTCCGCGACGGCGTACCGGATCCCGCCGGTGGATCGGTACGCCCCGACCGTCAGGCGCAGGCCCTCCCGGCGGTCCCAGGTGGCGCGCAGGGCGTGGGCGAGCAGCGGCAGCGCGCCCGGCTCGTACCCGTCACGGCCGTCGACCCCGAGGTCGCGCAGCAGCAGGTCGGGCAGTCCGGGTTCGACGGCGAGGCCGGCCTGTTCCGCGGGTTCGACGACGGCACGGCGGACCGCCTCGGCGTCGAGTGGGCCGAGCACCACGTGACCGGCGGCCAGGATCCGGGCCAGGGGCGGCAGTTCGACGCAGGCGGGGTAGAAGTCCGACCGGACCGCGATCACCACCAGGGCCGGGGCGGCGTCGGCGAGCGCCGTGGCGTACGCGAGACGTTCCTGCGGGTCGGGGCACTGGGTGAAGAGTTCCTCGAACTGGTCCGCGATGATCACCGGCCGGTGGCCCGCCGCGGTCGCCGCCGCGGCCAGCTCACCGACCGAGGACGCGTCGGAGGAGGCGAGCGCCTGCAGGCGGGTCACGAGACTGCTCAGCGGGCGTACCCCCGGGGTGGTCGGGATCCACGCCCAGGCCGACGCCCCCTCGCCCAGCGCTCCCCCCGCGAGGCCGGGCAGCAGACCCGCCTGCAGCAGCGACGACTTACCCGCCCCGGAGACCCCGGTGAGGACCAGCGGCGGACCGCCGACCGCCTGTTCGGCGAGGCGGCCCAGCAGTTCGGCGACCTGCGCCTCCCGGCCGCGGAACCAGGGTGAGTCCTCCGGTTGGAAGGCGACCAGGCCGGGGTACGGCGGGATCGTCCCACCCGGCACCTCGGCCGGTGTCCCGGTGTCCGCCGGGAGTTGTTCCCGGGTGACCGCGACTAGGTGCCGCCGGACGTCGTCGAGCTGTTCGTGCAGGCGCAGGCTCTGCACCGCGAGCTGCTGGCGGAGGCCGTCGACGCCCTGCCGCACGTCGGCGAGCATCCAGCGCAGCTCGTCGACACCGAGGCCCAGTTCGCGGAAGGCGGCCTCGAGGACCGCGCGCAGGTCCTCGTCGGTGAGTGCGGCCTCGGCGATGGCGGTGCCGATCGCGTCCACCTCGCGCAGCACCCGGGAGATCTCCTCGTGCAACGCGCGGCCCTGTTCGTCGGCGGCGGCGAGCCGCGGCAGCAGGTCGGCGGCGATCGCCTCACGGAGACGTTCGTCACTCGGCGGCACACCGTCGTCGCGTTCGTCGCGGAGTCGTTTCGCGGCTCCGGCGACCGTGTCGGCGAGGAAGTTGCTGCCCACCCCACCCAGTTGATCGAGGCCGGCCGCGACGGTGTCGCCGGTGCCGAGCGCGGCCCCGGCGACGGGAGCGACCGCGGACGCGGTGAGCAGGGCGAGGATCGCGTAGGGGCTGGCGCTGCGCAGTCCGGACGTGGTGCGCCGGCCGGCCGCGCGAATCCAGGCGCGCACGCCGTCGCGGGCTCGTTCGGCCGCGGGATCGTTCTCCGGTTCGCGCACGGCAGCCGTCCTTCGTGGACATCGATACGCTTCGGGGTCTCATGATGACACTCGTCGTCCATCCGTGGAGCCCCCCGAGACAAGGCGGCACGCAGCTCGTACGCTGTGGCCGTGGTCGATGCGCTGAGTGAGGTAGCGGATACACAACGTATGGAAATCGGTCGCCGGCCGATCGTCTGGTGGCCCGTCGGCCTGATCGCCGCGGCCGCGACGCTGCTCCTGCTGACCACCGCCCACCGGTACGACTACCACCGCGACGAGCTCTACTTCCGGATGCTCGCCCGCGACCCGCAGTGGGGCTACCTCGACCAGCCGCCCTTCACCCCGATGCTCGCCCGCCTCGGCATCGAGGCGTTCGGCGACACCGACTGGGCGATCCGGGTACCGCCCGCGATCCTGCTCGGACTCGTCGCCGTGCTCGCCGCCGCGGTGGCCCGCGAACTCAACGGCGGTGCGGTCGCCCAGTCCCTCGCCGCGGCCGGCGTCTTCGGCGTCTTCCCGCTCTCCGCCGCGCACGTCACCTCGACCGCCGTCACCGACCTGCTGGTCTGGCTCGGCGTGCTGCTGTGCGCGATCCGCGCGCTGCTGTGGGGACGGGAACGGGCCTGGCTGGGCGCCGGTCTGGTGGCCGGGCTGGGGCTCTACAACAAGCACCTGGTGGTGCTGCTGCTCCTCTGTCTGGCCGGCGGCATCCTGATCGCCGGACCGCGCCGGGTGCTCACCTCACGATGGCTGTGGGCCGGGGCGGGACTGGCCGTGCTCGTCGGCCTGCCGAACCTGATCTACCAGATCGTCGAGGGCTTCCCGCAGGTGACGATGGCCGCCGCGCTCGCCGACGAGCGGGGCGGCGACAACCGCACGCTGATGCTGCCGCTGCAGTTCGCGCTGATGATCCTGCCGCCGGTCTGGATCGCCGGCATCGTCGCCCTGGTACGCGACCCCCGGCTCCGGCAGATCCGGGCGCTCGCGGTGGCGTACCCGCTGATGTTGATCCTGCTGCTGGTGATGGCCGGAGCGCCCTATTACTCGATGGGTCTGCTCCATGCCCTGTTCGCGATCGGCACGGTGCCCACCGAACGGTGGATCACCGGGCACATCGGACGCCAGGCCGTGCTCGCCGCCGGCACCGGCCTCTCGATCGCGATCGGCGTCGCGGGCGCCCTGCCGGTGATCCCGGCCGACCGGCTGAGTGCCACGCCGGTGCCCGCGCTCAACCAGACGGTCGCCGACCAGATCGGCTGGCGGGAGTACGTCTGGCAGGTCGCCGCGGTCTACACCGCGCTGCCACCGGCCTACCGGAGGAGAACGATTCTGTACGCCGGGAACTACGGCGAGGCCGGCGCGCTCGACCGGTACGGGCCGCGGCTGCGCCTGCCACCGGTCTACAGCGGACACAACGAGTTGTGGCGGCTCGGACCGCCCCCGGAGGGCAGGAACGTGGTGATCGCGGTCTTGCAGGCGCCCCCGGCCCGCGCGATCGAGCTGTTCCAGAGCTGCCGGGTCGCCTTCCAGCTGAGCAACGCGTTCGGCGTCGAGAACGAGGAGACCGGCACCCGGGTGTACGTGTGCGAGACGACCGAATCGTGGGCGAGCATCTGGCCCCGGACTAGGCACTACGGCTGACCGCGGTCACCACCAGGCCGTTGCCGATCACGTATCTGCCGTGGAACTCCGCGATCGGCGCCTCGATCAGGATGCGGGCCGTGAAGGTCCGCTCCACCGGGTCGATCACCAGGGTGGCGTCCTGGAAGCCCAGCCAGGTGCGGGCCAGCGGGTACCACGCCTTGTAGACCGACTCCTTGGCACTGAACAGCAGACGGTCCCAGTGCACACCGGGCTCGGCCTTCGCCAGCTCGGCCAGGTGCTCGAGATCGCCGGGCGCGGTCACCACGTCGACCACCCGGTGCGGCAGCGGGCCGTGCGGCTCGGCGTCGATGCCCAGGCCGGCCACGTCGGCGATCCGCGCGACCGCTGCGGCCCGGTATCCGGTGCAGTGCGTGATGCTGCCGGCCAGACCCTCCGGCCAGAGCGGCTCACGCTTCGGGCCGGGCCGGATCGCGACCGGCGGATGTCCGAGAATGCCCAGCGCTTCACGGGCGCAGCGGCGGGCCGTCACGAACTCCCGGCGGCGTCCCGGAGCGGCCTTCTCGACGAGATCCTCCTCGCCCGGGAAACAGGGCTCGGACTCGTCGTCCACGTACGCCTCGGCGATGGACACCTGGGGCGGCAGTAACGAGGCGAGCACGGTGAGAGAGTCTGCCACGCGGAACCGCGAACGTCAGCCACCGGTAACGTGATCGCGGCAGAATGGGCCACATGGATCTTCGTGGCATCAGCCCTCGCCGGCTGGGAACGACTGTTGAGGACTTCCAACAGGATCTCGCCAACAATCTCTTCTACCGGCGGGGCACCACCGTCGAGTCGGCGAGCGCCCGGGACGCGTACGAGGTCCTGTCCCTGACCGTTCGTGACCGGCTGGCCGAACGCCGGGCCCGAACCGCCGCCGCCCACTACGCCAGCAACCCGAGATGGGTCTACTACCTCTCCGCCGAATACCTGTTCGGCGGCCAGCTGGAACAGAACCTGCTCTACTCCGGCACCGGCGAGATCGCCGCCGAGGCGCTCAAGGCCCTCGGCTACACCCTTGAGGAGCTGGAGGACCTGGACATCGAGCCGGGCCTGGGCAACGGCGGCCTGGGCCGTCTGGCGGCCTGCCTGGTGGACTCGATGGCCACCCGGGACATCCCGGCGGTGGGCTACGGCATCCGCTACGACTTCGGCATCTTCAAACAGTCCCTCGCGGACGGCAGCCAGCACGAGCGGCCGGACGACTGGGCCTTCCAGGGCAACCCGTGGGAGTTCCCGGCCCCCGACGACCGGCAGACCGTCGGGTTCTACGGCCACACCGAGCCGGTGCCCGGTTCGGCCACCCGCAAGCGCTGGGTGCCCGGTGAGGTGGTCCTCGGCGAGCCCAGCCACATGCTGGTCCCCGGCCACGGCACCGAGACGGTCAACATCGTCCGGCTGTGGCGGGCCCGGGGCAGCGAGGCCTCCTTCGACCTGAGCCGCTTCTCCGCCGGCCAGTACGCCGAGGCGGTCCAGGAGATGGTCCGCGCCGAGAACATCAGCAAGGTGCTCTACCCGGACGACAGCACCGAACTGGGCCGGGAACTGCGGCTCAAGCAGCAGTACTTCCTGGTCTCCTGCTCGCTGCGGGACATCGTGCGCCGGTTCCGGCTGCGCAACTCGGACTGGGACGAGTTCGCCGACAAGACCGTCATCCAGTTGAACGACACGCACCCGACGGTCGCCATCCCCGAGCTGATGCGGCTGCTCGTCGACGAGTACGACGTGGAGTGGGAGAAGGCCTGGTCGATCACGCGGCGGACGTTCGCGTACACCTGCCACACCCTGCTGCCGGAGGCGCTGGAGACCTGGCCGGTGGACCTGTTCCAGCGTCTGCTCCCCCGCCACCTGGAGATCATCTATTTGATCAACATGCACTTCCTGCGCGAGGTCGAGCAGCGGTTCCCCGGCGACACCGACCGCCTCCGCCGGATGTCGATCATCCAGGAGGGCGGCGAGCGCCGGGTCCGGATGGCACACCTGGCGGTGGTCGGCACCGAGGCCGTCAACGGCGTCGCCGAACTGCACTCCAAGCTGCTGCGCGAGACCGTGCTGCAGGACTTCGCCGACCTGTGGCCGGTGAAGTTCCAGAACGTCACCAACGGCGTCTCGCCCCGCCGCTTCATCAAGATCGCGAACCCGGGCCTGTCCGACCTGATCACCGAGAGCCTCGGCGACGACGGCTGGCTGCACGACCTGGAACGCCTCGCCGAACTGGAGTCGTTCGCCGACGACGCGTCGTTCCTGCGGCGCTGGCGGGCGATCAAGCGGGCCAACAAGGTGGCCCTGGGCGCCGGCGACCCGGACTCGCTCACCGACGTGATGATCAAGCGGTTCCACGAGTACAAGCGGCAGCAGCTCAAACTGCTGCACGTGATCACCCAGTACCAGCGGATCCGGGAGAACCCGGCCGGCGACTGGGTGCCGCGCACGGTGCTCTTCGCGGGCAAGGCGGCACCCGCCTACCACGCCGCCAAGAACATCATCCGGCTGATCAACGCGGTCGGCGCCACCATCGCGGCGGACCCGGTCGTCTCCCCGTACCTCACGGTGGTCTTCGCGGAGAACTACAACGTCACCCTCGCCGAACGGATCATCCCGGCCGCCGACCTCAGCGAGCAGATCTCGCTGGCCGGCAAGGAGGCGTCCGGCACCGGCAACATGAAGCTGGCCCTCAACGGCGCGCTCACCATCGGCACCCTCGACGGCGCCAACATCGAGATCCGGGCCCGGGTCGGCGCGGACAACTTCTTCCTCTTCGGCCTGGACGCGTTCCAGGCGACCGACAGGCAGCGGGCCGGGTACCGGCCGTGGTCGTACTACGAGCGGGACCCCGAGTTGAAGGCGGCGGTCGACGCCATCAACTCCGGGACGTTCGGCGGGGTCGGGCACGAGGTGGCCAGCTCGCTGCTCGGCCACGACGAGTACCTGACGTTCGCGGACTACCGGGCGTACGTCGACTGCCAGGACGAGGTGGAGAAGGCCTGGCGTGACCAGGACCGGTGGACCCGCATGTCGGTCCTGAACTGCGCCCGCAGCGGCTTCTTCTCCTCCGACCGGACCGTCGCCGACTACGCCGCCCGGATCTGGCGGGTCTCCGCGGTCCCGGTCCCGCCGCTGACCTGATCTCTCCGGGGTACGCCCGGAGCACGGTCACCGCTGCTCCGGGCGGATCTGGGATTCACGTCTCACGCCTCTTGCCGCGGAACCGCCGGTATCTCTACCGTCGTCCGGTCCGGTCGTTCGCGTCGCCCGGTTCGGCCGTTCGCTGAGGGGGTGACATCGTGCGTGACGATGCGTTCCACGCGTACTTCGAGCGGCATCACGCCTCCCTGTCCCGCCTGGCGTACCTGATGACCGGCGAATCGGACGTCGCCGACGACCTGGCCGCCGACGCCCTCACCGAGATCTGGCGGCACTGGGACCGGGTCACCGCCGCCGACGACCCGGCCGCGTACGGGCACGGTGTGGTGATGAACCTGGCCCGCAACTGGGTACGCCGCCGCAGCCGGGAACGCCTGCTCACCCTGGAGGCGTTCCGCCGGGGCCGGGACACCGACGTGCCCGCGGTGCTGGACGTCCGGGGCGCCCTCCGCCGGCTGCCGGAACGCCGCCGCGCCTGTGTCGTCCTGCGCTACGCCTTCGACATGCCGGAACGCGAGGTCGCCGGGATCCTCGGCATCTCGGTCGGCGCGGTCAAGAGCGCCACCTCGCGCGGCGCGAAACAGTTGGCCGACATACTCGGTGACAGTGCCCGGTTCGACGGATGGGAGGCGGCACGGTGAGGCTCTCCGACGACGAGCTGCGGGCGGCCCTGCGCGCCGAGGCCGACGGTCACCAGCCCGACCGGTCCGCCATGCTGCAGCGGATCACCGCGGCCGCGATGACCGACCCGGCCCGCACCACCGCGTCACACCGCCACACGCCGAGACGCAGTCCCCGGATGCGCCTCGCCGCCGTGGGTGCCGCGGTGGCCGCTCTGTTCGCCGGGGGTGGCGTCGCCAACTGGGCCCTGGCCGGCAACAACGACCGGCCGGACGCGACGCCGGTTGTCACATCGTCACCGGCGGCGTCACCCGATCCGACCGCGACCACCGGGTCGCCGTCGGCGTCACCGTCGCCGTCGCGTTCGTCTGCCCGTCCGACGGGGACGCGCTCCCCGGAACCGACCGCCACCGCCTCGCCCACGCCTCCTGCCTCCCTGGTGAGCGACGGGCCGCTGTGGTCGGACGGCTCGGTCGACCCGGACAGCGGTGACACGCAGGGCGCCAGCGTCGTGACCCTCAAGACGGCTGCCGCGCTGACCGGCCTGCAGGTGGACATCCGGGTGGCCCGGACCGAGGGTCTGGTGTCGCGGGGCGGCACGAAGCACGCGCCCGGTGGCAGCGTCACGGTGGCGGTGATCGAGGAGTCCGACGCCTTGGTCTACCGGTTCACGCTGTCGTCGGCGGACACGTTGCCGGTTGGCGAATACACATTTACCGCGAAATACACGTACGCATCGGGCGGGCGGGACGCGGGTGGCGACACCTATGCGGCGACCGCCACCGCCGACGGCTCACCCCGGCACGTGTCCGGCGACTTCTTCTGAGCTGCGCGTGGTCCGGCAGAGGTGCGCGGCGTGCGGGGATCTCGCCGTGGTGACACCTGCCCAGACCGTGGTCACGGACCGGATCGCGTGGGCGATCGAGACCTCCTGCCCCCGGTGCGGCGCCGTCGAGGAGCAGTGCGGCTGGGACGAGATGCCCGACCCCTGGCGCGAGGTGCTCCTCGCCGAGGAGGGCCGGTCCCGGCTGCGCGCCGATCGTGAGCGGAACCGGCCGGTGAAGGTACGCCTGCTGGCCGTCCTCCGGAGACAGGGCGCCACGATCCCCGAGGCGCTCGGCACCTACGACGCGCTCACCGGCGAGGGCGTCACCGGCACATCGGCCGAGATGACGCTGCTGGCGACACGACTGTCGAACGCGGGCGCGATCGTGACACTTGCCTTGGCGTGACTTTTCCGCGTACCGGATGAACTGTTTCAGGTTGAAGCGCGCCGGACGATCTCGGCCGGCGCGGGGGAGGCGTCACCGACGGGCAGGTCGAGGACGGTGCGCGCCATGCGGCGGCCGTAGGAGCGGGCGTCGATCCGGACCGAGGTGAGGGCCGGGCGCCACAGCGCACCGTGGGCCGTGTCGTCGAAACCGATCACTGCCAGGTCGGCGGGGGCGTACCAGCCCAGGTCGGTCATCGCGGCGAGGACGGCCAGGGCAAGGTCGTCCCAGACGGCGGCGATCGCCGTGAAACCGTCCTCCCGCAACGCGTGCAGACGGTCCGTGACCAGGGGCGAGTCGGCCACCAGGAACGGCGGTGACGGCAGCCCGGCCGCGACGGCCGCGTTGCGGATGTGACCGGCCATCAGCGCGAAGAACGGGTCGAGTGACGCCGGCACCGCCATGGCGACTCGCGAGTGTCCGCGTTCGATCAGGTGGCTGATCTGGGTGGTGGTGTGCGCCGCCATCCCGTCGATCCAGCCGCCGTCGGCGACCTCGCGGTCGGGGCTGCGGTAGACGCCCTGCAGATCGATGACGGCGCGTGGGGAGACCGCGGCGACGGCGGCCCGGGACGACGGGCCGTCGGAGTAGGACACGAGCAGCCCGAAGCCGGCTGCGGCGAGCTCGTCGTCGAGGCCGGTGATGAAGCCGTCCAGGCTGTTACCGCGGGGCAGACCGCCGGCCTCGAGGACGACGATCCGGGAGTTGCCCTCGCGGAGCGCGCGGGCGATGGAGTGGGGGATGTAGCCGAGGTCGGCGGCGGCCCGGCGGACCCGTTCGCGGGTGGCCTCCGGGATGGTCTGGCCGGCCTTGTCGTTGAGGACGAAGCTGACCGTCGCCGCGGAGACCCCGCTGGCCTGGGCGACGTCTCGCATCGTCGCTCGCCGTGGGCCCGTCACGCGAGCTACTCTACCTCTCAACTTAATCGAATTAGTGGAGGCCTCGATGAAATCGGTACAGGTGACCGGACCCGGACAGACCGGCGTGGTGGAGATCGACAAGCCGGTGGCCGGCCCGGCGGACGTGCTGGTGCGGATCCGGGCGTGCGGCATCTGCGGGTCGGACGGGCTGTACATCTCGGTCGGCGGCATCCCGCCGCGCCAGGGCGCCACCCCGCTGGGCCACGAGCCCGCCGGTGAGGTGGTGGAGGTCGGCGCCGAGGTCGAGGGCGTCACGGTCGGCGACCACGTGGTGCTCAACCCGATGGCGTTCGACGACGGGATCGTCGGCAGCGGCGGCGCGCAGGGCGGACTCGCCGAGTTCGTGCTGGTCCGCGGCGCGCGGCTGGGCACGCACCTGGTCACCGTGCCGAAGCACATCCCGTTCGAGGTGGCCGCGCTCAACGAGCCGATGGCGGTGGCCGGCCACGCGGTCAACCGGACGAACCCCAAGCCGGGCGACAAGGTGGTGGTGTTCGGCGCCGGCCCGGTGGGTCTCGGCGCCGCCATCGGGTACGAGTTGCGCGGCGCGCACGTGGTCGTCGTGGACATCGTCCCGAACCGCCTGGAGAAGGCGCTGAAGGTCGGCGCCCACGCCGTGATCAACTCGGCCGAGGAGGACGTCGTCCAGCGGCTCATCGAGATCCACGGCGAGGCGCCGCGCAGCTTCGTCCGGGGCGCCCGCCCGGACACCGACATCTACCTGGACGCGGCCGGTGCGCCCGTGGTCCTGGAGACGGCCCTGTCCGCGGTGAAGCACGGCGCGACGCTGGGCATCGTGGCGGTGCACAAGAAGCCGGTGCCGGTCGACTTCGGCAGCCTGCTGACCACCGAACTCACCGTGGTGCTGTCGATGGGCTACCCGACCGAGATCTTCGAAGTCACCAAGGACATCGTCGAGCACTGGCAGCGGTACGAGCTGCTGATCAGCGACCGGATCCCGTTCGACGAGGCGCAGCGGGCGCTGACGCTGGGCTCCACCCCGGGTGCCGCCGAGAAGGTCGTGGTCACCTTCTGAGCGTCGTCAGCTGGGACAGAACTTGCTGTCCGGCGTGGGCACCGGGCCCGACGTCGGCTTGTTGCAGTCCGGGTCGCGGAGGTCGACGATCGGGCTGGGCTTGTTGATGTTGGCGGGAGCGTTCCACTTCTGCAGTTCGGAACTGCTGCAGGTGACCACCTTGACCTTGCTGGTGCCGTCGCTGTGGAAGCCGGCCGAGTAGGTGCCCCGCAGCGCCTGGTCGGTCGGCTCCAGGCAGTACCCCTTGGAGTCGATGATCCGGTAGCTGGTGCCGTAGTCGCCGGTGTCGTGGTAGACGGTCCACTGCAGGTAGTCGGTCTTGTTGCCGTTGGTGCACTTCTCGGCCGTCACCCAGGTGCCGACGGCGACGGTCTGCGGCGACTTCAGGCAGTAGGTGACGTTGCTCTTGATGAAGGTGATGTTGCCGGTCAGCGAGATCACCGGAGCCTTCGGCGTCGGATGGATGAACTGCTGGTTCCAGGTGACGACGCCGTTCGGGGCCTGCTTGCAGAACCAGGCGATCATGTACGACGCCCCCGGGTCCTGGCCGGTGACGTCCAGACAGCGACTGAACTGGGCATAGTTCACCAGCTGGTTGGTGTCGTCACCGGCCATTCCGGCACCGACACCGGTGTCCGCCCGCCAGATGCTCAAGGTGCTGCTGTTGTTGCAGCTGCCCAGCACGATCGGGCTGCCGGCCTGACCGGCCGTCTTCACCGTCAGGCAGTAACCCTCGACCGCCGAGCTGGCGCTGGCGGTGCGGTACTGGCTGGCGTCGTCCAGGCTCCACTGCAGCGTCGTGTCCCGGGTGGTACTGGTGTCGCACTTCTTGAACACCACGACCACACCGTTGGAGTGGGAGGAACCGGACGTCAGGCACATGCCGTTCGTCGCCGTCGACGACTCCGAGTTGACCAACTTCAGGTACAGGTCGCTGGAGTAACCGAACTGCTGGGTGCTACTGCCGTTGCAGACCTGCAGGGTGACCCCGGCGCCGACGGCGGGCTTGCTCGTCCCGGCGTCCAGGCAGGCGTTGCCGAGGCTGGAGGCGGCGATCCGCATCGCGCCGCCCGGGATGTTGGAGTTGCTGGTGGAGAAGACATAGGTGGCGATCATCACCCGGCTGACCGTGCCCGCGGTGCCGACCGAGGTCACCGTCGCGGTGGTGGGCACGTCGTTCGTCGGGCAGCTCAGGGCCTTGCCGTCCTGGTCGAGGTACCCGACCGAGACGTCGTAGCGCAGGGTGTCGCCGGCGCTGGTGACACCCGCGTCGCCGGTCATCCGGCACGCCGGCAGGTTCTCCAGCAGCCCGTACTGCTCGGAGTCCGACGCCGCCCGGACCCGCGCCATCATCATGTCCATGCCGACCTGCGCGGCGCTGATGGCGACGCTGCGGTTCAACAGGAGCCGGGTCGAGGTGATCTGCCGCAGCACCACCGGCACCAGCGCCGCCGACAGCGACATCCCGATGGTGATCACCAGCATGACCATCGGCAGCGAGCCCCGGTCGTCGTCCGGCACGTGGAACGTCCTCATACCGTCGGCCGTCCTTTGCTGCAGTCGTTGATCGAGGAGGTGTTCCGGGTGTTGTTGAGCGCCGAGAACACCACGTCGAGCGGCACGGTGACGGTCCCGACCTTCGCGCTGAAACGGAACCGCACCTGCTGACGTTCCGGGGAGAAGTTGCGTCCCACACCGGCGGTGTTGGGGCTGGCCGACGCGTACGGGAAACTGCCGGTCGCGTAGAGGGTGAACGGGGCCACCCCGGCCGTCACGGTGATCTCGCTCGCGATCGTCGACGGCGTGCCCGGGGTGGTGGACGGCAGGCTCCACGTCGCCAGGCTCAGCACCCCGTTCTCCAGCTTGAGCTGACGGCAGATCAGGACCAGGGCGCCGGCCGCGTCCCGGGTGGGCCGCTGGTACTCCATGTACCAGCGGGTGCCGACCTGCGCCGGAGTGTTGATCCAGATGGCGTACCGCAGATCGCTGTCGAGCCGGCGGAAGCTGGTGTCGATCTGCTCGCGGGCGTACGACTGCTGTTCGGTCTTGTTCGACATCGAGTACATCTCGGTGGTCGCACTGACGATCATGAGCGTCACGAACGTCATGATCGTGGTGGTGACGACCATCTCGATCAGGGTGAAGCCCTCGTCGTCGCCGCGGTGCCGGATCCTCATGTCACCGTCCAGATGAAGGTGTACGTCGACTGCTGGGTGAGGTTCTTGGCGACGATGGTGACCGGGTAGGTACCGGGTGTGGTCGGCTTGCCGGTGAGGGTGCCCTGGCCGCTGTTGTACTTCACGCCCGGCGGCAGACCGGTCACCGTGTACGTGGGACCGACCAGCCCGAGCAGGTCGGCGTTGCTCTGGATCGGCACGGACACCGACTGCCCGGACGGGGTGGAGAGGTCACCGGTCGGCGAGGTGATGTTCAGCTGGGTGCTGGTCGCCACGGTCAGGGCGAAACTGGTGCTCGCCGTGCCCCCGGTGCCACCGGTGGCGTCCGTCGCGGTCACCGTGATGATGTACCGGCCGGGCACCAGCGGCGTACCGGAGATCGTCCCCGTGCTCGCGGCCATGGAGGTGCCGGTCGGGACTCCGGTAGCGCTCCAGGTGTAGGTGCCGTCACCACCGGACGCGCTGTTGGTGACGGTGATCGACGAGGTCAGGTTGATGCTGCGGTCGGCGACCGCCGCCACGCTCACCACCGGATAGACGATGTGGGTGTACCGCACGGTGGCGCTCGCCATCGCGTTGGTGTCGGTGGCCGTGATGCCGGGGGTCCAGGTTCCGAGCGTGGTGGCGGTGCCGGTGATCTCCCCGGTGTCCGTGTTGAACGTCCAGTTGGCGGGCAGATCGGTGACCGCCCACGCATAGGGGCTCGCCCCGCCCGACACCGTCGGTTTGACGCTGACCGTCTCGCCGATGTGGTTCTTCACCGTGGCCGCGACCGTGACCGTGGGGGGCAGGATGACGATCCAGGTGAACGATGCCGTGTCGGTACGCCCCAGTTTGTCGGTCACCGTCACCGTGCCGGTCGTGGTCCCCACCGTCGTCGGGGTGCCGCTGACCACCCCGGCCGTGGTCATGCTCAGCCCGGCCGGCAGGGTGCTCGCGGTCCACGTGTTCGGCAGCTGACCACCGGTGGCGGTGAGCTGGAAGGACTGCCCGGCCACCCCCTTGTAGAAGGTGGCGCTGGTGGCTTTGACCACCGGTGACGGGCGTTTGATGTCGAAGATCGGTTCCGGCGCCCGGGACACCAGCGTGCTGGCGATGTGCGTGCAGACGTTGTCGGCGCAGTTCGTGCCCTTCCAGGTGACCAGGACGACCACCCGGAAGAACTTCAGCACGCTGGTGCTGTCGACCGGTGCCGGCGAGACCGGTTTGACGCACCCCTCGCCCTTGCCGACGTAGATCTCGCAGCCGCCGAGATAGGTCGAACGCTGGTAGAGGGTTCCGTTGACGGTCATCTGCTGGGTGGCGGTGGAGAGGGCCGCATCCGCGCCCGCGGTCTTGGCGATCACCGGGTCGGTCTGCCACACCGGCGTGATGGTCTTGTAGTACGGCTCCATCACCGCGGGCAGATTGTTCGTCCACTGGTTGGTGCTCGCGTCCTCGCCCCGGCCGACGATCAGGGAACTGCCCTTGAGCGCCCGGATCTGCTCCATCGCCGTGTTGGCGAGCTGGGCCGCCTCACGCTGGTCCCGCTGCTGGTAGACCGCGCGGTAGCTGTTGACGAAGAACGAGGCGAAGCCGGCCATCGCGACGGTGAGCACGACCATCGACACGATCAACTCGACGAGGGTCGAGCCCTCCTCGTCCGCCGCCCTGGCCATCCACCGCTCCTCCACGTCCCCGCATAGGGATGATCGGCAGGAGAGCGGAACAGAACAGGGTTATCCGCCGTACTCGACGGCCGGATCGGGACCGTGGTGCGCCAGGAGCCGCCGCAGCGCCGCCGAACAGCCGACCAACCGCAGCCGGTGCGGCCCGGCCACGGTGAGCAGCATCCGGACCGCCGCCGAGTCGGCGAACCGCAGACCGCCCACGTCCACCGTCAGGGTCCGCCGGTCCTGGCCCGGTGCCGCGTCGTCGTCCACGTGGTCGAGGATCGCGCGCAGGGCCCGCCGGTTCGACAGGTCGGCCTCGCCCACCAGCCGCAGGCCGAACGATCCGGCGGTCCGGGTCACGCGCAGCAGGGGGATCCCGCCCGCTTCGGTGCCGCCGGCGATGGTCGCCGGGTGCGAGCGGGTGATCTGATGCAGCTGTTCCTCGCCGAACAGGCTGCGGTCGTAGAGGCAGACGCCGACCGCGAACCCGTCCGCGAAGACCCGGCTGAGCTGGGCCTCGTACCAGGCGAGCCGGTCGGTGCCGGGCGGGTCGCCACCGGCCCAGGACATGTCGCGGATCGCGCGCAGGCCGTGGTAGCCGTCGTCGCGGGCGCGGGCCGACTCGTCGCGCCAGCGGCGGACGATCGTCTCGAGGTCCGCCGGGTCCGGTGTGACGATCCGCAGGCGGCCCTGCCGGGTCGCGGCGGCGACGTCCACGCCCTCGTCCGCCAGCCCGGACGCGGCCCGGTCGCCGTCGAGGGCGTGGTAGACCACCCGGTGGTGGTCGCGCAGGCCGGACCGGATCCAGGCGGCGACGTCCCGGATCCGGGCGGGTTCCTCGTCGACGACGAAGCAGGCGTGGTCACCCGGACAGAGCCGGTCGAGCAGACTCGCCTCGGCCATGACGCCCCCTTGCCGAAGCAGCAGCCGGTCGATGTCGCGCTCACCGTATGTCACCACAAAGAGGACCGGTATCGCTGAATCGGGGCATGACACCCCCGCGGATTAGCCCGTCCGGTCGGCTATGTAGTGGCAGAGGGCCTCGAGCGTTCGGCGGGCGGGGCCGTCCGGAAGGGCCGCAACGTGGTGGCGGGCTTCGGACGCGTACCCGTGCACGGTCTCCCGGGCCTGTTTGAGGGCGGCCGACTCGCGCAGCAGGAACAGCGTTTCGGCGTGCAGCGCGTCGTCGGTGATCGGGCCGGTGGCGAGCAGTTCACGCAGCCGCCGGGAGTCCGGTCCGGTGTCCGCGGCGGCGAGCGCGTACAGCACCGGCAGGGTGGGCACGCCCTCGCGCAGGTCGGTGCCGGGCGTCTTGCCGGACTGCGCCGAGTCCGAGGCGATGTCGAGCAGGTCGTCGGAGAGCTGGAACGCGATGCCGATCGAGGTGCCGAACGCGGCGAGCGCGTCGACGTGCGCGCCGGGCAGGCCGGCGAACATGCCGCCGAAGCGGGCCGAGGCGGAGATCAGGCAGGCCGTCTTGTCCTCGATGACCCGCAGGTGGTGGCGGATCGGGTCGCCGCCGCGCGGTCCGACCGTCTCGTCGAGCTGGCCGCGGACGAGCTGGGCGAGGGTCCGGGCCTGCAGCCGGACGGCGTCGTCGCCGAGGCCGGCGGCGATCTGGGCGGCCCGGGCCAGCAGGTAGTCGCCGACCCAGACCGCGATCGAGTTGGTCCAGCGGGAGTTCGCGCTGGCCGCGCCGCGGCGCATCGGCGCCTCGTCCATCACGTCGTCGTGGTAGAGCGTCGCCAGGTGGGTCAGTTCCATCAGCACCGCGGACGGGGCCAGGGCGGGCCGTCCCGGGTCGCCGAACTGGGCGCCCAGGGCCACCACCATCGGCCGGAACCGTTTGCCGCCGGCTTCGACGAGGTGCGCCGCGACCTCACTGATCAGGGGGTCGTCGCTGACCACCGAGGCACGGAGATCGGTCTCGACGGCGGCCAGGAAGGCGGCGACCGAGTCCCGGACCTCCGGGTCGACGGTATCGACGAGATCACCCGGGGCCCACGCACTCATGATCTTGAGGCTAGATCATCCTCCTGGGAAAACGCTGACCGGCCGTGGTCGCCGTGGTCACCCACCAGCTCGGGGTGGACATGCACCGCCGCACCGGCACAACCCGGGACATGCCGGGTGACCTCCTGCTCCGCATCGGTGGCGATCTCGTGCGCCGCCAGCAGACTGAGCCGGTCGTCCACCGCGATGGCGGCTTCCGCGTACAGGCGGTGACCGATCCAGCGCAGGCGCAGCCAGTCGACGTCGGCCACCCCGGGTACCGACCGGAGCGCGTCCTCGGCGTCGTCGACCAGACTCGGGTCGACCCGGTCCATCAGCCGGTGGTAGATCGCCCGCGCGCCGTCCTTGAGCACCCAGACGATCGCCGCGGTGACCCCCAGGGCCACCACCGGGTCGGCCAGTCGCCAGCCCAGCGCGGATCCGGAGGCGGCCAGCACCACGGCCAGCGACGCGAACCCACCGGTCCGGGCGTGTACGCCGTCCGCGATCAGGGCCGCCGAGCCGATCCGCCGGCCCACGGTGATCCGGTACCGGGCGACCACCTCGTTGCCGGCGAACCCCACCACGCCCGCGGCGAGCACCCACGGCAGGTGCGTCACGGTGTGCGGATCGATCAGCCGGTCGATCGCCAGCCAGGCGGTCGCCGCGGCGGACACCGCGATCACCGCGACGATGCCGACGCCGGCCAGGTCCTCGGCCCGGCCGAACCCGTAGGTGTAGGCGCGGGTCGCGGCCCGCCGGCCGAGCCGGATCGCGATGCCGAGCGGGATCGCGGTCAGCGCGCCGGCCACGTTGTGCACGGTGTCGCTGACCAGGGCCACCGAGCCGGAGATCGCGGCCACGGCGCCCTGCAGTGCCGCGGTGAGGCCGAGACCGGCGAGCGAGATCCAGAGGGCGCGCATCCCGGCCCGGGAGGAGGCCAGCGCGTCGTCCACACGGCCGGGGGTGCGTTCATGTGCCACACAACCACACTTACCGATAAATCACCCTAAATTGGTCGAAGCGGAGTGGGGTCACCCGGTCGACTGAGCCGCCCCGAACCACCAGGATGAACATCATGGATGCTCTCGACCTGCTCGACATCGACGGCCTGCTCACCGGCGAGGAGCGCCAGATCCAGGAGACCGTCGCGCGGTTCGTCGCCGATCACGTCCGGCCGCACGTCGCGGACTGGTTCGAGGAGGGCACGTTCCCCCGCGACCTCGCCCCGGAGCTGGGCAGGCTGGGCCTGCTCGGGATGCACCTGGACGGCTACGGCTGCGCCGGGACCGGAGCGGTCGCCTACGGACTGGCCTGCCTGGAGCTGGAGGCCGGCGATTCGGGGCTGCGCAGCTTCGCCTCCGTCCAGGGTTCGCTGGCCATGTTCTCGATCCACCGCTACGGCTCCGAGGAGCAGAGACAGGAGTGGCTGCCGCGGATGGCCGCCGGTGAGGCGATCGGCTGCTTCGGCCTGACCGAGCCGGACGTCGGCAGCGACCCGGCGAACATGCGCACCCGGGCGGTCCGCGACGGCGACGACTGGATCCTCACCGGCACCAAGATGTGGATCACCAACGGCAGCATCGCCGACGTCGCGACGGTCTGGGCGCAGACCGAGGACGGCATCCACGGCTTCCTCGTCCCGCGCGGCACCCCCGGCTTCACCTCCCGGACCATCAAGCGGAAACTCTCGCTGCGTGCGTCGGTGACGGGTGAGTTGCACTTCGATGGGGTACGCCTGCCGTCAAGCGCCCGCCTGCCCGGAGCACGCGGGCTGGGCGCTCCGCTGAGCTGCCTGGGTGAGGCGCGCTTCGGCATCGTCTTCGGTGCGGCCGGCGCCGCCCGGGACAGCCTGCGGGCCGCCCTCGACTACGCGAACACCCGTGAGCAGTTCGGCCGGCCGATCGCCGCGTTCCAGCTGACCCAGGAGAAACTGGCGGACATGGCCGTCGACCTCAACACGGCGACCCTGCTGGCGGTCCACCTCGGGCGGCTCAAGGAGGCCGGCCGTGTCCAGCCGCACCAGATCAGCGTCGGCAAGCTGAACAACGTCCGCACCGCACTGGCCATCGCCCGCGAGTGCCGGACCATCCTCGGCGGCAGCGGCATCACGCTCGACTACTCCCCTCTGCGGCACGCCAACAACCTGGAGTCGGTGCTGACCTACGAGGGCACGTCGGAGATCCACACTCTGGTGATCGGCCAGAAGTTGACTGGTCACGCCGCGTATCGATGAACCGGCCACCCGGGGGCGCGGGGGCGGACACGGTGACGTACGTTTATGATCTTGCCGCGTGATCCACAAGAAACTGTCCTTAGTGGCAGCAATAGGATTGATCGCCGCCTCCGCCTTCCTGGGCGCCACCCCCGCACTCGCCGACGAGACCACCACGGCCGAACCGCCCCGGGTCGAACTGGTCCTCGACGTCAGCGGCTCGATGAAGGCCGCCGACATCGACGGCGCCACCCGCATCTCGGTCGCCAAGCAGGCGTTCAACGACGTCGTCGACGCGCTGCCGGAGACCACGCAGCTCGGCATCCGGGTTCTCGGCGCCACCTACGGCGGCGACAACAAGAAGACCGGCTGCAAGGACACGCAGCAGATCGTCGAGGTCGGACCGGTCAACCGGGTCGCCGCCAAGAACGCCATCGCGTCGCTGAAGCCGACCGGGTTCACCCCGATCGGCCTGGCCCTGCGCGAAGCCGCCAAGGACCTCGGCGACACCGGATCGGTGCGGCGCATCGTCCTGATCACCGACGGCGAGGACACCTGCACCCCGCCGGACCCGTGCACGGTCGCCCGCGAACTGGCCGCGCAGGGCGCCGGCCTGGTGGTGGACACCCTCGGCCTCACCCCCGACGAGAAGACCCGCAAGCAGCTCGTCTGCATCTCCACCGCGACCGGCGGCACGTACGCCTCGGCGAAGAGCGAGGAGGAGCTGACCGACCGGATCAAGCAACTCGTCGACCGGGCCGCCACCCCGCCGCCGGTCACCCCGGCCGTCGTCACCGGCGCGAAAGACTGCGTCGAGGCGCCGCTGCTCTCCGCCGGCGTCTACACCGACCGGGAACTGATCAGCGAACACCGGTTCTACCGCGTCACCGTGGAACCCGGCCAGGAACTGCGCGCGTCGGTCAGCATCTCGCTGGACCGGCCACTGAACCGTGATTACGGCGTACTCCTGAAAGCAGCGACCGTGAACGGCCGTGAGCTGGTCCGCGGGGTCGACGCGGGCAGCGGGCGCGCCGACGTGCTCTCGGCCGGCCTGCGCTGGTCCGGCACCGAGGAGAAGGAGAACGCGGAGGCCGAGGAGAACAACTCCGCCTCCGAAGAGGAGACCACGACCGTGACGGCCGAGGAGACCACCGACGTCTGCCTGATCGTCAGCAACTCGTTCGCCTCACCGACCGCCGCCGGCGAGCCCGGCATGCCGCTCGAGCTGAGCATCGACGTCGTCGACGCCTCTCAGGCGCCGGACGCGCCCGGCCTGGGCCGCGGTTTCCTGCTGCTCTTCGTGCTCGCCATCGCCGGCCTCGTCGCCGGTGTGCTGGCCGGATGGCTGACCCGCTGGTGGGTCGCCACCTGGAGGGAGAACTGACATGCGGATCACTCAACTGGCCGGTGCCGTCGGCGTGCTCGCCGCGCTCGCCGTGGCCACCCCCGCCGCCGCGGCCCCGTCGCCGGCCCCGGGTGTCAGCAACGCGGGAACCTCGTTCCTGACCGCCGTGGCGATCAACGCCGACCAGCAGGTGCAGGTCGGCGCGGTCACCGGCGACTATCTGTACTGGTCGTTCGGCGCGGTCGCCGGACAGCGCCCCGACCTGGACATCACGGTCGCACTGCCGCCGTCCACCGACCGGACCGGCTCCCAGTCGTGGACCGTGGAGGTCTTCGACGGCCTGCGCCGCCGACAGGCCTGCGTGGCCGGCGAGCAGAACCCGGTCGCCGCCGAGAACGCCACGTCGATCACGCTCGGCTGCCAGCTCCGGCAGGTCCGCTCCTGGGCCGAGCCGTGGGACGGCGACCCGCTGCCCGGCACCTACTACGTGCGGCTGTCCAGCACCGAACTGCCCGAGGAGGACCTGGGCCTGCCGGTCGACGTGACCCTGGCGCTCGCCCTGCCGACCGGCGACACCGGCGCCGACCAGGGCGAACTGGCCGCGCCGCTGGTGCCGAACAACAAGCCCGGCAAGGTGCTGACCACCCCGGCGGCGGCCGCGTCCGCCGCCCCCGGCACCGAGGACGACGAGGACGGCCTCTTCTCCTCCTGGTCCTTCGACTGGATCCCGGACTTCTCGTCCCGCTGGGTGTGGACGGTCGCCGGTGGCGCTCTGGCCGCGGTCACCGGCCTGATCGGCTTCTCCTGGACCCGCCGGCGCCGCGTCGCCTGATCGTTTTCCGGAGAGGGGCCGATCCGCGCTCGCGGAACGGCCCCTCTCCGTCACAGCCCATGGTCCTGAGACATACCCCTGCGTAAGTTCGGGAACGACCGTGGGGGCCGGTCGGGGTAGCCGAAAACGACCGCCGCGACGGCCGGAACGGCCGAAGCGACCACAGGCGACGGCCGGGTACCCCCGAGCCGTCGCCCACGGTTGCTCTCGGCTCGCAAATGGACCGCAGCCGACGGCCGAGCCGACCGAGCCGTCAGCCACGGCCATTCGGGAGAGCAGAAACCAGCCACCAGCGACGGCTCGGGGGCACCCGGCCGTCGCCCACGGTTTTTTTCGGCTCATGGGCGGACCGTCGCCGACGGCCGGGGTGGCTGGAACGCCACCGAACCCATTCCGATCTCGACGACGGCCCTGGTGAGGCCGCGCGTTGCTGAACGGCGCCGACGCGCGGGGTGACCGGAGGCGGCGCCCGGCAGGCGTGATCGCAGCCGCGGCGAAGTCGATGGGCAGACTAATGATCAACTTAAGCCGAGTGGCAATGGACGACGGTCGGCGGCAGACAGCAGACAGCCGCACCATGCCACCCAGCCAAAGTCGACCTTGGACGCGGCCCCGCGCCGCGACAAACGGCTGAGCTGCGCCGACACGACCGCCACCACCGCCACCGGCCGACGAATCGCCACGGCGAAGGGAACCGCACAGCTACTGGTCATGGCATTGATCAACTTAAGCTGAGCGTCATCGGGCAAGTGCCGACCCATACCGGGCAACGATCATGACGGGAGCCGTATCGCACCACCCTTCGGCCATCGATAGACGACCGAAGGGGTGATCAGTGCCAGGCGGTTTTCCGATCACTGGGAGCGCGATGTCGCGGGTAGGGCCCGGGACGTGCTGGTGCGGTTGACTGAGGTGTAGCCCGTACCCCTGAGAAAACCGGTGATCTAGAGGCGCTGCAGTTGGGTGACCACCATGGCGATGGCGAAGAAGCCGTAGAAGGCGATGGCCGCCAGCAGGCCGATCAGGCGCCAGCCGCGGAGGCGGATGGCCGCCGGGAGATCGCGGATGTTCAGGCGGACCAGCAGGATCGAATAGAGCAGGGTGACCACCGACGCGGCGCAGGTGGAGATGATCAGCAGGCCGAGCGGCTGGGTGAAACCGGCCAGCAGGATCGCCGAGCCGAGGACGATCTCGGCCCAGACGACGGCCAGGTAGAGGCGCGGTTCGGTCCAGCGGGACGAGTTCTGCAGGTAGGCGCGGTGCAGGAAGTCGGCGGCGACGCGGCCGATGATGTCGAGCAGGCCCATCGCGGCGGCCCAGAGGGAGACCGCGGCGACCGCGAGGAAGAGCAGTTTCAGCCACTCGCCGACCTCGGCGGCCATGATGTCGCCCTGGATGCGCAGGAACGACGGGTCGCTCTTGAGGTCGTCGCGGCCGAACAGCGTCTCGTAGGCGAGCAGGCTCATCACGCCGATCGTCACGAAGCAGACCGCGACGAAGGTGACCAGGTGTTCGGCGTTCGCCCGTTTCCACCAGATGGTCCAGCGGCTCAGCGACGCCTCGTCGGTGGGGAACGTGTAGCGGCCGGCTCCGGCCGCCTCCTCCTGCCCGGTGATCGGTGAGATCAGCCGCGGCACGTGCGCCCCCATGCCGTAGCGCTTGTCCCGGATCCAGTTGCTCAGGACCAGATTGTGTACGCCGCCCGCCCCGGCCGCACCGATCGCACTGAGCAGCATGGTGAACGTGATGCCGTCGGGGATCTGCCCGAACTCGGTGATCGTCGCCTTCGCGCCGTCGCCCCAGGTGCTCAGCGAGATCACGAAGATCACCACGACCACCAGGAAGAACAGTGTCAGCACGACCTTGACCGTCTCGACCCGCTCGACGGTCTTGTAGATGACCTTGGAAAAGGTCAGCAGGACGCCGATCGCGGCCAGTACCCCGACCGTGATCCAGACCGGATCGCCGCCGCCGACCAGATAGGTGAAGACGGTGGAGCCGCTGGTCGCCCAGCCCGGCCAGACGTACTGGAACGCGCCGGCCAGGCAGATGATCACGCCCCAGCCCTTCCACCAGCGGGAGAATCCGGCGACCACGGTCTGCCCGGTGGCCAGCGTGTACCGCTCGATCTCCATGTTGATGACGAATTGCACGGCCAGGGTGGTGAAGGCCAGCCAGAGCAGGCCGAGACCGCCGAGCGCGGTCAGGTACGGCCACAGGATGATCTCGCCGGCCGCCATGCCGATGCCGACGGCGACGATGCCGGGACCGACCATCCGGCGCAGGGAGAGGGGTTCGGGGAGTTCTCGGGTGGTGGTGTCTTCGTCCGCGATCATGTCGGCTCCAGGGCGGTCAAACGAGTAGTTCGTCCAGGTGGCGCAGCATCCGCGCGATGTCGGGGATGCGCCCGGTGAACCACTGGAAGGCGGCGGCCGCCTGGTAGGCGCACATCGCCGTGCCGCCGACCGCCCGCGCACCGACGGCACGGGCGGCACGCAGCAGCTCCGTCTCGACCGGCATGTAGACGATGTCGACGACCCACAGGCCACGGTGGAGCAGCTCTGCGGGCAGCGGGATCCCCGGGTGGGCGTGCATGCCGACCGGACTGGCGTTGACCAGGCCGTCGGCGCCCGCGATCAGGTACGGCAGCCGTTCCGGCGCGGCCGTCATGATGCGGGTGTCGTCGAGGTGCGCGGCGAGCGACTCCCGCCGCCGGGCGTCCGGGTCGACCACGGTCAGCCGGTCGACGCCCATGCTGAGCTGTGCGTACGCGCAGGCCGCCCCGGCTCCCCCGGCCCCCAGTTGTACGACGTGCCCGTTGGCCGCGTCGGGCAGGTTGGCGCGGAACGATGCGGTGAAGCCGTACGCGTCGGTGTTGTGGCCGTGGCGCCGTCCGTCGCGGAAGACCACGGTGTTGACGGCGCCGATGGCCCGCGCCTCGGGCGACAGGTGATCGAGCAGCTTGATCACCTGCTGCTTGAACGGGTGGGTGATGTTGAGGCCGGCGTATCCGGCCCGCTCGGCGTCGTCGAGTGCGGCATCGGGGGTGTCCACGTCGTGCAGCGTGTAGCTGAGGTCGAGTCCCTGGTGGCGGCCCTCGGCCTCGTGCAGTGCCGGGGACAGTGAGGCGCCGATCCCGGTCCCGATCAAGCCACACCGCGTCACTGGATCTCCTTGATGCCGATCAATGTACGAACTGGTACGTTAGTTATCGACTGTGACGGGCGACACTGTCAAGAGGAGAATCTGTGCGGCGTTCGATCGCGACGGTCTGCATGTCCGGGACACTCGACGACAAACTGGCGGCGGCCGCGGCGGCCGGCTTCGACGGCATCGAACTCTTCGAGAACGACCTGGTGGTGTCACCGCTGTCACCGGCCGCGGTCCGGGCCCGCTGCGCCGACCTGGGCCTGTCGATCGATCTCTACCAGCCGTTCCGCGACTTCGAGGCGGTCCCGGCCGAGCAGCTGCGGGCCAACCTGGAACGGGCCGCCCGCAAGTTCGACGTGATGGCCGAACTGGGCGTGGACACCGTCCTGGTCTGCTCGTCGGTCTCGCCCGCCGCCGTCGACGACGACGCCCTGGCCGCTGCGCAACTCGGCGAGCTCGCCGACGCCGCGGCCGCCCGCGGCATCCGGATCGCGTACGAGGCGCTGGCCTGGGGCCGGCACGTGTCCACCTGGGACCACTCGTGGCGGATCGTCCAGCGCGCCGGCCACCCCGCCCTGGGACTGTGCCTGGACTCGTTCCACGTGCTGTCCCGGCCGGTCCCACCGGACGGCATCGCCGCGATCACCCCCGGCAAGATCTTCTTCGTGCAGCTGGCCGACGCGCCGGAGCTGCGGATGGACGTGCTGCAGTGGAGCCGCCACCACCGGCTCTTCCCCGGCCAGGGCGACTTCGACCTGCCCGGCTTCGTGGCGCTGACCCGGGCGGCGGGGTACGACGGCCCGCTGTCGCTGGAGGTCTTCAACGACGTGTTCCGGCAGTCCGATCCGTCGCGGACGGCAGTCGACGCGATGCGGTCCCTGATCGCCCTCGAACCGGCCGGGCTACCCACCGCGCCGACGCTGGGCCGGCACGCGTTCACCGAGTTCACCGTCGACGGGCAGTCCGGGCCGGAACTGCGGACGGCGCTGCGCGGGCTGGGCTTCGCGCACACCGGTCAGCACCGGACCAAACCGGTGGAGCTGTGGGAGCAGAACGCCTGCCGGATCGTGCTGAACAGCGCGGTGATCCGCCCGCAGGCGGCCCTGCTCAGCGCCTTCGCGGTGACGTCGGACGACCCCGCGCGTTCACTGGCCCGGGCGTCGGCGCTCCGGGCACCGGCGCATCCGAACGTGCGGGAGCCCGGGGAGGCGGCACTCTCGGCGATCACCGCGCCGGACGGGACCAGCGTGTTCGTGACCCGAGACGACGACGACTGGCGGTCGGACTTCCTGGCCACCGGCGCGGTCCCGCAGGTCACGGCGGGACTCACCGGCACCGACCATCTCGGGCTGACGCAGCCGTTCGACCACTTCGACGAGGCGGGACTGTTCTACCGGTCGGTGCTCGGGCTGACCGCGCTGGCCACCGAGGAGTTCGCGGCGCCCTACGGGCTGATGCGGTCCCGGGCGGTGGCTTCCGGCGATCGGGGCGTACGCCTGGCCCTGACCGTCTCGGTGCTGCGCCGCGGCGAGTGGGCGCCGGCCGTGGCGGACCCGCAGCACGTCGCCTTCGGCACCGCCGACATCTTCGCCACGGCGGCGGCGCTGACCGTGCCCACCCTGCCGGTGCCGGACAACTACTACGCGGACCTGATCGCCCGCCTGGGCCTGCCGGAGGAGTTCGCGGCCCGCCTGAGCCGGTACGGCATCCTCTACGACCGGGATGCCGCCGGTGGCGAGTTGCTGCACCTGTACACGCCGGTCCTGGGCGGCCGGGTCTTCTTCGAGCTGGTCGAGCGGCGCGGCGGGTACGACCGGTTCGGCGAGCCGAACGCCCCGGTCCGGATGGCCGCCCACCGGCACCGCCGCCTCACCCACCGATGAGTCGGCCGCCGGTGCGTTCACTTCTCATTCATTGCAACGAACGAGTCGCATTCGTTGCGTTGAATTCCATGCCATTGCAATGATTTCACGTCTCTGAGCTGCTCAAACTGCATCACTTTGCGACTTCGACGTTTCCCGATTTCTGAAAGCTACGTAGCGTTTCAGTCATCGGAAACAACCGCTCGAAGGAGAGAACGATGCAGAGGTTCGACACCCCCGCCCCCGTCGCCGCGCAGCTCGACATCCCGGCCGGCCGCATCCAGCTGATCGCCGCGGACCGCACCGACACCCGGGTCGAGATCCGGCCCGCGAACGCCGACGACCGCCGCGACGTGCAGGCCGCCGAACGCGTCACCGTCGACTACCGGGACGGCGTCCTGCGGATCATCGCCGCGAAGCAGGCCAACCGGCTGCTCGGCTCGTCCGGATCGGTCGACCTGACGGTCCAGCTGCCGGCCGGCTCACGCATCGACGGCAGGACGGCCAGCGCCGAGGTGCGCGGCGCCGGACGCCTCGGCGACGTCGAGTTCGAGGGCGCCCAAGGCTCGATCACGTTCGACGAGACCGCGAACGCCCACCTGAGCCTGCAGTCCGGCGACGTCACCGTCGGCCGGCTCGGCGGCTCCGGCCGGATCAGCACCCAGCAGGGCGACCTGCGCGTCACCGAGGCGGTCGGCGGCGCCGTCACCCTGAGCACCCAGCACGGCGACATCACCGTCGGCGCCGCCCGCGGCACCGCCGCCGCGCTGGAGGCGGACACCAGCCGGGGCCGCATCGTCAACGCGCTGCGCAACCCGGAGGCGGCCACCACCGAGCTGGCCATCCGGGCCACCACGGCCCACGGCGACATCACCGCCCGCAGCCTCTGAACGGCCCTGACAGAGCCGTGTCAACTCGGGATCGCCCGGCGGGGAACCGCCGGGCCACGGTTCCACCAGAGCGAGAGCCCGACACCGCTGAACGCCAGCAACGCGCCCACCAGCACGAACCAGAACGTCACCTCGACGTCCTGCTTCACCAGCCCGAACTCGCTCGGCAGATCGCCGAGCACATCGGTCAGCTGCTCGGCGTCCTCGGCCTTGAAGTACCGTCCCCCGGTCATGTCGGCGACCTCGGTCAGCGCCTCCTCGTCGATCTCCCGGTTGCCGCCACCCCGGCCGCCGCCACCGCCGAACCCGCCGCCGCCGAAGCCGCGGCCGCCGCTGAGCGAGTCGCCGCTCACCTGGTCGGCCGTGCAGACCATCTGGCCGGGCGTGGTGGTGCCGAACCCGATCGTGTAGACCCGCAGACGCCGGGCCGCGGCCTGCTCGGCAGCGGTGATCGGGTCGACGCCGGTGGTGTTCGAGCCGTCGGTGAGGACGACGATGGTGTCCGCCTCGTAGTCGGTGACAGCGCCGGGCACCGGGTCACCCAGGTCGACACCGGTGGCCGCCACATCCGGGTTGGACTCCGCGATCGCGTCGATGGAGGTGAGGATCGCCTGGCCGATGGCCGTGCCCCGGGCCGTCTTCAGCCCCTCGATCGCCTCGAGCAGCGGCGCCTTGTCGGTCGTCGGCGGCACCAGCAGGCCGGCGATGCCGGAGAAGGCCACCAGCCCGATCTTGGTCTCGCCCTCCTGGGACTCGACGAACTCGCGGGCCGCGTCGACCGCCACCGCCAGCCGGTTCGGGGCGATGTCGGTGTTGCACATCGAACCGGAGACGTCGATGGCCAGCAGGATCGTGGTGTCGTTCGACGGCACCGCGATCGACGCCTGCGGACGGGTGACCGCGGCGGCCAGCGACAGCAGACCGGCCAGGAAGAGGTAGACCGGGATACGCCGCCGCCACGCGGTCCGGCCCGGCAGCGCGGCCCGGATCAGCGCGACACTGGAGACGGTGACCGCGGTGCGCTTGCGTTTGCGGTTCAGCCACCAGCGGGCCGCGAGCAGCAGCGGCACGACCAGCAGCGCGAGCAGTGCCCACGGCCAGCTCAGCGACATCACACGATCCTTCCGTGCCAGCGGGTGCCGAGCAGGCCCCCGATGGTGAGGAGCAGCAGGGCGGCCGCGGCGAACGGCGCGGTCAGCTCGAGCGGCTCCTTCTCGGTGGTCAGGCGCAGGTCGATCGACGTGGTGGTGTCGGTCAGCGTGGCCGCGTCACCGGCCGCCAGATAGCTGCCACCGGTCACCTGGGCGACCGAGGTCAACAGCGTCTCGTCCAGAGCGGTGCCGAGCTGGAAACCGTCGACCTCGACGGTGGCTCCCTGCGTGGTGCCGACGCCGACGGTCTGGATCCGCACACCGGCCGACGCGGCGAGTTCCGCGGCGGCCTGCGCGTCCGGCCCACCGGTGTCCTGGCCGTCCGAGAAGATCACCATGGTGGCCGACGGCCAGTAACCCAGATCGGCCGGTGCGGCGCCGTCCTCCGGCAGGCTGACCGGTTTGCCGGTGATGGTGCCGAGACCGACCAGGATCGCCTGCCCCAGCGAGGTGCCACCCCCGGCCGCGGCCCGGTTGATCGCGGCCGCGGCGACGTCGTGGTCGGCGGTCGGCGCCTGGGTGAGCAACGCCTGATCGCCGAAGACCAGCACACCGACGTCCACGGTGTCCGGCTGCTCCTGGACGAACGTGGTGGCTGCGGCCTGCGCCGCACCGAGCCGGCTCGGTGTGACGTCGGTGGCGGCCATGCTGTTGGAGATGTCGAAGGCCAGCAGCACCGTCCCGGACACCCGCGGCACGGCGACCTCGGCCTGCGGGCGGGCCAGACCGACGAGCAGCACCGGCAGCGCGGCGAGCAGCAGGGCGTAGGGCAGATGCCTGCGGACGCCGCCGCCGGCCAGGGTGCCGAACCCGGCCGCGACCAGGGCGGCACGGCGGCGCCGCTGCAGCGCGACGTACCCGTAGACCGCCGCCCCGGTGAGCAGGGCGGCGAGGGCGAGCACCGACGGATGGAGGAAGGTCACCGGCGTCTCCGTCCGGAACGGCGGACCATGTCGACGAGCGCGGCGAGCATGTCCTGATCAGTGGTGATCCGGTGCTCGTCCACCCCGGCCCGGCGCATCCCCTCGGCCAGGCCGGCCTCGCGGGCGTCGACCTCGGCCGCGAGCCGCCCCCGCAGCAGGGGATCACTGGTGTCGACGAGCAGCTGCTCCCCGGTCTCGGCGTCCTCCACGAGGATCAGGCCCAGGTCGGGAAGTTCCAGTTCGGACGGATCGACCACGCGGATCACCACCACCTCGTGGCGATGGGTCAGCATGGCGAGCGACCTGTCCCAGCCCGGGTCGGCGATGAAGTCGCTCATCACGAAGACCAGGCTCCTCCGCTTCGCGGTCGTCGCCGCGGCCAGGCGGAACATGGCGGCCAGGTCGGTGGTCGCGCTGTCCTTCACGACCTTCTCCGGGGTACGCGTGAGCTCGCGCGCGATCCGCAGGATCTGATCACGGCCGCCCCGTGGCGGGACGACCTGATGGGAGTGGTTGTCGAAGAGGATCGCGCCGACCCGGTTCCCGCCCTGGGCGACGAGCCGCGCGAGGCTGATCGCCAGTTCGGCGGCGACCGACTCCTTGCCGGTGGCGGCGGTGCTCACGTCAGGCGTACCCGATGAGGGGTTCTGTCTTCCGAAACGCATCGACGCGGACCTGTCGACGACAAGCCAGGCCGTCATCTCCCGGTCCTCGGTGTACTGGCGCACGAACGGCTCGTCGAGACGGGCCGTCACGTTCCAGTCGATGTGCCGGACGTCGTCCTCAGGTGTGTACGCCCGCAGGTCGGTGAAGTCGAGACC
This sequence comes from Actinoplanes sp. NBRC 101535, assembly GCF_030269225.1. Classification (NCBI taxonomy): domain Bacteria; kingdom Bacillati; phylum Actinomycetota; class Actinomycetes; order Micromonosporales; family Micromonosporaceae; genus Actinoplanes; species Actinoplanes sp. NBRC 101535. The sequence goes on along the minus strand of NZ_BSSY01000012.1, from coordinate 38,869 downwards.
GGCGCCGTGCCACACCGTGCGGTAGGCGCCCTGCAGACGCCCGTCGAGACGGCGCCCGAGTCTCCACTCCAGGCGCCGCAGCAGCCGGTCGGGGGCGGTCGTCATCGGTCAACGGCCCCGGCCGGCCGGGTCGGGGAACGCCAGGTTCGCCAGGATCTTCGAGATGATCAGATCGGCGGTGACCTCGTCCGACAACGCCTCGTAGGACAGCACCATGCGATGCCGCAGCACGTCCATGGCCAGCTCACTGAGGTCCTCGGGCACGACGTACTCGCGGCCGCGGATGAAGGCGAGCGCCCGTGCGGCGAGCACCAGACTGATCGACGACCGGGGACTCGCGCCGAACGTCACGTAGCGGGCCAGATCGGTCAGGCCGATCCGGGCCGGGTCGCGGGTGGCGTGCGCCAGCTGCACCGCGAACTCGATCAGCGACGGGTCGACGTAGACCTGATCGGCCTGCTGCTGCAACTGCACCAGCGTCTCCGGGTCGATGATCTTCTGGATCACCGGGTTCGGCGCGAGAGCCCGCTCGACCACCACGAACTCCTCGGTGGCCGTCGGGTAGCCGACCACCACCTTCATCATGAACCGGTCGACCTGCGCCTCCGGCAGCGGATAGACGCCCTCGTTCTCGATCGGGTTCTGGGTGGCCATCACCAGGAACGGGTTCGGCAGCCTGTGCGTCTCCCGGCCGATGGTGACCTGACGCTCCTGCATCGTCTCGAGCAGCGCGGACTGCACCTTCGCCGGCGCCCGGTTGATCTCGTCGGCGAGCAGCAGGTTGGTGAAGACCGGCCCGAGCTGAACCTGGAACTCACCGCTCTGCTGGTTGTAGACCCGGGTGCCGACGATGTCCGCGGGCACCAGGTCCGGGGTGAACTGAACCCGGTGGAAGTCACCGCCGATCGCCTCGGCGAGCGACTTCACCGCCAGGGTCTTGGCCAGGCCGGGCACGCCCTCGACCAGGATGTGGCCGCGGGCGAGCAGCGCGACGATCAGCCGCTCGAGCAGGACGTCCTGGCCGACGATGGTCTTCTTGACCTCGTACAGCACCTTCTCGATCGGGCCGGCGGAGGCGGGCGGGGCGTCGGTCCAGCTCATGTATCCGTCCTTGTCTTCTTACGGCTTCTGTCACAGCGGTGGGGCCTGCCCGTCGCCCTCTCCGCCACCACCGAGTGCGGCGCCGATCGGCACGGCGAACCCGATGCCGATGAAAGTGCCGGCGTCGGTCGGATTGGCGAGCGCGATGACGATGCCGACCACCTGCCCACGGGTGTTGATCAACGGTCCGCCGGAGTTGCCGGGGTTGACCGCCGCGTCGAACTGGATGAGCCCCTCGATCTTTCCGGCGGTCCGGTCCATGCCGGAGACGACGCCGTCGGTGGTGCTCCAGGTCAGCCCGAGCGGGTTGCCGATCGCCACCACCTCCTCGCCGACCTGCACGCCGCCGCCGAGCACCGCGGGCACCAGCGTCTCGGGGAGCTTGCCGGGAACGAGCGTGGCGATGTCCTGGGCCGGATCCTCGGTCACGATCTCGGCGGGCGCGGACGTCCCGTCCGCATAGGTCACCCGGATCGTCTCGGCGCCGTCGACCACGTGCAGGGCGGTCAGCACCGTGCCGTCCGCGTTGGCGATGACACCGGTGCCGGTGCCGGCCTCGGCCCGGCTCTGCGAATCGTGCCCGGTGGTCTGGATCAGCACGACCGACGGCGCCAGCGCCTGATAGACCTCCGGCACGGTCAGAGGCGCCTCCGACGCGGAGGGAGACGCAGCGGGGGCGGTGGCGGCCGGGGTCGTCTCATCGCCCCCGTCGCGTACGACGACGAGCACGGTGATCGCCACGGCCCAGGCGACGACAGCGCCCACCAGGACCCTGCGGCGCAGCTCGGGAGTGTTCCACGCGGTGTTGAACCGGGGCTTGCGCTCCTCCGTCACGGGCTCCGGCGGCTCGGACCCATCCGGACGGAGCACCGTCATCACGGCACGACCGCCACACTCTGCATCCATCGACCCTAGAAGCGATTCCTAAGAATTCCCCGTGAGTCTTCTGACGGTTTCCGGAACGCAAGATCCCGCATCAGGGACCAAACGCCCTTTTCTTCGGTACGCGATCACACTCCGGAACATCCACATCGCTCAGAAGCAGGTTCCGCAGAAGCCCTCGACATCCTCCGGGTTCGGCGGATCGTTCGACAGGTCGGCCGGATTGTGGTCCGGGTCGTAGCCCTCGCCGACATACTCCTTGGCGACCCGCACGTCGTCGACGTCGATCGGCTCGATGTATCCGATCCGAGGGCCGGTGAGCGCGCAGGCGACCCGCGTCCGGTCACCGGCGATCAAGCAGATCGGGACGACGCCGTCCTTCGGCACGTAGATCGCCGCGCCGAAACCCATCTGCTCCCCGGCGTCCGTGGTGGTGAACCGCCGGGCGTTGTAACTGGGCGACTCGCCGTACGAACGGCTCGGCCAGTACCACGCGATGCGGAAGCCGCCGTTCGCCACCGTCGGGCCGCACTGCGTGGCGGTACCCGTGACCACACCCCATTTTCCGAGGTAGTCGACGTCCACCAACTCGAATCGGCCGTCCGCACAGGGCGCACCGGTCCACGAGGTGTCCGCCGCCGCGGACGCGGCCACGGGTGCGGCCAGGACACTCGCGATCAGAGCGGTGACCACGGTCAGGGCTCGACGGGCCAGGGACATTCAGCTCTCCTCGGTTCGTTTCGTCCCGACCGGCGGCAACGGCACGGCCCGGGCGGCACCCAACAGCAGCGCCAACTGGAAACGGTTGTCCACACCGAGCCGGTCCATCAACGCGCGCAGCGTGTAGACGACGGTCCGGCGGCTGATGCCGAGATGTTCGGCCACAGCATCCTCGGTGGCTCCGGCAGCGAGGAGACCCACGACGGCCTCCTCCCGGGCTGACAATTCGATGTCCGGCACCTCTCGGCGTCCGGGATCCTCGGCGGTGCGCCAGATCCGGTGGAACAGTTCGGTCAAATGGGCGACCGCGTCCGGATCGACGATCTCCAGGGCACCCGCCTCGAAATCGGTGGGATCCGCCGGGATCAGCGCCGTACACCGGTCGAACAGCATCAACTTCAGCGGCAGCCGGGACGTCTCCCGGTACTCCCCGCCAGGCGGCGGACCCGGCCGGACACTGCCGTCACGTGGGCGCAACCCCAGCACCCGCAGGCGGATCCCCCGGCCGATCAGGTCCTCGTCCAGCGGCGCGGCGGCGGCCGTGGCCTCCGCCGTGAACACGTCCTCGGTGTTGATCGCCAGGTGTTCGTGCCGTTCCGCAGCGGTCAGCTCGGCGATGCGCTGCCGGGCGGCGAACCGGTTACGGAACCGGTGAACACCGCCCGGCAGCACGCGATCCAGATGCAACCCGGAAACCGTGGCGATGTGCCGCCGGACCAGTTCGGTGACCACGACCGGGTCACGGCGCTGCCGCAACCTGGCCATCACCTGGTCCGGGGCGGCGGCCTGCCACAGCCTCCGGCTCCCCCGTTTCACCTGTACCGCCGCCCCACAGGCCGCCAGCTCCTCCAATGCCTGAACGATCCGGAAGGCCGGAACCCCGAGATGACGCGCCAACCCGTTGCTGTCCTGCACGCCGGCCAGAAGGAGCGCTCGATACGTCAGATCGGCATGCGCAGAGAGACCCCATCGCCCCAACGACGGGATCGCGGTCTGCTCCGCCTGCATCGATCTCCTTCCGGCTCGACGACATGATTAGGACACGCCCCGCCACGTCACGGCTACCCCCACCCCACCCGGGTTGCGCACTTGCGCAACCGCCGCCGCCCCGCCCACCGCTCGAACCACCCCGGAGAACCAATCGAGGGCCTGGGCCTGGGCCGGAGCCAGAGCCGGAACCGGAGCCGGAACCGGAGCCGGAGCCGGAGCCGGAGCCGGAGCCGGAGCCAGGGTCGCAGCCGAGGCCAGGGCCGAGGTCGGGCAAGGACCAGGACGTGTCGGGCCGGAAGCGGAACAGGGGCGGGCCGGAGCCAGGCCAGAGCCGGACCGGTGCCAGTACCGAGGCGGGCCGGACCAGCCCGGAACCGGCGGCTGAGTGCGGAGCCGGGTGAGGTCAGGCGCCGACCAGGGCGGCCACCTCCTCCGCGGTGGCGGGGTGGGCGGCCAGCAGCGCCACCACCGGGCCGGTGTGGTCCGGCGCAGGCTCGGCGATCGGCGTCCACTCGCCCTCGCAACCGAGCAGCGCCGCCAACGCGTCCGCCGTCCCCGGATGCGCGGCCAGCAGACGGCCGGCCGGCCCGGGGTCCGAGCCGGGGTCCGAGCCGGGGGCGCCGGCGGTCGCGCTGCCGGGGGCGGTCACCGATGGTCGTGTCTTCTCCCACGGCGGGGTCCAGGAGTCGATGGCTGTGAGGCTGCCCGGGAAGGTCCGGCCGGCCTCCCGGGTCAGCACCGGGACCAGCTCCGCCGCCTGCGACTTCAACGTGGTGATCAGGGTCGGCAGCCAGGGCAGCAGCACCGGGTCGGGTAGGCGGCCGAACGCTTTCGACAGGGTTTCGACCACGAACGGCGCCAGCCGCGGCACCGATTCGAGGGCTTGGACGAAGCCGCTGACGTACTTCGGGACGGCCGGCACCACCAGGGGGTTGGCGAGCAGTTCGTCCACGCGTACCCGAAGGTCGGTGAGGGACAGCGCACCCAGCTGGTGGTGCGCCGCCCAGAGCAAGGCGATCTTGGCTGGCTCCTCGGGGTGTGACTGGCGCACCGCGATCTCCAGCTGGGTGCGGTCGCAGCCGAGAGAGAGGGCCAGGCTCTCCATGCTGAACAGGAAGCCGAGCATCGCACCGACCTGCCGGACGCCGGTCGTGTCGTCGACGAACGCGGACGGCAGCAGGGTGCAGTAGTGCGCGTACCCCTCGGTGACGAACCGCTCGCACCAGGACGGCAGGGTGGGCGTGCTGGACCGGTAGTAGGCGAGCAACCGGCGGATCCGGCGCAGCACCGCGGGCGCGTCGTCGACCGTACGCTCACCCGCCAGCAGTTCGACCGCGCGTGCGCCCAGTTCGTCGGTGAGTCGTGGGCTCTGCAGGAAGAGCAGCGAGTGCTCGACCGCGGTGAGGGCGGTTGCCGTCGTCGCTTTCGGGTCCCACGCGTCGCGCCGCAGACGCTGTTCGAGGACCTGTTCGACGGTGACGCCCTCGTAGCCCAGTTCGATGATGGTCCGCTGGTGGCGGCCCAGGTCGAGGTCCCAGCTCTCCTGGAAGTGTCTCTCGCCCAGTTTGCGGGAGCCCATGATCGGACGGACCGCCTGGTCGGGCAGCAGGTAGCGCAGCATCCAGAGCAGTTGGGAGCAGGCCGCCAGTTCGGGGTGGGCGGCCAGGTCGAGCAGCGCCCGCTGGATGGTGCGCTGTTCGAGGTTGAGCCCGAGCGGTTCGAGACGGTCGTAGACGTCGCGGGCCAGTGGTGGCAGCGCCTCGTAGCCGACCTGGCCGATCCGGTCGCCGCCGAGCAGGATCTCGCAGAGGCGGCGCACGTCGCGACGGCCCGGGACGGTGTCCTTCTCGATGCAGGTGACCGCCGCGTCCTGGAAGTCGTAGGGCGTGGGGCGGACCCGGCCCCGCATCCCGGCCAGCAGGATCGACGTCTCGTAGACGGCGATGGCGTCGGCGGTGCTGGCGAGGTAGCCGTTGCGGCGGGCCAGCCGGACGATGTCGACGCACCAGCCGCGCAGTTCCTCCTCGTCCAGCCCGTCGAGTGCGGGCGGGCCGGAGAGGTAGCCGGTGAGCTGGTCGGTGACGTCGGTGTCCACCGCGGGGGCGGGCAGCGCCTTCTTGACCCGCTTCTTGCCGCCCTTCTGCCCCTCGAGCCGGAACGGCGTGAGCCGTCCCCGCCCGAGCTGTTTCTGCCAGGTGGCGGCGGCGATCGACACCGAGCCGGGTGCCAGGCCGAACTGGGATTCGATGGCCGCGTGGCTGGACGGGATCAGGCCGTAGAGCCAGGTCGTCGCGGTCCGCGCGGTGATCGGGAAGTCCGGGGTGCCCGGCTCCGAACCGGCTTCCGGCACCCGGCTCGCCGCGTGGAACGCGCCGCAGATGTAGAGACAGTCGGACCGGTCGGCCCCGCTGCGGGCGAGGTGCTCCCGGATCCGGGTCCACATGTAGCGCTCGCGGTCCTCGTCGGTCGCGTACCGCCGGGTGTCGTGCGGGGCGAGCCGTCGGAACAGGCTGCCGATCAACACCATGACCTGCCGGTACGTCTCGTGGTCGGCCCCGGCCAGGGGCTGCTCCACATACTGGTCCCACCATTCGGACCAGTGCCGGACCCTGCCGTGGTGCAGCAGGTGCTCCTCCAGTTCGGCGAACCGGGGACGCAGGTCGCCGATCTCCACGCCGACCGCGTCGCCGTGCAGGTCCTGTTCGGGTTCCTCGGACGAGTGCGCCTCGACGGTGGGCTGCCACTGGAAGACGTGATCGGTGGACCGGTCGACGAGCACGAGTTCGACGTCGGGGGTCTCCAGCGCGTACGCGATCGCCTGGTATTCCGCGGACGCCTCGGTGATCGGCGCGATGACGCTGAGCGGCGCCGACTCCGGCGGGAAGCCGTCCACCTCGGACGCGAAGGCCTGCAACGCCACCGGCAGGCGGCAGTTGCGCAGTTCGGTCAGCAGCGGGCCGAGGTCCTCGCACAGCTCGAGGTAGATGACCTTCGGCTGTTTCTCCCGCAGCCGGCGCACCATGGCCAGTGCGGACGCCGGCGAGTGGTGGCAGACCGGGAAGATCTCCAGGGGCTCGCGCAGCGCGTGGTCGACGTCGTCGACGATCCCGGCAAGGATCTCGGGCAGCGCGGCCGGGCCTCCGGCGAGGTCCTCGGCCGCGCTGAGCAGCTGCCCGCGCAGCGCGTCGAAAGGGCTGTGCCCGCTCATGACAGGGTGGCGATCGCCTGGCGACCACCCTCCAGGAAACCGTTCCACTCGCCGCCCTGGTCCTTGCTCCGCGGCTCGATCACGCCGTGCCAGTACTTGTTGAGGATGGCCAGGTCCTCCGGGCTGCGCCGGGCGAGCGAACCGACGAGTGAACCGGCCAGCGTCTCGGCGGTCAGCGCGGCGGAGCCGAAGAAGTTGCTGTGCAGGATGGCGTCCTCCAGAACACCGATCTGCTCGGCGGTGGAGAGCGCCGATTCCAGCCGTTCGTCGTCGCTGGACGCCGCGGCGGAGGCGGCCCGCAGGTCGGCGAAGCTCTGCAGCAGCACGTCGAGCAGGGTGGGCGGCACCTCGAGCTCGATGTTGTGCCGGCGCAGCAACTCCTCGGTGCGGAAGCGGACGATCTCCGCCTCGCTCTTCTTGTTGGTGACCACCGGGATCCGGACGAAGTTGAAGCGCCGCTTGAGCGCGGACGACAGGTCGTTGACCCCGCGGTCCCGGCTGTTGGCGGTGGCGATGATCGAGAAGCCGGGCTTGGCGAAGACGATGTTGTCGTCGTCGAGCTCGGGGATCGACACGTACTTCTCGGAGAGGATCGAGATCAGCGCGTCCTGCACGTCACTGGTGGAGCGGGTCAGCTCCTCGAACCGGCCGATCACCCCGCCCTCCATCGCGGTCATGATCGGCGACGGGATCATCGACGCCCGGGACTGCCCCTTGGCGATGACCATCGAGACGTTCCACGAGTATTTGATGTGGTCCTCGGTGGTGCCGGCGGTGCCCTGCACGACCAGGGTGGAGTTGCGGCTGATCGCGGCGGCGAGCAGCTCGGCCAGCCAGCTCTTGCCGGTGCCGGGGTCGCCGATGAGCAGCAGTCCACGGTCCGAGGCGAGCGTGACGATGGACCGTTCGACAAAACTGCGATCGCCGTACCACTTCTGCTCGATCTCGCGGTCGAGGCCGTCGGCCCGCTCCGAACCGAGGATGAACAGGCGCACCATCTTGGGGCTCAGCCGCCACGAGAACGGCTTCGGGCCGTCGTCGATCGACTCGAGCCAGTCGAGTTCCTCCGCGTACTTGGCCTCGGCGGGGGCGCGCAGCATGTCCGACATCTCTGTTGTCTCCTCAAGTCTCATGTGCTCAGAACGCCAGGAAGTTCTTCAGCTCGACGACGAGCTTCTTGATGCGGCCGGAGAGGACCGGGGTGCCCTGGTCCTTGAACCGCTGGCGGAACCACGGGTTGACGCTCTGCTGCCCGCCGCTGCTCACCGAGCCGACCGGGATGAAGCGGGCACCCGAGCGGTGGATGGCGGCCATCCCGTCGAAGACGCCCTGCTCGTTCCACTCGTAGAAGTCGGAGATCCAGACGACCACGGTGTTGCGCGGGTCGACGATCTTCGGCCGGGCCAGGTCGAGGGCGACGGTGCCGTCGGTGCCGCCGCCGAGGTTGGTCCGCAGCAGCACCTCGAACGGGTCGTGCACCCACGGCGTGAGGTCGACCGCCCGGGTGTCATACGCGACCAGGTGCACGTCCACCTTGGGCAGACCGGTGAAGATCGAGGCGAGGATCGTGCAGTTGACCATCGCGTCGACCATCGAGCCGGACTGGTCCACCACCACGATCAGCCGGGCCGGGGTGACCCGCTTGGCGGTCTGCTTGTAGAAGAGCCGGTCGACGTAGAGCCGTTCGTCCTCCGGGCTCCAGTTCGGCAGGTTCTTCCAGATCGTCCGGTCGATGTCGAGGTTGCGATAGACGCGTTTCGGCGGGATGGACCGGTCGATGGTGCCGGCGCTGGCCTGCGCCACCTGGGTCCGCAGCACCTCGGCGACCTCGTCGACGAACCGGCGGATCAGCGCTTTCGCGTTGGCCAGGGCGACGCCGTCGAGGTTGTCCTTGTCGCGCAGCAGTTGCTCGATCAGCGACATGCTCGGGGTGAGCTGCTTGGCCAGCCGGTTGTCGGCGAGCACCTCCCGCAGCTGCATCCGGTTGACCAGCTCGCCCTCGATGCCGGCGAGCACCGGGCCGAGGTCGACGTCGAACCCGTTGCCGGGCCCGGTGCCGACGCCGCCACCCGGTCCGCGGCCCGATCCGCTGCCCGCGCCACCGCCCGCACCCGCGGCCGCCGCGCGCCCGCGCAGCTCACCGGGTCTGCAGCCGAGCGCCCGCTCGAACCAGCCGGCGTCCGACTGCCACCGGGCGAGCTGACCGGCGGTGACGTTGCCGCTGCCGGTGGCGAAGACGTTGAGCAGCAGTTTGGACACCAGCGCCGCGCGGCGGACCTCACCGTCGCGGTCATCGGTGGCGTCCGTCATCAGGCCGTCGAACTCCGCCTCGAGCTGCGGGAACCGCTGGACCACGGTGTCCACCGACACGGACGGGTCGAGCAGCGCGGCCGGCAGGCCGAGGTCGCCGACGATCGCCATGCTGCCCTGTTCCAGGGTGGCCTGCTCGTCCGGGTCGAAGATCCGGGCCAGCAGCCGCCAGTAGAGGACCTGCCGCCTGTTCTTCTCGGTGGTGCTCATTTGCGCAGCAGCCTTCCCGCGCGTTCGCGCAGCACGTCGACCGCGGTGCCGGCGGCGGCCTCGGCCTTGGCCGCCTTGGCGTCGGTGGGCCCGAGGGACCAGTCGGCGGTGTGCGCGACCACCGGCTTCTTACGGACCGTGGCCTGCACCGCGAGCGGCTGCACCGACCAGTGGTCGCCGTCTCGGCGCAACAGCCCCAGACAGGCGGTCGAGGCAGCGACCAGCGCCGGGGTGATCGGGCCGGCCGAGGGCAGCCGGGCCAGGTCCACGGTGAGGCGGACACCACCCAGCTCGAACGCCTCCTCGCCGGCCGTGTAGCCCTCCAGCAGGATCGGTTCGGCGAGCATCACCGGATGCCGGTCGAGTGGCGGGACCGGCGGGGCGATCGCCGCGCCGAGCCGGACCCGTGCCGTGGTGAACGGGTCGGCGGACTCGCCCGGGACGGCCAGCGACTCGTCCCAGATCAGGTCGCCGCCCGGGGTGAGCGGCATGCCGGACAGCTCGACGATGCGGTGTTCGGCGAGCGCGGACCGGAACACCGGGAACGCGGCGAGCATCCGCCACGCGGACGGGCCGCTGATGGTGTCCACCTTGGCGCCCGCGACGCTGACCCGGACCAGGCGCACGTCGCCACCCGGGGTCTCCAGCAGCCCGTGTGCCTGAGCCCGGAACACCGTGGGGTGCTCGTGCAGGTCGGCGCCGAGCAGCAGCAGGCGGCCGCTGACCGGGGTGGGCTCGGGGCGGGGCAGGCCGTCCTGGGCGAGCAGCAGCGCCCGGGTCCACAGGTCGGCCCAGCGGCGCACCGGGACGCGGTCCAGGGTGGCGACCGGGGCTGCGGCCCGCAGCTCGGCCGCGAAGCCGTCGAGCAGCACCGCGAGACGGCGGGCCGCCGGGTCGGCGAGCAGCGCCTGCACGGCCTGCGCCCCGCCGGCGGCCAGCTCGTGGTCGACGCCGTGCCAGCCGGCGATCGCCAGCTCCCGCAGCCAGGACCGGGTGCCGGCCAGCAGCAGGCCGGGCTCGGGGGCCGCGGTGCCGGCCGGCCACGCCTCGCGGGTCCGGCCGGCCGCACCGTCCACCGCGGACAACAGCGCGTCGTGGACGGCGCCGAGCAGGGCGCTGCGGGCGCCGGCCAGCACGATCAGATGCTCATCGGTCACCGTGCCGGCGATGATCTTGCCGATCGAGTCGGCGACCCGGCCGGCGAGCGGCGAGCCGGTGAACGCGGCGGCCAGCGACTCCAGGACGGCGGCCCGCTCCTCGTCGATCCGGCCCAGGCCGTGCACCAGCGCGTCGTCGAAGCCGTCGACCAGCGCCCACGCGGCGTCCACGCCGGCCGGGGTGTCCCGCAACAGGTCGGTGAGCATCAGCGCACCACCTCGGCGGCGGGGAACCACTGCAGCTCGGGCAGCGGATCGGTGGTCGGCGGCAGCTCCAGGTAGGCCAGGTGGCGCAGGAAGCTGGCGAACACCTCGGCCGCCCGGTTCGGTGCGGTGGTGGGGTGCAGGCCGGCCCAGAGGTTCTCCTCGCCCTCGGCCAGCTCGACCCGCAGGTAGCGGGTGACCCGGGACAATCCGTACTGCGCGACGGCGGCCTCGGCCAGCGCGCGGATGTGGTTGCACGGGTAGGTGCCGCCCAGGCCCCCGCACGGCCGGTTGTTGTTGGTGTTGCAGCTCAGCCCGTGGTCGCCCGCCGTGATCGACGAGACGTAGACCCGCTCGATGTCCGAGCCGCTCGACACCACACCCTGCAGCCGGCCCTCGGCCAGCTCGACGAAGGGCACCTTCGCCAGCTTTCGCGGCCGCACGGGCGCGATGACGGGCGCTGCGCTGCGCCGCTCGTAGGCGGCGCCATCGCTTGTCACAACCAGTCCTCCTCACGAACAAGTGCGGTAGTTGTACCGGACGGGTACGACAGAAACTCCGCTGCGCCCCTCAGGCTCCCCCGGGGCGGCACGCGCGGCCCCGGGAACCCCTGGACCGGCGTTGAATGGTTCAAAGACGATCTCGTCTTACAGGCCTGGAACGCGACTACCTGGGCCCTGAAACGATCCAGTTATTTACTTCTCTGAAACCGTTGACCACTGAGTTGCGTCGATGCAAACTCCAGGAAAGCGCTTTCCTCTCCCATCGAGCCATGGAAGGAGGGGCGTGTGAGTGCCCTCGGCGAGCTCCATCGACTCGGATCCACCAAGACCGGCCCACCCCGATCACGGGACAACAAGGCCGCTTTCCTGTTTCTGCTGCCCTGGTTCGCAGGGCTTTTGTTGATCACGGCGGGCCCGGTGGCGGCCTCGTTCGTGCTCGGTTTCACCGACTACAACCTGCTGCAGCCGCCCGAGTTCAACGGGCTGGACAACGTCGAGCGGATGATCGGCGACGAACGTCTGCACCAGGCCCTCGGCGTCACCTTCAAGTACGTCCTGATCTCGGTGCCGCTGCAGCTCGCGGCCGCCCTGGGCCTGGCCATGCTGCTGGACAAGGGCCTGCGCGGGCTGGCGTTCTACCGCTCGGCGTTCTACCTGCCCTCGCTGCTCGGCTCCAGTGTGGCCATCGCCGTGCTGTGGCGGCAGATCTTCGGGGCGGAAGGCCTGTTCAACCAGGTCCTGGCCATGGTCGGGGTGAGCGGGCGCGGCTGGATCTCGGATCCGGACACCGCGCTGTCCACACTGATCGTGCTGAACGTGTGGACGTTCGGGGCGCCGATGGTGATCTTCCTGGCCGGCCTGCGACAGATCCCGGTGATGTACTACGAGGCCGCGGACGTGGACGGCGCGTCGAAGTGGCGGCAGTTCGTACGGATCACCGTCCCGCTGCTGTCACCGATCATCTTCTTCAACCTGGTGCTGCAGATCATCCACGCCTTCCAGTCGTTCACGCAGGCGTTCGTGGTCTCCGGTGGCACCGGCGGGCCGTCCGACTCGACGTTGTTCTACACGCTCTACCTCTATCAGCGCGGGTTCAACAACTTCGACATGGGTTACGCGTCCGCTCTCGCCTGGCTGCTTCTTCTGATCATCGCCGCGTTCACCGCGGTCAACTTCTGGGCTGCCAAACATTGGGTCTTCTACGATGACTGATCTTGCCGAACGCACCACTGTCACCGTGGCCGCGGAGAAGACCCGGCCCCCGCGCAACCTGGCATTCCTCAAGCACACCGGCCTGATCGCGCTCGCATTGATCATGCTCTACCCGGTGATCTGGATGGTGGTCAGCTCACTGCGGCCGAACAACGTGATCTTCCGGTCGCCGGGAATCGTGCTTTCCGATCTTGAACTGCACAACTACGGCGAGGGCTGGAACGCGCTGGCCTCCCCGTTCGGCCACTACCTGGCGAACTCGGCGATCGTGGTGCTGGGCTGCATCATCGGCAACCTGGTCTCCTGCTCGATGGCCGCGTACGCCTTCGCCCGCCTCGACTTCACCGGCAAGAAACTGTGGTTCGCCCTCATGCTCGGCACGATCATGCTGCCGATCCACGTGATCATCGTGCCGCAGTACATCGTGTTCTCCCAGCTCGGCTGGATCAACACGTTCCTGCCGCTGATCGTGCCGAAACTGCTCGCCACCGACGCGTTCTTCGTCTTCCTCATGGTCCAGTTCATCCGCGGGCTCCCCAAGGAACTGGACGAGGCTGCCCGCATCGACGGCGCCGGGCACCCGCGCATCTTCCTGCAGGTCATCCTGCCGCTGATGCTGCCCGCCCTGGCCACCACCACGATCTTCACGTTCATCTGGACCTGGAACGACTTCTTCTCCCAGCTGATCTACCTGACCGACCCGGAGATGTACACCGTCCCGGTCGCGCTGCGCTCCTTCGTCGACTCCACCGTCGCCACCAGCTGGGGCTCCATGTTCGCGATGAGCGTGGTCTCCCTGCTGCCGATCTTCCTCGCCTTCCTCGTCGGCCAGCGATTCCTGATCAAGGGCATCGCCACCACCGGCATCAAATGATTCGGAGGACTCCCGTGCACCACGCGATGAGCAGACGATCCCTGCTGTCCCTCGGCATCGGCCTCAGCGCCGGCGCTGCCCTCGCCGCGTGCGGCGGAGGTGGCGGCGACGCGGGCGCGGACCTCTCCACCGACCCGGTGGAGCTGCGGTTCACCTGGTGGGGCTCGGACGCCCGGCACCAGCGCACCCAGCAGGTCATCGACCTTTTCACCAAGTCCCACTCGAACATCACCATCAAGGGCGAGTTCAAGGAGTGGAACGGTTACTGGGACAGCCTGGCGACCACGGTCGCGGCCGGCGACGCCCCGGACATCATCCAGATGGACGAGCTGTACCTGGCCTCCTACGCCGAACGCGGCGCGCTCCTCGATCTGGGTGCCGCGTCGAAACACCTGACCACCACGGACATCGACGCGGCGGCGCTGGACACCGGCAAGGTCGACGGCAAGCAGTACGCGATCCCCACCGGCCTGGCCGCGTACTCGATCGTCGCGAACATCGACCTGCTGAACCAGTACAAGATCGCGGTGCCGGACGACACCACGTGGACCTGGGACGACCTGAAGGCGATCGGGGCCGAGGTCTCCAAGGCCAGTGGGGGCAAGGTCACCGGCGTACAGTCGTGGGGGTTCGATGCCGGTGGCATCAACATCTGGGCGCGGCAGGCGGGTGCTTCGCTCTACGACGACGCCGGCAAGGTCGCCATCCCGCCGACGGTGCTGGCCGCCTACTGGCAATACCTTCTCGACCTGGCCAAACAGGGCATCGCTCCGTCGCCGTCGGTCACCATCGAGCGGGCCGGGGCACCGCTCGACCAGTCCGGCACGGCCACCAACACCTCCGCCTTCGGCACCTGGTGGAACACCCAGCTCACGTCGCTGAGCGCGGCCAGCGGACAGAACCTCAAGCTGCTACGGCTGCCCGGCGCGGCGGAGAGCTCCTACTACAAGCCGTCGATGTTCTGGTCGGTGTCGTCGAAGTCGAAGCACCCGGCGGAGGCCGCGGCGTTCGTGAGCTTCCTGCTCAACACCACCGAAGCCGGTGACGTGCTGCAGACCGACCGGGGCGTGCCGACCAACGCCACGGTGCGGGCCGCCATCACACCGAAACTCGCCGAGACCGACAAAGCGGCCGCGGAATTCCTCGACACGCTCAAGGTCGGCGCCTCGCCGCGGGTCACCCCGAACGGCGCCAGCGACATCGAGAAGATCCTCAAGCGGCACACCGAGGACGTACTGTTCGAGCGGCAGACCCCACAGGCCTCCGCCGAGGCCTTCATCAAGGAACTCCAGGCCGAGATCGACGCGGCCTGATGAAGAGCTTCCATGGTACGGCCGGCGTAGCGGTCGCGTTGTTCGCGGCCGCCGCGCTGCCGGCGCCCGTCGCGGCCGCCCCGTCGCGTGGCGCGGCACTCGAGAAGCTGGATCGTGGCCTGGTCGCTGCGACCACCGCCGACGGCGTCTTCCTGAGCTGGCGGCTGCTCGGCCCGGAGGTGACCGGCTCGTCCGCGACCGGTCTGACCGGCGCGAACTTCCGCGTGTACCGCGACGGCAAACGGATCGCCACCGTCACGGACAGCACGAACTACCTGGACAAGGGTGGCAGAACCACCTCGCGGTACCGGGTGGCGACACTGGTCGGCGGAGTCGAACGCAGCCTCAGCGCGGTGATCCAGCCGTGGGCGGAGGGCCACTACGACCTGCCGCTGCGTAAGCCGGCCGACGGGGTGACCCCGGCCGGCGAGACGTACACCTACGCGGCCAACGACATGAGCGTCGGCGACGTGGACGGCGACGGCCAGTACGAATACGTCGTCAAATGGGACCCGTCGAACTCCAAGGACGTCTCGCAGGTCGGCTGGACCGGCCCGGTCTACATCGACACCTACGAGCTGGACGGGACCCTGCTGCACCGCATCGACCTGGGCGTCAACATCCGAGCCGGGGCTCATTACACCCAGTTCCTGGTGTACGACTTCGACGGCGACGGCCGCTCCGAGATGATGTTCAAGACGGCCCCGGGTACGAAGACGATCCGTTACGCCCCGTCCGGCAAGGTGCTCTCCGAGCGGTACATCACCACCCCCGGGCACTCCCCCACCGAGGACTACCGTCTCAGCGCCGCGGACTACTACGAGCACGTCGTGGACATGTTCCAGGGCTGGCGGTCGCATCCCGAAGTGGTCGCCGGGAACTGGCCGGCCACCCTGGAGGAGGCGTTCGGGATCGAGCCGCGGTACACGTACCCGCTGACCAGGGCGGACGCCTCAGCCCTGGCCGATTACTTCATGGATGTGTACGCGCCGGCCCGCAGCACCCGCAACAACCTGCGCGCCTTCGAAGGTTTCGTCGTCGACGGCCCGGAGTACCTGACCGTCTTCGACGGCGCCACCGGCCGCGAACTCCAGAGCGTCGACTACAAGCCGGGCCGGCACGACGACGGCCTGATGTGGGGCGACTACGCGATGGCCCGGATCGAACCCGGCAACCGGGTGGACCGGTTCCTTTCCGGCGTGGCCTACCTGGACGGACGGCACCCGTCGGCGGTGTTCGCCCGCGGCTACTACACCCGGTCGACGATGGTCGCCTACCGTTGGACCGGCCGCAGACTGGTCGAGCAGTGGTACGTCGACAGCGGCTGGACGCCGATGACGAACCCGTTCAACGACTCGCCGCACGGCCGGGACGGCACCGACCCCGAGTTCGCCACCCTGACCACGCAGGGTTTCCACTCGCTCAGTGCCGCGGACGTGGACGGCGACGGCCGCCAGGAGATCGTGTACGGCTCGGCGACCATCGACGACGACGGCAGCCTGCTCTACTCGTCGTTCGACGTGCTCCCGGAGGGCAGCGCTGATCCGGGCGCCCGGGTCCGTCTCGGTCACGGCGACGCCATGCACGTGACGGACATCGACCCGGACCGCCCCGGCCTGGAGATCTTCACCGTGCACGAGGGGGCGACCTACGCGCCGTACGGCATGGCGATGCGGGACGCGGCGACCGGTGAGGTGCTGTTCGGTACGTACAGCGGGCGGGACACCGGGCGCGGCATGGTCGGCGACGTCCTGCCGGAGCACCGTGGCCTGGAGAACTGGGCGAGCATGCCGGGTGGCACCGAGGCCCTGGGCATACACACGGCGACCGGCGAGGTCGTCTCCACCACGATCCCCGGCACGAACCAGAGCATCCGCTGGTCGGCGGACCTGACCACACAGATCGTCAACGGCGCGCAGGACGTCACGCCGACGATCGACGACTGGAAGCGCGGCACTCTGCTCACCGCCACCGGCACACGGGCCAACAACGGCACGAAGGGCAACCCGAGCCTGGTGGCCGACGTCTTCGGCGACTGGCGCGAGGAACTGTTCCTGCGGCTGGCCGACAGCTCGGCGATCCGGGTGTACCTGAGCACCGAGGTGACCACCCACAAACTGGACACCCTGATGCACGACCCGCAGTACCGCGTGGAGGTGGCTCGCCAGCAGACCACCTACAACCAGCCGTCCTACCCGGGCTTCTACCTGGCCTCGGACACGGACTGGTCCCGAGTCCCCTGATCCGCACCCATCCACTCGCTCGACGGGGCCGAGCCGGCTGGGCCAGTCGGCTCGGCCTCGTCGGCACACACGGCTGACCTGCCCCTACCGACTCACCCGGCTGTCCTGGTCCTGTCGGTTCGCCCAGTCGAGCTGGTTCTGTCGGTTCGCCCGGCGGTGCAGCAGCGCCTGCGCCGCCGGGGCCAGGACGACGAGTAGCAGGAACAGCAGGAGCGTCCCGGAGATCGGCCGGGTGAGGAAGCCGGTCGGGTCGCCGCCGAAGAGCAGCAACGACCGGCGCAACGACGTCTCCAGCAACGAGCCGAGCACGAACGCCAGCACCAGCGGGCCGGGCTCGAACCCGAACTTCTTCATCAGATAGCCGAGCACCCCGAACGCGATCACCAGCCCGATGTCGAAGACGCTGTTGTTCACCGTGTAGGCGCCCACCAGCGTGATCAGCACCGTGATCGGGGCGAGGACGGTGGCGCGGACCCGCAGAATCCGCACGAAGAGCCCGACCAGCGGAATGCTCATGATCAGCAGTAGGACGTTGCCCAGATACATCGAGTTGACCACGCCCCAGAACAGCTCCGGGTGCTCGGTCACGAGTTGCGGGCCCGGCGTGACGCCCTGGATGAGCAGCGCCCCGAAGATCACCGCCATGGTCGCGTTGGCCGGCACGCCGAGCGACAGCAGCGGGATGAACGACGAGGTCGCCGCCGCGTTGTTCGCGCTCTCCGGCGCCGCCACCCCTTCGATGGCTCCCTTGCCGAACCGTTCCGGATGTTTCGAGCGCCGCTTCTCCAGCGCGTACGCCGCCATCGACGACAGCACGGCCCCGCCGCCGGGCAGAATGCCGAGGACGAAGCCGAGCGCCGATCCGCGCCCGATCGCCCCGCTGGACTGCCGCAGGTCGGCGCGGCTGGGCCAGACGTTCGCCACGTGCGCCGGGACCTTGATCGCGCGATGCCGGTCCTCGAGGTTGTAGAGGATCTCGCCGAGACCGAAGAGCCCCATCGCGATCGGCACGAAGTCCAGGCCGTCGGCGAGGGACAGGTTGCCGAGGGTGAAGCGCTCCGCACTGGTGAAGTCGTCCCGCCCGACCGTGGCCAGCAGCAGCCCGACCGCGGCCGCGGTGAGGGCCCGGATCCGTCCGCCGCCGCTGATGGTGGCCACGAGCAGGATGCCGAGCAGTGCCAGCGCGGTGTACTCCGGCGGCCCGAAGTCGAGGGCGAACCCGGCGACCAGCGGGGCGACGAGGCTGAGCACGATGATGGAGAGGGTGCCGCCGACGAACGAGCCGATGGCGGCCACGCCCAGCGCGGCCCCGGCCCGGCCCTGTCTGGCCAGCGCATGCCCGTCGAAGACGGTGACCACCGACGAGGCCTCGCCGGGCAGCCGGAGCAGGACCGAGGTGATGGTCCCGCCGTACTGGGCGCCGTAGAAGATGCCGGCCAGCATGATCACGGCGGTGACCGGTTCGAGGCCGAAGGTGAGCGGAAGCAGGATGGCGATGGTAGCGGCCGGCCCCAGTCCCGGCAGCACACCGATGAGCATGCCGATGACGACGCCGATGAGGCAGTAGAGCAGGTTCTCCGGCTCGATGACGACGGCGAACCCGTTGAGGACCGAGGACAACGGGACTCCCAGTGGTTCAGAACAGGTGCGGGATGGTCACGTCGAGGGCGCCGACGAACAGCGCGTAGAAGACGGCCACGACGCCGAGGCTGGTGAGGATCGAGAGGCGCCAGCTCTCCCCGCCGAGGAACCGCAGCCAGACCAGGGCCAGCAGCGCGGTGGGGATCTCGAAGCCGATGGTGGCGACGACCGCGACGAAAACGATCATCGTGGCCACCGCGGCGGCGACCGGCAGTCCGTTGCGGGTGAACCGCTCGGCCTCGCCGGCGTGCCGGGCCCGGGCCGCCAGCGCGAGCCCGAGGACGACGAGCACTCCGCTGACGATCAACGGCCAGGTGCCCGGTCCCGGCGCGGACGGGCTGCCGGCCCCGAGACTCAGCGACCCGGCGATCCCGGCACCGCCGAGAACGGTCACGACCCCAGCGGCGATCAGGTTGCTGACCGGCCCGGCCGGCTCCGGTCGCTCCTCCCCGGTGACATCTTCGTCAGTATCAGCACCGGCACCAGCACCAGCACCAGCAGGCTCGACACCCGGCGCAGCCTCGGATTCGGTCCCGGGCCCTCGTTTGGCCGGGAGGTCCTCGACGGGCACGACGGCCATCACTTCCCCGCCAGGTCGATCTCGTGCTGGGCGACGAGATCGCGATACGTCTTCAGCGCGTCGTTCCACTGCTGCAGCAGGGCCGTTCCGTCCACCTCGTTGGCGGTGAGCAGCCGCTGGTCGTTGAAGTCGCGATAGGCCTGGGCCGCGAACGCCTTCTGGAACGAGGTCCGGAGCCGGTCGACGACCTCCTTCGGGGTGCCCTTCGGCGCCACGACGGCCCGGGACTGCTGGACTGGCACGGTGTAGCCCGCCTCGGCAGCGGTCGGGGTGTCCGGCATGTAGCTGGGCCGCTCGGTGGCGAACGTGACGATCGGGGTCGCCTTGCCCGCCTCGATCTGCTCCTTGGCCTCGCCGAGCTGCACCGCGGCCACGTCGACCTGGCCGCCGAGGACGGCGGTCAGCGCCGGCGCGCCACCGTTGAACGGCACGGCGGTGGCGTTCACCCCGGCCTGGGCGAAGAGCAGGGTCTGGGTGAGCTGGCTGCCGGTGCCGACACCGGTGGTGGCGAAGGTGATCGGGCGCTTGGCGTCCACGATGTCCTTGACCGTGGTGAAGCCGGTCTTCGGGTTGGCGATGAGCACGAAGTCGTCCTGCGAGATGCCGGTGACGACCTCATAGCCGTTGATGTCGACGGCCTGGTCGGCCGGCACCGCCAGCGGGGTGATGTAGGCGAGCGAGCCGACGAAGACCATCAGGGTGTATCCGTCGGGCTTCGCCGCGGCCAGCTCCTTCGCCGCCACCGCGCCGTTCGCACCCGGCCGGTTCTGCACGGTCAGGGGCTGTCCGAGGTCGGTACTCGCCGGGTCGGCGAGGGCCCGTCCGATGAGGTCGGTGCTGCCACCGGCGTCCTGCCCGATCAGCAGGGTGATGGCCCGTTCCGGGTAGGCGGCGGTGGAGCCGCTGTCGTCGGAGCCGAGGTTGCCGCCACAGCCGGCCAGCGTGAGGACGGTGGCCAGGCCGAGGGCGGGAAACTTCCTGTTCATGGGCGTCTCCGCGGACGGTTGTGAGGGGCGTCACTTCGTCCGGCGAGCGTATGACCCTGCGTGAATGCGTGTCCAAGCCCTTTGATGCATCGATTGATACCTTCGCTGCATGACGTACACGCTCGAGCAGTTGCGTGGTCTCGTGGCGGTCGCCGAGGAGCTGCACTTCGGCCGGGCGGCGACGCGCCTTCGGATGACGCAGCCACCGCTGAGCAGGCAGATTCAGAAACTCGAGGCGGCGGTCGGCGCCCAGTTGCTGAACCGCGACAACCGCCGGGTGGCACTGACCCCCGCCGGCGAGGCGTTCCTCGCCGAGGCCCGGCGCATCCTGGCGATCGCCGAGGCCGCGCCGGAACTGGCCCAGCGGATCTCCTCCGGTTCCCGCGGCCTGGTCCGGCTCGCGTTCACCTCCGCGTCCACCTTCGGAACCCTCGGCCGGCTGCTCAACGAGCTGGAGCTGGAGCTGCCCGAGGTGCACATCGAACTGTTCGAGATGGTCACCCGGGAACAGATCGCGGCGCTGGCCGCCGGGGACATCGACCTGGGGCTGGCCCGGCCGCCGTTCGACCCGGAGCGGTTCTCGTCCCGGATCCTGCATCGCGAGCCCCTGTCCCTGGCCGTCCAGGAGGATCACGACCTGGCTCACCTCGATCGCCCGGTGGTGCCGGACGACCTGGTCACCGAGCCGTTGATCTTCCACTCGCAAGCGAAGGCACGGTACTTCTACGACCTGGTGGTCAGCATGGTCCCGCTGTCGCAGGAACGGGTCGTGCACACCGTCAGCCAGGTGATGACCATGCTCTGGCTGGTCTCCGCCGGCCGCGGCGTGGCCTTCGTACCGGCATCGGCCGGCGTCGTCGGCGTACCCGGCGTGGTCCTCGTCCCAATCGCCACCCCGATCCCGGAACCCGTCGAGTTGCACCTGCTCTGGCCCCGGCAGTCGGGCAATCCGGCGCTGCCGAGGGTGCTTGCCGCCCTGGGACACATGATGCTCTGACGGTATCGAGCAATGCCGAAACACTCTTGGACATGCATCACTGCCGCTTCCTACGGTGACCGGGTGACGCGAATCCCCCCGCTGGACCTCGCCGCCAGGCTGGCGACGGGCCTGCTCTCCTTTCCCGTGACCCACTTCGACGACCGGCTGGACTTCGACGAGTCCCGCTACCGCAACCACCTCGCCTGGCAGGCCGATTTCGGCATCGCCGGCCTGTTCGCCGCCGGCGGCACCGGCGAGGGCTTCTCCCTCACCCCCGCCGAGATCGACGCCGTGGTGCGCGCCGCGGTCGACGAGGTCGGCGATCGCGTGCCGGTCATCGCCCCGGCCACCGGCGGCACCGCGCTGGCGTCCGCCCAGGCCCGGTCCGCGCAGGAGGCCGGGGCCGCCGGGATCCTGCTCCTGCCGCCCTATCTGACCGAGGCCAGCCAGGCCGGTCTGATCGCCCACGTCGACGCCGTCTGCCGGGCCACCGAGCTGGGCGTCATCGTCTACAGCCGGGCCAACGCGGTGCTGGAGGACGTGACCGTCGCCGAACTCGCCGACCGCAACCCCAACCTGATCGGTCTCAAGGACGGTGTCGGCGACATCGAGCGGATGACCCGCACCTACGCCCGGGTCGGTGACCGTCTGGTCTATGTGGGCGGTCTGCCCACCGCGGAGACGTTCGCCCTACCCCTGCTGCAGCTCGGCGTCAGCACCTACTCCTCAGCGCTCTACAACTTCCTGCCCGAATTCGCCCTGCGCTTCTACGCGGCGGTCCGGTTGCAGGACAGGGCCGCGGTCTACGGCATGCTCAACGACTTCGTCATCCCCTACCTCGACATCCGCAACCGGTCCCGGGGCTATGCCGTCTCCATCATCAAGGCCGGCCTGACCGCCGTCGGCCGTGACGGCGGCCGGGTCCGCCCACCGCTGACCGACCTCACCGCCGAGGAACGTGCCGACCTCGCCGGACTCATCGACAAGGTGCGGTGAGATTCGTGGACACACACTCTGCGGCGTACACACAAATGAGGAACCGCACGGCGCGGGTGAGGAAAGCGGAGGTGCCGACGGTGGAGAGGAGTGCCCTGACAACCGCCCGGACACGACGGATCCGGCGATACCCGATGGGCGCCGGCTCCACGGCAGACAGCGGGACGGATCGGGCCCGGCCGGCGAAGGTGGGGTGGCCTCGGTGAGGGGGAGCATCCCGACGATCGACCGGATCGACGTCGTCCCGGTCGCGGGCCACGACAGCATGCTGCTGAACCTCAGCGGCGCGCACGGACCGTTCTTCACCCGCACCGTCGTGATCGTCACCGACAGCGCCGGACGAGTCGGACTCGGCGAAGCACCCGGCGGCGACGCCATCCGCCACACCGCCGAGGCCGCCCGGGAGATCCTGCTCGGCAAGCCGGTGGCCACCTTCGGCTCGCTGCTGCGCAGCTTCGCCACCCGGCACGCCGGCCAGGACGTTCAGGGACGGGGCCGCCAGACGTACGACGTCCGTGTCACCGTCCACGCCGTCACGGCTCTGGAGTCCGCCCTGCTGGACCTGCTCGGCCAGCACCTCGGGGTGCCGGTGGCCGAACTCCTCGGCGAGGGTGTGCACCGCGACAGCGTGCCGGTGCTCGGCTATCTCTTCTACGTCGGCGACCCCAGCCGTACCGATCTGGCATACGTCCGCGAGAAGGATCCGGCCGACGACTGGGAACACCTGCGCCGGATGCCGGCCCTCACCCCGGAGTCGATCGTCGCCCAGGCTGAGGCCGCCCAGCAGCGCTACGGCTTCACCGATTTCAAGCTCAAGGGCGGCGTCCTCCCCGGTACGGAGGAGGTCGCCGCGGTCCGGGCTCTCGCCCACCGGTTCCCGCAGGCCCGGATCACCCTCGACCCGAACGGCGGCTGGCTGCTCGCCGACGCCGTCGCCCTCTGCCGGGACCTGGGCGGTGTGCTCGCCTACGCCGAGGACCCGGTCGGCGCCGAGGGAGACCTGTCCGGCCGGGAGGCGATGGCCGAGTTCCGGCGGGCCACCGGGCTACGCACCGCCACCAACATGATCGCCACGGACTGGCGGCAGATGGCACACGCCGTCCGCGCCCACGCCGTCGACATCCCGCTCGCCGACCCGCATTTCTGGACCATGCGCGGCTCGGTACGCGTCGCCCAGCTCTGCCACGACTTCGGCCTCACCTGGGGGTCGCACTCCAACAACCACTTCGACATCTCCCTGGCCATGTTCACGCACGTCGGCGCGGCCGCGCCCGGCGAGATCACCGCCCTGGACACGCACTGGATCTGGCAGGACGGTCAGCGGCTCACCCGCTCACCACTGCCGATCCGCGACGGACACATCACCGTGCCGACCGTCCCCGGACTCGGTGTCGAAATCGACCCCGACGCCCTCGCCGCCGCCCACGAGCTCTACCTGGAACACGGCCTCGGTTCCCGCGACGACACCGTGGCCATGCGATACCTGGTTCCCGGCTGGCGGTTCGATCCGAAACGTCCCTGCCTGGTCCGCTGACGCCCGGAGGCATCACATGATCGACCGGATCACCCACGTCACGCTCTCCTCGGTCACCCTGCCGCTGAAGACCGCGATCAGCGACGCGAAGGTGCTCACCGGACGGCAGCGGCCGATGACCGAGGTCGCCTTCCTCTTCGCCGAGATCCGCACCGCGGACGGGCACGAGGGTGTCGGTTTCGGCTACAGCAAACGGGCCGGCGGGCCGGCCCAGTTCGCGCACGCCCGCGAGATCGCGCCCGAACTGATCGGTGAGGATCCGAACGACATCGCCCGCCTGTGGACCAAGCTGGCCTGGGCGGGCGCCTCGGTCGGTCGCAGCGGGGCCGCCACCCAGGCGATCGCCGCGCTCGACGTCGCGCTGTGGGACCTCAAAGCCAAGCGCGCCGGCCTGCCGCTGGCCAAACTACTCGGCGCCCACCGTGACGCGGTCCGGTGCTACGACACCTCCGGCGGTTTCCTGCACGAACCGGTCGAACAGATCGTGGCGAACGCCGGCGCCTCCCGGGCCGCGGGCATCGGCGGCATCAAAATCAAGGTGGGACACCCGTCGCCCGCTGTCGATCTCGCCCGGGTCCGAACGGTCCGCGAACACCTCGGCGACGACTTCCCCCTCATGGTCGACGCCAACCAGCAATGGGACCGCCCGACCGCCCAGCGGGTCTGCCGTGCGCTGGAGGAGTTCGGGCTGGTCTGGATCGAAGAACCACTCGACGCCTACGATGCGGCTGGCCACGCGGCGCTGGCTCGCAGCCTGGACACCGCGATAGCTTCCGGCGAGATGCTGACCAGCGTCGCCGAACACCGGGAACTGATCCGGCAGGACGCGGTGGACGTCCTCCAGCCCGACGCGCCACGCATCGGCGGCATCACCCAGTTCCTGCGGCTCGCCGCCCTCGCCGAGCAGCAGCACCTCACCCTGGCGCCGCACTTCGCGATGGAGATCCACGTGCATCTCGCGGCGGCGTACCCGCACGAGCCGTGGGTCGAGCACTTCGACTGGCTGCACCCGCTCTTCAACGAACGTCTCGAAATCCGCAACGGCCGCTTGCACCTGTCCACCCGTCCCGGTCTCGGCATCACGCTCAGTGAGCAGGCACGCCGCTGGACCATCAACCGCGCCGAGATCAAGGAATAGGTCGCGAGCCCACCACCCGGCAACCCTCTCCGGGCCGGGGCCGGGGCCGGGCCGGGGCCGGGAGCCGGGCCGGGGCCGGGAGCCGGGCCAGGAGCCGGGAGCCGGGCCAGGAGCCGGGAGCCGGTGGGATCGCGGATGGGGATGACGGAAGGTTCGGGTGGGGCTATGGGCGGTGCCGGGGTGGGATGGGCGGCACTACGCTGACGCCACGTGGATCTGGATCATGTGGTGCTGCTGTTCGTCGGTGGCATCGGCTCGGGGCTGACCGGCTCGATGGCCGGGCTGGCCTCGCTTGTCAGCTATCCGGTTCTGCTGGCTGTCGGGATACCGCCGGTGGCCGCCAACGTGACGAACAATGTGGCTCTGCTTGCCTCGGTGGCGGGTTCGGCGGCTGGGTCGCGGCGTGAACTTCGGGGCCAAGGGCTCCGGATCGCGCGGCTTGGTGTGCTCTCTGCGGCTGGTGGGCTCGGTGGGGCTGTGCTGCTGCTCAGCACCCCGTCGTCCGCGTTTGAGCGGGTCGTGCCGTGGCTCATCGCGGTAGGCGCGTTTGCCCTGCTGTTCCGGGATCAGTTGCGGTCCTGGTATGCCCGCCCCGGGGTGCGGCCGCCGGTGGGGCTCGCCGTCTTCGTGATCGCGATCTACGGGGGCTATTTCGGGGCTGCCGCCGGTGTTCTGATGCTGGCCGCTCTGTCACTGGCTGCTAGTGAGCCGTTCGCCGTCTCCAACGCCGTCAAGACCGCCGTCCTGGGTGGATCCAATCTGGCAGCGGCCGCCCTGTATGCCGCTGTCGCCCCGGTCCACTGGACTGCCGCCGCCCTGCTCGCCGCCGGTTGCCTGCTGGGCAGCTGGCTCGGCCCGGCCCTGGTACGGCGAACTCCCGAATGGCCACTGCGTATCGCCATCGCTGTCGCCGCCCTGGTCCTGGCCGGCTACCTCTGGCACGACACCGGCACTGCATCAGGCGTCTGACCCCTACCTTCGGTGGTGTGCGTCAGGGGAGTCCCGTTCCTGAGCGGTTCCGCGCTGTTCGGCGATACCCGTTCGCGTGAGCGTCACCGGCGCCCGCCGCACGCACCGAACCACGCGAACCACCCGCATCCCGTGTCGATCAAGGTGCGTTGGCCCCCGCGTGGGTTGGGCGATGCACCACGATCAACACGGGACAAGGGACACGAGACACGAGACGTTACTCGTCGAGCTGGCTTCTCGCCTGCCGGTCGCTTCGGGCCAGCAGGAACCTGCGACCACCCGGTAGACGACCGATTCCCTGGCTGACGACGATGTTGGCGGCCACCCGGGACAGGGCGTACCACGGTAGGCGGTAGGGCAGGCCCAGGTCGCGCATCGCCGCCGGCCCCAGCAGCCAGGCGCCCAGCGACAACGCCCGTTCCCGCTCCCAGAAGCGCAGCCGATGATCACCGGTCCGGCCGGTCAGGGCGCGGGCCAGGGCCACGCTGTTGTCGTCCGGCGGCGGATCGTTGGCCAGGAAGTGGTAAAGCAGGCGCCGGCCCCGGCGTTCCGTGAACGGCAGCCACTCCTCGTCGACGCCCATCAGCCAGCCCACGTAACTCCACAGGTGCATCACGGCCCGGCTGTCCGCCCCGGACACCCGGACGCCGAGCAGCCGCAGGTGCAGGAGGAAGCTGGTACTGAAGCCGCCCAGTGTGCTCGCCTGGTCGTACTGGTTGATCGGCACGCCGCGGTGGGACATGTCCCAGTCCGGTGCGGCCTCCAGGCGGGCGTTGACGAGCGCGTGCATCACGCGTACGTGAAGGGTCGAGCGCAACCCCTCGCCACCCGGCGCCAGACCGCCGGGTGCTGTCACGGCCCGCCACCAGAGGGTCGTCTCCTGCAGGCGGCGCCGGGTTTCGCCGCCGGCCAGGCGCCCGGTGCGCACCAGCGGTTCGAGGGCCGCCGCGGTGCGGTAGCCGCCGAGCAGGGAGCCGTAGGTCAGGACCAGGGTGGCGTCCTTCCCGAAGGCGCGGCAGGCCTGGGCGCCGCGGTCCAGCAGCCGGTCGTCGACCCAGGCCGGGCGGTTCAGCGCCAGGTCGTAGAACTCTCGCACCTTGCCGGGCAGGTCGTCTGCGAACGGTCCGGCGGCCAGCGCCCGGTGCAGGGCCTGGGGTGTCACCGCTCGGATCAGGGCTGCCGCCGGCTCGTCGCGGCGCAGCAGGCCCGCGCGGAGGGCCTCCAGTTCGTCGTCGGTCGGCTGGGCGCCGGGGCCGGCCGCCCAGCGCAGCGGCCGGGCGGCCCGTTCGCCCCAGGCCGGGTCGGCGGCGAACCTGGTCGGCACCGACGGATCGACGCGCGTCGTCATGAATCCGACGATAGGCGAGATACGAGCGACGAGAGACGAGTGGCGAGAGACGAGAGGCGAGAGGCGTCAACCGGTCAGCGGTTCACCGGGGATCACGAAGAGGGGCTGCCACGGCTCGTCGGGGCCGATGGGGTATTCGGTGGACGGCGCCTCGCCCTTGCTCGACCATCGCGCCTCGTAGGGCAGGTTCTCGAAGAGGACCCGGTCCTTGCGGGCGTAGACCTTCTCCGTGTTCCACGTCTCGGTCACGTCGGTCACCGTGGGGCTGGGCTGGGGCGCGCTCTCGCTGGGCCCGACCGGGCCGACCACGGACCACGGGGTCGGCGAGTCGGAGGACGAGGTCACCGTCGACGGGTCCACGCCCTGGTTGGTCCATTTTGCCTCGTAGACGACACCCCGCCAGACCACCTTGTAGCCGCGTACGTACTGCGCGGTGTATCGCCATACCGGGTACGGGCTGGTCGACGGATCGTCCTCGGCCGCGGTCCGGGTCGGGATGGTCACCGCTTCCCGTCCCGAGGTGCCGACCGCCTCGCCGGGCAGTCCCATGAACACCGAGGTGAAGGCGAGTGTCTCCTGGTCGACGCCGCTGCAGGTGTTGGAGTGCACGACCACGTTGGTGAACGTTCCGCGGCAGGGCGCGTCCCGGTTCAGCGACCACATCGACACCCGGCCCAGGCCTTTGGCGATCGCGTACGTGGCCAGCCCGCTCGCGTCCTCCACAGTGAAACGTTCGGCGTCCACGTCGTTCTGCCCGATCATCGGGGTGGCGCCGAGCCGTGACCAGATCTCCCGGGAGGTGAGCTGCACGCCGAGGCGCAGGTACAGGTCGGTGAGCTGCCGGTGGGTCGCTTCGAGGGCTTGTTCGGCGAGGTCGAGCATGTCCGGGGTGGTGCTGCCGGACGCCGACCCGTAGTCCATCGTCATGATGTTGACGCCGCTCAGTGCGACGCCGCCCGCGAGGGTCGTCTGCACCACGCCGAGTCCTTCGGCGGTCAGCCCGGTCGGTGCGACCGGCAGGGTCAGCCAGATCTCGAGTTCCGCCCCGGCGGCCTCGCGTTCGTCCTGGATCGTCTTGAGTGCCAGGGCCCGGCGTTCCAGGGACGGCTGGTCGGCGACGGCGGTGCCTTCGATGTCCAGGTCGAGGCTGGTCAGTTCGTACCGGTCGACCAGTTGCCGGTATGCGTCGGTGAGCCGCCCCTGGTCGGTGCAGGCGACGGCGAGTTCGGCGTTGGTGAGCCCGCCGACGCTGAGCATGACGTCGCCGCCGTTGGCCCGTAGCTGGCTGATCCGCCGGTCGAGTTCCAGGGTCGCGCCCGCCTCGTCGGGGCTGTAGTAGCCGCCCCAGCTGGGTGCGCAGGAGTCCTCCGGGTCGGCGACGACGAATGCGAGGGCGATGTCGTTGGCCGGGTTCACCTCGGGGTCCTGGAATTCGAAGGTGGGGGTGAGGGTGACGTCGACGTACGGGACGGCCCACGATTTGGCGGTCGGCCCGGCGGTGTCCTGCAGGTGCATGACTCCGGCGGTTCCGGCGCCGCCGAGGGCGATCACGATCACGATCAGGAAACCGACCCGCAGCCACGACAGGCGCATGACGGGTTCTTCCGGTTCGTCCCAGTCGGGATCCGCGACGACTTCCATGACGCCTCCCAAGGCTGGACGAGAACCCACCTTTGGATCGGCGCATTCGCCGCGAAGTTGAGAAACCTCAACCAACGTCACAAACAAGCCGATGGGGACGGCAGGAACCCCGTACGCGGAAGAAGAGGGACCTCGATGCACCAGCGCAACCGGCAGTGGGGCTCCGACCGGCGCACGGAACCGCATCCCCTGGTCCCGCCCCCGATCTCCGAGGGCCGCATCGCGCGCGGACGGCTGGCGATCATCCTGACCATCACGGTCTGGGCCTGCTACATCATCTACACGGTGATCGTGCAGTTCGTCGCGGGTGCGGCGACCACCGCCCGGCTGGCGATCGAGGCGATCGTGTACATGCTGGTGATCACGGCGCTGGCCGCGTCGGCGATGGCCTACCTGATCACCCGGATCGGCTACTTCTATCGCAGCCGGGCGCATCACCGGGCCCCGCGGATCGCCCTGGACCCGTTCCTGGCCGGTGACAAGACCGGTGGGACGCCCACGGTGACCGTGCTGGTGCCGTCGTATCAGGAGGACGAGCGGGTCATCCGGACCACTCTGCTCTCGGCGGCGCTGCAGGAGTATCCCGGCCTGCGGGTGGTGCTGCTCATCGACGACCCGCAGAAGCCGAAGACCCGGGCCGCGCGGGATCTGCTGCTGTCCGCCCGTGCCCTGCCCGGCCGGATCGAGGCGGAGCTCGCCGTGCCGTTCGAGCACGTGCAGAAGGCCTTCGACGCCTTCGATCGCAAGAAGCCCGGCCTCGCCGACATGCGGAACCTGGCGGCGGAGTACCGGTACGCGGTCGGCTGGCTCTACGGCCTCGGGCACCGCCAGGAGATGGTGGACCACACCGACAGCTTCTTCGTCGACCACATCCTGAACCGGCTCGCCGATGACCTCGGCACCATCGCCGGCGCCCTCGAGCAGGGCATCGACGAGGAGGCGATCCTGCCGGCCGGCCGAATGAACCAGCTCTACCAGCGGCTTCTCGCCATCTTCGACGTGACCGTGACCGGGTTCGAGCGCAAACGCTACGTCTCGCTCTCCGGCGAACCGAACAAGGCGATGAACCTCAACAGCTACATCGGGCTGATGGGCGGCTCCTACCAGGAGGTCAGCACGCCGCTCGGCATCGCGCTGATCTCCGCCGGGCCCGGTCGCGCCGACCTGACCGTCCCGAACCCGGACTATGTGCTGACCCTGGACGCGGACAGTGTGCTGCTTCCGGAGTACGCCCTGCGCCTGGTCCACCTGCTGGAGCAGGGCGCGCACGCGCAGGACGCGGTGGCGCAGACGCCGTACAGCGCGTTTCCCGGGTCGGCGACCCGGATCGAGCGGATCTCCGGCGCCACCACCGACATCCAGCACATCGTGCATCAGGGGATGACGCACTATGGCGCGACGTTCTGGGTCGGCGCCAACGCGGTGCTGCGCAAGAAGGCCCTCGACGAGATCTGCGAGGTCGCGTACGAGGGTGACTGGGAGATCCGTCGTTACATCCAGGACCGGACCGTCATCGAGGACACCGAGTCGACGATCGACCTGGGCGTGCACGGCTGGACGCTCTACAACTACCCGGAGCGGATGGCGTACAGCGCGACGCCGCCGGACTTCGGCTCACTCTGCATCCAGCGGCAGCGCTGGGCGAACGGCGGCCTGCTGATCCTGTCGCGTCTGCAGGACCAGTTCCGGGCCAAGTCGGCGCGCGGGCAGAAGAACCGGTTCGGCGAGCTGTTCCTGCGGGTCAACTACATGGCGTCGATCTTCTGGAGTTCGATCTGCCTGGTCGTGATGCTGGTGTACCCGTTCAACGCGGACCTGCTCAACCCGATCCTGCTGCTGGTGTCGGTGCCGTACTTCTTCATGATGGCCGCGGACCTGAAGCACTGCGGTTACCGGCGGGCCGACGTCCTGCGGGTCTACGGATTCAACCTGATCCTGTTGCCGGTCAACCTCTCCGGCAGCTTCGCGTCCCTGCTTCAGCTTCTGACCGGGGAGAAGAGCGCTTTCAAACGTACGCCCAAAGTGCGCGACCGGACGACGGCCGCGACCACCTACCTCCTGGCGCCGCTGGCCCTGATCGCTTTCTGCGCGTGGACCGTGGTCCGCGACATCCAGCTGCACCGCTGGGACAACCTGGTGTTCGCCGGCATCAACCTGGTGCTCTCCGCCTACGCGATGATCGCCTTCGTCGGGATCGGCAACACGTTCGTCGATTTCTTCACGCACCTGCGCGGCTGGTTGTACCGCCCGGTCACGCCGAAGAAGGCGCCGCGGTCCGCGGACAAACCGAAGGCCGCGGCGCCGGCCGGGCACGCCGAGGCCCGGGTGATCGGCGACTGGGCGTCGGTGCTGCACTACGGCAACGAGCGGCCGGGCCAGGTCGCCGTCCGGGCACCGCAGACGGTCCGCCGGGGACGGTCGACGGCGGTCAGCGGCGCGGGTGCCTTCGAGGAGTTCACCTTCTTCACCGTCTTCCAGCCGATCTTCGAGCTGGACTCCGGCGAGGTGGTCGGCTACGAGGCTCTCACCCGGTTCGCCGACGGCAGCAGCCCGCAGGTGGGGCTGGAGGCGGCGCAGGCGCAGGGCCGGCACATCGACCTCGACGCCGCCCTGGTCCGGGCCGCGATGGCGTCCGCGGCCTCGCTGCCGGACGGCACCTGGCTGTCGATCAACGTCTCCACCGACCTGCTGCGCCGTCGTGAGCTGGGACAACTCCTCGCCGAGTGCAACCGGCCGGTGATCCTGGAGATCACCAGTGCGGAGCCCGGTGACCTGGCCGAACTGCCGGCCGGCACCCGGATCGCGGTGGATGACGCGGGCGCCGGATACGACTCGCTGGCCCGCGTCGAGTCCCTCAAGCCCGCCTACCTCAAGGTCAATTCCGCTGCCCTGGACGGCGTCGAGACCGAGGAGGCCCGGCGGGCGTCGATCCGCTCGCTGGTCGAGTTCGCCCGCGAACACGACTGCACGGTGATCGCCGAAGGCATCGAGTCGTCCGGGCAACGCGATGCCCTGGCCGCGTGCGGCGTGCCGCTCGGCCAGGGCTTCTATCTCGGCCGGCCGGTACCGGCCGAGCGCGCTGTTGCGGACGCCGATCAGAAGATCGAGCTGACCCACTCCGGGTGATCGATGAACGGGTTCCGGTTGTGCTGGTAGGTGCTGTAGATCGTCTGGTTGCGGGCCTTCTCCGCGGCGTCCGGCGGGTCGGCGGTGTTCCAGGCCTTCAGCGTGGACAGCCGGCCCATGTACGGGACGCTGCCGTTGCCGGCCGTGTCGTTGACCTCCAGGTCGGCGAAGGCGTCGTCGCCCTCGTAGCGCACGGCCATGTAGAAGATCATCCGGGCGACGTCGCCCTTGACGGCGGTCCGCGGCTCCCACGAGTTCGAGTCGCTGTAGTTGCCGGACGCGCCGGAGACGGCGGTGCCACCGGTGTCGAAGTCCAGGTTGCCGCGCAGCGCGTTGATCGTGACGTCCTCGGGACGCAGGTGGTGCAGGTCGGTGCCCGGCCCGGCGGTGGTGCCGAAGTCACCGTGCGACTGCGCCCACACGTGCTCCCGGTTCCAGTCGCCGCTGTCGCCGCCGTTGAGCGACTTCGACCGGCTGATCCCGGAGTAGAACAGCTTCACGTTCGACGAGTTCGACGGGTCCTGGTCGGTCACCTTCAGCGCGTCCCAGACCCCGTCGTACGACAGCTTGGTCACGTTGCTGGAGATGATCGTGTGCAGCGCGCTCTTCAGGCTGGAACCGGTCTTGCCCAGCGCGTTCGCGTAGTAGGTGTCGGTGGTGCTGGACGCGGTCGGCGTCGCGGTCGCCGTCGACGTCGGGCTGGTGGTGGCACTCGTTCCGAGAGACATCGCGCTCGGCGATTTGAGGCCGGCGTGCGCGAAGTACGCGGTCAGCGTCCCCGTCACGGTGAGAGCCTTGCCGATCAGGCTCGGATTGCTCGCCAGTCCGAACGCCGACCGGTACGAGCTGGTGATCTGCACGTACAGCATGTCGTCGGTGTCGGTCTCGCTCGCGCTGTCGGCGATGGCCAGCGCGGTGTCCCCGGTGAAACTGCTGAACCGCACCGTGTCGGTGGCCGTGGGCTCCCCCACGATGTAGCCGACGACGGCGGCGCTGCTGCCGCTCTGGCTGCTGATCGCCTGCGCGACGGTGAGCGCGGCGGCCGCGGACGCCGGCACCGAGGCCAGCGTGAAGAGCAGACCGAGAAGCCCGACGAGACCGGGCAACGTGACCAGAAGGACACGTCGATGACGCGTGGAACCGGCCATGGGAGTACTCCATTCACCAGCCTGTATAGACAGGGTTCAGTCTGAGCGACAGACAAACGCCCGCCGCCATATCACTTCGGTCATACGGAGAAAGCTGTGAACACGAGTACAGCGAGGACCGTCCGGGGGCGAAATCCTGAACCAACGGATCGTCACGCGGGAGGCCGCCATGTCAGTCGTCACCTCACAGCAGCTGGCCGAGAAACTACTCACCGAGACGCGTGACGAGATCAGGCGCGCGGACACCAAGGCCACCGACTGCCTGCAGATCATCGGGGGTGGCGGTTTCACCCTCCTGATCACCCTCCCCGGCAACACCTCGGACGACTGGCGCTGGTGGGCCGCCGGCACCGCGTGGACCCTGGCCATGCTCTGCCTGGCCGCGGCCGTCACGCCCCGGCTGCACAACGCGGGACCCGCCGAACGGGTCACCTACTTCGGGCACGTCGCACGTCTGCGCCGGCCCGCCCGGGTCCAGCGGTGCATCGAGGAGGCCGCGGCGGATACCCTTCCCGGGGTGATCGCACAGCTCTGCGCCAGCAGCCGGATCGCCTTAGTCAAGTTCCAATTGATCAGAATCGCGATCGTTCTCACCGCGGGATCCGTGGCATTGATCGCAACCAGCCTCTTTCGATGACGTACCCGAATGCTCGATAGCCCGCGCCGTCCACCCCGATTAGGGTGACGTATCGCCTTCACCCGAATTGGGACAGGACCGGGAGATGAGCCTTCTCGGCCGAGAGCCGTCCGCATGGGAATCACTGGATCACGAGGATGCCACGGCACTTCTCCGCGCCGGCACCCGACGTGCCTACCGGCCCGGAACCGTCATGATCACTGAAGGGGACATACCGGAATTCGTCCTGCTGATCCGGACCGGTCGCGCAAGCGTCTCGGTGAACACTGTGCACGGGACCCGGCTGATCCTCGCTTTGCGCGGCCCCGGCGACATCATCGGCGAGCTCTCGGCCATCGACGGCGGCACACGCAGCGCGACGGTGACGGCACTGGTGCGCACCGAGGCCGTGGTGATCCCCGTCGGCCGGTTCACCGAGACGCTGACACGGCGGCCAGCGGCCAACCGGGTGATCATGCGTGCCCTGGGCGGCCGATTGCGGGACTCCGACTCCCAGCGACGCGC
Source organism: Actinoplanes sp. NBRC 101535 (assembly GCF_030269225.1). NCBI lineage: Bacteria > Bacillati > Actinomycetota > Actinomycetes > Micromonosporales > Micromonosporaceae > Actinoplanes > Actinoplanes sp. NBRC 101535. Next base: position 4,715 of record NZ_BSSY01000012.1, on the reverse strand, counting down.
TCTGGTCTCCGCGACGCTTCTGCAGCGTGTGGCCCAGGTTCTCACCGAACTGGCCGACCGGGCGGGCCGGGTGTGCGACGACGGGGTGCGGATCGACCTGCCGCTTCCGCAGCACGAACTCGCCGCCCTGGTCGGTGCGACCCGTGAGGGTACGGCCAAAGCACTGGGCCTACTGCGAAGGTCCGGAGTGGTTCGGACCGCCCCGCGGCGCGTCATCGTCACCGATCAGGACCTACTGAAAGCGATCGGCACGGTGTGAACGGGTTCACATCGACCGCGACCACCACGTGCGACCTTCTTCGTTAGCCATTCGAGTGACGAGGTGACATGAGCACAGAGGCGCTCCACCACACCATTTTCATGATCGATGTGCAGGGGTCCGGAAAACTACCCAACCCGGCCAAGCTAGCCATGCGGGAAACGCTGTACGCGGCTGTCGGGCAGGCATTGTCATCGGCCGGCATCACCGACGGAATCCGGCTCGAGGACCGTGGTGACGGAATCCTCGGGACGGCGACCGCCGCGGTGCCGAAGATTCAGTTGATCGGCACCGGGATCCAGCACCTGTACCGCGCGCTCCAACTCGCCGACGGTCCCCCGCTGAAGTTCCGGATCGGCCTGCACGGCGGCGAGGTGGACCGGGACACCTGGGGGATCAGTGGTTCCGACGTGGACCTGGCGTGCAGGCTGGCCGACGCCCCAGTCGTCAGGCGAACCCTGGAGACCGCTACCGCGGCGCCGCTCGCCGTGGTGGTTTCCGAGCAACTGTTCGACTCCGTCGTCCGGCACGGCGGCCACCAACTCCACCCTGAGCAGTGGGCCCGCGTCGACGTCAAGGTCAAGGAGGTCGACCGGCGAGCATGGCTGTACGTTCCGGGCTACTCGACCCCACCGATTCCACCGCAGTCCCCGTCAGCTCCTACCGCACCCACGCCCCTGGGCAGTCGGCAGTTCACCTTCAACGGACCGTCCGCGTACGTCGAACGGAGCACGGTCCACGGCCTGCACGTCGGCCCGGCCTACCACTTGGGTGATCAGTGAGCGGCGAGTCCTCCGCCTCCGGCCCGGCCGGAGGCACCACGCCGAGCGGCGGCGACAAGTCCGCGGCCGGAGCAACGAGCTCGGGACCGAAGGACGGCACCGCATCCAAGTCCACCGGCAAGACCGACCGACACGCCAAGGGTGCCGCCACCGCAAAGCAGGGCCGCGACGACACCGGCCCTCTCTCCGGAGGCGGCCCCAACCCGCTGGCGGATCAGTCGGAGGCGTACCGCAGCGGCCTGAACTACCTGAGCGTCGGAAACAGCGCGTTCGTCGACAGCAGCCAGATACGGGATCTCCAAATCGGCACCCGTATCGTGCAGAACCTGGTGGCCGGTTACCAGGGCGCGCTCGGACCGGGTCCGGTCCGCGACACGGTGATGGCCGGTATCCGGGCCACCTACGTCTCGGTGGACGGTTACCACGATCTCCTGGCCGTTCTCCGGGAGCGGCACGCCATCGTCCTTCGCAGCGCCCCGGGGACGGGCCGTACGACCACCGCCCTCCATCTGCTGGACGCGGTCACCACTGGCAAGGTCGCCCGCGTCGCCGAGGACCGCGAGGTCGAGCGGCTCAGCGCGGAGGACATCGAGGAGTGCTGGGGATACCTCGCTGAATCCGACGGCGTGGGCCTCCGTGAGATGCACATGGACCGGCTCGGTCAGCTGATGCGGGAGAAGAACGCATACTGCGTCGTCATCGTCGATCTTGACGCGCTGCGCCCGGACACTCTCGGCGGTTACGTCCGCGATCACATCGCACCGGAGATCCCACCGACCATCGACGCGCACATCAGGGAGGCGCTCCGCGACCATGACGGTCTCGATGTGATCGACCGTCTCCGGGGTCTGGCGAGAGAGCCCGAGACGCTGGCCACGTTGGGTCCCCAACCCCACGTTTCCGAGGTGGTAGAGCTCGCCTCGCTGCTGGTGACCCACGGCCGTGGTGAGATCGGTTATGAGGATGTCCTGATCCGGTCCAGGCAGATGATCGAACGGCAGGTCCTCGCCTGGTTCGCACCCCTCCGCGCCGCGAACAAGGGCTCGGCACACGAGACCGAGCTCCGGACCGGCAGCTTGCGCATCGCTCTCGCCGTGTTCAGCGACTCTCCGTACGACCATGTGGTGAACACCGCTGAGGACCTGGCCCAGCGTCTGATCTCGACCACGGCCATCACCCGGAACCGCCGCCGTCCGGTCTTCAGCGATGACCGCAGCGGTCAACTGGCGACAATGCGCTGCCATATGGTGGAGAAGCCGATGTTCGTCAACGGCCTGCCGGTTCCCTCCCAGCGGGTGTTGTTCGACGACGACCGGTTCCCGATGGCGATCCTCACGTGCATCTGGAAATGGCACCACACCGTTCACCCCGCGGTCGTCGATTGGCTCAAGGAACTGGTCAAGGAGAGCCGGGCCTTCGTGTGGGTCCGAGCCGCCCAGGCTCTCAGCGTTCTGTGCGCCATGAACTTCGCATCCGTCCTGCACGACCTGGTCCAGCCCTGGGCCGCCTCGGCGGATGAGGATGAGCGGATGGCCAGCGCGATCATCCTGGATCTTGCCGCCTACGACGAGCGGGTACGCCCGGCCGTCCGCGCGGTCATTCACAAGTGGGTACGGGGAGACGACAACCGATTGCGCTGGACGGCCGCGCTGGCGCAGAGCCGCAATCTGGGGCTGCGGGATCCCGAGATCGCCCTCGATCACCTCCGCATCATCGGCACCTGGCGGAAGGTGAGGTCTTACGCGGTCCGCGAGGAACCCGAGGAGGAGACCGATGAAGAAACGGTCGGCTCGCTGGAACTACACCTGGCGGCTCGGTGGAGCGTCGCCTCGCTCTTCGCGGCCGGCGCGGTCGAACCGGTCCTCGACCACCTCAACGCATGGCTTCTGGAACGCCGCAACGGACTGCGCACCTTCGCTTTGTCCTGCATTCTGCAACTGATGGCCACCAGGCCCTTCGCCGGCTGGGAACCGGACGGCCACATCATCGCGGCGGATCGCGCACGCTGGCCTCTCCTTCTCACCCTGCTCGAACGCAACCCGGCGTTGGCCGACAACTTCGCAGATCTGGTCTGGCAGACGTTGAACGCCGCGCCCAACGACGTGTTCGGCGCGAATCAGCTCCGCGAATGGATCCGCGAGGCGGAGCGGGATCCTGCTTGTCTGTCCGCGCTGGAATCCTTTCTGCCGTTGCTCGCCGACTCCGACCATGCCCGCGATCACCTCAGGTATCTGGTCCGCAGCATGCGCGTCGACTGGGTAGACCCCCTCGCTCCGGCGGTCGCGGACCTCATCGAACAAGCCATCGACAAAGGCTAGGAAGGAAGGACCAGCATGCCGACGACCGACGCCCGGCACGAGCAGGACGACAAGGACGCCCCGACGACCAGGGCGGAGCCGGCCGCCTCGCCGCCCGTCGGCCCGGAGCAGCCTTCCCCCGAGGCAGACGGCCCGGCACCGTCGCACGCCTCGAACGCCGCACGCAAGCCACCGCCGTCAGAGAAGGCAGCCCGCCGGAACGTCCGCCTGTGGAGGGAACAGCGGATCAACCGGTGGAGCCTGCTGTGGAACAAGCCCCGGGTACGCGCCGCACGGGCACTGGTCCTGATGACGCGGACCGGTGAACTCGTCCCCTACACCCTGCCACGCCAGCCGACGTACGGTCAGCTTCTCGCAAGCCCGGCCGGGACTATGTACGAGGTGGACACCGGCCGGCACCAGACCATCATGCGAACCACGCTTCCCAGCAGGGTGGACGCCTTCGCGTTCACCGCGGATCTCACCCTCGTCTGGCGGGTGGTCCGCCCGGTCGAGGCGGTTCTGAGCAACATCCACAATCTGGGCCCGGCGATGGCCCGATCTGTCGCCCACGAGCTGCGATCTTTCTCCCGCCGATACCCGATCGACGCCACCGCGGAGGCGGAACGGGAACTGAACGAACACCTGCAGCATCGTTCGGCGAAGGCTCTCCTGTTCCTGGAGAGTGAGGCACTGGTCGACGCCGTCGCCGAGAACGAGCATCTCGCCGGTGTCGGGTACGGCACTCACGTCACCGCCTTCCTGCATCTCTGGACCGACGACGAGGGCGTCCAGCACGCCTCGGTTAGCCGCCGGATCGAACTCGAACGCGAGTGGCAGAAGCTGCGGCATCTCAAGGAGCAGAATCACCGGCAGATCGTCGCCGCCCGCGTCGAGTACTACCGCGGCATCATCGATCAGGGCGACATGAACCGTTTCGCCCTGCAGCTGGCGAAGAATCCGGCCGATTCGCAGGCGATCCTCGACGCCATCCGGGCGCATGCCCTCACCAACCGCAAGCAGACCATCGACTTCGTCAGCCGCTTGGTCGAGTCCGGCGCCATCTCCGCATACCAGATCGAGGAACAGGTACGGGTCGCCCTCGAATGGCTCAAGACCGGAACCGACCGGGTGCTGGGACACCCCATCCAGACCGAGGACAACCCCATACCCCAGCGACGGCGAGTACAGTCCACCGTCGACGCTGAGCTCCCGCTACCGGAGGAACCACCCGCGGTCGAGGACTAGATGCAACGCCGTTCAGTTAGGCGTTGGTGTGGCTGGTCAAGGGGTGTGTTGATCGGGGAGTAAGAAGCGGAGTTCAGGTATCAAGGTTTGTCACTCCAAGACAACCCAGAACCAGGAACTCCGCTTGAC